>DHVK01000030.1 GCA_002412625.1 Cloacimonetes bacterium UBA5210
ATGCCAGAGGCTTGCAGAACCGCTGTATCTACTCAAACCACATCGGAGACGGAGCAGTAACCGCTTCCAAGATAGCGAAAGGATCAATCTCATCAAAGCATCTGGATGACAGCACCTTCAAGCTGACCAAGCTGCAGCACGAGATTCAGAACGAGTACCGGGGAGTGGGAGACAAAACCCAAAGCAGCCCTGCTAGGATCAGAGACGACAAGTTCATCGATCATAAGCTTGACCGGGAATACGATATGATGCCCCATATCATCTTAACCAACATGTGCAATGCCCATTTATTCATAAATAGCATGAAAACAGATAAGGGGATGGTCACAGTTTCAATTGGGATCGGAGCCCACTTCGAAGGAGAGGAAGCCAGGTATCAGATCCTTGCCATTGCCACCGATAAGCCGTAGAATATCCCGAAAGAGAAACCCGGTAAAATACCGGGCTATATATAAGGTACAGGTTATTACTTCTGCTGGAGCCTGCAGATCATCTCTGCCATCAGGTTGATCATCTCTTTGTAGTCTCCGCATTCCCAGGCATCGTCAGCCTTGATCTTGATCTGCTCCTCCGTCATAGTCTCCGACTTGAGCCAGGGTCCTCGGAACTGATTCCACCAGTTCTCATAGTGGAAGTCCTTATCAAAAGGGTAATCGCCTAATCCGGGCTGGGATTCGATTATCTCTTCAAATGGCTGCTCCGAACCATCTTCTCTCATTAGTACGATCTGGCTGCCGGATGCTGCCATCTGCTCCAGCGTTGCCTGCTCCTTGCGATTCTTGATTTGCTTGGTCATCTTGATCTCCTTCTCGGTTACCCGACTGTTAATTTATGGGTCTACTGTACACCCCTCGCAACCGTGGTCAAGTCCTTTCCGCTCAATACGATAAAGAATATGCAAGAATCTCTATTGATAGAATGCCCTCCGAGTTGTGGGGACACCGCCCGGTGCTCCCCACGATATATTTATGCTCAGGATTTGCAGATTTCGTGTCACTCTTATCAGACTGGCAAAGCCCATTTGCAGATTTCGGTGAACTTTATTTGCAGATTTCGGTGATCGATTTGCAATTTTCGGTGATCGATTTGCAGATTTCGGTGACCTAAATGGGTTTCAAAGAGGGCTCAAGAAAACCACTTTCCCTCCATTTGCAGATTTCGGTGATCCGATTTGCAGATTTCACTGACTCTTTATAGTGATGTGCTATAAATATATAAGTGATCACTGAAAACTGCAAATCTGATCACTGAAAACTGCAAATGGCATTTTGGGGCAAGATTCTGATCACCGTTTCTGCAAATTTGATCACCATTTCTGCAAATGAATCGAACAAGTTTTGATCACCGTTTCTGCAAATCTGATCACACTTATTGCAAATCACAGTTCTGCTGGGCTGACTTGATGAATTGTATTGCATCTGTGATGGAATGATAGCGTTTAATGTGTTTCTCATCAATAGCCGTCGATACGTTGATCTGGGCACAAAACGCTGGAGCAATGACTATATGTAAGCAGTGAGTAAAGCTATCATATCTCAAGCACTGAGTTACCAGAACTTGAGTTTGGAATCACGACTCCTCTATCTTCAATTGTCCACTCCTCCGATTCAGGCATAGGAGCAACTTTCACATCGCAATGTTGACTAAGCCGGGTATATATTGTTATAAACCTATCGTCACCAGTATAAATGCAATCTACTCCGTTTGCATGTGATTGACCTAGTATCATTATATCCGATTTCCTTTGACTGCTAGTCCGATTTGTCTCATCGATTTCTGTTCTAACTGAAGGATGCCTACTGATGCGAAACAGTTCAGACGATTTAACCGCACATTCATGACCGAACTCAATCAATTTTATGTGCTTTGATAATGTTTGAATCAGTTTCTCTCTCTGTTCAAACTCATGTTCGCTAAAAATGGATAAGAATTCGAAGAGAATTATTGTGGGGAGTAATATCTCATCTCCATCCTTATCTAGTTTTTCAATTAATCGCTTAGCTTGAAGAATTTTTTCGTCAGCATAGTCTTCGGCATCCACACTAGCATAAGCCCATGCTAGGACGCAGTTGTCCAGAACAATCTTCCTGCCCATATCAATCCTCTCTTAGTTGGCTGAAGTAATCATCAAAATTCTGAATTCGATCAAGCTGCTCCTTGACTAATGGAGCAACTTTTTTTATCAAATCTATTGGTTTCAACGGTATAAACTCGTTGATTGTATGTATCTCGAAATCTATTAGTTTTGATACACCATCAAATCTAATGTATGATGCTATGCCCTTGATAGACACAGTACTATACAACAGTTTTGCTGCTGCGAAAACTAACTGATTATCTTTTAATGTACAAGAGATAGACTGTCCATTATCAAGCAATACCTTGACCTTAGGCTGTTGTTTACCTCCTACTGTCGTTATTTTCCCGTACTTGGTCGATGATGCTACCACTTTACACTGCTCAAGAATTGATATATCATCATATGAAAGTGAAGATACTATTTCTGTCTTACCATCAGAAATCTTTACTAACTCAGCAGATGTGTTGAAGGTAGCGTTTACCTTCAAGACCTCATGAATGAAGTCACGACTGCTTTTAGTCGCTGATCCGTAGGTTGAGTAATTTGCATGAGGGATTGAGGACACAAACAAAGCATAGGAGCCTAAAACATATGGGATAAAGAACTTAAGGAGAGTGCAATTGTCTTCAATGCTGGTTAATGCAACGATAATCTTATCCGTACAATCCTGATTCTTTTCACTTGTACTGAATTCCGAAACAATGGCGCACTCATATTTCTTGATTAGACTAGCTAAGGATGAGGCAGACAATTGACTGGGATTGATTGTATTAAATCTAATACCAAATTGCTCCATGATCCACCTCGCTACTAAAGAGTTATTTAAGTTATGCACTTAGAAATCATGATCCGTTATCTGTCAACAGAAATCTCTTTTCATCTGCAAACGAAGCTGCAACCCTAATAAACCGTGGGGAGCACCGGGCGGTGTCCCCACGACTCGGAGGGCATTCTATGTAGGGTCTGTAGGCTGTATGCAATGTCGATTAAGGCTGGATTTCTGTCAATGGAGATTCTTGCATATCCTTTATCATATTGAGCGGAAAGGACTTGACCACGGTTGCGAGGGGTGTACAGTAGACCCATAAATCAACAGTCGGGTAACCGAGAAGGAGATCAAGATGACCAAGCAAAACAAGAATGGCAAAGACAAGGCAACGCTGGAGGAGATGGTGAAACCAGGCAGCCAGATCGTGCTAATGAGAGAAGATGGTTCGGAGCAATCAGTTGAAGAGATTATCGCATCCAAGTCCGGATTATGCGATTATCCTTTTGATAAGGACTTCCACTACAAGAACTGGTGGAATCAGTTCAGGGGACCCTGGCTCAAATCGGAGAACATGACCGATGAGCAGATCAGGATCAAAGCAGACGATGCTTGGGAATGCGGAGACTACAAAGAGATGATCAACCTAATGGCAGAACTGATCTGCAGGCTCCAGCAGAAGTAAATCCCTATACCTTATATAAAGAGCCCGGTTTTTTCTGCCGGGTTTCTCTTTCGGGTAGTTCTACGGTGTGTCTTTGGCGATGGCAAGGATCTGGTACTTGGCTTCTTCTCCTTCAAATTGAGCCCCTATACCGATAGAGATTGTTACCTGTCCCTTATCGGTCTTGGCATTGTCTATAAAGAGATGAGCGTTGCACATGTTGGTAAGGATGATGTGGGGCGGCTCTGCGTATTCCTTATCGAGGACATGATTGATAAAACGGTCGTCTCTGAGCCTGGCAGGGCTGCTTTGGGTAATGTCTCCCACTCCCCGGAACTCGTTTTGAATCTCATGCTGCAGCTTGTTGAGCTTGAAGGTGCTGTTATCGAGGTGGTTGGCTGTGATGGAGTGCTGGGCTATCTTGGATGCGGTTACTGCACCATCCTCGATGTGATTACCGTAGATACAGCGGTTCTGCAAGCCTCGGGCATCGAGCTTACCAATGGTGCAGTACTTGCCGCTGAAGCTGCCATTAGTGTCGTTGCGATTGTCCCAGATCTCGTAGAATCCGCAGTCCTTCTCATCTTCGATAAAGCACTCGTAATAGCCTGTATCACCAGTCTCGATGAGTGGGATTCCGGTCTGCCAGTCTGCTCCTGGTCTGAGTAGACGGACATCCACTCCTGATTCGGGTTTGCGTTCTCCAATTTCTATTGTGTAGTAGCTGATTCCATATTTGAACATTTATGCTCCTATTGATGTTGTTGGTGGTTTAGGTCTGCTGACTGCCACTGACCATCTCGTCATCGTCCTGGACTATGATGATGCTGAAGTCCACAAAGCCGGGTGAGCCGATGTATCTCGATTCCAGGCTGAACTTGATCTTCTCCGGATACTCATGCAGATCATCCGGGCACTTGGGTAGTTGGCTTACTGTTACGGGGAACTGGCTCTTGATGGTATCGTAAGCGGTGTACTCAAGATAGAGCTTACCTGTGTTGGTCAGGAAGCTCAGGAGGTTGTAGTACTCGCTTGGATTCAGGGTCACTTGCAGATCAAAGCCATCCTCACGATATTCTTCTCTTTGGTGCAAGATGGTGGGGTTAAAGGCATTCTTCTTCTCGATGCGATACTTACGCCTGGGGATGTATTCGACTTCCCCATGTTCACAGCTTAAGAAGAAGACTCCTTGAGAGTTCCATCTGATGAGCTTAAAGCCTTTTATAGCAGCCATGCTTTCACCTTGTATTCGTCTTTGATGAAGTCTCTCTCAAGCTCGGTAATGGCATAGACCTTGTTCTGGATGCGTATCCTTGACTGGAGTGAGATGTCATATTTGGCTAACTGGTCGATAACCGCTTCAATGCTCCACTTGGAGTCATAGAAGTCAATCAGGCGGTTCTTGATGATACCCTGCAGTTGAGCGGTATCTCCGGCAAAGATATCGATCTCCTCGATCTGCGGCTTCTCTTGGTTGCCACGCTTGATAATGAAGGATACCACGTCCTTGTCCTCTATATCTATTATAGTAGTTGAATAGGCATCCTTGTTCTTGAGTACGATCCTACCGATCGTGTCGGTGAAGATGGTAGCATTATAGAGCATCAGCATAGCTTTGAGCACCTTGAGATTATCGGTCTGATCATCTTTGCGGGTCTCGTAAGCCGTACCTGGTTGCAGCCTGGTTGGATACAGATTACCATTGAAAGTTGCCTGTGCCCAGTGCCCTATCCAATGTCCGCTGCCATAGCTGCGACCATCGATTACTCCGGTACTGGTAAGGTTGTATAGGTTGTTCTCTGATAATCCATTAGAGATAAAGAATCCGATAAACTCATTGGAGGCATTGTCCAAGGATGTAACCGAGTCCACCCAGTCGGTCTTTTCGTCATATTCCTGAATCACGGGACAGATGCTGTTGTAGAAACGGTATATCCTGCCCCGGAAACGAGCTTGATATCTCGTAGTGGCAGGACTGTGATAAACTGCCTGGATGATCACTTTGTGGGCAAAGATGAAGGTAACGGTATTGGAGGCCGTATCCACCCGATAGCCATATCTGGGACCCGGCCAGCCATTGCCATGAAAAGTGTAAGTCCAGCCTCCGGTGGGATTGGGAAACAGAACCAGATCATCATAGTCTACCTGGGCAAGTGTCAGCATATTGCCACTGGTGATGTTGAAGGTAGGAGTGACGAACTGATTGGAATAGGGTATGTTGATGGGGATGGTCTGCTGGATGTCCTGCAGGAAGTATCCGAGTATCCAGATCGGCAGATAGCCTGCAGTAAGGCTATAATAGTGAGTGAGATCAGAGAATACCGAAAGCAGCTTGATCTTATCGTAGCAGGTGAACTTGAGAATACCTGTGCTGACATCAAAGGACAACTGGGAAGTATCGATGATGCCAGTAAAAAACAACACAGTATCCCGATAGACCTTAACCTCGAAGTGCGAGATGTAACGCTCATGTTCATTGTTACCGGAGAGGATGTTATCCTGTATCCAGGTAGTGGGAAAGCATTCGAAAACGAGCCGTTTGGGTTCCCGACTGTAATTGGATACGGACTGCAGCTTATCGGCAGAGACTGAGAGGCTGATTAAAGCTCGATTGCTTGCCGTATCTACAAGACTGTGCTTCACTTGGTTATAGTCTGGTGCTGTTGTCTTGCCTTGTACAAAATCGACTTTGAAGAGATTGGACATCCTACACCTCGCTTCTGATCATCTTGCCCGTATCTGCGATCTCAGAGACTTTGACCGGGTCATTAGACAGTGGATCGACATTGATCTCGATGTTGGGTTTGTTATCGGAGATGCTCTGGCGCAGGCTGTTGAACTCTTCTCGCACCACAGAAACGATAGTATCCATGATGCTATCCATGCTGCCTCGTCCTGAAACAGAGCCACCAGCGGCATAATATGAGCCGATGGATTGAGGAATGGGCACTGATGGGATAGGAAGCCCGGCAAAGGCAAGCTTCACCTTTTCGATGGGAGCGAAGTTGAGGAAGTCAAAGAGGTTCCTGCCCAAGGCTCTTACCCGATCTTTGGCAGTGATATACTCGTCACCTTCGGCTTCAATCAGGATACCACCCTCATTATGCGACTTACCGATCAAGAGCCCACCAGTCTCTGCCTTGGGCGGCTCTGTTGCTTGAATTGCAGCTACGTTGGCAAGCCCGGCTCCGATAGCTGCAGCAGCTGCAGTTATAGCCAATCCTGGTCCCACAATCGGAATACCCGCCATGGCCTTATATGCTGCGGTAGCGGAAGCATAAGTGTCGATCATCGCCTGTCCGATTGCCAGTGTCTTCCACATGGCAAATCCCTTCTTGCCGAAGATCTCACTGGTCTTGGCAAGGTCTCGCATGATCTGCTGGGCTCCCTGCAGGTTACGCATCTCATACTGGTCTCTGATCTGAGCTTTGGCTTTCTCAGACTGGGCAGTGATCTGCTCTTCCGTAAGTCCTGAAGCAAGCAGCTTCTCTCTGCGTTTGGCATAGTATTCATCAATAGCTCTGAGTTGAGCGTCCCAAGTCTGTCCGGCTAACTCAAGGCTACGCTGTTCGAAGTTGAAACGCATATCACTCAGTTCCTGCTGCTGCCTGCGCTCTTCTTCAAGAGTTTTGCGTCTCTCCTCTGTTTCAGCTTCGATCTGCCTGGTTCTGGCTTCAGCAGCCTCGGTTTCCACTCTAACTGACTCATCGGCGTAGTGATCTCGGATTGACTGCAGTAACTCTTCTGAGGCACCAAGAGCCTGAGCCTTCACAAGCTCTCCATCACGCTGGATATCGAGTTCTTTCTGCTTCCTAAGCACCGCATCGTCTATTGCCAAGACATCATACTTCTGCTGCAACTGCCGCAATTGTTCCAAGCGTCTCTCTTCCTCACTGCGTCTGGCATCGGATTGGAATGTGTTAGTCGAACCGGAACTGTCTCCACCACCTAAGCTCATGTCTGGGAGTTCCATCAAAGCCTGGCGATAGGCAGCAGCGAAGTCATTGAGATCACCTTTCGCATTGTTAAGGTTGTTACGAACGTCTGTTATCTGATCATTCAACCTTGCCTCAGGACTCAGCTTCCAATAGTCACCGGGACCGCCTTGCAGCATCTCCCTGTCTTGGATAAACTGAGACTGGGTCTCTCTGGAGACCTTCATCAGATCATTGTATTGGACTTGTAGCTCAGCCACTCTTCTAAGCTGGGTCTGATACCGCTCTCCATAGACTTCCGCTATCTGCTTCTGGATCAATGCTTCGGAAGCACTACGCAGAGCAGCGGCAAGCTCATTATATGAGGATGTTGCCAGATCGATATTGCCGATGTACTCACCATACTGCTCGTTCATAGTCCGGATGATGTTCTTCATCTCGGTCTTGTCGGATGTAGCAAGGTTCGTGGCTGATCTTAGTTCCAGCAGTCTGGTGGCAAGGAAGTTGAACTTCTCCGCTTCTATTGTGACTTGGCGGTTACACTCTTTGATCTCATCTGTCATTGACTTCTGTGACTCGACCATGACATCGGTCTTGATTGAAGCGGCTGCCAGACCCAGTCCCAAGGCAGACAAGGCACCTACTGTGATGCCGATAATCCCTGCTACCGGGTTAATAGCAAGCTGCAGGGCATGATATGCTGCTGTCAAGGCAGTAAGGGCAGTGGTAATGGTAGCGATCACCGGAACTGCAATGACAATACCGGTTACGAAGCCCTTCATCACCGGAGACAGGCTGTTGTAGGCATCCATCAGCCAGCCCAAGCCTTGCAAGAGAGGGTTGATCAGCACGGTAAGCATATCGCCTACCGTCTCCTGAATGTCGCCCCAGGCATTGGCATTCTGCATGCGCAGATCAGACAATGCTTCTGCCGTACCGCCATAGTCCTCACCAAGCTTCTCTACCAGGTAAGATACTCCCTCGGTCTTGAGCCGGGTATCATCAAGCTCTATACCATAACGACCGAGCATCTGTGTATGACCATTCAAAGCACGACCCATGAGATCAAAAGCACTCTCCACGCTCATCCCGGTGGCTTTATTGGCTTCGGTAAAGTCCAAGAGCACCGGAACCAGAGCTTTGATATCGTCTTTACTCAGTTTGAAAGTCTGGGACAGCTTTGCCATCAAGGGCAGCATCTGCTCATCTCCGAAGTTAGTCACAGATTGCATTGAAGAAGCAAAGCGAGCCATCTCGGCAGCACCGTCACCAAAGGCAATGGTAGCCAAGGTCATAGCCTGTCTTTGCACCAGAGATGCATCAAGCAAGCTGTTCATGGATCGCACCAAACCACCCACTGCAGCGATGACTCCATCAACTGCGATCTTCACGTCACGAATGGTAGCCAGAGCCTGTTCTGCCGATATCTTTACCGCAGCAGGCTTCTCCACCACAGACTGGGTGGACTCCGCCTCCTGCTTGACTTCGGCAAGTTTTACATTGGCATCGTCAGTGACGAGGATGAGTTTGAATGTTAGGTCTGGCATTTTGATTGACTGTAATCCAGTCTTTAGAATAGTGATTCAGGGAGAAAATTATGACAGGACTACTAACTTTAACGGGATTAGGTTTAAATGTGATCGGATCACTTGTTTTGATCGGCTCAAACAGAGAACTAATTCTATCGATCATCAATTCATTCAAGCGAATAGAAAACAATATGACAATTGACAAAATGGGTGATGATGAATGGTTCCCAAATGGCTGGGAACGTGACTTTGAGCACATTGTTAAGAAAAGCACCGGTAGCAATCGTTTCGCCTTTATTGCTCTTACAATTGGGTTCTCACTACAATTCATAACTACAGCCATGAATGTTCTTTAGTAATTCCTAATCAACAGCTCTGTCTCGGTCTGGAAAGCACCGGAGACGGTGTACTGCGCTTCGACTTCATCAATGGTGAAGCCTTGGTATAGCGTACGGATGTAAGGGTCGTTATTGTAGGATAAGAGGAACTTCCCTTTGATGTTCTTCAGTGCGGCTGCAAGCTCTTCATGCTTGGTAAATGCGTCTGCATCTTCTCTGTCGTATAAATGCTCCTTGGTGTAATAGGGTGGGTCAAGGTAGAAGAAAGTACTAGGCGTGTCGAAGCGGGCGATGATCTTCTCAAAGTCCTGCTTTTCGATGATTACCTGCTGTAGCCTTTCTGAGGCTGCTTTCACTTTCTCCAGATTACGCAGTGGCATGTATTTGTAGCCCTGCATGATGCAGAAGTTCTTTGACCGGGAGCCGTAACTGCAGGACAACTGGAAGTAGAAGCGGATGGCTCGTTCCAATTCGGTTTTGGGTGGGTGTTGTGCGAACGTGTCGAACATCTCCCTTGATACCAAGTACTGGTTCAACTCGGTCACAAACGCTTCAGGGTGCTGCTTTATGTACTTCCAGAAGTTCACCAGATCACCATTGATATCGTTATAGACTTCCGTATATCTGCTCTTGGGTCCGATCTGCCAATCTTCCTTATCGGGGCTCTTGCCGAATAGTATCCAGGCAGCACCACCAAAGACTTCACAGTAGATGTCATGCTTCGGGATGAGCGGTAGTATCTTCTTGCGGAGGAGACGCTTGCCACCAACCCAGGAGATAATGCTGTTCACGATATCCCCCTGATTTCTCTGGTTGTAGCTTTCTGTTTGGGTGTATCTTGGTCGGCTTCTACAAGATCGAAGTTGGCGATGATCACTTCCGCAAACTCGCTCTTACCCTCTTTGCGGTTGATGCCCTTGGTTCTGGTGACGTGCTTGATATCATAACCCTTGTAAAGCTTGAGAACATCCGGGTTATCATCATAGGAGAGGATGAACCTGCCCTTGATACTCTTGAGGATGTCTCGGAGGGTTTCATGGCTGAACTGCTTGGAGTTCTCATAGGTATAGCCCAGCATGTAGGGTGGATCGCAATAGAAGAAGTTGCTCTTGGTGTCATACTTCTCGATCACCTTCTCATAGGAGAGGTTCTCGATGATCACCATATCGAGACGCTTGTGCAGCTCTTTGATGCGTTCCAGCCTGTTATACATACTGGAGGTGCCACGCTTCTGAGAGGTACCGAAGCTGTCACCTTTTGAGCCAAAGCTTCGGGTGATCAGGAACATGAACCTGGCAGCCCGCTGTATCTCGGTTAAGCCTTCCTGCTTGAAGATATCGCCAAAGAGCTTACGGCTGGCAACTAACCAGTCTAACTCTTTGATCAGCTCATCGGGATGATACTTCACCTGCAGGAAGAGATTCACCAGACGGTAATCGAGATCGTTATAAACCTCCAGATCACCCCATCGGTCTTTGAAAAGCAGCATCCAGGCTGCTCCTCCGAAGGGCTCGATGTATCCGGTTATGTCCTTGGGAACGTATTGTGATATGGTTTTTCGGAGGAGGCGTTTACCTCCGATCCAGCCGATTAAAGCGTCCATCAAATGTCTCCTTTAGGGTCAGCAAGGCAGAGCCGCAAGTATAGCTCCGGCAATGTGAGCTTGTCGAAATCCTCGTTTGTGAATCCGAGCTTTCTGAGTATCATTTCGAACCTCTCGTAGGGGTAGCGGGATTGGATTGTACCGCTAATCCGAAACTCCCGAGCCAACTTTTGAACCTGTCTTTGTTGGCTCTGATATAGACGAAAAAAGCGGAGATATGCTCCAGTGCTTCCACAGCGTCCATATTGTCCGGGTCCCGGTTCGATATGATTCGAATAAGCTCTTTGTCAGCTTCCGATTCACTGATCAGTTCAAGCAGTTCCACCTCAGAGACCTTGGTCACCTTACCGGAGAGGAAGTCCTCAAGCTTGGCTTTCAAGGTCTTGTTCGAGATCGTGAGGCAGAGTATTTGCCGCAGTTGGCTATAGCTGAGTGTTACTTCTCGCTTCATAGATTTCAATCCTTTCTTAGTTTCCCCAGAACATCTTGATGGCAACGCCCATCAGCATGAAGAATTGGGTAGTGGAGACGGTTAGAAGCAGCTTCATATTCGTCTCCACTCTCGCCATTCTGGTCACCAATGAGTTGTTGCTGTTTCCGTTGCCGTAGATCTCGGTCTGGAGATTGTCTATCTTCTTCATTACGTCTGGCTTACATTGGCAATCCATGTTCTGTCCTTTGTTTAGCAGTTATTGGTTTATAGTTTTCTTTTAAGTGCCCGGAGGGATGTCCTTGAAGACAAAGACCTTTCCTGATGTGTTTCCGGCAAACTCGGTGGATACTACTACGCTGAAGAGGCCATCGGCTTCGCCTGACCAGTCCACTGTCCAGCGCAGTCCATTGAAGATCGCTACCCGGTCTAAGCTCTTGGAAGCCGCTACAATTGTCATGTTTTTACCCATGAAGGCAGAGCTTTCGAGATAGTTCTTCTGACGGTTGGATAAGCCCGAAATAGTGAGTTCCACTGTACTGGTTCTTTTACCCGGCAGAGTATAGTTACGGGTCTTGAGCTTGGTGATCTTGGAGTCGGCCTTACCCGGTTTCTCGGCAAGCTCGCCCAGCATGTCAAAGCTGCTGTTCAGTTCATCTTTAATGGAACTTTGAGTGTTATAGATCGAAGCAATTTCGGAATCGGAGTAAGACCCAAAACCAAAATAGACATTGTCGGCTATGAACACATCCACCAAAGCATTGAACAGCATATCCGACTCCGTCATTGGAGTCGGATATGTTGGTTGGGAGATAGCAGGCATCAGAATACTCCCTTGATGGCTTTACCGATACTAAAGAGCCACTTACGGTTATGGAACACGTATTCTACGGCTCCCCCGATAGTGCCGAATACCTTCATAACAAGGGTGGTCTGCTTATCGGGAAGGCTTCTGGTGGCTCGCTCGACTGCCAACTGCTTCTTGGCATAGTCATCGAGTTCGCGGGTAGCAGGGTTGATCTTGATATCCTGGATGATGTCCAAGATAATGGCAAGGGCTGCATTGATCTTGGTCTTATCCAAGGTCTTACCCGTCATGCGGAAGATGATCCAGACGATCAGGGTGGTTATCAGTCCCAGGATAAAGGCTTGGTTGGCGATGATGAAGTCCATTGATTCTCCTTATCTCTTATTGCTTAAGTGGTTAGTTTGAAGACTTTGACGAAGCCGTCGATATAGGTGATGCCGGGACGGATACGGATGTACCAGTGGTACTTCCAGTCCGAACCATGATGCTCGACCTTCAACTCTGCGTCGGTTCGATAGCCGATGATGATGAACTTGGGCAGACCGCCGATGATATACTCATCAGGCATGAGACGGGCTTTGATGGGAATACCCGCAAAAGAAACGTTGCCACCTTCGAGCAGCAGGCGATCTCCGGCATTGGTCTCACGCTTGGCAAGCTCTGCCCTGATACGGATCAGGTCTTTGTGACTGACATAGAACTTGAAGCTTTCCTGCTCCTCGAGCATCTCATCGGAGAATGCCAGTAGAGCTGCTTCAAAGCGCTTTGCCCAGTCGGTATAGGTGGCTTTGGAGAGGTTGGTTACCTTGGTAGCGGCAGTGGCAAGCTTGATGATACCATCCAAAGCCTTGAGCTTGGCAGTAGCAGATACTCTGTCACCTCGGAAGAGCAAGAGACGGATCGCCTTCTCGGTCTTCTTGGCGATATGGTTCTCCACATAAGCTCCGAAGGCATCTTCACCGTACTTGTCTTTGTAGAACTCGACCACGTCTCTGCCTAAGGTGAACTCGGCATTGAGGATACCGGAGGGGATGGAGATGTCTCCTGTTCCTACGTCCTGAGCCGTAAGAGCGCCATCGAGCTTGTTCTTGAAGACCAGATCATCCACCAGTCCGATATCAAGTAGCTCGTCTTTGAGCAGTGGTACGATGGTGATATCCGAGAAGGTGTCACCCGGCTGCGACCCGATCACTTCGTCAATGAAGAGCGAAGTGGTATTGGGATTGAGGATGTTCATCGACTTGCCGGAGTCCACATTGGCGATGCCTTTGTAGATCTCACGATGCGAAGCCTTGACCACGATCTTGTTCCCATCGATGGTAAGCTCTTTGTCCACATTGGACTGGCTGCCATCCGGCTCTCCGGGTATGGACTTGGAGATGGCTTTGCTCATGGTGACTGACAGTTCTTTGAGGCTCTTCTCGATGCTTTTCACTGCATCGGTAACGGTTGCCGAACCGCTGTTCTTCTCCAACTCTGTGATCTTCTCGGTAATGGCTGTGATGCCCTTTTGAAGTTCACTGTTGTTATTGTGCTCAGCCACTTTACGTAAGCTGTTGAGCTCATTCTTGATCTCGGTTAGGCTGGCTTCGGTACCGCTGTAGTCATCGGCTCTGCCATAGATGGAAACACCATTGAACTCGCCTTTCTCGACCTTCTGCCAGAGCTCACTCTGGAGGTTCTCGCACTTGAGGACTTGCACCCAAGAGCCGACTTTCGCATCGGGGAAATGCTCACGGTCACTGGTCTTGAGTAGGTAGTTCTCCACTACAGTGAACTCCGGTACGGGCTGCATGTTGTGGTTCACATCGCACTTGCCGACTAAGCCGTGCTTGGCGAAGTGATCACAGGACTTCTGAATCTCTTCCCGGGTGTAGTAGTCACCTTGGGAATCGTGGATGTTAGGCTCCATCAGAGTTAC
The DNA here is from genome assembly GCA_002412625.1 of Cloacimonetes bacterium UBA5210. Classification (GTDB taxonomy): domain Bacteria; phylum Cloacimonadota; class Cloacimonadia; order Cloacimonadales; family Cloacimonadaceae; genus UBA5456. Next base: position 14,075 of record DHVK01000030.1, read on the forward strand.
ATAAAGCCGTCCCTGAGTGCCCGATGTTTCACTCTTGAACTTGGTGGAGTTTATCTTGTGTTCAAAGCTCCGTCCGGAAGCATTCTTGACCACAAAGCCTTTCTGGTTAGCCGGGTTCATCTCGTCAAAGAGGAGCGAGACTAACTCGACTTCCACATTACGCAGTTCGCCCTTCTTGACGATCCTGCTTTTAGTTCCGAAGATATTCACTGTACCTCCTTAGGGTTAGTGATAGGTTGTTGATTGCTGATTTGCTGTTTGAAATCTCGCATTTTATGACTCCTGTTATAGATTGCGATTCTGCATAAAGAGCTGCTCATCCGCAGACTGGAGCTTCTCGGTTAGATTGCCGAAGCTGAAATCGTCCGGAGTCAGGTTCCATCCGAACTCATAGTTGAACTCTATTGCCAGGGTAAGTGCCAGGCGGTTCTGCAGCGGTTTGACTACGAAGTTGTAGAACATCAGCATATCGCTCTTGTTATCGCCACCAAGCTGCCCTGGGATAAGCTGTGAGACGATCCTTGCCGGGACCCGGTGATAAGCGAAGATACCTTCTCTCAGGTCTTTCTTCAGAGTGATAAAGCCACCTTCCCTGTCTTGCTGGCGCAGTGGTTCAAGGCGTATCTTTACGTCTCTGCTTTCACTCTCGATCAGGACTGTAGAGTGGCTCTTGGCATTGCCTTTGACCTCGGTAAGTGCTTTCTCAATCTCGGTATAGGCATCGGTGAGTACTTCATTGCCCTGCTCATCTGTTACAGTACCGTCTCTTAGAGTTCCACCTTCCACGATCACGAAGTAGTCGATCATCAGACCGTTCTTGAAGTTGTTGTAATCGAAGGTCTTGATCTCGGAGAGTATCTCGACATTGATGGCTATAGGCAAACAGGCTAAGCCCCAGGCATTACTCTTGTGGGTGCTCTTCTTGATGTGGATGATATCAGCATAGGCGAAGTCCTTCTTCTGGTTGTTCTTCACTTGGATATAGTTAGGTCGAAAGAAGCCGAACTCGTCATAGTTCTCTACGATTTGCACTTCGCTGGGCAGCATGCGTTCCAGTCCCATCCACTGACCCTGAGCGTTACGCATCTTGATCAGGAAGCCATTCCCACAGGCGAGATAAAACTTGATCATCTCAGCCAGGATAGTAGTCTGGTCTTCACAGGCAGGGAACTCAGCAGTTTCCATCCAGGACTTGACCTGGCTGTTCTTGCAGTCGAACTCCATCACAGTTGCCATAGACAAAGCATCCACACAACCGGAGTGGTACTCATCTGTATCCAGGAGGTTGAGCAGATTGCCCATAGAGTAGGGCTGAGAGACCACTTTCTTAGTCTCGGCTGCTTTGGAGATCAGTTGCTTACCGACCCGGCTGCACTTGGATAAGTCAATCGGCTCAGGCTTATACTTAGTCTCCAGGAGTTCACTGGCAGAACTGATTGCCAAGTTGTAGCCACCCAGTCGCATTACTCTCATGAAGACGCTCCTGCACCGCTTTTCAGCAGGTCTATCTTGGCGATCCTGACTAACCGAGTACCATCGATGCGGCTGGTGTAGTATTCCACACTGGGTAGGTCACGGTTCATCAGTTTCAGGTAGAAAGAACGGAATTTCTCTTTGAGTTGATATAAATCGGAATCAGGATCAGATACGTTCTGAGCATTGACGATCAGGAAGACTGTCCATGCCAGATCAGTACTTACATACTGTCTGGATGTGCCATTCTTACCTGTCTCTGAGTCCAGGATCACGATAGCGCAGGGAAGTTGTTTGGGTATTGCATCCTTGTTGAACTGGATGGTCGGGATATCGGAAAACTTCAGGGCATCGACTATCCGATTCCGGTCTGCGATAAACTTCTCATGTGCGGTCATAGACTTACCTCGATAGAATTGAGTTGTTGGTATATCCACTGCTCCCGGTTAGCAATAACCTCAGCGAACACGTTACGGGCAGCGATGCCTTCCCGCTTGATCTTGGCTTGGATCATGTGAGCTATCTGATCCACAGTGAGCAACTTTCCACTTTTCTTATCAGTCCACGAGAGCCCCTTCCGCTCCACCCATGACTTCAGAGGTGCGATGGGAGTCCAGGAAGGCACTTTACCGCCCAAAACAAAAGGCTCGTGCTTCACGTTGGAGCCCACTCTCAGAGTCATGCCGGAGTCGTCGGTTTCCACTACGTAACCTGTGTTTCCGTAGAAATCGCCTTTATCGTAGATCTGCTGAGTGAGAATCTCCTTGAGGGAGTCGGCATCGATAACACTCCCGATCAGATGTAGCCTGCTTTCCAGAGCACTGTAGATAGCCCGGTAAACTTCAATCATGATCTCATCCAGGGTGCTGGAATTCTGTTCAGGCATTGGTACTCCAACAGGATATCACTAACACTAGAAAATCTGCGTCAATCCGTTCGATCTGCGTCATCTGCGTGCTATTCATTTTCAGATCACCCCGGCTCTCAGCACTTTAGGTAGTCTCGGTTTCAACTCAGTAAGACGTTCCATTCCACTTTGATTGAGATAGTTCCGCAATAGAGTGAGTGCCCTAAGCTCAAGCTTGGCTTTAAATGCGTCAATTTCGCTCCCTGTGAGCAGTTCGGTGGCAGACTGGTCTAATCCTACTGTCTTAACTATTCCCTCGCCCAGAGTCTTCAAATTGAGGAACTCGCAGGTACTCTGCAGCATCAGGAAACAGAACCCAAAACGAAAAGAGATCAGGAAGGGATCATCTTCAGGGTAGTCGTTACGTATAGCATCCTGGTAATAGTTATCCAAGACAAGGTTTCGAATCGTCTCCAGGACAAGCCCTTTATGCTCTTTGAAGATAACGTTATCACCCATCTCTTTGGGGAGATTGAGGATGGCGAGCATGGCATCAATCTCGACCGGGATCGGTATCACTTACCTTTCCTCATCAGTTCAGACAGCTCAATCGCCCTGCGACCAACCTGCTTAGCCCACTTGGAAGCCAGCATGCCATTGGCAGCCCGTTCCCAGTCTCCAGAAGCTATGAAAGCCAGGGTGTTATTGAAACCAAGCAAACCGCCAATACCAAGGTTGAAACACATGTTCAGAAGCACCGACTTGCGGACTTCATCCAGGGGACTGTAAATCTCCGGTATCTCATCCAAAAGCTGTTTCTCGCAGTGCTGGATGTCATTCTCCAAGAGCACATAGGCTTCGGTCTTGGAGATACCACAATCATCGAGATTGCGACCAACACCGATGGTCAGCTTACCTGCAGTGCAGCGGTATGGTTTCAATCGCAGACCTTCATGTTTAACCAGTTGTTCTTTGATTCGTTCCAGTAGCTTGGCTTCCATCGTATCTCCTTGTGAGTAGTGTTGGATACTCTATCCGGAGCAAGGAAGCCGCTACCCTGTATTAACACAAACACGGATGCATAAGGATGCGACAGAAATTAGAGTTGACAGAAATGGAGGGCTGAATTATATTGTACACATGATAGCGTTATCGTACACACGAAATGAAAGAGGAATGACTTGATATGAAATTATCAATGAAAGAACAGAGCATCAAAGACAATTTGATCCAAGTATCACAAAGTCTATTTCAACAGTATGGATTTGTGAAAACTACTATGGAAGATATTGCAAAAACAGCCAGAAAAAGCAAAAGCACACTCTATCAATTCTTCAAAAACAAGGAAGAAGTCCTGCACGGAGTAATAACTAAGGAAATCTATGAATTACACTATGTTGTAGTTAAAGAAAGTAGTAAAGGGCGGAATTCCGCTGAAAAACTACGATTGTACTTGAAAACGATTTTGACTGAAACTAAAAAAAAGCTGCTCATCTATTCCCTAATCAAAGGTGAATTAGATGTGATACCCTTCAATACGGCAATAGTAAAAAAGAAATTGGACACTTTGGATATGGAAGAAGTAACCGGCATTTTAAGAAATGGTATCATATTAAAAGAGTTTTCCTCTTCCTATTATGAATATGTTTCTTCCATAGCCTATTATCTTGTCAACGCAACCCGGGGCTTGATGTTACAGCTTGTTTTTAGTGATGACTTATCAAACGTAGACAATGATAACAATTTCGATGTTTTTATCGATATCTTACTCAAAGGACTGGAAAGCTAATGCTGACGAGCCCTTTTTTTTTATTCTATTTTGAACGAATAAACAGATATCGTTTGCGTGTATTATCAATAGGTGTGGTATAATATGAAACTCATCTCATTACTCAGAATAACAAATTTCGTGACCCTGCTCGTTTTATTCTTGGGGACAGTGAACGTTCTTTCCGGGCAGACAACCTATCTCACCTTAGAAGAGTGTCGAGCTAAAGCCATCGCCCATAACAAGATACTGCAAGCTGCACAGGCGCAACAGCAATCGGCACAGTCTACGCGAAAAGCATCATTTACACAATTCTTTCCTCGCGTTCATACGCTTGGCAGTTACACATACGTCGATGAGAACATAGATTATACTATGGATCTCCCAATAGCTGAGTTGCTGCAAGGGTTGGCGATAAGCAATCCAGCTATAGTATCAGATCCGTTTTACGCTACTCTCTTGGGAATGCAGACCGAAGGATACTTGCCAGACGAATATTCACTGTCAATTGGCAAAGAAAACAACTGGATTTTTGATGTCACCTTGACACAACCAATCTTCACCGGAGGGAAACTGATCCAGCAATATAAGATCAGTAAGTCTGCTGAAAAGATTAGTGATGCCAGTTTGCAGAAAACCGGAAATGAGCTGATCTACCAAACTGACGAAGCTTACTGGCGCTTAGTAAATATATCTGCAAAATATGCCTTGGCAAACGACTACCAGGCTTTAGTTCAAACCTTACTTTCCCAAGTTCAGAATGCTTATGATGCGGGAGTTACAACCCAGAATGATCTTTTAAAAGTGCAAGTCAAGCTCAACGAAGCCGAATTGATGTCCTTCAAAGCTAAGAATGGGGTCCATTTAGCAACTATGGCGTTAAATCAGATTATTGGAGAACCAATTGAATCTTCTATTGCTCTACCGGTCACATTATCTGAGATCCCATATGTCCCCTATGACTCAACTAAAGTCCAGGAGTATATCGAGAATAGACCAGAAGTGCTTATCCTTAAACAAGAGATGGAAATCAAGCAATCGCTTACTAAAATAGAACAATCAAGATACTTCCCCAATATCGCTTTACAGGCAAGTGCAAATTATCAAAATCCCAATCCTTACGATAGCTTTGAAGCAGATTTTGGACATAACTGGCAAGTTGGTATAGTGGCTCAATGGGAACTCTTTGATTTCAATGCCCGAAAACATACAATCTCGGCAACTAAACATCAGCAGCAATCTACACAACTGATCTTGGAGCAAAGTAAGGAGTTATTTGAATTGGAGATCAAACAAGCTGAATTGCAATACAAGGAAGCCCTCAAAAGGATACAACTCTCGGAAAAATCAGTGTCCCAAGCTGAAGAAAATCTAAGAATTACGCAAAATCGTTTTGACGAAGGAATGTGTAAAAGCTCAGACGTCTTGGAAGCACAAGTCTCATGGTTGAATGCTAAAACAGAACTTATCGAGGCGCAGACTGATCTGTATACAAAGCGAGCCAATCTTGAAAAGACCCTCAGTCTTTTATATTAAGGGAGAAAAAATGACAAGAAGAACACTTCCCCCCATCGCCAATAGTAGGTGCCTAATCATATTAATCTTGGCCTTGGGATTAGTCGGATGTAATCATAAAAATAGCCTTAAAGATGTCCCAGAGCAGGTTGTAATATCCACTGTCACAGCCGTCGACTCTCTCTATAGCACCGTTCTTTCTTTCTCCGGTACTGTCAGCCCCAATAAAGAAGCAAATATTGGAAGCGTTGTTCCTGGAAAAGTCGAACAAATTCTGGTCACTGAGGGAGGGACAGTTAAAGAAGGAGAACTGATAGCTGTCATGTCTGATGAGTTTCTTAGTCAATCTGAAATTGAGTACCAAGCTGTTAAAAAAGATTTTGAGCGGATGCAAACCCTTCTGGCTAAAAATAGTGTTTCCCAGCAGGAATTTGATCATATTAAAGCCTTGTATGATGCCGCTAACCTGAAACTTCAAATGGCACGCAAAAACACCGAGATTCGAGCTCCTTTTTCCGGAGTGGTTATGAAACATCTGGTTCGAGAAGGAGAAAATTACTTCTTTTACCCAAATTTATCCCCCGGTATGTCACCCAGCTCAGGAATTGTCAGCTTGATGCAGATTGATCCTGTTCTTATCAAGATTAAAGTAAACGAGAAGGACTTGAATCAAATAAGAATCGGACAGAAAGCAATGATAAAAACGGATGCGATAAAAGGTACCTCGTTTACGGGCAAGATTACCAAAATCTCACCTCTCCTAAGCACAATTTCTCATAGTGCAGATGTAGATATAGCTGTTGCGAACAGCCACCACAGACTAAAGCCGGGAATGTCATGTACAGTTGAATTGCAATTACCAGCACAGAGAGGGACCATGATTCCGAAATTTGCACTTCTGCAACAAGCCGGCACCAAAGATCAATATGTATACCTCATCAAAAATAATACTGCCCAACGTAAAGTTGTTAATGTCTTGTCTTACTTCGGGGATTGGGCAGTGGTAGACAATCTTGCCGCGGGACAGATAGTTGCCCTTGATGGCAAGAATAAACTATCCGATGGAAGTCAGGTAGTGATCTCAGGAGAGAAATAAAATGCGTTTACCCCAGATAGCAGTCAAAAATCCTGTATTCACAGCAATGGTGTTTGTAGCCATTCTGATATTCGGATTAGTCTCGCTATTTAGTCTTCCTAAAGATGTGCTGCCCGATATCGAATTGCCTACATTGACTGTCATGACAATCTATCCTGGTGCCAGTGCTCGAGAAGTAGAGGAACAGGTTTCAAAAAAGCTGGAAACTTACTTAGCGGCAGCCAGTAACCTAAAATCCATCAAATCAAATTCACGTGAGAACGTATCATTCGTAATAATGCAGTTTAATTGGGGTGAAAACCTGGATCAAGCCTCAAACAATATTAGAGATCTTATAGAATTTGCTAAGACAGATCTTCCGTCGGAAGCTGGAACCCCTATTATATATAAATTTACCAGCTCAGTGATGCCCGTTTTAGTATATAATATTGAAGCTGATGAAAGCTTCAATGGCTTGAATAAGATTTGTGAAGACCAAGTAACAAATCGCATTCAGCGCTTATCTGGTGTGGGGACAACCATTGTTATCGGTCAGCCGGAACGAGAAATCGTAGTGCAATGTAATCCGTTTCAATTGGCGGCTTTTAATCTCACTCCATCGGAAATAGCGCAGGCCTTGAAAATGCAGAATATTTCTATTCCCGCCGGGATGATTGACGATGGTAAGATGGGAATTTCGGTGCGCATGCCCGCTGAATTTGGCAGTATCGAAGAAATCTCCCAGATGCCAATTTCCAGTTTCAATGGCGAGATAATTCGCGTTTGTGATGTCGCGACAGTTAAAGATACTATGAAGAATAGTGACTGTTATATTCATTCTTTCGGGAAAAAATCTGTGATAATGCTCGTTCAGAAACAGTCAGACGCGAACACTTTAACAGTTGCCAAAGCAGTGAAAAAAGAAGTTAAAGCAATCCAGAATTCTCTCCCACAGGACGTTAAAATTACCGAGCTGATGGATATGTCAGAATTGGTATCAGAGTCAATCAACAATTTAAGCAGTTCAATCTTTTATGCTGCCTTCTTTGTCATCCTTGTTGTCCTGTTCTTTCTTAAGGATTTTCACAGTAGCTTAATCATTATTATGACCATTCCCTTCTCTCTGGTTTCGGCATTCATATTCATGCTCCTTTCAGGCTATACAATCAATATCATATCTCTGATTGCTCTGGCAGTGACTATAGGGATGGTGGTCGATAATGCAATTGTAATATTGGAGAATATTACCCGCCATATAGAAAATGGAACTCGCTCAAAAGAGGCTGCCATTTTTGGTACTGGAGAAATGGGCATGGCAATTACTGGGTCCACTTTGACTACGATTGTAGTTTTCTTACCGATGATATTTATGAGCGGACTTGTCGGTATTATGTTCAAACAATTGGCTGTTATAGTAACTGTAACGTTGCTAGCTTCATTATTTACTGCTCTAACTTTGACTCCCATGCTGTCATCGAAACTTCTGAAAGTACCTGTGAAAGGGAGGGTAAGGAAGCATCACAAGCTCTACAATATATGTGAAGCAATTCTCCATTATATCGGCGAGGTCTATGCAAAGACACTAAATTTTTCGCTTAATAACCGGAAAATTGTCTTGTGGGCTTTTATAACAATCTTCTGTATTACAATTGCCTTAAGCTTCACGATAGGAACTGGATATATCCCGAATGTGGATGCTGGGGATTTGAATGCCGTCATAGAATTGGATGTCGGCGTCAATGCCAAAGAAACCGAAAGAGTTGCCGCTATGGTTGAGCAGATTTTCTTGGAAGAGGTCCCTGAGTTACGCTCCATGTACTCCGTATCGGGACAAACAGACCAGGGACTTTTAACTTCTGTCGGTTTCAAAGAGGGAATAAATGTTAGCACAATCGGTGCCAAGCTTGTTCTACCAGAAGATCGCAAGCGCTCTGCTGCAGAAATTGCTCAAGTCCTCAGACAAAGAATTGAACAGATTCCGGAGGTTGAGAAGATGAATGTAGTAAGTGGCAGTATTCTTATGGATGCCGTGTTAGGAAACGTCAAACCTATTGAAGTGAAGATCACTGGTAATAATTTAGATGATATAGAATTAACAGCAGGAAGCATAGAACAGAAGCTGCGCAAATTGCCGTTTCTGGTTAATCTTGAATCATCGGTAGATGCTGGTAAACCAGAAATTCGGGTGATTGTTGATAAGGACAAAGCCAGTACCCTCGGAATAAATCCAGCCATAATAGGCATGACTTTGAGACAGAGCATTTTTGGCGTTGCTGCCAGTGAATATAAAGACCGTGGCGATGCTTATGATATTACGGTAAGATATGCCCCAGAATTCAGAAATAATATCGACCAGTTGAAGAATGTCAGCATCAACACCTTGACTGGTCAAACCATCTCTCTGGGATCTATAGCTACCATTGAAGAAGGGCGAGGGATCTCTGAAATCAAACATGAAGCTCAACAGAGAGTTGTGTATCTTAGCGCTGATATTGATCAAATCTCTTTGAACAAAGCTGTAAAAATAGTGAACAACACCATTCAGGATATCGAAACCCCTTCTGGAATATCTGTTGACATAGGCGGTCAAATCACAGACCAACGAGAAACATTTAGGGACCTGACCATGCTTTTTATACTTGGAATGATTTTAGTCTATATGGTCATGGCCTCATTATTCGGAACCTATCGTGATCCATTCATCATTATTTTCGCCGTTCCCATGGCATTAACCGGTGTAATCTGGGCTTTTGTTATCTGCCATGTCACGCTAAATATTGTCAGCTTTTTCGGGATCGTGATGCTGCTTGGGATCGTTGTGAATAATGGTATCGTGTTAGTGAATTATACAAATCTGCTCAGAGCCAGAGGACAAAACTTAAAAGAATCATTAATTAATGCTGGGAAATCGCGCGTGAGACCAGTATTGATGACGGCTTTTACCACGATTTTCGGGATGGTACCTATGGCATTGAGTACGGGTTTAGGATCAGAAATCTGGCGTCCTTTTGGGATATCCGTGATTGGAGGTCTTTTAATATCAACCCTCATAACTTTGATTTTAATCCCAGTATTCTATTATTTTGCCCATCACAGAGAAGAAAACCGAGGTGCTCTATGACTACGTTTTGCATCAGTTGCGATATTAGCTATTTAGATGATATGTTGCAGCACATGTCAAAGCTCGGATTGAGCAATTTTCTGATCCTAGATCGAGTTTTAGGGAAGTACCCTCAAGGTGAACCACGATTAGATAGCTCGATATGGCCTGGTTATAATGCAATGATTATCATCCAGGTAACAGAAGACGAAGCCGAACAGCTCAAGACCTTGATCCTTAGGATAAATCAGGAATCTTTGTCCGAACTTGAATACGTATATTGGTTTGAAATACCACGAACTTCAACCAATCTGATTTTGTAGTTTTTGAATCTATCTGAATATAAGGGATTAATGATGCTGTCTAAGACTATGATCCGAATTATCTCCAGAAAAAGACTAAACATCACTCGTTTTGTCTTCGGTGTGTGTGTAATCGAATTACTGCTGAATGGAATAACAACCTCACACTCTCAAGACTATGATTTAATCTTATGCATCATTGGCTCATTATCAATACTTTTTGGCAACGTGATTCGATCATGGGCGGCTGGAATAGTGCACAAAAAAAGAATCATAGCTGAAACAGGCCCTTATAGTTTATGGAGGCATCCTCTCTATCTCGGATCAGCTCAGGTCGCAGTAGGCTTTGGATTATTACTTAATGACCTATTTTGTTGGATTGGCATCATATTACTATTCCTAATTGTATATCCTACTACCATTAAAAAAGAGGAAAGTGATATGAGAGATCTTCATGGAAAACGTTGGGATGATTATGTCAGCAATGTGGGTTTGATTATTCCACGGCATTTAACATGGAATAGAATATTTGATAACTGGTCTTACAAACAGTGGGTTATAAACAAAGAGTATAATGCACTCTTTACATCTCTCATAGGTTGGAATTTAATCCAGATAATGGGAATGCTTCAGGGCTGAGGTCAATAGTTGATAATGTGTATTGGAATCGCTAGATGCTGTCAAGTGATTCGGAACTGGTTTGAAAAAAATTGTAATGACATTGTGGAATTTCGATTGCCACGATGTGGCTAGCTGGAGATAAATTATGCTCAAATATTTTGATTATATCAGTATAGTAGGAACAGGGTTTTATGTTCCGGATAGAATAATGACGAATTTCGATTTAGAAAAAGTAGTGGATACAACAGATGATTGGATAAGAACAAGAACTGGAATCACAGAAAGAAGAATTGTTAAAGATTCCGAAGCTACTTCTGATCTTGCCATTAAAGCAGGAGCAATAGCTCTCAAGAAAGCTGGTATTACTTCCAAAGAAATTGATTTATTGATTATTGCAACTCAATCACCTGATTATCCATTACCATCAACAGCGTGCGTCACACAACATAGACTAGGACTAACAAATGCTGTTTGTTTTGATATATCTGCTGCATGTTCGGGTTCGATTTATGCATTAATTGTGGCTGCATCACTAATGAAAACTTGTAATTACAACACAGCTATGATCATTGGAACTGATGTATTATCAAAATCTGTTGATTGGTCGGATAGAAATACCTGTGTGCTGTTTGGGGATGGAGCAGGGGCAATGGTTCTAAAAATGAATATTAAAGGCAGAAATCTCCTCTCCTTCGATTGGGGTACTGATGGCTCAGGAGTGGATTTACTGAAAATTCCTGCGGGGGGATCAAGAAGTCCTATTTTGAGTAGTAACCTGAATCAAAGACAACAATACTTAAAAATGGATGGGAAAAAGGTCTATAAACAGGCAACAAAGATGATGTATCATTCCGTGATAAGGGCATTAAATCATGCTAAATTACAAAAATCCGACATAGATTTTATAATCCCGCATCAGGCAAACAAGCGAATAATAGAAGCAATTGCAAAAAAGCTAGCTCTTGCGGATGACAAAGTAATGATTAATATAGAAAATTATGGGAATACCTCTGCAGCTTCAATACCAATTGCTTTAGATGAAGCTATTTCTCAAGGCAAAATCAAAGACGGAGATATTGTCGTGCTTACTGCCTTCGGTGCGGGATTAACCTGGGGATCAATTGTAATAAAATGGTAGCAATTGATATTATCGTAAGAGAAGTAATAAACAGAAGAGATCTGAAGAAATTCATATGTTTCCCTTATATGCTTTATAAAGGAAACAAATACCATGTACCCCAATTAATTAAAAATGAGATGAAACTTTTTAATAAAGACAATAACCCCGCCTATGAATTCTGCGATGTCAGCTTATGGTTGGCTTATAGAAATAAGAAAATCGTGGGAAGAATTGCGGGTATAATCAATCATAGTTTCAATGAAATATGGCATAAGAAAAGCTGTCGCTTCGGGTGGATCGATTTCATTGATGATGAGGATGTATCAAAAGCACTTCTCAGTGCGGTTGAAAATTGGGCAAAGACCAACGGTATGCATGAAGTTCATGGTCCTCTTGGATTTACTGATTTGGACCCTGAAGGAATGCTGATTGAGGGTTTTGAGGAATTAAGTAATATTGCAACTATTTATAACTATAGTTATTATCCAATGCACCTCAATAAGCTGGGTTATAGAAAAGATGCTGATTGGGTGGAATATGAAATACGAATTCCTGAGAAAATTCCTGAGAAAATCGGTAGGATAGCAGAAATTGTTCAGAAAAAGTATAACTTGAGAGTTCTCCATGACCCCAAGATTAAAGAGATCAATTATTATGCTATTGAAATCTTCGAGTTGTTAAATTTAGCCTATCAGGATTTATTTGGATTTGTACCATTAACTAGGAGACAAATCGACCTTTACGTTAAGCAATATATAAGCTTAGCTAACCCAAAACTGATCAGTATTGTCCTTGATAGCAATGATAAAGTTGCAGCTTTTGGATTAACTTTCCCTTCCTTGTCGAGAGCTTTTCAGAAAGCTAAAGGGAGGCTTTACCCTTTTGGGTGGTACTATATTATAGATGCCTTGAAAAATGAAAGGACTGTTGATCTATACCTTATTGCTGTTCGACCTGACATGCAAAATAAAGGAGTAAACTCCCTTCTTTTTAGAGAACTGATTCAAAGCTACATAGATAACAAATATATAAAAGCAGAAAGTAATCCTGAACTTGAGAGTAATAACAGAGTACAAACACAGTGGAAATACTTTGAACAACGACAACATAAAAGAAGAAGATGCTTTGTTAAGCATCTTTGATTTGTAGTAGAGAGATCAAATGATCAGTAAAAATAAATAGTCGTCGTCCTGCACTTCCAGTGAAAAGGTGGAAAGGGAGTATGCGCTCCGGATACACCGATAGGGATCATCTCTGAGTCGTATTCGATCTGATCGTCTTTGACCCAGGGTGCAAGTGCTTTGATGTATTCCCGGGCATCATCCAGGCTGTTGGATTTAGTATCCAGAGCCATGAGATTATCCATCACTTCGATTGCATCGTTTAGGGGATAGACCTGGTCTTGGGCAGACAGTGCCCGGCAGATATCGCTGGTGTGGTCATCCAGGATCACCACGAGCTTGTAGTATCTGGCTTTAGCTTTCTTATATCCTTGTAATCTTCCGAATTCTCGTATCCGGAGAGCGGTATGCTCTGCCAGTCCCTGCCAGTAATGGGATGATCGATTGGCTAGATCATTGAACTGGTCTTTGAGAGTATCAGCTAGCATCTCTTTGGTGTAACCTTGCTCTATGGCTGTGGAGAGGGTGTCTGCGAAGTTCTGCCGGACATCGGCTTCAAAGTGATTACCTATCCAGAACAACTGCTGCTTCTGAATAGTGGAGGAGAGATGCTGATCATCAATACCCCAGAGCCCTATGCTGGTCTTTGTGGGTGCTTGTACTTGGGTGTCCTTGAGTCCGAGCCGCACACAGCGATCTATCATCGCTTTGGTGGGCTCATTGACCAAGGCTGCGAAGTCATCTCCCAACTGGGTATTGATGATGCCCATAAGCTTATCTATGGCGTTCTTGTTGATCTTCTCTGCCCGTGGCATGTCACTCAACATCTGGATGGCAATGCGTGCAGCATCCTTGATCTCGGTTTTCCATGCATTATTGAGGACCCGGTAGTACTCCAACATGAGTTGATCGTAGTAGTTCATAAATGGATACCAGCCTACGCTGGTACAAGCCTTCGGACTTTGACCCTATTCCTACCAATATCGTATTCAGAGAAACGTTCCAGACAGCCAGCCAGAGCATCACAGCCATCGATATAGCCATCAGGATAAGTTAGGAACTGGCTGATAAGGATGGGAGTATCTTGCCCCTCCGGGAAGAGCACTTTGGCTGTTTCGATGATCGTCTCAGTTCTCTCGATGCGCAGGTTCTTGTTATCCTTGTTATCGATGCGCTTGATGCGATGTGATATTGGGGGGAGGTAGTTGTCTTGTGCCCACCTGTCGAAGTCGGCAAGGATACGAGCTTGCCCGTAGGTGGTCTCACAGGCAGCTCTGGCTTTCACCCGGTAGGTGCGATCCAACTCCTGATAAGCATCATAGTAGTACCTAAAGAACTTGGTGTTCTCAGTCTGACGTATCCAGACATGGATAACGTAGAAACGATAACCATCATAGCCTATTGAGATAACTGCTTTGAAACAGCCTTTCTCTCCCCAGGCAGGATCGGCATAGAGCCAGACCCGCTTCATTTTACTGGGCTCCGGTAGGGTCCGGTACTTGGAGAACCAATGGTTCTTGAAGATATTTCCCTCGATGACAGGCTGACCGAGCATCTCTCTCTGATACCCGGTCTGACCGAACTTGGCTCGCAGGTTTGGCAAAGTAGCAGTGGGGTATTGAGCTTCCCAGATGGACTTGCCATGTATATCTTCGAGTGAGAAGCGCAGAATCGCCTTTTGGTGCGTCTTTAATGCAATCTGGTAGATTAAGTCTAAATCGGGATTATCTGCCAGCATTTCGCTTAATATGAGCTCCTGAAACTGGCAGATGGAGTAATTGGGATGTACCAAGTTACCGAGCCAGACGATCTTGCCATTTCCCTCCGGTGAGAGAGCTCCGGCAAGCTCCTGGGTGATCTTCTCCATGCGTCTCTTGCCGATGGACTGGTTGCCCATGTTCTCTTCTTTATCGATATCATCACAGACTATCAGTCCGGGCCGCTTGGCAGTTTTGGGATTGATAGTTCCTCTATGAGACTGTTTGATACTTCTGGCTCGTATCCTGGATTTATTCTTGAGATAGAAGTCGAGATCAAAGGCATCCACAGGCTGCAGCTCAGGATAGTCCATCGTGAGCCGCTTATTGTTCTGAAGCTCATGTAAGGTGAAGGCAGTGCGCTCCTGTGCCAGATCTACGTCTGCTGCAGTATGGATTACATAGCGTTCACCTTTGATGATCATCCAGATCGGATAGACCACTCCCATGAGAACCGTTTTGCCCAGCCCACGAAAACCGGTAATGGCGATGATGCCTGAGCCTTGATCAGTCTCATCGAACATGGTCTCGTGCGCTGGGCAAAAAGGTAGAGGGAAGATGTGCGGGAAATAGGTATGGCAGAAGAATGAGAAGGCATCCCAACCCTCCGCTGTTGTACGTCTTATCCTCTCATCCTTGGCTTCAGGATTATCGTCTATAAAAGGCAAGACGGAGATCGTCTTGGAAGCGATCTCCGCCAGTGCCTTGTTATGTCGCTGAATGAACTTCTTAGACATAACCGGGACTTGGAGGGTAACCATGAAAGTGCGGAGCCGGAGGCGACGGCTCCGCTTGGCAGGTTTGGGTTGGAGGGTAGGTAGGTTGGTCTGTAGGCTTGGAGGCAACCATGTCCGTGACTGTAATATTATCCATTTCTGACTCTTAAGTACTCGGCAAGGTCAAGGACTATGCCCTGAAACTGTTTCAGCATTGTCTCATGCCCTTTCTCGATCATAAAGTCGGTTACCTGATCCAGGAAGCGCACGATATAGTCGTTCAACTCCTTGGATGGCTCAGAGTCCTTCTGGTTCTGTTTGATGAGGTTTACGAGACTCTGCAGAGCGGTATCTGCCGGGTTCTTGGCATACTCACGCAGGGCCTGGATGAGCGCTCTCTTGCGGGCGATACTGATCTCATGGTCGAGCTTGCGCTCTTCCTTGAACAACTCATCCCACTTGCCGCTCTTGATCCACTTACGGACGGTGATGTCGGACACACCGAAGATCACCGCCAGCTCAGTGGGATCGGTCTTACCGTTCAGGTAGGCTTCTTTGCAGTTGTCCCGCTTGATGCGGAACTCAGTAGCGTTACTCATACTCAGGGCGAACCTTGTGCTTGAGCAGGTATTCGTTTAAGTCTTTCCCGGCACAGCGAAGCTGTCCGTTCTCTTTGGTGCGGAAGGCAGGCAGAGGGTCGCCAATGTCCCGTATCCAGCGGTAGACGCTGGATCGGTCAACCCGGAGGATATCAGCTATCTCATCCGTGCGGTAGTTGCGGTCGTCATTGAAGATACTCATCGTTTCTATTACCTCTGCTGTGTTGGTATTCATAGATGCCATTATTCATTCTCCTGTATTTCTTTCAATTCGGTTTGCATAACGATACCAATCTATCGTTTATAATGCAGTAAAGTTGAGCACGATCATCTTGTATTCGCCATGCTCATCTCTTTCATAGAAGGATACATACTGCTTGGTGGAAACAACTCTGATAGCCTTGTCGATTAGTTCCATCGCTTCCTTCCAGATGGGGTCTTTGATGTTATACTTACGTAGGCTGAGGATGCGATGCTTGGCGATCTCACCTTTCTTATCAACCTGGAAGGCTTCACTGATGATGGCTCTGAGGTTGGCATTGGAATCGGCTGACCAGTCTTTGAGACACTCATCGATCTTCTGTTTGGCAAGCTGCAGTTCGAGCCCAAACTCAATACACTCCTTGAAGCGGATTTCGATCTTGAACTGTCCGTCAAAGCTGGTGAAGGCGGCATTACCCTTCCAGGTGAGATCGCTCTTCTTAGCAAAGTATTCCAGATAGTCCTGGATATCGTTATAGAGCTTGATCTTGTCTTCCTTGATGCGTTTGTTAAGACGGAGTACCCGATCCAGGGTCTTGTTCACTACTGCGTCCTGTTTCAGCATTTCGGGCCGGATGACAGAGACCGGGATGGCTCTGCCCTGAGCATCAGTCTTCGTGCGTTCTGTGGGTGCTTTGTCAGTGGGTTTCTTTCCCATGGGGTTTCTCCTTGTGGTCATTGGGGGATTGGCTTTGTTTTTTTAACGTAGTACTGGAACATAGCGATCACAGCCCGGCGTTCTTTGGCTATGAGCAAGTTCCAGTGGCTCTTTTGATAGTGACTGATCAGATAGGCTCTGAGCTGGGCATCCGTCCAGTTAGCCTGTTTCATAAGTGCGAACATGTATTTGCCTTGCTTGTCATAGGTGAACTCGTAAGGACGCCCATGCTTGCGGTAGTTGATCATGATTGATTTCAGCTCAAGCAGCCTGTCTTCGGACAGAGCCCTAAGTGACTCACCGAAGCCGAGACCATTCATTATGAACCGGAAGCCCTCCAGAGGCCAGCGGAACTTCTTTACCCTAATGGCATGGATCTCACGACGTAGTTTCCGTTCTCGCAGTTCCTGTGTCATAGAATGCCCTTTGGACTGTTACTCCAGTCCTTTCTGTCTGAGGTATGATTTAAAGCTTACTCTCCAAGAATCGCCACTCAACAGATAATCAAAATATGCGTCTACGAGTATGCCTTTCTGCTCTGTTGCAGCGCTTATCTGCTCTCTGGCTTCAGCTCGATGAAGTTGCTCCTGCCTTCTTAGCTCTTTCTCTTCGGATAGTATCCGCTTCTCTTCTACACTAATCTTAGGACGCATTCGACCCAGGATGCCCTGCTCAATATACTTACCGATTTCGCTTAATCTATCCCGGCTGATAACTACGTACTGCTTGCCATCCATACCGATACAACCGACAGAAGCAAGCGCTTCCATATATACATATGACCACTGCCTGCTGCGTCCGCAGGCTCTAGCCACAGATCTGATCGAAGTGTACTTGCCCTGATCTATCACATCCAAGAGAGCAGATGCAGCGGCTTGATTAAAGCGCCAGTCACCCTTCTGCTGATAGCATACTACAGGATTGAAGCGGTTGTTACGCACCATGATGCCGTCCTGGGCATCGATGTACTTGAGGGTCTTATCCTTGATCAACTGCTTGATTATGGGCTTTACTGTGCCGATCTCCAGTGCCGTCATCTCTGCCACCACATTGACCGTGAAGGGTCTGTTGTACTGGTTGATGAAGTTCTCGATGATCTCTCTCATATCGCTCTCCCTAAGTCTATTTCTGCTATATCCACATCCGGACATTGCTGGCAGATGGATTCAATGATATACATCACCTTCATAGCTTTACGCAGGTTACCGCCACTGTTGAAGTCGATCTTCTCCACTAACTCAGGAGTGACATCCACCTCCATAACTTCACGGGCAACCATCTCGATGTCCTGCTTACTCAAGAACTGGAACTCATAGAAGTAGTTGCAGCGGTCGAAGTAGTGGGCATTGATCTGTGAGAGCTTGTCCCTGGCTCCCTGCATGCCGACTAATATCAGCACCGTCAGTGTCTCATCCACGATGTCCCGGATCGCTCCCAACAGCTTCTCATGCGAGAAGGCATAGTCGATCTCATCGATTACGATCACTGTATCCTTGTGATCTTCCAAGATGTGCAGGATCAACTGCAGCAGGTTGTTTGCCGTTCCGATGGGGATCATGGCACCGAGCCGGAACTTGCGGTACAGAGCGCTTAAGAGCGCCACCATAAAGGCTTTGGGTGTGGTCGTGGATTCCAGGCGCAGGTAGATGTACCCTCGCTGAAATGCCATCCTTTGGGCATAAGTGGTCTTGCCGAGACCGGGTGCTCCATAGAGCATCCCCAGTCCCACCATCTCCATCTTGGGACGGTTGAGCAGGAAGCGGATGCATTCGTCTGCTTCCATTACGTTGTTGATCGGCACAAGTTTGTTCTGTTTCAAGCTATCCTCCGTTATCTGATCCCAGCCCGCTTGAGCATCTCTTCAAAGCTCTTGGGCTTGACTTTGCCTGTTAGGTCACTGTTGACTGCGGTCTCCATTATCTCAGCATCCCGCTTGGGTACTATAGGTGTTACATCCGATTTGATCGGTTCAAGCTGCGGCAGCTTCTTCAGCATCTGCTTCTCCATCGCATTGATGGCTTCGTCTCGGCCCGGCTTGGGTGGCTCGATCATGGCAGGCTGCTTGAACATGGGGTTTGCTTCTATTGCCTGCGCCTTACGCATGGGAAGCATCAGCCTGTCGACTACGATCTGCGTTTGTTTGACTATCGTCTTGGTACGTTGCTCAGTGCGCCGCTGCAGCTTCTTGATCTCCTTGTATTCCTTGTTTAGTTCTTTGAAGGAAGTGGGTTGATCTTCTGCGAGTTGGATCATCGGATGCTGGGTCCGGCGTAGTTCTGCCTGGCAGAGGAAGGTGTCTTTGGTATCATAGACCAGTATCCATCTGGCATCTCCCAGATCGTAGCGGATGATCACGTCTTTGCCGATGTGGTTGGTTAGTTCTACGTTCCAGTACATCAGCTTACCGAGTAGGATGCCGTTATTGCGCAGATGCTTGCGTTCCGCACTCAGCATCATGAAGTTGAGCTTGCCGGGGACCACTATGCGGTCTTCCGGTAGCTTGGATGAGCTGAATACCTCCCAGGGCGTCTTGTTGTTCAGGCTCGAGTGAGATCGTTCTCCATAGATATGCCTTACATAGTAGGCGATCATCTGCATCGTCTCTTCAATAGTGGGAGGATGCGCTTCAAAGAGCTTCTTTGACCACTTCTCGTTCCGCATCAGAGTGCAAGGCTTGTCATCGATGGATGCGCCTCTAAAGCTGGAGATAAACCGTTCAAACTGCTCCTGGAAGGTCTTGAAGAAGCGTTCAATCACCTTCGCCTTGGCATTGTAGCTCTTGGCGAATACGGCATTGATCCCCAGCCGGGGGAAGATACCACAGAGTTCAGTCTCCAGATCATGCTCTTCCCAGTTTTCGTGGAACAGCTTACTCTTGAAAGCCTTGCCATTGTCGAGATAGACGATCTTGGGCAAGGCTCCCCAGTTGAGAAAGCCGTTTCGGAAGGCAACTTGGATATGATGGCTATCTTCAGTAAAGGCAAGTGAGGCTCCCACCGGATATCTGGATGCCCAGTCGAAGACCATGATCATAGTCATGCGTTGCGCTTTCCCGGTCTTGGGATTCATGATATCAAAGGCGAGAGTATGACCATCGGCTACCCAGACATCGCCCACATTGAGCAGGCTGGCATCCCTGATGATCGTCTTGACGATGCTCTCGGCCACTGCCTTGCTGCCTTTCCGAGCCTGCACCCAGATAGCCTGGTTATTGGTAACCCAGTCATTGCACCATCTCCTCAGAGTCGGCTCACTGGCATTGGATTCCAGGATTCCCTTCCGGGCAGCATCTTTCAAGCTGCCTACCGCAGTTGAGATCTTGATGTTGTTGGGATTAAGCAGCAGGTTGAGCAGGTAGTTCTGTTCGATGAAGCTGACCTTGCGTCCCCGGCTTTGATTCTTGCTCTTATGCAGCAGACAGTACATATCGTGGTTATTACTCAGGTAGCGCTCCAGCCAGATGCGTAGCGAGCGTTCACTGCGTTTCCCCACCAGTTGGTATAGCTCCGGGATCAGGTTCTTGCTGTTGAAGTCTGCATTGATCTGCTGCCACTCTTCTACCCGGGACTTGCATTGCTCCAGGCGATAAAGGACAGTAGAACAGAACTGACCATAGAGCCTGGCTTCGTTCTCATACTTATATGGTATATAGTCCGGAGGACTGAGATCGATGTAATCATCATCCAGCCGTTCCTTGAAGTCGGGACCCTTGACCGGGATCGGTTTCTCGATACTGCTTTCAGTCTCCCATACGATAGTCTGCTTATCGTTCTCGATGTCTGTCTCGTTATCTGCACCCGGCATCTCAGTCGGTATCACCATGGTTGTGGTTTGGGTAGTTGAAGCTGTTTCCGACTCCAGACTCGGCTTGCCCATAATGACGGTATTATAGAACTGGGCATATTCGGATGATGTTACGCTATAGAAGCTCATCTGATCCTCCCGGCTCATCCGTTACAGGGGCATACCCATAGATCAGGGCACTGACCACCTGCATGCCGTCGATCTCAATCTCGGCTTCTACAAACTCGCTCGGTGTGACAAGATTCATGTCACAGTGAGCAGTCTCCAGTTCATAGAGTTCCGGGTTCGTCAGCACGAAGCTCTTATTGACGCTCCGGCTCCCGGACTTCACAAACTGCTTATGCGTCTTCAACTGCATATCTGCTATGTAGCGCCAGACAGTCCTCTTGGAACAGCCCTTCAGTTCAGCCACCCGTTCTACGGTGAGCCAGACTGCTTTGATCTTTCTCTTGCTCATACTCAATCTCAATATATAGATGCCACTTTGAATCACCGTCGCTGTGACAAACCTGGCTCGTTTTGATGTCACACCGAGCAAATCTACCTTTGTCACACCGACGCTCGGTGTGACACGCTTCTTACTCATTCTGGTTAATAGACTTAACTGCTCTCGTCCCCGTTTGGGCTTCGGTGTGACACGTGTCACACCGAGTTTTTTGTCACACCGTGACATTTTATGCCCCCTTGCTTGCTGCTTGTAAGTGCTTGCTTTCATAAGCACCTCCCTTATTTGGTTAATGGTCTCTACGTTACTGCACTGCAATAACTTGGGAAGTCCTTTCTGCAAAAAGAGGCACTTTAGTTTTTTCCTGAGCAGTGGCGGAATAATCCGCCGGGTAAACACGCTATGCAATTTTGTGCTTGACGTGAACCATCTGGGTATTTACATTGTTCACAGATGCACTATGATACCCATGTGGGTATTTGTCAACAGCAAATAGCGCCCTAAGGGGGATAAATGGACAACTCGACCATAGGTGGACGTATCCAAACCCTAATGAAATCAATGGGTTTGAAGCAATGGGAATTTGCCGAGAAATTCGGTGTTTCCAAGAACTCAGTCATCAGATACAAGACTGATGAGCGTGATCCGGATGCCGGATTTTTAAGGAAATTGGCAGATCAATACGTGAACATTAACTGGCTTTTGAAGGGTGAAGGACCCATGCTGATCCCCGGCCCCTGGGAGCATGATTCGACCATCCAGCGTAACGACCGCTATCAGATCGTCAGTGGCAGGCAACTGCTAATTGATGAAAGGGGAGATACTTATATCCGTTCGTCAGTGTTCCCGATCTTGGCGGAAATTTCCGCCGGAACCCCCGCCGAAGTGATCGAAGATAAGGATAATCGCTTACAGGTTGAAATACCGAATACTTACATCCCGCAAGGTGCCCCCAACTACATGGCCTTCATGGTTCGAGGCAGCAGTATGAAGCCGCAGATCATGAATGACGATATAGTATTGATATATAAGACATCTGAGTGGGATAAGGTTGATAACCTGGTCTGTGCCGTGCGAGTCGATGGAGGCATCACTCTCAAACGTGTAAAGTTCGATCATACAAAGAGAAGCCTGTTGCTGGAACCCATCAATATAGACTACCCGACTCTTATATTAGACCATGATCAGACCAGAGACGTTTACCTGCTCGGCACACTTGCTGTCCAGTTGCGAGTTTACGGATAGGGGCTAATTCACTGTAAAACAAGGATTTTCGAAAGCAGTCTAAAAACAGCGCAAATTTGCAGAAACGGTGATCAGAAAACGTCCAAATACGTCCAAAGCTCGGTGTGACACAGTCTAAAACCAGTCCAACATAAGTCCCCACCAATCTAAGCCTTATCCCCCTTTGTCACACCGACGCCCATTTGCAGTTTTGGGTGACTCTTTATAAAATAGCTGAGATAATAGCTTATAGCGCATAAGGAGAAAAAGCTTGACATCTGAGGGCACCAGTAATATATGAACACATATTCACATACTGGAGTTCCAAATGAGCGATAGATGCTTATGCAAACTAATATCACAAAGTGAGATAGACGAGATCAAAGCTGCCTTGCCCAATGCCGAAACTATCACCAGGCTCGCCGAGTTCTACAAAGTCTTTGGGGATCCCTCCCGGCTTACCTTGTTGCACTTTCTTAGCAAAGCCGAGCTTTGTGTGGCAGATCTGGCAGCGCTGGCGGGGATGGGACAATCCGCAGTATCGCATCAATTGAAGCTATTGCGCCTTAGTCGCCTGGTGAAATTTCGCAAGGAAGGCACCGTGGTCTATTATTCCCTAAACGATGCTCATATCCAAAGCTTGTTTGATGTGGCCTTGGAACATGTGATGGAAGAATCATGATCATCAAGGAATACGAGATCAAGAATCTGGATTGCGCGGGCTGCAGCGCCAAGATTGAAGGTGAAATCGCGAATCTGGCGGAAGTCAACAGTGTTAACCTGGATTTTTTCAATAAACGCTTGATCGTGCAATATAACCAAGACGCCGAGAACGCTTTGGAGCGGCTGAACCAGATCGCTTCAGGAATCGAGCCAGGAGTGGCTATATTGAACAAAGGTGACAAAATCGCAAAGCCCAAGAGCTTTTACGCCCAAGTGATCTATGCCGGGCTTGCGCTGTGGCTGATTGCAAAATTTGCCCCAATCTCCCCGGCTATGGTGCTATGGATGATGATTGCCGCCTACCTGATGGTGGCGGGAAGAGTATTGCACAGCGCGCTAAAAGAGGTATTCTCCAAACAACTATTGGCAGAGCATTTCCTGATGAGCATTGCCAGTTTGGGAGCAGTGTATCTGGGTGAATATACCGAGGCCATCGCAGTGATCGCCCTATACGAACTGGGGCAATATCTGGAAACCAAAGCCATCACCCGCAGTAGAAACACGATATCCGGAATGATGTCGCTAAGCCCGGAGCAAGCCCATGTGAAAAGCGCTGATGGCGTGGTGGATCGCAAGCTGAATCTGGTAAATCCGGGAGATATTCTGGTTGTACACCCCGGTGAGCGTATTCCGCTGGACGGACGCATTGTGAAGGGCGAAAGCAGTTTGGATACATCCAGTGTAAGCGGAGAATCCGCACCCCTGTCCGTAACGATTGGCGACGAGATCTTTGCCGGATGCTTGAACCAATCCGGGCTGCTGGAAATGGAAACCACCCAGAAAGAGGCTGACAGTATGGTGGCGCGCATTCTTGCGCTGATTGACAACGCTTCGGCCCGCAAATCCCGCCAGGAACGGTTCATCACGCGCTTTGCCCGGATTTACACTCCGGTAGTTGTAGCCTTGGCGATAATGGTGTTCGTGGTCCCGGTGCTTCTCGGTTATCCTGCCGCGGTTTGGTTCAAACGCGCGTTGGTTTTTTTGATCGTCAGTTGCCCCTGCGCACTGGTGATATCCATCCCGCTCACTTATTATATCGGCATCGGACTTGCAGCACGCAAGGGCATCATCTTCAAAGGCAGCGTGTTTTTGGATGGCCTGAGGCAAACCTCGGTGATGGTCTTCGATAAAACCGGAACCATTACCACCGGCAAACTGAAGCTGGAGGAGTTGCACACGGCGCAAGGCAGAACCGAGGCTGAACTGCGTGAAGCTCTGGCGATCGCCGAAGCGGGATCCAAACACCCCTATGCTCTGGCGGTAAATGAAGTACTACGATTCAGCATTTCACCGGAACAGATCACGGATTACAAGGAAATCCCCGGCAAGGGAATCCGCATGAATTATGCCAATGTGGAGTATCTGGCAGGGTCCGAAAACTTCCTGAGAGAGGCCGGATTTACCGAGTTTGAGGATCCCGGAGACCGTAGCTGTGTGCATGTAGCCAAAAGCGGGGTCTATCTGGGCGCTGCCAGTTTCAGCGACGAGATCAAGCCCGGCATGCTCCACAGCCTGATAGAGCTGAGGAAACTGGGTGTGCAAAGCATGTATATGCTGTCCGGAGATAGATGGGCAAAGGCCAAAGCCGTATCCACGGAACTGAATTTGGATGGTTTCAAAGCGGAGCTACTCCCCGCGGAAAAACTTGGCGCGCTGGAAGAGATAATGACCACGAGCGGGGGCAAGACAGCCTTCATCGGTGATGGCATGAACGACGCGCCGGTATTGGCACGTGCTGACATCGGTATTGCGATGGGCGCGATTGGCGCGCAGGCATCCATCGACAGCGCGGATGTGGTGCTGCTGAATGACAAACCGGAGCAGATCGTGCATGCTTATCTGCTTTCCCGGGCGGTGAACCGTAAAGTGTGGCAAAATATCATCCTTGCCCTGGGAATCAAGATATTGGTGATGGTGCTGGGCGTAGCGGGCATCAGCGGGCTGTGGGAGGCAATAATCGCGGATGTGGGAGTGACGCTATTGGTCATATTCAACAGCCTTAGCCTCAGCCGGCTCAACAGCAGGCTTGACAAGAATTAAACAAAAAACATTTTGGAAAGATAAAAGACTTTTCTGGAGAATATATGTCTGTAATCATCAGCCTTCCGGATGGAAGTAAAAGAGAATACCCTGCCGCGGTCAGTGCCCTGCACGTGGCAAATGATATATCACCCCGCCTGGCAGACGCAGCTTTGGCGGCAGAGATAAACGGTAAAATGTGCGATATCGGCACAATGATAGAGGATAACGCGGAGCTCATCCTCCACACTTTTAAGACCGAAGAAGGTAAAGAGCTCTATTGGCACAGCACAGCACACTTGATGGCACAAGCGGTCAAGCAGCTCTGGCCAAATGTTCAGGTAACGATCGGTCCCGCCATTGAACAGGGATTCTATTACGATTTTGACCGTGATGAGCCCTTCAGCGAGGATGATCTGCAGAAGATCGAAGAGCGCATGAAAGAACTGAGCGCGCAGGATCTCCCCTATCACCGCCGCGAGATTAGCAAAGCTGAGGCGGTGGAGATCTTCGGCAAAATGAACGAGAACTACAAAATCGAGATTTTGGAAGAAATCCCCGAAGATCAGGTGATCAGCACCTATACTCAGGGAGATTTTATAGACCTTTGCCGCGGACCGCATATACCTTCCACCGGCAAGATCAAAGCGATCAAGCTGCTGAAGAGTTCCGGTGCATATTGGCGAGGTGACGAGAAAAACAAGATGCTGAAACGCATCTATGGTATTAGCTTTCCTTCGAACAAGGAGCTAAAAGAATATTTGAATTTTCTGGAAGAAGCCGCAAAGCGCGATCACCGGAAACTGGGCAAGGACCTGGATCTCTTCTCCATCAACGATGAAGTGGGCCCCGGACTGGTGCTGTGGCATCCCAATGGCGCGATGATCCGCCACCTGATCGAAGCATATTGGAAAGACACCCATCTGAAAAACGGCTACAAATTGATCTATACTCCGCATGTGGGACGCAGCAACCTGTGGGAAACCAGCGGACACCTGGGCTTTTACGCAGAGAACATGTATGCCAAAATGGATGTGGAAGGTCAGGACTATTACATCAAACCGATGAACTGCCCCTTTCATTTGAGCATTTATAACGCCAATCATCACAGCTATCGGGAGCTCCCGGTGCGGCTGGCAGAACTTGGTACTGTGTATCGCTATGAACGCAGCGGCGTATTACACGGTCTGATGCGCGTGCGGGGATTTACCCAGGACGACGCGCATATCATCTGCACCCCGGAGCAGGTGAGCGATGAAGTGGAGAAACTGATTGTGTTCTCGCTGGATATGCTGAAATCATTTGGCTTCAAAGAGTTTATGATCTATCTCTCCACCAAGCCGGAAGCGGCTGTGGGAGAAGACAGCGATTGGGAAATGGCAACAGAAAGCCTGAAGGGATCATTGCAGAAGCTTGATTTGGATTTTAGCGTGGATGAGGGTGGTGGAGCCTTCTATGGCCCCAAGATCGATATCAAGATCAAGGATGCCATCGGCAGAGCCTGGCAATGCACCACCATTCAGTTCGATTTTAACCTGCCGGAGCGCTTTAATATGCAATATGTCGGCGCGGATAACCAAGCCCACCGTCCCTACATGATCCACCGGGCGGTTTTGGGTTCTGTGGAGCGTTTCTTTGCTACTCTGCTGGAGTATCACGGTGGTAATCTGCCCTTGTGGCTGGCGCCGGTGCAAATGATGATGCTGCCCATCACCGATGCTCAGTTGGATTATGCCAAAGCTGTGCAAGAGAAGATGCTGGCACAGGGGCTGCGTTGTGAGATCGATACCCGCAGCGAGAAGATCGGTTACAAGATCCGCGATGCCGAGCTGAAGAAGATCCCCTATATGTGCGTGATCGGCAAAAAAGAAGCCGAAGAAGGCACCCTGACCTTGCGGCGCCATACTCAGGGCGATCTGGGTTCCATGAGCTTCGAGGAAGCATTGAAATCCATCAACAGTGAATCATGAAGATCTTTGAAACCATAAAAGAAGAGCTTATCAAAGAAGCCTCTGCCATCACTTCGGTGGCAGAGGCTCTTTCGCCTTCAGAAGTAGAATTGGCGTTCAAGCTGCTGCGGGATTGCAGGGGCAAGGTGGTGGTTACCGGAATCGGCAAAGCCGGGATCATCGCGCGCAAGATTTCTGCCACTTTGGCAAGTACTGGCACCACTTCGATCTTTCTGCATGCCGCGGAAGGGATTCACGGAGATCTGGGCATGCTCTCCCGGCAGGACTTGGTTTTGGCAGTATCGAATAGCGGTAATACCCCGGAAATGCTGGCGATCATTCCCTTTATTAAGTTCATCGGAATCCCCTTGATCAGCATCACCGGAAACGCGGATTCACAGTTGGCAAAAGCATCGGACGCCGTGCTTTGCACGAAAATTGACGCTGCACTGGAACCCCTGGGCATGGTGCCCACCGCCAGTACCACGGTAGCTTTGGCTTTGGGAGACGCCCTGGCCATTGCGCTGCTGAAGGATAAGAATTTCTCTTTGAACGACTTTGCCCGTTTTCACCCCGGCGGAGCAATCGGCAAACGCCTGCTGCTGCGGGTTCAGGATTTGATGCACTCCGGCGATACGATGCCCAAAGTGTGCCGGGACACCATGATGATGGATGCGATTCTGGAAATGACCACAAAGAAACTGGGTTGCACGATCGTGGAAGATCACAAGGGAAAGATGCTGGGAATCATCACGGATGGAGACCTCAGGCGCCAGCTTCAGGAAAAGGGTGATGATTTGCTAAAGCACTGTGCCGAAGAATGTATGACCGCAGATCCCAAGCATAGCAAGGCAGAGGAACTGGCAGTTAGCGCACTGGCTTTGATGGAGCAATACTCCATCACCATGCTTCCAGTAGTGAATGCCGAGGGAGAAGCCAGCGGGATCTTGCATATGCACGATCTCATCCGGGCTGGGGTTGTATAGAGCTTATTTCAGGGTTTCTAACAGCCGTTTGGCGTGGCGTTCCCAACTGAAAGCTTCCAGCCGTTTGTAGCCTTTGGCTTTCATATCTTCCACCAAAGCGGGATTACTGAGCAGGGTCTGCATGGCAGAGGCGATTTCTTTGGGCTTTTGGGGATTAAAGGTAAGCACCGCGTTTTTGCCGATTTCCGGTAATGATGAGGTATTGGAACAAGCAACCGGGATGCCGGACGCGAATGCTTCCAAAAGCGGGATGCCAAAGCCTTCATACAGAGAAGGAAACACATATAGGGCAGCATGTTTGTAGAGCCCGGCGAGATCGCCTTCTTGCACAAAACCAGCAAAGCACACCCGGCTTTTGTCCTTCATCTTTTCCCAATAATCAGTCACAGCCTCGCTTCCTGTCCACAGGCTACCGCCCAAGACCAGAGAGTATTGCTGTTTGATCTCCTCCGGTAAGCGCTCGTAGGCCTTCAGCAGATTCAGATGATTCTTGCCGGGATGCTCGACGCGGGCGATGTAGAGGATATAGCTTCCCCGGAAACCATACTTGCTTTCCAGTTCGCTGTGGCCGACCGGATGCTCCAGCTTGGCAGGATTGTAGCCATTGTAATTTACGTGGATGCGTTTGCCGGGAATGCCGTAATAGCGGCGAAGGTCGTATTTGGTGCTTTCGCTGATGGCATAGATGCGCGGAGCTTTGTGCAGATAGTGGGGCACGATGTGTTTGATGTAAAACATGCGCAAGAAGTCGTATTTGCCCGGGATGTGAAACTGCGAAAGATCGTGAAAGGTGAGGATCGTGCGATCGGAGTATTTACAGAACAGGCGACGGTTTGCTGCCGGTAAAAAAATCATGTCGTAGCGCTTCAGTGAAGGCCAAAAAGGCAACACATAGAGGTGCCAGGCCATCGAAAGCAGTGGTTTTTTCAGAAACTCCGGGATCTCGATAAAGTGCAGCCGCGGATCCTCCAGCGGAAACACTGCACGATCTGAAGGATGGATCAACAGATACACTTCGTGCTCTTTGATAAATTCACGAGTGGTGGAAACGATGTAATCCGAGATGCCGGATTTCCCGCCATCAAAGGCGAGGCAACTCAGCAATATCTTGCGCGTCTGGTTTACCGGCTTGTTAAACGCTGATGTTCTTCCTTTCCAGGCAAAATAGCGTTGAGCAAAGCGGTAGAGCTTGGCTTTGGGGATCCAGGATATTTTCTTTGTCTTGAATAGATACAGGATATCGCGGGTAATTTCTGCAATTGCGGAGAGCATTACAGCCCGGAAAAAGGACAAATCTGCTCCGTCTGCCGCGTAGAGCATGCGGTAGATATAGGCCTCAGCAATCCCTTCTCCTTTGTAACGCTTGGCGATCTGCCTTAGCGTGTAATTGTGAGAGTGCTCCACCAAAGCATCCTTGGCATAAGCGATCCGAAAGCCTTGGTTCTTCATCCGCCAGGACCATTCGATATCTTCAGAATAATTCAGGTCTTCATTGAAAGGATGTTTGCGGATGGTTTCCGCACGGACCGCAGAGCTAGCCAACGAGAAGAAATGCCGCCAGCGGGCAGCGGTCTTGCCATCGCCGAAAGCCCGTTGATAATCCTTCTTGACGAGGGGTATGGCGTCCGGGCGGGGAATCTGGTTTGCATAGACAGCAACAAGCTCAGGATCCTCTTCCAGGGGCTGCACCAGGTTTTGCAGCCAGTCATCATTCTGGGGAATGGCATCCGCGTTGTTAAAGACGATGATATCTCCCCTGGCGTGGGTAATGGCTTCGTTCAGCACTTTGCCGGGGATGTAAGTTTGAGATGGAATCTGATATACTTTCGCCGCGCTTGAGTTCTTCAGGATTTCCCAACCACCGTCGGTGGAACCGGAATCCACGCAGATCAGCTCAAAATCCTGCCGGCTTTGCCGGGTAAGCATCTGCAGACTTTGCTTCAGCCAGGGCATCTCGTTCTTGGCGCGCATGATGATGCTGATCACAGGTCTATTTCCACTTTTGTTTCGTTCAGATGGCCAAACCGGGTGCGTTCAAAACGGTTGCTCATGGACATGATAATCTTCACCCCTCTGCCGCTGGAGTCCAGCCCGTCCAGCTCAAAATCATATGGTTCTTCAATGCTGTAGCTCAGGTTTTCCGGAACCCACTCGATCCCTTTGTCCCAGAATCGTATAGATACCATGTGGGGCACCAGCCGGAATTCCAGTACAATCTCCGCGTCTTCCTGATAGTTGTAACCGTAGGTAATAATGTTGTTTAAAAACTCGTCCACAATCAGCTCCACTTTGGCTGCGAGGTGAGCATCACAAGTCCAGCCCAAGACCAGTTTTTCACATTCCTGCGCGGTCTTCCCCACTTCTTTGAGCGCGGAGCGGAGAACGATATGGTGGTGGCGCGTGATTCCTTGCGAAAGGACTTGTTCGCCTTTTGCTTGCAAAGCTTGGAAAGAAAACAATGTGAAATCGTCCACTGCGGTCTCGAACTGGTTTTTGATCAAATAATCGATGATCTTGAAAGGAATGGTGATGCAGGTATCCCGATCCGAGATTTTGGAGAGTAACTCCTTGATGCCCTCGATGCCGAATTGCAGATCGTTCATGTTTGTGCACTCGTAAATACCATCAGTAAAAACCAGAAAGATATCCGTGTTGGATAGCGGTAAGCGCTCAATATCATCCTCATGATACTTCGAGTTCGGCATCCAGCCCAGAGGCAAAGAACCCTTTTGATCCATCACCTCGACGTCTCCGGTCAGAGAATCGATCTTGATCAATGGTGGATGTCCGGCATTCAGGAAGCGGATTTCCTGTTCTTCGAGATCCACCACGCCCATTAGCAAGGTGAGGTAGTTGTTGTGCATAAACAGGTTGTTGTAGAGCCGTTCATTCAGCTTTGTGAAGAACTCGGCCATGGTTTGGGAATCCTGATAATTCTCGATCATCAGCATAATGGTGGATTTGATCGCGCTCATCAGAAGTGCTGCCTGCACACCGTGCCCAGATACATCACCGATGTAAACAACATATTTGGTTTCCGAAAGCTTGATTCTATCAAAGAGATCGCCACCTACCGCTTCACATGGTTCATAGTAGGAGGAAAACAGGATTTCTTTGTCCAAATATACCCACTTGGGGAGCATTGCCTGCTGGATGTTGGCTGCAGTGTGCAGGTCTTTGCGCAAAGCATCGATCAGTTGCAGATTGCTACGCTCGGCGCGCTTCAGGGTTATCGTGTTGTTCACTCTGGCAAGCAGTTCGAGGCGGGAAACAGGCTTTTTGATGTAATCCGCAGATCCGGCTTCGAAGCCTTTGTTCACAGACTCATCGTCCTGGCTGGCCGTCACCAGGATCACCGGTAAATCCGGGCGTGATTTGTGCATCAGTTTACAGGTTTCATAGCCATCCAAACCGCTGCCCATGTTAACATCCAGCAAAACCAATTCATAGTGGTTTACCAGAACCTTTTGCAGGGCTTCTTCTCCGCTATGGCAATAGTCCGTGATATAATTGTCCCGTTTCAGGATGTTATTGATGATGCTGATTACCACATCGTCATCATCTACGATCAATACTTTAGCATCTAGTTCCATACCCTTCTCTTTCTTTTTTTAAATCTATCATGTCTGTTAATGCTTCCGTGTATATTCACATAAGCTAATCCGGTATCCGCTACCGCTCAAAAGCTGTTTATGGACGAGTTTATCCCAATCTCTGAAGTCGACTTCCGGAAACCGGGTGTCGCCTTCGATAGCGGCATGGATATGAGTTACATAAAGGGTTTCTACCAAAGGTAAAGCCTGAACAAACACCTTCGCTCCACCAATGATAAAAGCATCCGGGTACATGGCACAGGCTGCTTCCAGGGAACTCGCAGTCTCCACCTTGTCCATCACAAATTCAGGGTTTGTGGTCAATACCACATTTGTTCTTCCCGGCAGTGCGGCACCAATAGAAAGCAGTGTCTTCCTGCCCATTATTACTGCCTGCCCCATAGTTCGTTCCCTGAAATATGCGAGGTCTTCGGGAATATGCCAAGGCATCCGGTTGTCTTTGCCGATCACCCGGTCTTCTGCCATCGCAACGATGATCTTCAGGCTCAAAACTTGCCCACTTCAAAGAAATGGTCGATCTGCTTGATTCCGGCTTGCTTTGCAGCCTCAAGAGTTCCGTTGAACACCATCTTGCCGCCATCCAGGAAGATGATCTTATCGGCAATGCGGTGTATTGATGCAAGTTCGTGGGTAACGATCACGATGGTCATTTTCAGCTGCTGCTTCAGGTTCAGGATCAGCGCGTCCAGGGCTTCAGAAGTTATCGGGTCTAAGCCCGCGGAAGGTTCGTCGCAGAAGAGCAAATGGGGATCCAAAGCTAATGCACGAGCGAGCGAAGCACGTTTCTTCATGCCACCGGAGAGTTCGCTGGGAAGCATGAAGATGGCATGGCTGAGCCCCACAAGACTGAGTTTTACCCGGATAATGCGATCGATGATCTGAGCCGAGAGATCGGTATGCATTTCCAAGGGGATGGAGATGTTTTCATACACCGAAATGGAGTTTAGCAAAGCACCGTTCTGGAAGAGCATCCCGGTGCGCCTTAATACTGCATTAAACTCATTCTCTTCCATGGTCAGAGTTTCTTCCCCCCAAAATCTCACACTGCCGGCTGTGGGTTCATACAAGCGCAGGATGTTCTTCAGCAAGGTTGTTTTTCCACAGCCACTTCCGCCCAGGATAACGGTGATTTCACCGGGAAAGATATCGACGCTGATCCCATCTAAAACGACCAGCTCGCCATATTTGGCCTGGAGATCCCGGACTTTTATAATTGGCTCTTGCGTTGTTGCACTGGTTTTCATAAGTATAACAGACTAAACACTGCGTCGAACAGGATTACGGCAAAGATGGAGCTTACTACTGCTGCTGTGGTAGCCTTGCCCACGCCTTCTGCTCCGCCTCTAACCTGGAAGCCGTAGTAAGAGCCGATGATCACGATTACCCAGGCAAACCAGATGCTCTTGCCAAAACTGATGATGACATCTTTGAGGCTGATGATATCCAGAGTTCTTGCCACAAAGACTTCCATGGAAGTATCCAGCATTACCGTGGCAACCAAAGCTCCACCCAGTTCAGCGACCAGTATGCTGAACATCACAAGGATCGGCATTACGACAGTGATCGCGTGGAACTTCGGTACGACGACAAAGCGGATGGGATGCAAGGCCATCATGCGCAACGCGTCCAGCTCTTCGGTAACCTGCATCGTGGCAATCTCGGAAGCAATCGCGCTTCCGCTTCTGCCGGCAACGATGATTGATGTGATGAGTGGCCCCATTTCCCTGACCATGGTGATGGCCAAAAGATCAGCCAAAAATACACCAGCCCCGAAGCTCTTGAGCTGAACCCCGGATTGCAGGGAAAGAATAAAGCCGATGATGAAAGACAGCAGCGCAACGATCGGTAAAGCCTGAGAACCCAACAGAGCCGCTTGCTGGATGGTGGAACCCCTGCGCTGGCCTTTGCGGTTGAACAAACCCACAGCGCTGTAATAGAATATTTCGGAAGCCAGAGTGAGTGCCTCGACCATAGCGTGATAAAAGCCCAGAGCTCCATCACCCATCTTTTCGAAGAAACCCATATCACGCTTCGGTG
Source organism: Cloacimonetes bacterium UBA5210 (assembly GCA_002412625.1). Taxonomy (GTDB): domain Bacteria; phylum Cloacimonadota; class Cloacimonadia; order Cloacimonadales; family Cloacimonadaceae; genus UBA5456. The sequence continues at coordinate 47,809 of DHVK01000030.1, forward strand.
CTACTTTCTTCAGCTTGATGGTTGTGAAAGTGTCTATCAATGATTGGATTTCCGGATTCGCGCCTTTGAAGAGCAGGATATCGGACTTCTCACCCACGCTTTCGTGCACCCCGTCCAGAAAAGAAACACCAGCACTATCGATCAGCTTGATTCCACTCAAATCAATCATGGTGATCTTGGGGTGTGATCGATCCTTCAGCAGCTTGTGAAATTCCGCTTCAGCCTCGGTCACGCTGAGCTTGGTAAACTCCCCTTCGAGGGCGAGCACATTGTTAGTAAGCTTCAAACTCATCAGTAGAATAGACTCATTCTAAGATACGAGGTGTAGTTGAAAACCCACCACGGTTTCACGCTTTCATCGTACTCAAGCTTAAGCTTAAACTCCAAAGAGATATTTCTGTAGAGCCGTAAATTCACCTGGTTCTCATTTTCGATGCGAGGCATCACTCCGGTTGCTTCGATCGGGAACAAAGCGTCAAAGCTGGAGTTTAATGAGAAGAAGGAGAGGAAATTCACCAAAGAGAAGATAGCCGTGGTCTCGATACCGCGGCTGTATTTATCGCCACTCTCACGGTAAACATCGTAAGTGATTCCGTCTTGATCCACCGTTCCGTCAGAGCTAAACACCCGGTTATTCAGATCCTGCTGCCAGCCATAGCCACCGCGCAAACTCAGTGAACTCTTCGGACCAAAATTGATGCGGTAGGTAAGCCCACCACCCTCTTTCAGTTTAAGCGGATAGAGCGCGATCTTGGAGCGGATCTGATCTTGATCAAGCGCTCGCTCCAACTCATTGCCATCACTGTCATATTTGATATAGTTCTTGTTTTCTGAGAATTTGGTATATTCATCAAAGAAGTGTGTATCGAGATTGCCCCGGATATAGAAAGCAAAGTTGTTCAGCAGCTTCTTGTGCTTTCCCCAAGGATACATCAAAAACACGTTCTTCAGTGAATAGGTATCGGGAGTTATCCGAAAATCCACGTCCTTGGAATAGTTGGAGCCAATATCATAGATGCTGCGCATATTGTAATGGAAGGGGCGGAAGTCGTGGTCAATCGTGTTATCCAGGGTCGCGAACAAGCTAAGCGAATACGAAGGATCTTTTTCATCCAGGGAGTTATCGGCGTTGAAGTGCACATTGGCATGGATGATTCCTTTATGAAACTTCACTGCCCCTACGCCCAGATCGTCTGCCAGGATTCCGGCTCCGACCATAATACTCCCGGTGGAGCTGGAAGGATCAACAACTATGGTGAGCGTGTGGCTATCTCCTTTTTCCAGATTCACCGTAGTGAAATCCTTCAGATCACTCCAGGAATATCCTCCCAGCGTAATCATGTAGTTTCCGGGAGGGAGAATCCAGAGGTTCTCGTCTATTCCATGTTCGTCCTCACTCAAACTAAAATCAGTACCCACCTTGCGGTATCCATAATCATCTTTGTTCTGAATCCAAATATCGTAGATCTGGCGCACTTTGTTCTGGGATAGATCCAGAATGCGCACTTTCAGCTCACACCAATTCCGCTCCACAACAGTTCTCTGTCTGGGGTGAACAACCATAATCATGCGTACATCTTCGTTGTATCCGGTGATCACCCGGTATCTTCCCGGAATCAGTGGCAGGGGACTGTTGAAGGTGCCCAGATGCTCGGAAACAGTTGTGTTGAAGTCGTCCAAGCCTTCCACCCTATATTGCATTTCATTGCTAAACGAGGCTTTTGTGCTTAGAAAAAGCTCACCATAAAGGAGATGCGCGCTTTGATCTTCGAGTTGCTGGAAATAAAACTCTTCCGGAGCGGTTAGCGGATCCAGATAGTCGCGACGACTACTGCGGATCGGTCTGCCGGCAAAGTGCATGACACACATTGCGGCGAAAGTATTGGTCTCCTCCATGATCATATTGTTGAAGACCTGTACCAGATACACCACGGAATCATCGGTCAAATCATGATAGCGCTCATTCCGATGGGTCATGACCACCTTTTCTGAAGTGCTGTCTCGCAACACAAACTCCATTCTCAGGAAAGCGCGAGGGTTCTTACCATCTATCTTTTCGATGTTCATGACGTTGGTTTCCAGATAGTAGTTGGGATCTACTATCCCGGTATCCCGGCTCACATCAGAAAACAGATTGTACGCTTGCAGTCTTTGGGTGATAATGTTTGGTATCGCATCCGATAACCGGTTTGCCCAAAGATCATTACTCAAAAAACGGACTCTATAGAAATTCTCTTTTACCACGATCTGATTGCGGCTGTAAGTCCGGTTGATTTTGCTGTTCGTCACATACAGGGTTTTCCCGCTGGAAACTTCCATCTTCAATTCCGGTTTCTCGGTACTGGGTTGATAATCCAGTACATAGTAGTTCGTGACTACTCTGTCCACTTTCCCGAAGCAACCGCTAAGTAAGATTAGCAATCCCAAAGCAAAAAAGATGTTCAAGTGCTTCATTCTGATGAGTCCTCCCATATCAGTTACCCCTCAGCAAGATAGCAGGATTGTCTGATATCTGGCGTGAAAAATCGTTTAAGTTCTCTGTGGCATCGCGCAAGTTTTCCAATGTCTCCATCAGGTCATCTTGAGACCTTGATACAGTACGATTCAGAGTGTTGATCAATACCCCGGTGCGCTGGATGGTTGTGCCAAGATTCCCCACCATGCCCTGCACATCTGCCTCCGCTAGCTTGGCAGAAAGAGCATCGAGGTTTTGGACTATCGAGATGAATTCATCCGAAGAAAGCAAGCGGTCGATAGTTTCCAAAGAGCGATTGATGCTGGAGCTTACGCTTACGATCTGCTCTGTACTCTCCAGTACCAGTGTATTAGCGTTTGTGCCAATGTTATTCAAATGAAATCTGGTATCTTGCAGTAAATACTCGCCCTGCTCCGAAATATCGCTGATGCTTTGATTCAGATTTTGCGTGATGACTATCAATTCCGAATTCAGCGTTTCTGCAATCATCTCCAGTGACTCAGCTGTGCTCTGCGAAACCAGATCCATGTTGCTTGCCAGGTTTTGAGATATAAAGTCTATGTTCCTGCTCAGTCCTTCGGTGAGGTCCGCAGTGTTGTTTGCAATGCGGCTGATGGCGTCCAAAGTGCCACTAAGATTGCTCCGCGTATCATGCAATATCTGCCCGGTTTCTTGCAGAATCCTGGCGATGTTTTCCCGGTTTTGTTCGTTTGTCATATCGTTGATATTGGCGGCGATAAGATCCAGCTTTTCGGCGATGGAAATTGCTCTTTCGCTGATATCATCGATCATGGTGGATCCAGGTTTAATGTAACTGCCCGGCTTCATGGTTTTAGCTTCATTTGTTCCACCTCTGATCTCCACCGCTTTCAAGCCGGTAATTCCGATCAGGCTAAGCACAGCTTCGGTATTCTCTTTGATTGGAGTACCGGTTTCGATGTTTATCTTTACTCTTACTTTCAGCACATCCTCGGGATCTATCTTGATTTCTTCTACCCGTCCAACCTTGATGCCCTGGTAGTTCACCGTGCCACCCACCTGCAAACCGCTAACCGGGTAATCCTCAAAAACTATATAATACGTATCCCACTTTTGGGTCAGGCGATTCCCGGCTACAGCAGCAGCAAAGATCAGAATCAACAGACTCCCCACCGCCAAGAATATTCCCAATCGAACCTTGGTAGCTTTAGATACCAATTCTATCCCCTTTACTCATAGAGCATATCTCCGGTGATCAAGCGATTAGCTATCCTTACCGGCTTGTGTGCCTCGATGTGAACTCTGCCGTCGCAAACAACATCCGCGCCGAAACTCACATCGCCTTCGATTACCAGCTCTTTGCATCCCAGCAAAGATGGTACTACAGCAAACCTTGCGCGCATCTCATCAATTCCGCCGTAATAGGTGGAATCGAGTTCAATATATGGGACCCTGGAAATCCCACGCTTTAGCTGGATCTGATACTGATCATTCAGCTCATAGAGATCGCTCCATATGGCCAGAAGATCGTTTGTCTTCTTCACCGGAGCAAACCGTTCCCGGGGAACAACCAGCGCCCGGGCACCTTTGAAACTACTGATTCCCGCGCCCATCGCTGTTTCCAGCTGATACACTTTTTCGCCCGCCACTTCTTTGGGGTTCACAATCAGGGGCAGAAGCATCAGACCGTCGTTGGTGATCAAATGCCATTCCAGGGCTTTAAGATCGATCCACAAGTTGTTTGTGTTGAAATATTTATACTTATTGATATCCTGAAACTCCGCCTGGTCTTCCTGCGGACATTGGGCTATCTCGCGCAGCAGCAATTGCCCTGCCGCATCTTGTGCCAGATGACCGCCTTTCTTATCCATCTCAGTACGTTCGCATACTTCCATTAGAAAAGGAACATCGTGTTTTTCCATATATGCGGCAATAGCCGGATTCACAACCGCTCCCAGGTTATCGGAATTGGATACAAAAGCGTAGCGATAGCCCTTTGCGATCAGCTGGTCCAGGATCCCGCTCGCAGAAATGGCAGTGTAAAGGTCTCCATGTCCCGGCGGATTCCAGCGTTGGTTCTTATCGGCAGATTCAAACGGGGCAAAAGTATCCTGGCGGATGCGGGGAAACTTGTTCTGCACAAAGGATATCGGCAGGCTTTGCTTGCTTAGATCCGGATATTTGCTGAGGTAATCCATCGTATCCTGGTGCGTGGCGAAGCTATTCATAAACATCAGCTGGATATCATATCCGCTCCCGGAGCGTAGCGCCAGTACATGCCGGGTAATGATGTCCAAAAAATTCATATTGCCTTTTACGGGAAGCAGAGATTTGGCCTTGGAAAGCCCCATCCCCGTTCCCAAGCCTCCGTTCAGTTTGATTACCGCAATGTGTTTGAGCATTTTACTTGCGTTGCCGGTCTCCAGCTCTGCGTAGCCCACGACTGCATCGCTTTGGGGAGGGCTGATGTCCTGTTCGCTGATCTGGCCTTTGCTTCCGGCATTCAGCGCGTCGTAATAATGGCTGAAGGTACGGATCAGCATATCCGACAAACCCTCTGCTTTCATCGCTTTAACAAACTGATTTAGCATAACTCATTATATCCTTTCCCGCTATAGCAGGCTGTCCAAATATTCTTCATCTGCAGGTTCCGGAATCGTTATCGCTCCTTCACCGGCATGTTTGTCATTCCAATCCTGAACCGTAGTGATAGCTCCGGTGTTTCGTGCCCAGGCCCGACGGGCTACTCCGCCCATCACATCCCAGGATAGGGCTTTTTTCAGCACTTCGTCCATGCGTTCGCTGCCATCCAGGACGATGCCGTTGCCTCCGTTCACGCTTCGTCCGATCCCCACTCCGCCACCATTGGAAAGCACAACCAGGGTCATGCCCCGGGCGATATTCCCGGCGAAACACTGCGTAGCCATATCAGCGGTCAGATTGGAGCCATCATTGATATTCGCGGTTTCGCGGAACGGTGAATCTGTCCCGGACACATCGTGATGATCTCTGCCCAGCATCACCGGGCCGATCTCCCCCTTGCGCACCATGTCATTGAATTTCAATGCGATGCACACTCTGCCTTCTTCATCGGCATAGAGGATGCGAGCCTTTGTGCCCACTACCAGTGCATTCTCTTCCGCGCTGCTGATCCAGTGATGATTGTCTCGATCCATGGAGTTGCGCCTGGGGTCAATCAACGCGCAGGCTGCCTGATCCGTGGCGCGCAGATCTTCATCCTTGCGGGACAGGCAAACCCAGCGGAAGGGCCCGTAACCAAAGTCAAAACACATCGGCCCCATGATATCTTCCACATAGGAAGGCCATATGAATCCGTCGTTTGTGCTTTCCGGATTCTTGGCTATTTGATGCTCTCCGGCATCATAAACACTGGCCATGAAACTGTTGCCGTAATCCCAAAATCTGGCGCCCTTAGCGGTCAGGGATTTCAGCACCTTATAATGTTTTATCAGGGATTGATCTACCAAGTCCCGGAATTTGGCCAAATCGCTCGCCAGCAGTTTGCGGCCTTCTTCAAAGCTCAAACCTGCCGGGGTATAGCCACCCTCATAGACTGCATGACATGAGGTCTGATCACTGATCAGTTCTGCCTTTATATTATGTTTATCCACATAATCCAGCAGATCCACGATGTTGCCATGATATGCAATAGACAAGGCTTGTTTGCTGATCCGGGCTTCATCCACCCATTTGAAGATTTCTGCCAGATCAGCCGAAACCTTGGCCACCCAGCCCTGTGAATGACGCGTCTCAATACGGGAATAGTCCACTTCTGCCAGAATTCCGATGCCACCGGCTATCTCCACTGCCTTGGCCTGAGCCCCGCTCATTCCACCCAATCCTGATGAAATATAGAGCACGCCCGCCAGATCTTTGTCCACCGGAATGCCCAGGTATTTTCTGCCGGCATTCAGCAATGTGATATAGGTGCCATGCACAATGCCCTGCGGCCCGATGTACATCCAACCACCGGCAGTCATTTGCCCATAATTGGCAACACCCAGCGCGGTTAGGCGTTTAAAATCGTCCGGGTTATCCCACTTTCCGATCACCAGCCCATTTGTGGAAATCACCCGCGGAGCTTCCGGGCGCGAGGGGAACAGCCCCAAAGGATGTCCGCTGGAAACAACCAGGGTTTGGTCTTCCGTCATTACTTCCAGGTACTTCATGATCAGCCGATATTGCATCCAGTTCTGGCACACCTGTCCGGTCTCGCCGTATGTAACCAATTCATAGGGATACAGTGCGATATCAAAATCCAGATTGTTATCGATCATCACCTGCAAGGCTCTTGCTTGAGTGATGCCCTTATATTCGTGAATGGGCTTGCCTTTTAGGTGTCCTTGTGGACGCCAGCGATAGCCATAGATTCTGCCCATAGTTTTTAGCTCCTGCAGAAATTCTGGAGCAACTTGTTTGTGCAATTCGGTGGGGATATAGCGCAAAGCATTTTTCAGCGCTTGCTTGATCTCGTTTTTGGAAAGGTTCAAGCCCCGATCCGGAGCTCTGCGGATTCCGCTTTCAAACACAGGATCAGGCGGCAGCACCTTATCCAATTTTACTACAAATGGTGTGTCAGCCATTATCTGCCTCTTTATATATATTCTTTTTGTTTATCATAATGTTCAGAATTGTGGAATCAGCATTTTGCATCCCGGAGTTTACGAACTCAGCCAGGTTATCGATAGTCTCGTCCACATCGTCTGTAATGATCCCATCGTTCGAGGAAACGCACTTGCCAATATGGGCCAGAAGTGCTGCCTGCACTGCAGCCGAAGTATTAGTTGCCACTTTTAGTGAACAGCCCTCTTTCGCTCCGTCGCACACCATGCCTGCCGTGTTGCCAATCATGTTTTTAATGGCGTATTCCACCTTGGTGAAGTCTCCGCCCAAAAGCGAAACGATGCCACAGGCTCCCCCGGCTGCGGCGGAAAGGCATCCGCACAAGCACGAGAGTAAGCCCAGTTTATATTTCATGTGCACACTTACCAAATGCCCCAAGGCCAAGGCGCGAACCAGAGCTTCGTGGCTGCTGTTCAGCTTTTCAGCTGCCGCAATGATGGGTAGCGTGATCGAAAGCCCCTGATTACCGCTTCCGGTATTGGAAATCACCGGCAAGCTGCAGCCGCTCATCCGGGCGTCGGTCGCGGCAGCGGTCAAAGCCATGGCATGGTGATGCATATCATCCCCCAGGAGCCCATCTTCGATCTGTTGCATGATCATCTTTCCCACGCTCATCCCCATGCTCTCGCTAAGGCCATAATCAGCAATTCTGCGGTTGATCGTTTCGCCCAAATCCAATTCCAGCAGGGTCGCGTAATCTGCTTTTTGGCAAAATTCCCAGAAATCCAGAAGCTTGAACCGGGACGCGTCAATCAGCTTGGGCGCGTTATCCGCCCCCATATCCTGATACTTCAAGACCTCGCCATTCAGCTCCAGCTTATGCAGCCATGTATGCCGCCAGCGGATCACAGCACGGGCACTATGCTCTTTGTTTTTGATGATGGTTTCGATATAAACTTTGTCTTGCCCGGGATGCAACTGGATGTCGATATTTTTCGCCAATGCCTTAGCCATGATGAGTTGCTCCGGCTTTAGATCTGCCAATACCTGAAGCTCCTTCTGGGGAAGTGCTACCACTAAACCAAGCGCGGCAGCGATTTCCAGGCCGATCAACCCGGTATTGGGGATACCCACTCCCATCCCGTTTTTGAGGATCGAGGGGCTTAGGATAAGGGTGATTTCTTCGATATCTGAAGGGAATACACTTGCGGCGTAGGCGGAGGCCAAAGCCACCGCTGCCGGTTCCGTACAGCCAAGTGCAGGAACAACTTCCTGCCTTAAGAGAGCCAAAATTTCCGTAAACTTCTGCATAACATCCCTGATAAATAATTCTTTGGGCAAGTCTTTAGGGCAAGCTCAATCCTGTCAAGCGAATTCTGCCTATCGGAACAGATGCCGGATGGCAGCATTTCGCCTCTCTCAAGGAAGCGATGCTCACATAGGTGCCTGGCAGCATCAGGTATCATTTAACCAGATCCTTGTTTAGTTTCTCAAACATCGCTGATGATAGCCGAGATCACGCTTTTGTCGTTAATGCGCTTGAGGATGATGTTGATACAGCTGGTAATCGGTACAGCGATCATCATCCCCACAATACCCCACACATAAGCCCAGAATATCAGTGATATCAAGACCACGATCGGGCTCAGATTCAGTTTGTTCCCCATCAACTTTGGTTCCACGAAGTTACCGAAAAACATCTCGTTTCCGATCATCAGCAGGATCAAGGCCACCAGTCTGAAACCAAAACCAAATTGAAGCAGGCAGATTGAGATGGGAAACAGAGTGGATAAAATGGAGCCTATGTTGGGAATAAAACTAAGGGTAAAATAGAAGATCCCGGCAATTATCACAAAATCTACCCCGAGGATCCACAGCAGCAGCATTGCCACCGTTGCTGCACAGAGGCTGATCAGAGTTTTATTGATGAAGTACCTCTGGATCTGGGTTTTGATGCTAAGCAGTGTATCAGAAGTTCGTTTATTATCGGCTTCCGACAAAACTCGGTGCACTCTTCTCCCCATCTTGCCGGATCCCCCTACCAGAAAGAGCAAAAACACAAGTGTCAGAAATGCTCGGCTGCCCGCATTCATCAATGCGCCCATCGTCCTTGAGGCAAAACCGGTAACCGAAAAGCTACCCCCGGTTAGAAAGGCAGCGGGATCAAGACCGGGAATTCCGGTGAGGGCAATATCCATTTTTGCTGCTATTTGCTCGTTCAGTGCCAAGACATACTGAAGCTGCTGCACGAATTTCTCCTGATACTTGGGCAGTTGCTGGACAAAGCTGTTTCCGGCTGCAAAGATCACCAGCGCCAGTGATCCGAAGATGATCAGGATAATGAATAGCATAAGCAGGAAATTCAGCCAGAAGGGCAGCTTGTGTTTCTCCAACCACGAGCGCATTGGGGCAAATATAAAGCTGATCAGGATCGCGAAGGTCAGCGGAATAAAGATCGTTTCCAATGACTTCAGGATAATGACCAAAACAGGTAAAGAGATGGTGATGAGCAGGATTCTGATCCATCTTAACTCGATCAGGGCTTTTTGTTCGAAGTTCATGCTGTGCTCCTTGCTGCATTTGTTGCAGAGTAAAATTTTGATTTTCCTGAACTACAAGATAACCGATATTTGGCAAACGATAGTTTCTTTTCGCATATCTTTCACCATGTAACTGATATACTTGGGTACCTATGCATATATATGCCGGCATTCTTTCTTCCTCAATCGCGCTCCTCGCTCTTGACAAATATCCTTCTCTGAAAATTCTGAAGCTCTCAGTAAAGTAATAGGCGAATGAAATAGCCACCCTGACTGCCGGCGGTCAGTGTGGCTATTTTTTTTGAGGTGAAAATGAAGTATTTAACAACTTTTACATTGCTCTGCGCACTGCTGTTTGGCTCCCTTGCCTGCGGGCCAAAACAAGCAGACACGCTTCGGATGGGCATCATCGGCCCTTCCATCAATCATCTGCCCTTATCTTTCGCACTGGATACAGGGCAAACGGACTCCGAGGCATACAAAATGATCAGTTTCAGCTCCGGCTGGGAAGTGCAGGAGGCCTTGATAGCGGGAAAGATTGATGCCGCGATCATACCCTTCAGCTATGCCTGGAACGCTGCCGCAAGGGGCTATCCGGTGAAAATCGTCTCCTTTTTGGAGCGTGAATCGGACGCAATTGTATCCAGCAGCTCCGTTATCGACCTGAAGGATTTGCACACGCGCAAGATCGGGCTGTTAAAAGCTTCCACGGTAGAGCTGCTGATGATAGACTTGGCTGAAAGCGCCGGAATCGATTTTAGCCCGGTGTATTTCAGGACTCCCAACGAGTTGGTAGCGGCTTTGCAGGCCAGGCAAGTGGATGCAATCGTGGCCTATGTGCCGGTAATTCAGCAGATCACCGGTGATTTTCATGTGCTGCATTGGTTCGGGGAAAGCCATCCCCAACATCCTTGTTGCGATATAGCCGTAAATCAAAAGCAACTTAACCCCGCCAAAACGCTTATTTTGAAGCAGTTAATCGAAACAATGCACTGTGTTTTGCCGGATATTGATGCTCATGATCCGCAGCTCCTCGGTTTTGCAAAAGACACCTTCAGGCTCAATGATATGCAAGTGGCGGAGGCTTTGAACCACACAAAGTTTCGCACCGGACTGGATGAAGAGGGCAAAGCTCTGCAACGCAGGCTGATGACGATAGCGGTGCGCAAGGGCTATCAAAAGACCATGATCGGTGATGATTCCATCTATCTGGAGCTGCCATGAACTTCCTTGGGCAAGACATCGCGATCAGCTTCTTTCGCGTAATCGCGTGGACATCAGTATCATATCTTGCGGGCATCGCGATCGGTTATTGGTGTTATGCCCATCGCGGTATCAGGATCTTGCTGATGCCGCTGGTCAATTTCTTCAGGCACATCTCCCCCTTTTGTTGGCTGCCCATCATCATCCTGGTCGCCGGAATCGGAGAATGGCCGGTGGGGATCGTCTTGCTCTTCTCCATGCTGTTCAACGCGATCGTAATCAGCATGGGGGTTTTCCGGATGGTACACCGCGATCTGCTGGATACGGCAAGCCTGGATGGCGCAGATCGAAAGCAGATATTCCGACACATCCTGCTTCCGCTCAGTCTGCCGGAATTGTTGAATCTGTTCCGCATACTGTGGTCAGTCGGCTGGACTGCCATCATCGCCGCGGAAATGTTGGGCGTACGCTCCGGCCTGGGCTATCGCTTGCTGGACTTCAGGTATCTTCTGCAATATCGGGAAATGTTGATTTACATCGGCATCATCGGCGCAATCGGGATCTTCACGGATTACATTTTGGTGAGGGCGCACAAACTATTAAAAACATATTTGTTGGGGCAGTTGGATTAATCATTGCAGGATACGCTCAAGCGGAGGTCCATCCTACCCCGTTTTATATGTCATGCAGCATGGAGCTTGACAAAATCCGGATACCCCAGAATATTTCCATTCAGCGCATGTTTACATCATGAATAGGAGGCTAAATGCGGATCCTGATTATTCAGTTCAGCGGAACCGGCAACACGCGCCGGATCGCTGAAGTATTGCGGCAAGAATTTGAAGACAACGGGGCAGAAAGCCGGATAATCCCGATGGAACATATCACTTTGGGAAAGATTACGCCGGACTACGCGGGCTGGGATATCGTGGGCATCGGCTTCCCGGTGCACGCGATGGATGCCCCTGCAATTGTTTATGACTTTATTGGGACTTTGCCCAAATCCGCTACCCGCTATTTCCTGTTCAAAACTGCAGGCAGCACCACCTTCAATGCCGGCTCTACATACAATATCAGGCACAAACTGGCACTTTTGGGCTGGAAACTGATCCATGAGCAGCTCTATGAAATGCCGCCGAATGCCTTTGGCACAGCAAATCCCAAAAAGGTGAACAAGCGCTATTTCAAGGCGAGAGCGCTTGCCATCAAGACTGCCGCAGAAATCCTGGGAGGGGTTAATTCACGCCTGGCTGACCCGATGATTCGGAATTTGCTTTACCGTTTTGCCGCGCTTGAGAAACATGGCGCCCAACAGTCATCAAAGCGTTGGATAGTTAGTTCCGCATGCACTCTTTGCGGCATCTGCGTGGAAAACTGCCCAACTGAAAACATCCACATTGAAGAAGGCAAATTACTCTTTGACGATAAGTGTCTGCTGTGTCTGCGTTGCTGGTGGAATTGCCCTGCCCGCGCGATCAGCCACACTTTTCTAAAACCATTCTTTCTGAAAGAACCCTATATACTACCCAATGACAACGATATAAGCGAGGAAACAAATGGATAAGATGATCTCAAGCTGCGGCTTAAACTGCGCCGGCTGTGAAGCCTTTCAAGCCACAAAAACTAACGATATCGCCCGAAAAGCCCAGATCGCCATAGACTGGTCCAAACGCTACGACGCCGCTTTAACGGCTGATGACATCAATTGTGAAGGTTGCCGGGAAGCCGGGCTGAAGTTCAGCTGGTGCAACAAGTGCCCCATCCGCGCCTGCGTGGTAAGCAAAGGTTACGGCACTTGCGCAGAATGCGAAGAGCTACCTTGCCAGATAAATAGCTTCCTGTTTGAAGCAGTCCCCGAAGCAATGGAGAACCTGAAAGAACTGATGAGATGAGTCCTCCGGTAAAATGACTTTTTGGCGGGTACTCCCGGAACACGCCGCTCCTGGGGCGTTTTTCTGTCAGACAGATTCGAGCTTGAAACAAAACCCAGCCAAATCGAATTCTCCGTTAATTTGGGGTTTTCCGACAAAAATGCTGTTGGCGGGTAATTGGCAGAAAAACGCCCCAGGAGCGGCGTGTTCCAGTGCCCCTTCCTGCTTCACTCGCTTTAGGTAAAGCTGATTTTAAGCCGTTATCAAGCTATGGGCATAGGATGATAACGGCTTCATATCTCCCAAATCCCGGTTTAGTAAATCCAGTATCCTTCAAGCGTCACTGCGGGAATAGCAAGCAAAAAATTCTATTCAAGATACTGCGAATTTGTGGTCTAACCCTGTTCGCGGCGGATTTTTGCGCCAATTCCGTTCAGTTTTTCTTCGATTCTGTCATAGCCGCGGTCAATGTGATAAATGCGGGAGACCGTGGTCGTGCCTTCTGCCACCATCCCGGCGAGCACCAGGGCGGCGCTGGCACGCAAATCGGTGGCCATCACTTCTGCCCCGCCGAGGCTTTCCACGCCCATGATGCGGGCGATATTGCGCTGCATCTGGATGTCTGCCTGCAAGCGATTGAGCTCTGCCACATGCATAAAGCGGTCAGGGAACACGGTATCCTCCACAAAGCTGACTCCGTCGGCCAGACACATCAGAACAGTAAACTGCGCCTGCAGATCGGTGGGAAAACCAGGATGCGGAAGGGTCAGGACGTTTGTGGGTTTGATCTTTTCGGGAGGAGTCACGGTGATATCCGCGCCGTCAATATCCAGTCCACAGCCTGCTTCCCGCAGTTTTTCCAAAAGCACAGTCAGGTGCTCCGGGTTGCAGTTGCAAACGGTTACCGGTTTGGTGGATAGGGCTCCTGCCACCAGGAAGGTGCCGGCTTCGATGCGGTCCGGAATCATGTCCATTTGCACCGGGAAGAGATCGTCCACTCCATCGATGATGAGGGTTGTGCTGCCTTTGCCCTGGATCTTGGCGCCCATCTTCAAAAGCAGATCGATTGTGGAATCCACTTCCGGCTCCATGGCAGCGTTGAACATGCGGGACTGGCCTTTGGCCAATACTGCAGCCATCAGCGCGTTGATAGTAGCCCCCACGGAGGACTTTTCGAAATGGATATCCGCTCCGACAAGTTGATCAGCTTTGGCATTGATGTAGCCATGATCAAGGTCGATTTCCGCCCCCAGCGCTTCCATCGCCTTCAGGTGAAGATCCACCGGACGCGTGCCGATGGCGCAACCGCCGGGGAAGGAAACTTTGGCGGTGCCCAGCCGGGCTAACAAGGGACCCAGCACATAGATCGAAGCGCGCATTTTGCTCACCAACTCGTATGGTGCTTCGGGATAGCAAACGTCCTTGCTGTCTATGCTCATAGTACCATTTTCATAGTCCACTCTGGCCCCGATTACGCGCAAAAGATGCGCCATGGTCTTCAGGTCGATCAGGTTGGGGACGTTTTTCAGAACCGACTTTCCGGGGGCTAAAAGGCAGGCTGCCATCACCGGCAAAATGGCATTTTTGGCGCCACTTACATAGATTTTCCCGCTCAAGTCGCGGCTTTGTTCAATGATAAATTTATCCATTACATCCTCTTGGGGATTTATTTAGCCTGGTGATCAGAAAGCGATCTTGCAGAGCCAGATCCTTTCCCATTTGCAGAGTTTCAAAGCCTGCAGATTCTGTCAAGTTTCGTAATGCCTGCTGTTGATTGTAGCCATGCTCAAACGCCAGAATGCCGCCATCCCTCAGATAGCGGGGAGCGCGGCTGATGATTCGCAGATAGAACGCCAGGCCATCGTTTTCGGCGATCAATGCAATCGCCGGTTCGTAATCTTTCACCCGTGCAGCCAAGCCGTGGTATTCTTCCGCGCTGATGTATGGCGGATTGGAGATAATGAGGTCAAACGGTTCGGCTTCCGGGGGGAACAGATCCGCGTGAACCAGCTCTACCTTCAGCTGCAGCTTGTCGCGGTTGATCCGGGCAACTTCCAGCGCGCCCTCGTCAATATCCGTAGCCAGTACCGATAGTTCCGGACACTGGGATTTCAAGGCCAGGGCAATCGCCCCTGAACCTGCTCCGATCTCCAAAACCCGGTCTCCGGGACTGAGCATGGCAAGCACTGCTTCCACCAGAACCTCGGTATCAAAACGGGGAATCAGCACCCGGGGATCAACATAGAGCTCCAGGCCATAGAACCAGGCTTTTCGCGCTACGTACTGCGGAGGTTCTCCCTGCTGCAGGCGCCGCAGCCAGAGCCGCAATTGCTCTTCCTCCGCCGGGGAGAGCGCTTTTCTGAAGGGCAAATCTCCCGGCGGGCAATCCCACAACTCACAAAGCAAAAAAGAGAAATCCGCAAAAGGGATTTCTCTAAACTCATGTCTTAACGCGTCAACTGACATCGGTTTCAGGAGACGCAATGCTCTTCTTGATGCGCACCGTATTCCCTGTAGCGCTGAATCTTAGCTCGTCTGATAAGTGGAAAAGCATGGCTATACCCCGGCCATGACCTTCTATATCAAAGATTTGCTCGCCTTTGATAGATTCCACCCAGGGTGAGTAGTCAAAACCTTCGCCTTCATCTTCCACAAAGATCTCAATAGTTTGGGTCTGGTTATTTACATCAAAGCCAAAGTTTACTTTCCGTATGCCGACTACAGGGTCTTTCATCTTTTCTTGGATCACTTCCTGCAAGTCTTCGTGGGACAGCGCGCGCTCTTCTACACTCAGCCCCAATGTGCCGTGGATATATGCGTTGTAAACCATCTCATCCACGCAAATTAAGAGCTCGTTCAGAACCTTGGGGCTTACCTTAAAGTAGTTTCTCATGTATGAAGAAAACACCTTCGAAATGGTAAACTTGGAGAAGTCCTTGGCCGGCATCTCGAAGCAGAAACTTGCCTTGTCCAAATGAGCATAAAACTCCGCTTTGTCATCGCGGCTGCGCTTTCTGAAGATCAGTTCGCGCATGGAGTTGATCATCTGTTTGGTATCAATGGGTTTGCGGATAAAATCGCTGGCTCCGAGGCGAATGGCCTCGATAAAATAGTCGTGCTCCAGGTATCCGGTCATCAGGATTACGTCCAGATTGCGGTCGAATTCCTCGCGGACCCGGTTCAAGAATTCCAGGCCGGAGAGCCCCGGCATTTCGATGTCGCAAATCACCAGATCATACTCGTTCTGGTGGATTTTGCGTAAGGCATCACTACCACTATACGCGGTATCGACTCTGTATCCGCTGATACCCAGAATCGCTTGTAAAGAGTTTACTATGGCGATACTATCGTCAACGACGAGTACCTTGGGACGATCAGCCATATTCAGCCAAGATTAACGGTGAAGAGCTGATTCAGCTTCAGCATGCTGAATAATTCATACACGCTGTTTGAGCTCCGCACAACTTCGATCTCTCCGCCTTTGGAGATGAAATCTTTGTAAAACAAGAGGATTTTGCCGATACCGGTGGAAGAAATGTTCCGGCAATCCAGCAGGTCAAGCTCCAACAGGGTGGCGTTGCTCTGCATCACTTCAGTCAGTTTTTCCTGCAGCATGTGGGCGTTTTCGCTGTTCAGGATGCCGTCAATCTTCATTGCTGCGATGTTTTCACTAAAAGTTAGATCGATGCTCATATGAATCTCCTCGGTCACTTTCTCTTTCAGAACATGCTTCAGATTTTTTGATAGCTTGTCAAGTTTATTCTGCATAGCCTCGTATCCTGCGTAATACTTCGCTCTGAACCTGAGCCGGAGCGATCTCAAACTTCTTGAATTCCAGAGTATAGATTGCTCTGCCCTGGGAAACACTGCGAATCCGGGTGGAGTATCCAAATAACTCAGAGAGCGGGACATCCGCTACTACTTCCTGTTGAAACTCGTTGTGCCGGCGCATCACTTCGATCTTCCCGCGCTTGGCGTTGATATCCGAGATGATATCTCCCACAAAGTCGTCCGGAGAGATCACCGTGAGCAACATGCTGGGCTCCATAATCACCGGTTTGGCGTTTCTCATGCCCTTACCGATCGCCATCGAGGTCGCGATGCGGAAAGCCAGTTCATTGGAATCCACCGGGTTATGGTCGCCATCAATCAGCTCGATGGCTACCCGCTCTACATTGGCACTGATCAGCGGACCGTCGGCCAGAGCACCCAAAGCAGCTTCCTCAATCGCTTTCCAATATTCTTGCGGGATCTTCTGGGGATCCACCGAGCAGGTGAAGGTGTTCTTCACATCGTCGGTAATGTCTTTCAATGGTATCGGGCTGAGCTTGAAGGTTACCGAGGCATAGTTGCCCTTGCCGTTCAGCTCACGCTGGAACACTTCAGTGGTTTGAACGATCAGGGTGATGCTCTCTTTGTAGGAAACCTGGGGGTTGCCCACGTTCGCGCTGACCCCGAATTCGCGCTTGATGCGGTCCACGATGATGTCCAGGTGCAATTCGCCCATACCGGAGATCAGGGTTTGCCCGGAATCCTTGTCGATATGAACTCTGAACGTGGGGTCTTCTTCCTGCAGCCGCTCCAGGGCGTTGCTCATGTTATCCTGGTCTGCCTTGGTTTTGGGTTCGATGGCGATCGAGATCACGGAATCCGGAAAGTGCATCTTGTTCAGCACCACATTCATCGTGCCGTCTGTGATGGTATCTCCGGTAACAAGAAACTTGGGACCCACTATTGCTCCGATATCCCCGGCGTGCAAGTTGTCCTTATCGTTCTTTTTATTGCTCATCATCTGCAGAATTCTGGCAACCCGTTCCCGCTTGCCGTTTGTCATATTGAGGAAGGTGGAACCCTTTTTCAGGGTGCCGCTATATACCCGAACATAGATCAAACGCCCTACATATTTGTCGATCTGCACTTTGAAAGCCATTCCCACAAAAGGATCATTGGGGTCAGCGGAAATGCAGACCGGCTCGTGGGTTTCAGGATTCAGAGCATGAGTCTCGCCGATATCCAGGGGCGAGGGGAGAAAATCCACCACCCCATCCAGCAACAATTGCAGGCCTTTGTTCTTCAGCGAGGAACCGCAAAGCACCGGGATAAAGCCATGCTCGATCGTGCCCTTCCGGATCGCCCGGATGATCAATTCCGAAGGAATCTCTTCCCCCTCCAGAAACAACATCATCAGCTCATCGTCATATTCCGCAATGGTTTCCAACAGATGCTCGCGGGAGATCAGCGCTTCGTCCATCATTGCTTCAGGGATGTTGATGTGGCTGGTTTCGGAGCCCTGAGTCAGCGGGTCAAAATACCACGCCTGCATCGTGATCAGGTCTATCACTCCTTCAAAGCAGTCTTCTCTGCCGATCGGTATGTTCACCGCGCAGGCTTTGGGGTTCAAGCGCTCGTGAATCATCTGAATCACCCGCTCATAATCCGCTCCGGTGCGGTCCATCTTGTTGATATAGGCGATGCGTGGCACTTTGTAACGGTTTGCTTGATGCCACACGGTTTCGGATTGCGGCTCCACTCCCCCAACCGCGCAAAACACGCCCACCGCTCCGTCCAGCACTCGCAAAGAACGCTCTACTTCGGCTGTGAAATCCACGTGACCCGGAGTGTCGATGATATTGATCTGATGCTCCCGCCAGGGGCAGGTGACTGTGGCGGATGTGATGGTTATCCCGCGTTCGCGCTCCTGTTCCATCCAGTCCGTGAAGGCATTGCCATCGTGTACTTCGCCCATTTTATGCAGGAAACCGGTATAATAGAGTATGCGCTCTGTGGTAGTGGTCTTTCCGGCATCAATGTGTGCCATGATGCCGATGTTTCGTATCTTAGAAAGCGGATTGTCCGCATCGCTTTTCATAATAATAGTCCTTTATAAGCCCTTGTTTTTAATCTGATTCGGGCTTGGTATGCCATTTTTAGGATTGCCCCTATGCTGTCCACTAAAAAAGTGCTTGCAGATTGCCTGTAGGCCATTAGGGCACTTGATTCAGCTTTAACCGGGGGGGGGTGTTTACTAAAACGCTTTCTCGAGTCCTGCCAGATCAACCTTCTCGGCCAGGGTCTTCAGCATATCCGCGCTATCGATGTCCTCGCCTTCCACCATCACAGTGATCTTTTCGCCCACTTTGATGGTCAGAGTACCGCTCTTTCCAGTCGCGTCGTATTCAGAAGTGGCATTGTAGCCGCTTACGCGCAAGCTCTTGGTGTTTGAACCAGTCATTCCCCCAAACATGGCAGCCAGGCCCATCAAGCCACCGGCCTGACCCACCAGACCGCCGACCGTGATGCTGAGTTCCAAGCTGGAGTCTCCTTTGCTATAGTTGCCGGAAGCGGCGATGGCATTGGCACTGCCGATAATGACACCGGCTTGACCCAAAGATTGCGCGCTGCGATCCTCCAGAGTATATCCGGCAGGGGCATCGGGGATGAATTTCAGCAGTTCTTCAGAGAGAATCTCGCTGATCTTTGTTATGGCATAGTTCAGTTCTTCCTGGGCTTTTGCCAACTGATTGCTGTTGATCATTGCCTTGGCATCATCAATGCTCTGGAGGGCTTCCTGTTTGGCGCTTTGAGCAGCCAGGCCAAGTGCCAGGATGCTGATAAGAATAAGAACGATGAGCTTTTTCATTGTTATCTCCTTGTTATGTTTCTATCTTTAGAAAGATCTGGTGTGTAGTATTCCAGCTTTTCTATCCTTCATCCGGTTTCGTGGATATATCTATCTCTGCTTGCGCGTCATCAGTTTTGGAGCTTGTTTTTACTTTTATCAGAGAATCCACCAGTTCCTCATCGGTATCCTCGATTCCTTCGATCAGGTCTTCGTACTCTGCTTCGGTATCGATCAGAATGCGCTGTCCAGCTCTTACAAACAGCATATCCTGGGCACATGGGAAGCTCTGCAGATATTTTCCGTTATCGCGACGCATCTTCTTCAGAGACAAGCCCAGCACGATCAAATCCGAATCGCAGGAGACACCTGAGATCTTATCCGCGATGGTTTCGTGGGGCAGCTTTTGAATGCGCTGAATGTTGCTGGGGGATATCGGCAATCTGCCGGAAGAGATCTGATCCTCCAGTCGGTTTACCCTGCTGGTCCCCTCGTCTTCCACGTCAAACACTCTTATCTGGCAGCCTTTCCATTCCGGATGTCCGATTAGGATGTAGGAGAGCAGAATCATCAGGTTTGCGTTCCGATAGTCCCCGGGGGTGAGCCAGATGTCGATCAACCGGCGGAAGCCGAAATGCCGCGTACCGGAGCGCAGAATCAAAGCATTTTGCCCCGTAACGGCTGTAAAGTAGCAACCATCGATGATGGGCGGAATCTCTTCCTTGTTATCCTTGTAAAAATTGAACAGAATGCTGTTGTTTTCCATCCCGGTGATCCCCGGGATCTGCACGATCTGCGCGACGGCAGTCTTGAAAGTCGGAGCAACGATGGTATCCACATAGAACCCGGCTTCGCTCATCGCGGATTGGTTTATCAGGTTATTCAGGATCTTTTTGGATTCGGTGTTTGTCGCCAGATTCAGCGGGCCTTTGATGAAGTGAATGTAAGAGCCAAAGCCATAGTGATGACTGAGCCAACGCAGCAGGTTGAACACTGCCACACGGTCTTCAGAATACTCTGTGAGAGCCACTATGGACGGACGCCAGTTGGACATATCCGGCGCCGCATTGCGTTTTTGAATAGCGATCTGGAGCTTGCGTGTGCTTTGGAACATCACACCTCTGAACACCATGGACAGGTTGCGCTCGCCTTTTTTGGTTTTGTTCAGCCACATATAAATCCCCGCCATCGATATGAGCGCGCCCAAAGCATACACGGGTTGCATCATAAACATCATCAGGAAGCAGGATAATGCCCCCACCAGAGAGAAATACCACTTTGTCTTAAAAGTAGGCCGATATGAAGGATTTCCGGCAAAGTGTTCCAAAAAGCTGATGCTACACAGCGCGCCATAGGTAATCATGAAGAACATACTAATGATCTGGGCTACGAAATCCACATCGCCCATCGCCACAAACGCAATCACGATAATCGATGTAACCCAGGTGGAGTTTGCCGGTTCGTTGGATTTTCCCACTCCTTTGCTGAGCAGCTGATTCCACTTCAGAGAAGGAAAGAACTTATCCCCACTCAGGGCTTGTAGTGTTCTGGGGGCTACCAGAAAAGAACCCAGGGCAGAGGATAGCGTAGCGGCTCCAAGCCCGATAAACACCGAGGGTCCCCACAAGGATATCCGGCTCAGGATGAATTGATCAGAAGCGAGATCCCCGGGTAGAGCACTTCTGCTTAGCTTGAATACCAGCAGCACATACACCGCGAACCCGGTCAGTGTAGCAGTCAGAGTGCCCAGGGGGATTGATTTGCGCGGGGCTTTCAAATCTCCGGACAAACCCACGCCTGCCGTCATCCCGGTGAAGGCGGGAAAGACAATCGCGAATACCCTGAAGAAACTATCCGGATTGGGGATTGTGTCGAACAAGCCCAATCTGTGCCCCTCGGGAAGCATTCCCTTGCCCGCAAAGATCAGAACCAGAGATATGCCCAGCGTTGCCACGATGCCCAACAGCGCGCTAACCCCGATTGACGCACCTTTTTTGGTAAGAATCAGGGTAAGGATGATGGCCGCGGGTAGAGAGATCACCCTGGCGTCCGGAATGTAGCCGGTAAGATCCGCAAAATACCCAAACAAAGGCCTGAAAGCTTCCGCAAAGGCGATCAGATAGAACGCCACGGATATCGCCTGAGAGAGATACAAAGAAATCCCGATCGTGCCTCCAAGTGTGGCTCCGAAGGACCGGCTGATGATGTAATACTCACCCCCGCCACGCACCTTCAGATTGGTGGCAATCTCCGCGATAGCCAAGCCCGTGGGCACTGTTATCATATGCCCAATGAGTACGATCATCAAGCTTCCCACCAAGCCGACATGCCCCACCGCGTAACCAAAACGGAGGAACATTACTGCACCCAATATGGTGCTGACCGCAGCTAAATAAACTGGAGCAGTCCCAAAACCATGACCACCATTTTTCTCTTCCGGCATTGCATTCTCCTTCATTGAACACGAGGCTTAATTACGATGTTCCCCGATAATGAAGTACTTCCTCTCTGTCAAGAGCTTTGTTCCGCCTGCCCATTTTTTAAAGAGGAAATGGCATCTTGCCGTTTATTTTTTGCTAAAGCGGCTGGAAAGCGCTTCCACAATGCGGTGGAAATAGCATCTTGCCGTTTTACTAAGCTGCGCTTTGGAATCATGTGATGTGTGTTGTTTGGCTTGGCAAGTTGTTTGGTTTGCGCAAGCTGTTTGATTCCAAGTCGGCTGCAGAATGGAGTTCAAAGAGCCTATCCCAACTTTGCATAAAGCACTTACTACGCGGCTCTTTGGACTTCATGGAGTGGGTTTTGCGGGGGCAAGCTGTTTGAAGTCCAAGCCAGCTGCAGAATGGAGTTCAAGCGCATAGACTATCTTGACGATAAATATATACTACGCTGCGCTTTGGACTTCATGTATGGGGTTTTGCGGGGGCAAGCTTGTTTGAAGTCCAAGCCGGCTGCAGAATAGTTGTAAAAGCGTAATTCTTCTTGCCGGCTTGAACTCCAAACGACAACATGAACTCCAAACCACCCTTTAACTTATATAGAAAGAGATAGATGCAAATAGGTGGCTTCAACTCCAGCGCATGATTTGAGATACAGATTGCGGTTCGCTGGCGTGTATCCTCCCAAAGCGATTATTTAAGTCCCATCGGGACGCCATTTCAGATAGCAAGCGAATGCCAATCTATCATTTGAGTCCCAGCGGGACGCCATCTCAGATAGAGAATCTACCATACTGATAAACCGTCTGAGTCCTGTAGGGATGACATTTCAGATAGCCCACCACGCCCCACGATCAAACCCCAGAGTCCCAGCGGGACGCCATCTCAGGCATACATGTCCAGATTCAGGGAAGCCATCCTGCCCAGCTTCAGCGCGCGTTTCACGATTGCCACCGCCTCGTGATGTCCGTCTTGTTCTGCTTTTGCCAGAAGCCTGCGTATGGCGGCGGCGTGACGGCGATATGCCCGGCGATACTCATCCGGAAAGCTCTTGGGGGCTCCGTTTGGGCGGGCGCAATCCTGGCGGTATCTGATCAGCTCCTTGATTTCCGCGTCGTAGGGACTGCTCTCCGCGTTTTTTTCGCTGAAGCCTGC
>DHVK01000006.1 GCA_002412625.1 Cloacimonetes bacterium UBA5210
GCTCTGATGATCCTGTGTTGCATTCGTCGAGGGGCTCCGCTTCGCTGCGCACCCTCGCTATGGTCAGCTTCGCCCATAAAGGGCTCTGATGATCCTGTGTTGCATTCATCGAGGGGCTCCGCTTCGCTACGCACCCTCGCTATGGTCAGTTTCGCCCTCCGGGCTCAGCGGTTTTAGTTCCGATTAGGGAGTAGAGTTCACTTTGGGCTGCCATGCAGTCGCTTCATTTTGGATCCGGTTTATCTGAGTTGCAGTTAGTTTATTTGCGACGCGATCCCGCACCAATGACGCAGATGTTTGAATCTTGTGATTATGGGCTTTGTCAACAGACTCAGCTTAAGCGAGGATTGATAAACCAGGTATGCTGCCAGATAAAGAATCGTGAATAGACACAAAGGATAGAATCCTTAACCGGTCGAGTATTTGCAGCACAAACAGATTGACAACAAAGCAGAACATTTTGAGCATGCGAATATGAAGAAAATATTGGGGAAATACCACATGCAGAAACAACCGCGCGATCCGCGACTGGCATCATTGCGGGCAGGGTGGCAATCACGATCCCGATCCCGATCCTCCCAAACGCGAGAAGATAAGTGAGAACCGGGAAGATCATCGAGATCCACTGTAAGTGTGGATACCTCTTGTTCCGCTATTTCAAAGCGGGAAAGGGGCGTTTGATCAAAGTGTTGATCTCCCGCCTGACCGATGATCATGTAGGCTTGCAAAAAGTGGCAACGCACAGCCGCCCGGCTTGCCCACAATGCGCGAAGGATTTGGGGATCATCATGATGATTCATGGTGAGCCTGCCCTGAAACTGAATCAGGGCACGATCGAATCCATCAGAATATGAGGAAGGCAGCAAACTCTTTTTCTTGACATTTGAGGGGAGTTTCCAATTTTATATCCACATTCGATAGAAACATCGATTTCCGATTCTAAGATTTTCTAATACAAGGAGTTTGATACATGAAGCAATTCCGCATTGAGGAGCATCCAATCCTGGAAGTTCCCGTCCTGGACATGATAAGCTTCTATTTCAACGGGGAGAAAATGCAAGCCCGCAGAGCTGAAATGATCTCCTCGGCATTGATCGCGAACGGCATCAACGTTTTTGGCCATCACCACAAAGATGGCAGCGCGCAAGGGATATTCTGCGCGAATGGGCAGTGCGCCAAGTGTACCGTGATCGCGAACGGCATTGCCGTAAAATCCTGCATGACACCTCTCGTAGAAAACATGATCGTGCAAAGCGCGGAAGGATTACCCACGCTGGCAGAAGAAGTAGAGCCAATGGAGTTTAAGCCCATTGAAGAGCTTGAGTGTGAAGTGCTGATCATCGGTGGCGGCCCCGCAGGCTTGTCCGCGGCTACAGAGCTTGGTAAACACGGAGTGGACACTCTTTTAATCGACGACAAAAACGCTCTGGGTGGCAAGCTGGTATTGCAGACCCACAAATTCTTCGGCTCTGAAGCAGATAGCCGCGCGGGTACCCGGGGGCACCATATCGGACAGATTTTGGCAGAAGAATTGAAACAGTATCCCAGCGTCACAACCTGGGTGGATAGCACAGCGCTGTTTGTCTTTAGCGATCAAAAAGTTGGCATTCTGAAAGATGGTGTGTACAAACTGGTGAGTCCCCGGCGGATTCTGAACGCGGCAGGAGCCAGAGAGAAGTTTCTGCGCTTTCCCGGCAACAAACTTGCCCGCATCTATGGCGCGGGAGCGTTTCAGACCCTGGTCAACAGAGACCTTGTGCGCCCCACAGAGCGCTTGTTTATCATCGGTGGCGGTAATGTCGGCTTGATTGCCGGTTATCACGCTTTGCAAGCCGGAATCGAAGTGGTGGGTCTGGCAGAAGCGATGCCCAGCTGCGGAGGTTATAAAGTTCATGCCGATAAACTGAGCCGTTTCGGAGTGCCCGTACATACCTCACATTCGATCTTGTGCGCGAATGGTAACGAGACTGTGGAAAGCATCACAATCACCCAAGTGGACAAGAATTTCCGGGCTATAGAGGGTACCGAAAAGACCTATGCATGCGACACCATCCTGATCGCGGTTGGCCTGGATTCTCTATCCGAGTTTACCATCGAGGCCGAGATGGCGGGTATTCCGGTGGATTCTGCCGGAGACGCTCTGGAGATTGCGGAAGCCAGTTCGGCGATGTTCAACGGCAAAATTGCCGGCTTGAAAATTGCCAAAGCCATGAAAGGTGAATCTGTGGAAGATATCCCGGAATCATGGTATGCCAAGGCGGAAGTACTGAAGGCGCATCCCGGCGCGATCAAAGCGTATCAGGAGATTTTGGATGAAAGCGGAGTGATTCCGATCATCCACTGTTTGCAGGAGATTCCTTGTAATCCCTGCACCACAGTGTGCCCCACAAACTCGATCAAGACAGAAGATGGCAGCTTGTTTGCGTTACCCCGCTATACCGGCTCGTGCATCGGATGCGGCAAATGTTTATTGATCTGTCCGGGCCTGGCAATCACTTTGGTGGACTATCGCAAAGACCCGCAGACCCCGATTGTGACTATAGCCTACGAGATTATGAATATGTCGCTCAAGGTGGGAGACAAACGCATGCTGATGGACATCGAAGCCCGGGAATTGGGCGAGTTTGAAGTGCTGGCTGTTGTCCCATATGTTAAACAGAACACACAGTTGGTACGCTTTGCCGTCCCGGCTGGAATCGCGCGTAAGGTCGCCGGATTCCGGGTCCAGGATCCCCAGGTGAGCGTCGCTCTGGAAGAAGCCATTGTTCCGGATAGAATTTCTGATGAGGCAATGATCTGCTTGTGCGAACGTGTTACAGTGGGTGAGGTAAGAGCTCTTATCCGCAAAGGAATAAATGATTTGAACCAGATTAAAGCGATCACCCGAGCCGGCATGGGCCCTTGCGGTGCCAAGACCTGTGAAGTGTTGATAAAATCACTTTTACGTGAAGAAGGAATCCCCGTGACAGATGTGGTGCCAAACACCAAACGCCCGATTTTCATCGAAGTTCCGCTGGGAACCTTCCCTGCCGGAGGTGGCAAATGACCTACGACGTGATAGTAATCGGTGCCGGATCAATCGGTTTACCCGCTGCCCTCTATCTTGCTGAAAAGGGGCAGAAAGTGCTGGTTCTGGATCCCGAACACGGCCCCGGACAACAGAACAATAAAAAGGCAATCGGCGGTGTGCGCGCGACTCACTCGGATTTTGGTAAAATCTCTGTATGCCTGAGGTCAATCGAGATCTTCCGCACCTGGCACGAAGAGCGGGGAGACGATATTGGCTGGATGGACAACGGATATTCCTTTCCCGCCTATCGGGAACAAGATGTCAAAGCTCTGCAAGCTCTGATGCGGATTCAACACGGTTATGGGCTGAACATCAAGTGGTTGAGCGCCGGCGAATATCAGGCTTTGGTGCCGGGGATATTGATGGATGGGCTTTTGGGCAGCACCTACTCTCCTGAGGACGGCAGCTGTTCGCCTTTGCTGGTTACCAATGCCTTCTATTTCCATGCGGTGAAGGCAGGGGTAGAATTCCGGTTTCAGGAAGCTGTGACAGGCATCAAAAGCGAACACGGCATAGCTACTGAAGTGATAACAAAAAAGGGAAGCTACAAAGCAGGAATGATCCTGAACACTGCCGGGAACGATGCCCGGGAAATCGGGGCCATGATCAATGATGATCTGAAAGTGTTTCCGGATAACCATGAAGCGGGCATCACCGAGCCTGTCGCCAGATTCTTTGGTCCCATGGTAGTCGATCTGCGCAAAGCTCCCGGTAGCGCGAACTTCTATTTCTATCAAAACATCGAGGGTCAGGTGGTGTTTTGTATCACCCCGGATCCCCCGATTTTGGGAATTGACAATCGCTCGACATCGGAGTTTTTGCCGATCTGCAGCAAGCGTATGATCGAGATCTATCCGCGCTTGAGGAATCTGAAAGTACGTCGTACCTGGCGAGGACAGTATCCGATGACTCCGGACGGGTTTCCGATCGTGGGCAAAAGCCTGAATGCGGAGAATGTTATCCATGCCGTGGGAATGTGCGGACAAGGCTTTATGCTGGGACCGGGAATGGGAGAATTGCTTAGCAGAATGTGCCTGAATGAGACCACGGATGATGATTTGAGGGTTTTACAGAGCTTCGATCCACAACGTGACTTCAGTGCCGAAGAGGCTTTTAAATAAAGCCATTGACAGTTTGACCCATATTTGCTGCTCTGACACAAAGACATAATGGAGAATTGGATGCCCAAATATAAAGTACTTGCGGCTGTCCTGATTCTGGGGATCGCGTTTGCGCAGAATATCTCAGCACAAACACCAAAACCCAGCAATCTGGAACGATATGCCTACCAATACATCGTGGAGCTCTATGATCGCGGAGAAAGCGAAAAGCTAAACAACGAGATCAACGCCTTTCAAGCCCGTTATCCTCAGAGCTATTTCCGTAATCACCTGCGCTTCATCGGCGCTAACCTGATGGTGGAAAAAAAGCAGCACTGCGATGCTCTGTGGATTTATGACGAGCTTCTGAAAGAAGATCTGGAGCTGTCTCTGAGGCACAAAGTGTACTTGTATCGTGCGCTGTGCCTGATTGGGCTTGAGCAAAACAGCGAGGCCATGGAGCAGATCCAGACCCTGGAATCCGAGACTAAGGATACCTTCCTGTTATCCCGGGCAAATCTCTACCGGGCAAGATTGTACAAGAGCTTTGGCCAATTTTATAGCGCAATGCAATCTTATCAATACGCTTTGCGAGAGCATCCCGAACCGGAAGTGGAATATGAATACCTCGAAGTGCTGGTGCGGCTTGGCAGAGAGCAAGAAGCGCTGGAGATCTTGAGCAAGATCAACGAAAACAGCCATATCTATAATAAAAGCCATGTCCTGTGGTCTAAACACCTGCTGGATAACAACCGCATTGCGGATTTCGACCGGCACATGCAGAGCATCGAGATCATCCATGGTGATCCTTCGATTCAGTTGTTACGGCTGCGTAAGGCGGTGGCACAGGAAAACTTCAATGAGGCATCCGCAATTCTTGAGCACAGCCAAAACAACGGAGACTACTTTCTATATTACCGGGCATTGATCAAGGCAAACACCGGCCAGAGTGAAGCAGCGGATTCCACATTCGCGGTTTTGGTGCGC
Organism: Cloacimonetes bacterium UBA5210; assembly: GCA_002412625.1. Classification (GTDB taxonomy): domain Bacteria; phylum Cloacimonadota; class Cloacimonadia; order Cloacimonadales; family Cloacimonadaceae; genus UBA5456. Next base: position 5,158 of record DHVK01000006.1, read on the forward strand.
TCAGCAAGCCCGGAAATCAAAGTGCTGAGCTATCTGGAGCGCTTGAAAATCATGTATCGCACCGAACCCGTTGCGGCGATGGTGCAGCTCGCGCAGTTCATCGATAATCCCGCAAACAACATCATGAGAGCCGAACAACTATATAGCATGGGCTATTTTGCATATTTGAAGCAGGATTATCGGGAAGCGCTAAAGTTTCTGGCATCGGCGCGTAGCGAGGGCAAAAACCGCCTGGTTTTGGCTGATATCGATCTCTTGGTGGCTCTTTGCCGTTTGAAGCTGAAGGATTCCGTAGCCGCTCTCACTGCCTTCAATCGCTACCTGAATCTCTATCCTGCCGGTAAAGACCGGGATACAGCCTTGTATTATATGGGTTTCCTGTATCACGAAGCAAAGGATTACAGCATGGCAGCTTCGGCATTCAGGCAGCTTATCAACCAGCATCCGGCATCATCGCACCTGCCTTCCGCGAAGTTCTATCTGGCAGAAATTGATTACTATATGGCGAACTATAACAAAGCCCTGGATGCCTTCCTTGAGATTGTGAAAGCCGAACCGCAGAATGAGGACGCGATCCTCAGAGTGGCGCAGATCTATTACTATCAGGGGCGTTATGACGATGCTGAACCCTGGGTTAAACGGCTCAGCCCCAGCTATGACTCACTGATTCTTCAAGGGCACATAAACTTTGTCCGCAAGGATTATGAAAGGGCACTGGAAGCGTTTCAGCGTGCGGAACGCAGCTCCACCGCGACCCTGAAAGTGAGTGAAGCCAAGAGCTATCGCGCGCTGTGTTTGTATCAGATGAAGCGCTTCACCGAGGCTTCTAAACTCTATATGGAATTGTATGTAGGCAAAGAAAGCCCTGATACCTACCTCTATTTGGGCGCAAAATCCGCCTATGCGGCAGGAGACTATCATCTGGCACTGGGTTTGTTTGATCAGTTCCTGGAAACCCATCCGGAATCGCAATATTTTCTGCCGGTACTGGCAGATGTGGCAAACAGCTATTTCAACATGGGCAATTACGCTCAGGCCACCACGGATTACATCAGTATCCTCAGTCGTTTCCGCAACGTGGCGGAATTTAAAGCTGGCGAACAAGCTCTTTTGAGGGAAGTGTTTACTGGGCTGGAGCTTTCTCTTGCCCGGATTAGCGATCCCGTTCCCGCGGCTGATCTGGCAGCAATGATAGACAGCTTCCAGAGCCACTATGTGCGCTTTGAACTGGCGTTTTTGCTCACCAAACTATATGCCGGAAAGCAGCAGTGGACTGATGTCCTGAATCGCGCGGAGCAGTTGCGCAGGCAGTTCCCGGATGAGAAGCGCACCGAAATCGAAATGCTGATGGCGGAAAGCCTGATCAACCTGAATGAATATCATCAGGCAGATTCGCTGCTCAGCACCCTGTATTCGGATACTCTGGACATGAAAGCATTAGTTGCCTGGGCGGAAGTCGATGTGCTGTTGAACAATTACGAAGACGCCATTGTGAAGTTCAGAGACGCCCTGAAACAAGAACCCGGCGCGGATTTGTGGTATAAAGCTTTAAAAGCTTCGGTATCATCGGGATACCGGGATTTTACAGAGATATGGGAAGCCGGAAACGCTTACGCGGAAGAAATTCCCGCCGCGCAGATCATTTGCCTGGAGTATCTGGCTGCGCGCGAGCAGTATGAGGCTGCCGGCATCCTTGCCGACCGGATAATCAACGAAAGCCTGAGCACTCATGACCATGCTACCGCCTTTTTCTACAAGGCTATGATCCTGCATGAAAGCGAGCAATACGAGCGTGCCATAGCCGAGCTGAAGAAGATCATGTTGCTGTTCCCGGATTTTGCCGATATTCAGGACATCACCGCCTATTATACGGTGCTTTCTTATTTGAAAATGGGAGCCCGGGAAGAAGCCCAGATGCATCTTTGGGATTACGCCCCCCGGATGTCCGAGACCCATTTGCATGATTTGAATGAGCTGATGCAGGAGGACGCGGAGTGAGATACATCACCACAATCCTGCTCTTGCTTTTACTTAGTAGCCTTGCCGCTCAGATTCAGGTCTTGCCGGATATTGAGGTCAGCGGTGAAAGCCAAGTGAAGATCTTTCTATACAAAAAAGCTTTGCCATATAGCACCCAAGCCCTAGCCGGAGATAGCCTGCGTGCCTTCTTGCCACAATCGCTTCCGGAACCGATCCCAGCCGAAATACTGCTTCTGAAACTCCCCCTGCGCCACTACCTGCACGCGGAAGCCAGCAGCAGGATGCGGCTGGAAGCGGATTACCGATATCTCAGCCCGCATCCGAACATCACTTCCCTGGGCCTGGGGATGTCTCTGTATGCGCCCAAGGGGAATTTGCTCTCAAATCATTACCGGGGTTTCAGCAATTTCTTGGCTCCCTCCGAAGAAGACATTGCCCTGAACTTGCGATACTACAACTCGGATGGCAGCGGGTTGAACAGTGAGTTTGGCGCGGCTGACCTTCAGGTGTATAAAGAACAATACCGCTTTGATCGCTTCAACCTGAACAGAGTGTCCACCGGATTTGGAGTCTATGGAATCAAGCAGAGCAATGCCGGGCTTGGCCTGGATCGCTGGGGTCTGAAGTTCTCACATCAGAGTGTGTTTGATCTTCCCGATTATGATTGGGGCAACAGGATATATCTGCACAAGGGATACGCCGCCTGGCACAGCTATCTGGATCTGGAGCTTATGATGTTTGACAAAGCCAGCATGAATGTGATTTACGATGGCGAGCACTTCCTGCCTGTTCCCGGCTTTGTCTGGCGCTATATCACGGATTTTGACCAACAATTCAGCATCAGCAACGATCCCCAGACCTGGCCTAATGACTATGCCCCTGCTCTGGAGAAATATCGCTGGGCTTTCCTGAAATATGCACCTTCAATAGCCCCAAACACCACCATCCCACTTAATCTCAGCTTTCGCCTGGAAGACTATCAAAGCACTTCATCACAGTCGTTTTTGCGCAAGTTTGCCGTGGAAAACCGAAGTCAATACCGCTTGAACGAGGCTTTGCCCACCATTAGTAACAACCCCGATATTCCCGGACTCTATTTTGACGATGTGTTCTCAAACGAGAGCATGATTACCGCGAGTTTTGGGCAAGGCAGCGTCACCTTTGATCAATCCTTCGCGCTTGACCTGGCATACCTCAGTAGCCAAGACTGGCGGCGTGTGCCGTACAATGCGCTGCTAAAGGCTGAATCCGCAATCCGCTATGCGGCATATCCTTATGTCGCAGATGTCGCGCTGAATCAGCATTACTTCACGCTCGATCATCTGCAGCAAGATTTGCCGGAAGTGTTTGATCTCTCGCTTGGTGCAGCTTATGAATTTGGCGCATTCGATCAGGTCTATATACGCCTGGAGAACTTGTTGAATGCTTACAACCGCCCGTTCAAAACCCTTCCTAACCGCGGATTCTCCATCACTGTGGGCATCCACCACCGGTTTTAGGCGGATTGCTTGGATAGATTCCGCTTGTTCCTGCGTTATCTGCTGCGCGCCATGTGCTCGCATTACAACGGGATTCAGGTGTTTCTGTTTCCGGGAACCATCTTCTATTGGCTGTCCAGCGCGAATCTGGTATTGTCCTTCAGCTCTCTGGTCAATTCTCGCATTCACTATTTACCTCTGGTATTCTTCATGGTACTGTTTGCGTATGTGTGCTTTATGGTGCTGAAGATCTACAGTTGTTTGTTTGAAGGTCCCCACAGTCTGTATCCGCACAAGCTGGAGGAGTTTTTTGATCACATCATCAGCTTGCATCTCACCTTGTTCGTGACCGTGATTGTATTGATGATCTTCTATGTCCTTTCGCGATTTATGGCGTATTTCTACGGTATTCAGTTGCCCCTGAACAAGGGAGTGTGGTTCACATTCCGGGGTTTTACCGTGCTCTTGATTTTGCTCTATTATCTCCGCTCGATGTGGCTCTATCCGCTGCACAATACCGGTTACAGTGTGCGGCGCCGGGAGCGTTACTGCCTGGCCTGGATCTTGCGCCACCCCTTTGCCGCCTTGAAATACACGATGGTGATGATTGTTTTGCTGATCTCCGCGGTTCGTTTGTATCAATTGATCATCGTCGTCGCGCTCAGCCCCGCGCTCAGCTATTTTGCAGCTTTCAGCGGCATTGAGCTTAGCATTGTTTTACAACCCGTTACGGGAATTGGCAGTGTCTTCCTCAATGTATTCTTGCTGTTCGCTGCCTTCATGCTCTCGAACTTGATGTTTTATCCCTTCATCTATCTGGGTCAGATGTTGGTGAAGGCCATGCATCCGATCCAGTTTAAGCAGGTGAAATATGCCGAAGGCTAAAGCAAAACCGATAACAAAGAAAAGCGCGCCAAAACGGAGCAAAGCGAAGAAGATCAAGCGGCGCAGGCCTCGTTTGGGCTTGTATCTGCTGGCCGGTTTGGGCACTGTGCTGATCATGTGGGCTTTGATTCGGGAACCTCTGCCAGCCCCGAGGGATTTGGAAAAGCTGGTCGTACAAGAGACCCGGGAACGCGTCGCGCGGCCTGCCAAGCCTGCCAAAGAAGCAAAAAGCAAGGAAGCAGAAAAGCCAAAACGTGAGCCCAAAAGACGCAGCGAACCGGAGCAGACAGAGCCGGTTCAAGCCCCGGCAGTTGCCAAGATAGAGCCCGAGAAACCAATTCCCGTGGAAACTCCGAAGCCCAAAGCCGGTGAAACGGATCTGGATTTGGTGATCCGCAATGCCGCGGAAAAGCTGGGCGTTCCCCAAAGCGCTGCCCGACGCCGTAAACAGGATAACCTGGTGCGATACTCCGTGCCCATTGATCGCGCGCAGATGGATCTCACCTATGCCAATATGATCTTCAAGGGAGAGATGGAGCGGGCGGGAGCCACAATGCATAAAGGCACTGATACGCGCAACAAACAGACCTTATCATTCCGGCACAAGAATATCCCTGAGAACTACGAACTGGATTTGTACTACGATTCCAGTATCTATAAAAGCGTCCAAAACACCAAGACCATCACCATCGTGGTGGATGATTTTGGCGGCATCAGCGGCAAACTCCTGGATGGCTTCTTCGAGCTGGATAAAGAGGTCACTTTTGCTGTATTCCCGGATGAAGCACACAGCGTCAGCACAATGCAGAGAGCCACTTTGCAAGGCCGGGATACGATCATCCATGTCCCCATGGAGCCAATCGGATACCCCAGAATCAATCCCGGGAAAAACGCGATCTTGGTGCAACACACTGAAGACCGAATTGACAAGATGCTAAGCCAGTTCATCAACAAAATGCCGGATTGCATCGGGATCAATAACCACATGGGAAGCCTTGCCACCAACGATTCCGACGTGATGCAGGCAGTGATGAATACTTTGAAGCGACACGATAAACTGTTTCTGGACAGCCGCACGACAAATGTCTCGGTGGCATATCAAACTGCCCAGAAAACTCACCTTAGGGCTTTTCGGAACGACATCTTTTTGGATAGCCCGAATATCAGCCAATCCAATATGGAAGCCAAAATTAACCAGATTATCCGGCTGTCCGAAAGCCGCCGGCACGTGATTGCCATTACGCATTGTCACAATCAGGATAAACTGGACTATCTGAAGAGTTTTATTCAGCGGTTGAAAAAGGCCGGCTACATTCTAATCCCGCTTTCTGAGATCGGAGAGCGCGACATACCGGAGATATTATGAATTTTCTGCAAGCAATCTTCTTAGGTTTGATTCAGGGACTGACGGAGTTCATCCCCGTTAGTTCATCAGGGCATCTGGTACTTGCTCAATACTTTATGGGCATGGAAACCGGAGGCGACATCAGTTTTGAAATCTTTGTGCATCTGGGCACTCTGTTGGCAGTAGTGATCTTTTTCCGCCGGCAGATCTGGGAACTGTTTACCTCTCTGTTTTTCTTCAAAGACAGCCTGGATGCGGAAACCCACCGCCAAAACCGCGCCACGATTGTTTACCTGATTGTTGCCACCATGGCCACCGGGATATTCTACTTGCTGTTCAAAGACATGCTCAAACAAGCATATCAAAACCCCTTGTTCGTGGCCTCAATGCTGGTGATCACCGGAATCCTGATTTTCGCCTCGGATTTTGTGAAAAACACTTCCGTCCCCGCCTCCAATATCGGCTTCATCAAGTCTGTACTGATCGGTTTGGCGCAGGGTTTGGCGATTATCCCCGGCATCAGCAGATCCGGCTCCACCATCTCTGCCTCACTGCTCTGCGGAGTGAAACGCAAGGACGCGGCACACTTTTCCTTTTTGCTTTCGATCCCTGCCATTTTGGCTGCCAATGTGGGGGAGATCAATGTCCTGATGAAGCTGGACTCCGGCTTGATGCACATCTATCTGGCGGGTTTTGTAGCATCTTTTATTAGCGGATATTTGGTAATCGCCTTCCTGATTCGCCTTATTCAATCCGGTTCTTTGAAGTATTTCGCCTTTTATGTTTGGTTCATCGCTGCGTTTGCGATCACCATGTTGTTGATGAACTAATGCCGGATTATCAGAAATCTGCCCCTGTCTTTGACCCCAAAACGGTAGAGCTGGGCAAGAACTATTTGCTTGTGGGCACGGAAGCCTGGCTGATTGATAGCTACCAACGCCAGATCCGGGATCGCTTGAAACAATCCGGCGAGCTCGATGTGACCACGATATACGCGGATGAAGTGAAAGCCGGCGAGCTGGGTGAGCATCTGGATACCTTCACGATCTTTTCCGGCGCCAAAATGGTAGTCATCAAAAACTGCGAGAAGTTCCTGAAGAAGGAGCTGGAAACAGTGGCTGCTTACTTTGATGCTCCTTCCGAGATCCAATGCCTGGTGATCATCACCGAGAAAACTGATGCCAAATACAACGCCTGGAAGAAGATCCGTTCCGGCTGCGAGATCATTGCCTGCGACCCGCCCAAGTTTGCCGGAGACATCCGCAATTGGCTGATGGCAGAGCTCCGCCGCCGTGATAAAGTGATGAGCCCCAAAGCCATTATGGAATTCACCGGGCGCATCGAGCTGGATTATTTCAGCACTGCCAACGAACTCGCCAAGATCCTGCTATTGGTGGGGGATCGCAAGCAAATTGGCGAGGATGACGTTCTAACCAGTCTCAGCGGCTCCCGGGCAGGCACGCAGATCGATTTCCTGCGGGCACTGGGCAACCGCCAGATCAAGAACGCTCTGGAAGCCACTGCCCTGATGTTGCAAACCGACGCGGAGCCTTTGCAGATCTTCTTTGGTCTCTACCGCTTCTTCGTGAATCTTTACAAAATCCAGCTCCTCAGAGACCGGCATATCTCGGACAACGAGATTTTGCAAAAACACATCTCTGATATCTTCTTCAGCCAGCGCAAGGAATACCTGGAGTTTTCCCGGAGATACAGTCTGAAAGGCTTGGAACAGATCTTTGCGATCCTGCTGGATACGGATTCCAAGCTGAAAAGCAGCCTCACCGACAAGACCCTGCAGCTGGAGCTGTGCATCGTGCAAGCCTTGAATTGCAAATGAAACAGAGCGGCATTCTTCTTCATATCTCCAGCCTGCAAACGGATTATGGCATCGGAGACATCGGTCCCGCGGCATACCGTTTTGCCGATTATCTGAGTGCCCAGGGCCATACCTATTGGCAGATCTTGCCGCTAAACTATCCCGGATATGGGGATTCTCCCTACAATCCGATCTCCGCTTTTGCCTTCAATGAATATCTGATCAGCCCTGAGCTTTTGGTGGAAAGCGGTCTGCTTTTTCCGCATGAACTGATTGCTTTGCCTCCGGGCTCTACCGTCGATTATCCCGAGGTCTATCTCGCCAAAGACGCGATGCATACCCTCGCGGCAGAGCGCTTTGTGCAAAACGAGCGCATCGGGGATTACATCGAGGCAAATGCCGCTTTCATGAAGCCCTACTTGTGTTTTGTGTGGCTGAGCCACCGTTATGGAAACTCCGCCTGGTACACCTGGGACAATGAGCATCGCAGCTACAGTGCTGCGCTCTATGATGCCTGTAAGCACGAACCCGAGGTTCAAAGAGCCGCCGCCTTGCAGCAGATATTTTGCCAACAAATGCGGCGCTTGAAAGACTATCTGGAGAGTCGCGGAATCCGGCTGTTTGGGGATATGCCGCTATATCTTAGCTACGACAGCGCCGAAGTCTGGGCAAATCCGCAGCTCTTTGATCTGGATGCCGCAGGACGCAGGTTGAGCCTGGCGGGAGTGCCGCCGGATGCCTTTGCCGCGGGCGGACAGCTTTGGGGAAACCCGATCTACAATTGGGACAGGATGAAAGACGACGGGTTTCAGCTCTTTATGCGCAGGATCGGCCATACTCTGCAGTTCATGGATTTATTGCGTCTGGACCATTTTATCGGCTATGTGAACTTCTGGAAGGTGCCTTGCCCCCAGGGGGAGATCCCGGAAACTGCCGAAAGCGGAAGCTGGGTGAAAGCCCTGCCGGAAGCCTTTTTTGCCAGACTGACAGAGGAATATGGCACAGAACGCTTTGTGGCGGAAGACCTGGGCATCCTGAATTCCGATGTCTGCCACGTGCGTGATGGCCTTGGCTTTCCCGGCATGATAATTTTGCAATTCTGTTTTGAAGAAAGTGTGCCCGATGTGCAAAACTTCCCCGCCGATCGCCTGATCTATACCGGAACTCACGATAACAACACTACCCGCGGCTGGTGGGATGATCTTCCCCTGGATTCCGAATCCCGCAAAAACATGAGCGAATACTGCCGTCAGCATCTTGGCGGGATCATTCCCGATGGCGACAATATCGCCGGGATTATGCTCCAAATTGCCCAACAATCAGCCTGTCAGAGGATGATCTTTCCCATGCAGGATATCCTTGGCCTGGGCTCAGCCGCGCGCATGAACATCCCCGGCACCGCTCTGGGTAATTGGCAATGGCGTTGTCGCCAAGGTAGTTAGCTACCTGCTCAATCCTGCCTGGGTCTTCCTTTCTGCGCTTCCGGTAAAATGCCCTTTGGCGGGTAATCGGCAGAAAAACGTTTCGGGAGAAACGAGCTCCATCGGAACACGCCCCGGGAGCGGCGTGTTCCGGTCTTCCCGCAAGGTATTTCCCGCTATCCCCCTCGTGGTCCTCCCGAGACCATCTCATGGGAGGCATGGGAGCTCTTTGAGAGGCTTATACGTGGAGCTCGCGATACAATCCTGCTCAATGCGGATAATATCAAACAAAACGGCTGGGGAAGACAGTTGCCCAAGCTCTTACCCCGCCCGGTAACCTGAGCATCAGTATCGCGGGAGCAAGCATCATTCTGGAGTGGGATGAGCTGCCCGGCGCAAGCACTTACACCCTCCATGCTTCAGAAAATCCCGGGCAAGGCTTTGAGGTGATAGCCACCGATATCAGCAGTCCCGCTCCGGGAGAAGGCAGAATTCAGCACAGCCTGGCTTCAGAAGCCCTCAGACGCTTTTTCCGGGTTACGGCTATCGACTGACGGAACCCTTGCCTTGTGTTGCTTGTGCTTCCAGGCAGCAGATTCCCCCGAGCTGCCGGAGCCATGCCGCGTTTATCAAGCCCGGCTAAAGCTGATATCAAGGCATTATCATCGGGTGGGCACAGCAGAATAACAGCTTAACAACTGCTGAATAATAAGATAGTCCAGACTTCGCAGAGTCAGTTTCGCGCAATGTGGTTAGCATGGCTAGCGTGGCTAGCATAAACCTATATTGTTGCTCCCAATGGCTTATCCTAATATAATAGAATATACATTAGGGATTTTGCCTAACTACGCTAACTTTTATTGATAGCTAGCCACCCTCTGCGATATACCCGCAGAGTCCCAGCGAGGATGACATAGTATCGTAGCATTCCGATGCTACATTTCCCATCGGGACGGCATAGTATCGTAGCATTCCGATGCTACATTTCCCATCAGCACGGCATAGTATCGTAGCATTCCGATGCTACATTTCCCATCGGGACGGCATAGTATCGTAGCATTCCGATGCTACATTTCCCATCAGCACGACATAGTATCGTAGCATTCCGATGCTACATTTCCCATCGGGACGACATATCTGACAGGATATCTCATGCTCCAATAAACCGCCAGAACCTCTGAGCCAAAACGGATAAATGTGATACATATGATAAATAACAGCCTTCCCCCACCCTCCCTCCCGGGTTATTTATCATTCCCAACCGGTTACCACCTCCCCCCAATAGAAGAAAAAAGGGGGGGGGACCCCACGGGATTTATCATATTTATCATATTTATATATATATTACTATATATAATATATAGTATATATAAGATAGATAAGGACTTAGGAGGAGAGGAGAGTCTTTTTCTTCTCGCTAGGCTGTTTTCATATTTATCTCATATTTATGGGGATTTATCACTGATTCATTGATTATCTGTAGCGTTTTCTAAACGCCGTCCCGAGGGATTAAACAGCTTGATGATTTGCGTTAGGTGCTCTCAAAAGCATAATTCTCTGTGGTTCTTTATGGCATCCTGCAGATTTTGATGTTGACAGATTTCAAACACTCATATTTGTATGTAATTTGAGATGTGTCGGTGCTATTTCTGAACAGGAAGCGGACAGATCGATAAACTCTGAAGGGATATAGGATGAATAAAGAAGCCAGTGCCAGAATCAAAATCAACGACTTGCTAAGGGAATCCGGCTGGAGATTCTTCGATGATGAACAGGGTAAGGCGAACATCGTCTTGGAAAACCAGACCACTATCACACACAAGTTAATTGACGAACTGGGAAATGACTTTGATAAGACCACCAAAGGCTTTATAGACTTCCTGCTTCTGGACGAACATTCTCATCCGATCATCGTCCTGGAAGCCAAATCCGAGAAGCATAATCCCCTGGTGGGCAAAGAGCAAGCCCGAGCCTACGCCAGAGCTCAGAATTGCAGGTTTATCCTGCTCTCAAATGGCAATCTGCATTACTTTTGGGATACTCAGCAGGGCAATCCTTATATCATCACAAAGTTCCCCTCGCCGGAGTCCATAAAAGATATTCGATGTTACCAGCCCAATCCTGAAGCCTTGATCTATGAAGTCATCACTTCCGGATACATTGCTACTACTCAAATGCCCAATTATGACTTAAATCCGGATTTTCACAATGAGGAAACCAAAGCCGGGTATCTGAAAAAGAACAATCTCAGCCTGCTGCGTCCCTACCAAGTGCAAGCCATCGAGTCCATCCAGCATGCCGTGCGCAAGGGTGACAATCGCTTTCTCTTCGAGATGGCCACCGGTACCGGCAAGACCCTGATCTCCGCTGCCGTGATGAAGCTCTTTCTCAAGACCGGAAACGCTCACAGAATCTTGTTTCTGGTTGATCGGCTGGAATTGGAAGATCAGGCCAAACGCAATATGGTAAACTATCTCAAAAATGACTACAGCGCAGTGGTTTACAAAGAGGCCAAAGACGATTGGCGGCATGCCGAGATCGTGATCTCCACCGTGCAGACTCTCCTCTCCGGAGATAGATATAAGACGGAATTTTGCCCCACGGACTTTGATCTGGTGATCTCCGATGAAGCCCATCGCTCCATCGGCGGCAATGCCAGGGCGGTCTTCGAATACTTCGTGGGCTACAAATTAGGGCTCACCGCCACTCCCCGAGACTATCTGAAGAATGCCGTGCCCGATGGCAATAGCCCCCGGGATTTTGAACGCAGATTACTGCTGGATACCTACGAAACCTTCGGCTGCAAAAGCGGCAACCCCACCTTTCGATATTCCCTGTTGGATGGCGTGAAAGACGGCTTTTTGGTAAGCCCCACCATCATCGATGCCCGTTCCAGCGTCACCACTCAACTTTTATCCGATGAAGGCTATGCTTATGTGGATCCGGAGCAATCCGGAGAGGACAATATCACCTATTTTGCAGAGAAGCACTTTGAGAAACGCTTTTTCTCCCAACCTACAAACATTACTCTCTGCAAAGCCTTCATGGAAAACGCCATGCCGGATCCCATCAGCGGAGAGATCGGCAAATCAATCGTATTCTGCGTAAGCCAAAAACACGCCACCAAGATCACCCAAATCCTCAATGAGATCGCGGATAGGATGTTCCCCGGCAAATACAAATCGGATTTTGCCATGCAGGTTACCTCGATCATCCCCAGCGCCCAGCAGATGTCTATCAATTTTGCCAATAACAACCTCACGGGCCGGGCAAACTTCATCGAGGACTATCGCACTTCCAAGACCCGCGTTTGCGTAACCGTGGGCATGATGACCACCGGCTATGATTGCACGGACATTCTGAATATTGCCTTGATGCGTCCGATCTTCTCGCCCTCTGAGTTTATCCAGATCAAAGGCCGAGGCACCAGAAGGCACAGTTTCTCTGAGCTCTGCATCGATCCCGCCCTCAAAGAAGCGCATCAGGACAAGATCAAGACCGGCTTTATGCTCTTTGATTTCTTTGCCGTGTGCGAATATTTTGAAGTGGAATTTGATTATGACCAAGTGCTAGTTCTGCCTCTCATCTCAGAGAGTTCAGCCTCTGCCCCCAGCGGAGATCAACCGCCAGCACAGGATCACCCGGATGCAGCGGTAATCAACACACCCGATCCCCTTGCAACCATTGAAAGAAAGCTTTTGGGCGCGAATGGAATGAAGATAGACCGCATGTTCTTCCAGAAGTTCGAAGAGCAGATCAAAGAGGATCCCATCATTCGCGATGGCGTGGAAGAAGGCAAATGGGATTTTGTGCTGGATTATATTGATCAAAACCTGATCGATAAACCGGAGGACTTCTTCACCCTGGAAAGGCTGAGGCAGTCCATTCAGCTTGACCGCAGACTCACAATGAGGGAGATCGTGGAACGAGCCTTTGGCTTGATCCCCGGCTTCAAATCCAAAGATGAGCTGCTCAATTCCGAGTTTGACAAGTTCATTTCAATCCGCAAACCTGGCTCGGGGGACAATATCCCAGCCCTCAAATACTATTTCAAAGCCTATGTTACGGATAGCAAGCTGCGAGACATTATCGACAACCGGGACTATGCCGAGCTCAACACCTATCCCCGCTTTGCCATGAAGGATTTTAAGGCAATCAAGGATAGCTAGCGCACTGCCATTCCCGAATACATCAAGGATTACGTAGTCCTCAATAAGTTCATGTAGGAGCATTAGATTGTTAGATACACAGACCAAAAGAAAGATAGACGCTGCCCGGGACATTCTGGTGGGTGTGGTTCCCGTTCCTCAATCCCAAGTGGAACAGATCACCATTGCCCTGATCTATAAGTTCATGGATGATATGGATAATGAAGCTGTGGCCATGGGCGGGAACCCCAAATACTTTACCGGAGATTTTGCGCAATTCGCCTGGAACAAACTCTTTGACCCCAAGCTGAGCGGAGAGGGTAGAATATTACTATATCAGGATGCATTAAGCAAGATACCCTTAAACAAGGATATCCCTACTCTTTTCAGGGATATTTTCAAGAACGCCTTTTTGCCCTATCGAAGCCCTGAGACGCTGAAGCTATTTCTCAAATGCATAAACGACTTTAGCTATGATCACAGCGAGAAGCTTGGCGATGCCTTTGAATATTTGCTGGCTGTGCTCGGCTCTCAGGGTGATGCCGGGCAGTTCAGGACTCCCCGCCACATCATAGACTTTATGGTGGAACTGATCGATCCCCAAAAAGAAGATAGCATCCTGGATCCCGCCTGCGGTACTGCCGGCTTCCTGATCTCGGCCTACAAGCACATCATCAAAACCAATAGCTCAAACTATGATAAAGCGAACGATCCTCATACTTTTACTCTACACGGAATTCCCTTGAATCAACTGGTAGTCCAAAACGAAAAACGCTACACAGGGGATAAGCTTAATCCAGATCAACGCACCTTTATTCACAAAAGCATCAAGGGCTATGACATCTCTCCCGAAATGGTCAGGCTTTCTTTGGTGAATATGTATCTGCATGGATTTACCACCCCTGAGATCTTGCCCTACGACACACTCACGCAAAAGGAAAATTGGAATGAGCATTTTAATGTGATCCTGGCCAATCCACCCTTTATGACTCCCAAAGGCGGCATCAGACCCCATCAGGGATTCACCATTCAAGCCAAGCGTAGCGAAGTGCTCTTCGTGGACTATATCCTGGAACACCTCACCACCGGCGGCAAAGCCGGAATCATCGTGCCCGAAGGCATCATCTTCCAGAGCGGTAATGCTTACAAACAACTGAGAAAAATGCTGATCGAAGAAAACTATCTGGTGGGCGTGATTTCTTTGCCAGGTGGTGTGTTCAATCCTTACAGTGGAGTTAAGACTTCCATCCTCTGGATCGATAAAGCCCTGGCCAAGAAAAGCGATAAGATCATCTTCCTCAAGGTTAATGCCGATGGCTTTGATCTCGGAGCCCAACGCCGACCGATTGACGCCAACGATCTGCCCGCTGCCTTTGCCAATGCCCGAGACTTTAAGAAATCCCTGCTCTCCGGTGAGGAATACCAAGCTCCTGACAAAGATGTGATCGTGGTGGAAAAGAGGAGACTGGCAGAGGGGGGAGACTATAATCTGAGTGGGGAGAGGTATGTAGGAGTTGTTACAACATGTTCAAAATACCCTATTGTGAGCTTATCTGAAGTTGCCGAAATTATTTCAGGTCAATCACCTGATGGAACTTACTACAACATTGATGGAAAAGGGCTGCCCTTTTTCCAAGGCAAATCAGAATTACTGAAATGTACTTAGGACCCCCGACTAAATGGACAACCAAAGTAACGAAAACAGCTATTAAGAACGACATTGTAATGTCCGTCCGAGCTCCGGTAGGTCCGGTTAACATTGTTAAGTCCGAGATATGCATTGGGAGAGGTCTTGCCTCTATTAGATGCTTAGAAAGTATCAATTACTTGTATTGTTTTTATATGCTGAGAAGCATAGAACCACAAATCAATGGTAATACAGGATCAACCTTTGCATCAATCAACAGAAATGATATATGCAAGCTAAAAATCCCCCTCCCGCCCCTATCAGTCCAGGAAGAGATAGTTGCCGAACTTGATTCCTACCAAAAGATCATAGACGGGGCAAAGCAAGTTGTGGATAATTGGAAACCAAAGATAGATATTGATCCGGAGTGGGTTACTGCTAAATTAAAAGATGTGTGTTCATTTGAATATGGCAAAGGATTGCCTGAGAAGGATAGAATATCTGGCCCTTATCCAGTATTAGGATCCAATGGAGTTGCAGGATATCATAACCGAAGTTTTGTAAAAGGGCCTGTTATCGTTGTTGGACGCAAAGGATCTGCTGGTGAAGTGGTATGGGAAGAAAGCGACTGCTGGCCGATCGACACTACTTATTATATCACGCATGAAGAGAAGAAGATAGCATACAGGTATCTTTATTATACTCTAAAAATGGCGACACTCCAGAACTTACGTGGAGGCACTGGCATTCCAGGACTCAATAGAAATGATGCATACGATTTGGAGATTTATCTTCCAGACCTGCCTACCCAACTGTCTATTGTTAACCGGATTGACTCCGAGCAAAAGCTTATTGATGCCAATCGAGAGTTAATCAAGCTCTATGAGCAGAAGATCAAAGACAGGATCGAAAGATTATGGAAATCAAAACAGAAGGAGATGTGATGTCCATTGCTGATAGTTTCAAATTGCTTTGTTTAAATCTAAGTATACATCCAGATGTCGTTGAGATCATTCAATATCGATATCAAAGGATAACGAAAACAATCAACCTAGAATACAGGGGCATAAATTCAAGCACCCAGCATAGTCTATACGTGGGATCATACGGCAGAGACACAGAAATCAATACAAGTGATATTGATGTTCTTGTAATACTTCCATTTTCTGTCTATGACAGGTTCAATAAATACTCAACTAATGGGCAATCTGCCTTGCTTCAAGAAGTCAAAGAAGCTGTTCGCAAGACATATTCAATAACGCATTTGAGAGCTGATGGACAGGTCATTGTGTTACATTTTGAAGATAGTATCATATACGAAATCGTTCCCTGTTTTCTTAACAAAGATAATGAGTCATTTACCTATCCTGATACTCACGATGGCGGAAGTTGGAAGGTGACTAATCCTCGGGCAGAAATCAAGGCTGTTAATGATGCTAACATATCATGTAACAAGAATTTGAAGCGATTGTGCAGGATGCTTAGAGCATGGAAATCAACAAATAAAGTAGATATCTGTGGCCTGCTTATTGACACGCTAGCGCATAACTTCCTGTCTCAGTACGAATGGCGAAACAAATCGTATCTGTGGTACGATTGGATTTCACGAGACTGCTTCAAGTATCTTATGGACCAAGATACTAACCAATTATACTGGAGAGCTGTCGGCTCAGGTCAACATGTGTGGAGAACCGGTAAATTTGAAAACAAAGCAAAGGCAGCATATGAGCACAGTCTTGCAGCCATAGCCGCATACAGCAATGGCCAGTATTGGGCCGCCACAAAAGAATGGAGGGAAATATATGGAAACAAATTCCCAGCTATCCAGTCTTGAAGAGCAAATCAGAGAGTATTACGGAAGAGTTGTTTGGACACATAAAACTCATGAGAAACAGGCAGACATCTATAAAGGTCGAAATGAAGTCCTGAAATGGTCTCAAATAATTGTATCCGCATTTATAGCTTCAGGGATATTTGTAACGATATTCAAATCTGCACCCATAGTACCTATTCTAACAGGTATTCTGTCTGTCTTCCAATTTGTTTTATCTGCCTATGCCAAAACCAGTGATTTTGGTGAAGTATCCCAGTTGCATGCTAAGACCGCTATAGAAATATGGAATGTAAGAGAGCTATTGCTTTCAATACTAATCGATATGAAAGACAACAGAGTGAGTCTCAACGAAGCCCAAACGATGAGAGACGATATTCATAAGCTATTGTATTGTATTTATGAGAAGGCTCCGAGAACTTCAGTTAGGGCATACAATAAAGCAACGAAAGCATTAAAAGATGCTGAAGAGATGTATTTCTCCCCGGAAGAAATCGATTCTTTATTACCAAGCACCTTAAGACGCAAAATGCCGTAGATTGGGATCATGCTCATGATTTGTCTCATGTCCTATAAAAGAATGAAAATGGAGATTACATGATTACACTAATACTGTTTAGACTACGAACCGTAAGGCATAATCAATTAGAAATCTTAGAGGATCAACCTCCAAAAATTATCAGAAAAATCATCAGCGGTGCAGCTGAAGTATCTCTTAGGAAAAATGCGCGGTGGGTTATAGGAAAGCCAATCGAAATAGAAGACAATAACTACTATTTCAAATTTGGCAAGAAGACCAAAGAGACAAAAGGTAAGTATGCAGACGGAGATTTTGTCGAAGAAGAAGAAGAGAACGCAAAATATACACATGTGTTTCTGGATGGTAATCTTGGATTAGTAGCAATAGCAAAAAAAAGCAATCTTGCTCCAGAGACTCAAACCATCGCCACGAATCTTGCCAAGTATTTCAATAAATGCCAATTTGCCTACGCTCATAACATAACATTTAATATCAATGAGATCAAGGACCCCTCAGACTTCATTGAGTTTATCAGATCAGCATATGCTATCACTGAATTTTCATTCACATACTCAAAACCAAATCCACCGGATACCAATAAAATCATCAAACTCAACGAGGATTACGCTGAGGCTGTAAATGGGCATGGCAGAAATACAGTGAATGGCTCTTCACTTAATGCTGGCATAATTGAAGAGTTGTCAAAATCAATTGCTTCAACGGGGGATGATGCTCATATTTGGGCGATAGATAAACCAGGAGGGATAAAACAAAAAAGACAGCTCAAAAAGGATAGCCCGGTTGTTTTGAATATCGAGGAAGAGTCTTTGGAGATGAAAAAGAGCATCATGGGTATTGTCATGAGAACATACAAAAAGATTCGGTATCAAGAACATGACGAGTGATGTGTTTAGTTTTTGGAAATGGTTTATATATGGAATCAAAAGGGAAGATGGAAGTAGGACTACGAGAGGTGTGGCTCACTTAATTGATTGGTGGTGTATTCTGTATGCTCTAATCAGTGTGGTGTTAAGCTGTTATGCCAACGAGAGTCTAAATGAGATATCTAGGGTTCTCATTATACCACTGTTAAGTATAATGATAGGTATGACTATAGCATGGACTGGAGTCACCTTTTCTATTGCTATGAGCAATGAGCTATTGAAGCTGTTCAAGGATAAAGCGGTTGATTTAGTGGATTACTTGTACATGTTTCAAGCTGTATTACTTGTGCTTGTTACAACCATTGCATTGTGGAGCCTAGCCAGCATCTTAAACCATTCTTTCCTGCCTTCCTTTTTTTCTAAGAATGAGATTGTGTTCTTGTGTAGATTTGTGCTTTTCTTCTTGCTTTGTATGTCTGTTAGAGAGTGTTGGGGAGTGGTTGTAGGCACATATTTGCTAATCATTTCACATATCAATGTTAAAGATATAGATAGTAAGGCTGAGAAAAATCAGGACAGCTGGAAGCTGTGAATATGATAGTCAATCTGGCCTCCAATACTCAAACAGTTGTATTGATAGTATCTGAGCGATATCTCAAGACGCTGGAAAGTGAGTTAACACTGGATAGTCCGACTAACCATTTAGTAGTAGTGGCTATCAGTCAACGATAACTAGAAGAGAGAACCTAATATAGGGAGGTAATCATGCGGGATGGCATCGAGTAATTGCGTTTGAATCGGAATTAAGATGATGAGGCACAAAAAACTCCACAAACAGGCAATGCCAAAGAAGATAACAACGCGCTTACGGGTTGCGGGATCGGGTGGGATCACTTCTCTTTTCATGTTCACTTGTGCCACATTTATTTATATGTTAGATCACTTGCGGCCAACAGAAGGTAAAGCCACAGTTGTTAATGCTTTCATCCCGGTGTATACATTTGGTTTCATTTGACCTTGTGTATCTTACGGGTGCATGGAATTTCATGAAAGCTCATGGGATTCGACACGTCCTCGTGTCGATTATGGAACACCGTATCGCAAACAAGTGCAGACGAGACGTCGGCAATCCTATCCCCTCGGCTGCGATTCCGGCATCAATGTCCATGTGGATGTGGGGATCAGTATCAGCCTTGCTGCCGGGAAGCATATACCAGTTCCGGACCAAATCACTGGTGATTTGCCCTGAGGAAGCTTTTTCCTGCCCACCACAGCATCAGGATGCCACCCAATGCCAGGCCGGCACAGATCAGCGCGAAGTTCCATCCGCTCAGCAGTTCAATGCCCAAGCTGTGACGCACCAGCTGGGAAACATATTTTAGGGGCAACAGAGCAGATAACAGCTTCATGTATCCCGGCAAGAGCGCAGTGGGAAAGAACACTCCCGCCAAAAAGTACATGACAAACATCAGGATCCCCGCGGCAGTATTGGCAGTTTCAGTATTGCGAAACACCAGGTTCAAGATCAGCCCCAAAGCCATCATGCCCATGGTAGAGCAGATGATCGTGAGCGTGAAGAGTGGCCAGTTGATCTGAAACGAAGCCTGCAGGACGAGCAGGCTGGTCGCCAGGATTAAAAAGATGGAGATGAAACTGAGGATCAGGCGGGTGAAGGTGAGGCCGGTAACAAATGACACCGGGCGCAAAGGGGCGATTCTGAGCTGTTTCAGAACACCGCTCTTGCGATAGCGCCCAAACATGCTAACCACAGAGAGCATCCCCACAGAGAGAATGGCGATGGAGATGATTCCGGAAAGTGTATAATCCAGGCCGGTTGCCAGCATCTTGCCGGCGCTGATTTCATTGCGAGAAACTCTGATTACCGGGTTTACCTGATTGGCATGCCGTTGCAGAGCGGTTGTGATGCTGAACTGCGCCAGTAGCATCTTGGTCTGTGCTCCGGGATCTCCCTCTTTGTGGAAGAACCGGGCATGTTTGCCGTCATAAGCCAAGCCCAGGTTGATCTTGCCGGTCTGGATTGCCTGCACAAGCTCTGCTTCGGTTTCATAGTTTCTTAGCTCCCAGATCCCGCTATCCCGGATCACTGTTTCTACCTGCTCAGTTCCGGAGAGATAGACGCCCAGCCAGGTTTTACGATAGTCGCTGGCACCCTTTTGCATGTTGCCAAAGATCAAGAGAAAGAGCAGCGGGAAAAATAGATTGAAGAAGAGCTCCGCTTTGTTGCGCATCGATTCACGAAAGTTTGCCCGGATCAAGGATATCAAGGGGGAACTATTCATAAGCCATCACCTTGCGGAAATTGAAGGAAAACACAATCACGGAAAGAGCGGTCCAGGCGAGCGGAACCGCGATCAAGGAGAGGGCAGACAGCGGGGCAGTGTGGATGCCCATCCCCCGGCGCAAGAGCTCCACCAAATAGGTGGAAGGTAGGACATAGACCAGCCATCGAATCCCCCAGGGTAAGCCGAAGACGGGGAAGAAAAAGCCGCCCAGAAACATCATCGTCTGATAAAACAACTGACCAAAGATGCCGGCACTTGATTCCTTGCGGGCAAAAGATGAGATCATCAGCCCGAAGGACACGAAAGTAATCATCGCCAGCCCCAGAGCAAGCAAAAAGCTCAATGAAAATATGCCGGAGCGGACTTTGTAGATGAACCATGCCATGCCATAGAGCAGGATGAGAGAGATCATGATGGTGAGCACCAGCTTCACCAGATGCGCTCCGAAATACTCATGAGGCCGCAGGGGAGTGGTATATAACTTCTTGTTAATGCCGGAAGAGCGGTAATAGCTGAGACTGAGCGGGCAATTGAACAAGGCTACGGAAAGCATCATCATCAGAGCCACCGAAGGGAAGATATAGTCCTTGTAATTGACGCTCTTGCTGGTCGAAGTGATAGAAACCGGAATCGTTTCCGAGCTAATGGCAACAAAATCCGGATTTGTGTAGCGGGCAACTTCGATGTTAGCCTTATCAAGCGCGATCTCCATGATGTTTGCCGCCACCTGCGAAGACTCTCTGCCGCTGATGTTATGAAGCTCGACAGGGATTGATTGCGAAGATGGGTAGTTTTCTTCAGCCCCGGAGATCACCAGGTCCTGCTTGCCTTGTTTCATGGCGGTCAAGGCTTCATCAAGATCCTGAAAATGGGAAAGCGTGAAGGGGCCGGCATCACCGCTTATGGCGTCGATGGTCTGCGTGATGAGCTCTGAGCTGAGGGCAGGTGAGCTGTGCCGAACCACCGCCAGCTTGAATCCGATGCTGCTGCTGCCTCCATCGCCACCAAAGACTGAGGAGAGGAAGAAATAGAGCAGGATCGGAAACACCAGGCTCCAAAACAGCACTTCAAATTCGCGGATTTCGGCGATAAAAAAGCCTTTACTGAAACGGATAAATCTCATTTGCAGCCTCAATCCCGAAGCTTATGGCCGGTGATATGCAAAAACACATCATCCAAATCCAGCCGATCAATATTGATGTCCAGTGGTTCATAGCCATTTGCGGCAGCCAGTTCAAAGAGATTAGCCAGATCTTTGCTGACATCTGCGCTGGTGAGGCAATACAATTCGGGAGCAGTCTGACGCAGACCGGGAAGATCCAAAAGCTGCTTGGGGATGAGCTCCTGATCTTTGATTCTGAAACTGATATAGCTATCAGCACCGATGGAGGCAATCAATTCACAAATGGTGCCGGAGGCAACGATTTTGCCATGATCCATGATGATGATGCGATCTGCCAGATATTCCGCTTCCTCCATATAATGCGTGGTGAGGATAATCGTTTTGCCCCTCGCTTTCAGGCTCAGGATCGTCTCCCATTGCGCACGCCGCGCCTGAGGATCGAGCCCGGTGGTGGGTTCATCCAGAAAGATGAGGCGCGGGTCGTTCACCAAAGCTACCGCCAATGCCAGACGTTGGAGCTGCCCTCCGGAAAGATTCTTCACCAGGGTCTTCTCTTTTTCGCCCAGGGACATGGCGGCTACCAGATCCTGCACCGAAGCTTTGTTCGCATATAGCCCTCGAAAGAGCTCGAGAGTTTCGCGTACGGTGAGATAGCGAAAAAAGCTGGAACTCTGCAGCTGCACTCCAATGCGCTCTTTCACCTGAACGTGGGTGGGGGGGGAGCCTTCTTCAAAGAACTTGATTTCGCCGCTATCGGGCTTGCGCAAGCCTTCCAGCATCTCCAAAGTTGTGGTCTTGCCGGCGCCATTGGGTCCCAAAATCGCCAGCACTTCACCTGGTTGCAGCGCCAAGCTTACATCATCCACTGCTTTGGTTGTGCCATAGTATTTCTTGAGCTTGCTTGCGCTCAAAATGCTGCTGTTCACGTTCATGCTCATCACCTCTGAAACCCAAATATCCGGCAAGGAAGAGATGGTCAAGGGATATTTTGAGTATGCTCCTTCCAATGGCGGCTAATGCGGCAATTGCCTGAGCTCGGATTCCGGAAATTAGCAGTCTCACTTTTAGATTGACAATTTCTCTGTCTTGATTAAATTGTCTTCAGCTTAGCAGTAGATGTATCTGACTGCTAAAATACCAACGAGGCATAGTCATGAAGAAGAATCAAGCGAGACTGATACACACACTAGGCGCTTTGGTGGATGAATTCATCCAAAGTTGCGAACCCGTTTCGTCACGGGTTTTGAATGAGAAGTATCTTACTGAGGTATCTTCAGCTACCCTGCGTTTGGATTTGTTGAAGCTGGAAGAGCAGAACCTGATCTCTCAGCCGCACACTTCGGCAGGCCGGATTCCTACGATCAGCGGATATCGCAAGTATCTGGAGTATATCGATTCTGAACACGTGAATGTGCGTTATGCCCGGATGGATACCCTGCGCGAGCTTTTGATTCAGAACTACAAGGATACTCCGCGCGCGCTGCATTATATCATGCAGATGCTGGCGCATGAGACGGATCAGCTTTCCTTTGTGGCCGAGCCTGAAGTCTCCGGGGGCTATCTGGCGCGCCTGGAAGTGTTTTCGATTGGGGATCAAAAACTGCTCTTTGTGATGAGTCTGGACAGCGGTCTGGATAAGACTGTGATCATGAAGTGCAATTATGAGATCAATGAAGCGCAATTGCGGAAGCTGGTGCGCTATCTGAATGATGAGCTGGTGGGTTTGCGGATCTTCGATATCGCGAACAAGGTGTTGGTGGAAATGCGGGATAGAAGCATGGGGGAGAGCGATCTCCTCAGCCAATTTCTGCGCGAGCTGCACAAGGCCTTCATCGAGATCAGCGATTTCTTCATTCATTATGATGGCAGCATCAAGTTTTTGGAGCAACCGGAGTTTGATTCCAAGGAAGCCATCCTCAGCTTTATGAATCTGATCCAACGGCAGGATTTCCTGCTGAACTCGATGCGCAACAACGATGCCACGACGGTCAATATCCTTTTGGGAGAGGATTTTTCGGACGCCCGCTTCAGTGAATTTGCCTTGATCTATGGCAGATATGAGGTGTTTGGAATTCCCGGCTATCTGGGTGTGATGACCCCGATCCGCACCGAATACAGGAAGCTGATTCCCTTGATCCGGGATGTTACAAACACCATTACCCAAACCACAAAGCGCGGCATGGTGGTACCTCAGAGGAGGAATGATGCATAATAAAAAGAAGAAGGGCGCACACAAACCTGCCCCGGAAAAGGATATAAAGATGCAAGCCAAAAACGAAGAGCGCGACACACAGGAGCCGATGCCGGAGGAAGAGCTCAGCGGAATCCAGGCAGAAGAGATGAGCTCCTCGGAGCAAGAAACTGAACAGGATGAAATGACAAAGATAAAACAGGAACTGACAGAATATAAGGATAAGTATCTGAGGTCGATGGCGGAATTTGAAAACTACCGTCGCCGCAGCATTACAGAAAAGGCAGATTGGATTCGCCATGCGACCAAAGAACTGGCATTGCACATTTGTGATGTGGTGGATAATTTTGAACGCGCTTTGCAGCAAGCCAAGCCAGAGGATCTGGAATCCGGTTTCGCGAAGGGTGTGATCATGATTGAGAAACAACTGGTAAACGCTCTGGAAAAAGAGGGCGTCAAAAAGATAGAAGCTTTGGGCGATGAGTTCAATCCGGAGCAACACGATGCTCTGGCACACATCCCCAGTGAATATGAAGAAAACAAAGTAGCCGCCATCATCCAAAATGGTTACACGATGCACGACAAGGTCATACGTCCGGCACGGGTGGCGGTATCAAACGGCAATAAAATGAATACCCTGGAGGAATAAATGGGAAAGATAATTGGAATCGATCTGGGAACAACTAACTCCTGCGTAGCAGTGGTAGAGGGTGGCAAACCCGTAGTTATCACCAACGCGGAAGGCGCACGCACCACACCGTCTGTGGTGGCTTTTACAAAAGATGGACAGCGTCTGGTAGGCCAATTGGCCAAGCGCCAGGCAGTGACAAACCCCACAAACACGGTGTTTTCGATTAAACGCTTTATGGGCCGTTCTTACGGCGAAGTGGGCGAAGAGATCAAGCAGGTACCCTTCAAAGTAAAATCCGGGGTCAAAAATCAAGCATCGGTGCATATCGACAGCGAGAATAAAGATTTCACCCCACAGGAAATCTCCGCGATGGTGCTTACCCGCATGAAAGAAACCGCGGAAGCATATCTGGGAACCACCGTTACCGAAGCCGTGATCACGGTTCCGGCATATTTTAATGACGATCAGCGGCAAGCTACCAAAGATGCCGGCAGAATCGCGGGGCTGGATGTGAAACGCATCATCA
>DHVK01000054.1 GCA_002412625.1 Cloacimonetes bacterium UBA5210
AGTAACTGATTGGTACTGGTTCTACCAGTATACACTATGTTGCCATTAGGCAAACAGCTAATCGATTGATTGGGACTGTTACCGCTTAATGGATTGATATTTGCCACTACCTCAAATGACTGAGTAGTCAAACAGACGCGTACAACCTTGTATCCGATTACGTCTCTAGTGAGGCTGTAAATTGTACCATTATAGGATACAGCAACATCAAAGAAGCTGGTTAAGTTTACGCTGTCAATAACTGTCCATATCGAGTCTCCGACAGCATCAAATTGCGAAAAACTTCTTTGTGTAACTGCAACCCAGTCATTCTCGTAAGGCTCTATAGCACGAAAATGAAAACCATGAGCCCAGAAAGGATCACTCTGCCAGATTACATTAAACNNAGCCATTTACAGTAGGGAATATATAATGGGCTATCATGTTCATCTCAGCATCGAAAACATTCATGTTATCATATTCTATGCAATAGTACCTGTCAATACCATTGGAGACTATACTGTTAAACGCGAAGTTTCCCCCCCCCGTTCTTCTCCAAACAATTTCGCCATTTTCGTCTAGTTTCCAGAATACGTTATCTTCATAAGCATGAATATCCCCCCAAGCAAACTCGACATATCCTTGTAATAAATAACCACCCCCAATAGCAGGGATTACGTTGCAGACTTCGGAACTCGCACTGTCATGGGGACCTGGACACAGATCATCAAATAGATAGTATCGAATCCAAGTCTGTCCCGGCAATATGCCTGCAAATAGCAGGAGCAACGTTATCGATAATATTAGTTTCTTCATCACAACTCCTTATTTGACCACGACCAGCGTAAACAACAAATGCTTATTCATCGATCCTCCTGATTAATACAGGGTTTTGTATGTCTGACATTATAATGAATGATGAAGTGGATTCCTTCGTTAGGACTCCAATCCACCCCGTTATCTTTAAGGTGTGATTCTTAATATCTCTTGAAAGAAGAAAGATTTAAACTGCACCTTCCTTCCTACAATTATTTCTTCCAAAGGCATTGGATTCCTAATCCCATTTCTCGTCAAGCAATTAACTCAAATCATGCACCGGAGTTGAAGCCAGCAATTGTATCTGTCTCTGCGGATATAACTTAAAGGGTGGCTTGGAATCAGGCTATGCATGGGTTCAACCCCTGATTTTGATTCCATATTACCGTGTAAGATATTGGTAATCATATAAGACACGCAAGGTCAAATGAAACCTATTGCCCAAACCGGGCTTAAAACTAGTTTGGTGCTGTCTATGAGTTGGTGCTGTTTATTTTGAGTTGGGTGCTGTCTGACAGAAAAACGNNAAACGTTTCGGGAGAAACGAGCTCCTATCGGAACACGTCTCTCTGAGCCGTTTTTCTGTCAATGATCGACCAACCCGGTATTGCCTGCCAAGCCGCGGATACATCCCAGCTCTCTGCGTAGCCTATGACTCTTAGGGCTTAGGGTTTTGCTATAGGCGATAAATTCCTTGACGGGGATTGTTCTTGTGAGACTTAATGCAATCAACCGTTTGAGTTATCCCTGAAGTGTTTTCAGGTGCATATTATCAGGTGCATATTATTCGTAAGCATCCAGCACGAAATTCAGGCGATTCAGGGGAAAATAGCCAGACTACTTGGCAGCAAATTGATAAACAGGACCCAAAGAGCAGCATCAGCCAGAGAATCCTGTCTTCCGCAGGTAGATAACATTTTGAAAGGAACGAAAAGTGAAACCACAAGACAGACCGATAGACAATACGAAGTGGCATGCCATGGACGCCGAAGCGGCGCTTGCCAAACTGAATAGCGACGCGGATACGGGCTTGAACAGCCAGGAAGTAGGCGAACGTACCCAAAAATATGGACGCAACGTAATCCCTGAAGCCAAGAAACGCAGCTGGATCATGCGGCTGTTGACGCAGTTTCATAACGTATTGATCTATGTATTATTAGTTGCGGCTGTGATCCCCGCGCTGTTGGGGCACTGGGTAGATACTTGGGTTATTTTGGGGGTTGTTGTGATCAACGCGCTCATCGGGTTCATCCAGGAAGGAAAGGCGGAACGGTCGCTGGAGAGCATTCGCAAAATGCTATCCCTGGAGGCGGTTGTGACGCGCGACGGAGAAAAGCAGACCATAGATTCTGAAGAGCTTGTCCCCGGCGATATCGTTCATTTGAAATCCGGTGAAAAGGTTCCCGCGGACATTCGGCTGATACATTCCAAGGACTTCCGGGTGGAAGAATCACCGCTTACGGGAGAGTCCATGGCGGTTGACAAAATCACCGAGCCGGTGGATGTGGCAGCCATCATCGGAGATCAGCTTTCCATGGCCTTTTCTGGCACCGTGGTGGTATATGGCAAAGCCACCGGGGTGGTGGTAAATACCGGAGCCGAAACGGAGATCGGGAGGATCAATCAGATGATATCCGCGGTGGAAACCATGACAACACCGCTTTTGCAGCAAATCGCCAAGCTGGGTAAGTGGCTGACGGTGGTGATTGTGCTGGTAGCTGCCGGTTTTTTTGCTTTTGCGTATTTTTTCAGAGATTACAGTCTGGCGGATTTGTTTCTCGCGACCATCGGACTCATCGTGGCTGCCATTCCCGAGGGCTTGCCCGCGATTATGACGATCACCCTGGCGGTGGGTGTACAGCGTATGGCGAAGCGCAACGCCATTATCCGCAGATTACCATCGGTGGAGACCCTGGGCGCGGTTGACGTGATCTGCTCGGATAAAACCGGAACGCTGACGCGCAACGAGATGACGGCAAAAACGATCATCACAGCCGAAAAAAGCTATCAGATAGAGGGTCTGGGCTACAATCCGGAGGGGAAGTTCAAATCTGCAGACAAAGAGGTGGATCCCGAAGCAGACAAAGTGCTCTGGCAATTGCTGCGCACCGCCCGTTTGTGCAACAATGCGGAGATTGGCAAGGATGAAGAAGGCAACTGGGAGCTAACCGGCGCGCCCACCGAAGGAGCCTTGCTGGCAATGACATATAAGGCAGGCTTGAAGGACTTCAAGCCAGAGCGGATCGACACCATTCCCTTTGAATCGGACCACAAATACATGGCATCGTTGAATCGAGTGGACGGCGGGATGTATCTGTTTCTCTCTGGAGCCCCGGAACGCATCTTGGAGCTTTGTAGCAAGCAATTTACTGAAGGGGGCGAGACTGAGGTCGATGAAGAGTATTGGGCGCAAAGCATGGCAGGGGAAGCCGCAGAAGGGCATCGCCTGCTGGGTCTGGCTTTTGGTGAAAGCGAGAAAGACAGAACTGAGATAAACATTGAAGATCTGGACAGCAGATTCACCTTTCTGGGCTTCGTGGGCATCATCGATCCTCCCCGGGAAGAGGTAATCGCCGCGATCGAGGAATGCCGGAGTGCAGGAGTTCAGACCAAAATGATTACCGGCGATCACGCCATCACCGCGATGGCAATCGGTAAACAACTCGGTATCGGAGACGGCAAAAAATCCCTTTCGGGGATGGAACTGGAGCAGATGAGCGACGAAGAGATGCTGACCGTGGTGGAAGAATATGACATCTATGCCCGCACCAGCCCGGAGCATAAACTGAGGCTGGTAAAGGCTCTGCAGGCAAACGGCCATCTGTGCGCAATGACCGGCGATGGCGTCAATGATGCCCCGGCCTTGAAGAAGGCTAACATCGGCATTGCCATGGGCATCAAAGGCACCGAAGTGGCAAAAGATGCTTCGGAAATGGTTTTGGCGGATGACAATTTCGCCACGATCGTGAGCGCCATAGAAGAGGGTCGCACCGCCTATGACAACATCCGCAAGGCCTTGCTCTTCATTCTTCCCACCAGTCTGGCAGAATCGCTGGTGCTGATGCTGGCCATCTTTCTGGGGCTGGTAATCCCCATCACACCCGCGCAAATCCTATGGGTAAACATGGTGACGGCGGTAACGCTGGCGCTGGCGCTTTCGTTTGAGCCAATGGAATCCAGTGTGATGCAGCGTCCTCCCCGGGGAGCGAGTGAAGCGCTTTTGGGCAAGTACTTCATCTGGCGTATCGTGTTTGTCTCCGCAATTATCGGAGGCTTTACCCTGGGCATTTTTGGTTATCTGAAAAACCAGGGATTGGACGTGTCGAGCGCGCGGACTGTGGCGGTGAGTACCTTGATTGCCGGGCAACTGTTTTACCTGTTCAATTGCCGGAAATTTGTGCATTCTGCCATCGGAAAAGGCTTTTTCAACAACAAATATGTGTTCATCGCGGCAGGGTCCTTGATCCTCGTGCAAATGGCGTTTGTGTATCTGCCCTTTATGAATACATTTTTCGACACCCGGCCCATCCCTCTGGGCTATTGGCTCTATCCCCTGGCCGCGGGAGCATTGGTTTTTGTGATTGTGGAGCTGGAAAAATACATTACTTTAAAGATAATAACAAAAGGAACAGACAATGGAAGATAGCGCGAACACCCGTGAAGTCATGATTACAAAAGCCTCCGGGCATACAGAGCCGTTTGATATAAACAAGCTGAAAGCATCACTGCAAAATGCCGGCGCCAAGGAAGATGCTATCACCGAAGTGGTAAATGATATCCACAACTGGGTGCATGAAGGTGTTACCACCCGCAAACTCTATTCACGCGCCTTCAGCATCCTGAAGCGGATAAGCACATCTGGCGCGCTACTCTACAAATTGAAGCAGGCCATTATTGATATGGGACCCAGCGGCTTTCCCTTCGAGCATTTTATAGGTGAAATCTTTCGGCGCTGGGGTTATGAAGTAATGGTAGGAATTGTGATGGAAGGTGCATCCATTTATCACGAAATGGACGTCATCGCCAACAAGGATCAGGAACACATCCTGGCAGAGTGTAAGTTCTCTATCAAACAGGGACATAGCGTGAGCATTCAGGTCCCGCTTTACGTACATTCCCGGGTTGATGATATCGTTGAGAAATTGCAGCAGGACGAGATGAACCAAGGCCTCAACTTCACTGCCTGGATAGTAACAAATGGACGCTTTTCCCCGGATTCCATCGCCTACAGCAAGCGTAAAGGAATCCATCTGATGGGTTGGGATTACCCCCGCAACCATGCGCTGAAAGACGTGATAGAGAGAGAAAAGATGTTTCCCATCACGATTTTGAGCAATCTGAATCTCAACGAAAAAAAGGCGCTAATGGCACAAGGCATTGTTACTTGCGCGCAGCTTTTGCAACATAGGGAGAAGCTGGATAGACTGGGATTCAGCAAGAAAAAGCATGGCTCGATAATCGGTGAGCTGGAAGCCCTTGCGGGGATCGGAAGCTAAGGGACGCGCAAATGGGAGCAGCTGGCGATTGTTCAGGTTTCAGTTTGAACAATTGTTCGAACAATGGATATCTTGTCCTTTGTAGCCCGTTCCCCTGCCCTCATGAAAGCCGGGGGGCTTGAAACCAAGCTGGTAATGGCGGAGAAAGCATTACCTGGATTCTCAAACACGAGGATGCGACCGGTAAATGGTTGAAAATGCCAGAGTGTCCATAGCCGACACAACAAAACAAACTAATGCCTTTGGATCGGGCATATTACGTGTGGATCAATTCCTTAACCCAAATATCCAGATAAAGGCTGAAAAAATCTGGTTAGCGGCGTATGTTCCTGTATGATAATGTATTCCCGATATGTAAAGATTTTGCTAAGATTGATCCGGAGCTTGGCCTGAGGACCATCCACATACAGCTTCCACGCCGCATTTATTGCCTCGGTTTTATCCGGAAATTGAGCTGAGATTATGCTGCGCGCACCCGATAATCACAGCTTGAAATCAGCTTTATCTGATCTTGATGAATGGGGGGAACCTTGGGGTTTGGTGCTTGTTGCATAGGTGAATAAGTGCTGTGGGGAGCAAAATGGCCTTTGGCGGGTAATCGACAGAAAA
>DHVK01000020.1 GCA_002412625.1 Cloacimonetes bacterium UBA5210
TACACCAACCTTTGAGACACTACCGTCGGGAGTGCCTGTGCTGCTGAATACCACTCCCATTGCTGACCTTGCGGCATACAGAAGCACCTTTGGTGATATGAGCTCGATGTACACCGATCCCATGCTGGAAGCTGACAGCTTCATATTGCAAAATGGCTCTCCCGCCATCAATGCCGGTGTTGTCTTACCGGAAGTGCCTTTTGATATCAACGGCACTCTGCGTGAACTGCCGGACATCGGCTGTTATGAGTATATTCTGCTGAGTCTGGATAGCCCGCAAAACGTGCGGATCATCAATGTGGATGGTGCTTTACAGCTCACCTGGGATCCCGTTCCCGGTGCGAACTTATACACTATCTATTTCGCCGATACACCTGATGCCCTACACTGGGACGCGATCAGTATGCCGGGCACCACGATGAACCTGAATCCTCCCGTTAATGCCCGCTTCTTCAAGGTTATCGCGGTTTATCAATGATTCTGATCCAAACTGCTTTTAGAGCGCATTGCTCTTTTAGCAAATAAGCAAAGCTGAATTGCAACGGGCGGTCTGCGGATCGTCCGTTTTGCGGTTTGCCCAGAATGCTTTCTGCGCCGATGGACTGAAAGAAGTCCTGACGCCTCACCAGCGGGAAGGTCGGCTCAATCAGGTTCTGGGCATATCGCTCCAGTAGTTTCAGCCCTTTTGTAGCTTTTGCGCCACTTGTCACCCGCTTGAAGAGCTCCTGAGTCTGACTCAAGAGGTATTCAAGAGAATGAGAGGTGGGGCACACTGGCTGTTGAAAATCAATATCCCCGATGCAGAGGGTTGCCGGCGCCGGGAAATCCTTGACACGATTGGCGTCTGAAATAATTGAGTAAAGCCAAAGATGATAAAACAGAGTATCCTTCTCCTGTGTCTGCTAATGACCATTTGTCTGCTTGCCGCGCAAAGTGGCAAGGGGGAGCTTGCGCCCGCTTCTATTGAGGATGTAAGTTCCACCGATCCAGCGTCTTTGGCAGATAGCCTGGAGGTGGAGCTCGAGCCGCAAACCCGGCTTGATTCTCTGTTTTACGCGGCGGATAGCATTCGCGCGTATTACGAGGAAGAGAAGATTTGGCTATATGGCAATACTTCCATAGACTACGGCAATTCCCGCATTCTCGCGGATTCTCTGTATCTGGATTTGAAACGGGAACAGGCCACTTCGATGGGCAGAACCAGGATGCAGGATGGAGAGCAATTGCTGATCGGAGAGGACGTTCGTTATGATGTGCGCAGCCAAACCGGGTTGCTGCATCGGGGGCTCAGCTTCATCGAAAATGGCTATTACAGCGGGGATGAGATTCGCAAGATTGGTCCCAGCACCTACGACATCGATGGCGGTAGCTTTACCACCTGCGATCTGGAAGAACCCAGCTATTGGTTTTGGGCTCGCGACATGCGCATCTATCAGCGCGACAAGGTGGTGGGTAAGCATGTGTTGGCCTATGTGAACCATCTGCCGATCTTCTATTTCCCCTTTGTGACCATGAGCATCAAGCGTGGCCGGCATCCCGGCTTTCTGATTCCCGAACCGGGCTATAACAACGTGGATGGCAAATACATCCGCGATCTGGCGTATTACTATCCATACAAGGATTATGCGGATTTTAGCCTGGGTATGGATCTGATGGAGAAAACGGGGTGGAAAGCAAACTTCACTTCGGTATATACCATGCGCTATTTGTACAATGGCTCATTCAGAGCAAACTTCCAGAAGAACTCTGGAGGTTCCACGACTGTCAATGATTGGTCTCTGAGAGCAAATCATCATCATGATCTTCCGGAGAAATCCGCCCTTGATGTCTCACTGGATTTTATCAGCAACAAGAGAATCTGGGAAAGCAGCGACTCGGTGGATGAATCCCTGGCGCAACGGCTGAACTCCAGCATCGCCTACCGCAAGCCGATTGGTTCTACATACTTCAATGCCGGAGCGCTGTATAACCAAGATCTGATCAACGATACGGCCAGCCTGAACCTGCCCTCCGTGAGCTGGAGTGTCAGCACCCGTCCGCTGTATGAACTCTTGCGGCTTCCTGCTGATGCGTGGTACTCAAACATCTCATATTATTACAACTACCGCTTGGATCACACCGGCTCGATTCTGGATCCCGATCCTTCATTGATGGATTACATCTGGGCAAACACAGTTGATCCCAATAACCCGGATAAGTATCTGGTGGAACATCATCTGGGCATGAAGCACGCGATCGGGCTGTCCAACAACTATAATTACCGCGGGTGGTTAAATCTGCGGCAGAGCGTTGATTATTCTGAAGCATGGTTTGACCGCGATCGTGAGGACAAAAAGTGGGTGAGAGGCAACGACTATTCGGCTTCACTGAACGGCAGCTTCAACATGTATGGCATGCGCGCGTTCAACTCGGGAACGATAAAGTCCCTCAGGCACGTGCTCACGCCCTCGGTGGGGCTCAGCTTTGTGCCGGATCATTCCGAAAACAGCGTTTACTACGGATTTGGCGGGGTGTCCCTAAGAAGCAACGAGAAACAAGCCAACCTGAGCTTTTCCCTGGCCCAGAAGTGGCAATTGAAACTGGGAAGCGGCAATACGGAGCGCAAGATCAATGATCTCTTTTCCTGGGATTCCCGGATAGCGGCGAACCTGTATCAGGAAGACAAGAAGTTTGGCGATATCAGCCACAGTTTTGCCTTCAGACCGGGTACGATGAATTTGGGCGCAGTTCAGCACCAGCAATTTAAACTGGATGGGATGCGCCTGGGCTATAGCAACCGCCTCAGCATGGTGCAAAAGCCCTATGAGATCGGACCGGAAGGGCTTGCTCTGGGGAACTACTACTTCTCTCAGGGGCTTTCCCTTAGCGGCTCCGCCCCCTATGCTGATTACTTCCCGGCAGCCAAGAACCGCAGCTTTGATTCTTTCAGTGAAGAGCCTCAAGCACCGGTGGCATCGCTTACCAACGAAACCTGGAGCATGGACATCAACCATGACCTGCACGCCCCGGAAAATCTTCTAAAAAGCAGCAGCCAAAACTTGCGCTTGAACGCCTCGTTGAAGTTGAGCAAAAACTTCAGCCTGAACTATTCTAACTACTACAATCTGAAGGATCAGCAACTGATCTCGCAGAGCATCCGCTTGATCAGGGATTTGCACTGCTGGAAGCTGGATCTTTCCTTCTCCAAACGCAACGAATATTGGGATTACCGGATTTTGTTCTTCAACACTCAATTCCCGGATGCCCTGAGGTTTCAAACACGTGACAGTAAAAGATATTAAACGCGCTATATTTCTGGATCGGGATGGCACGATCAGCCCGGACAAATTTGGCTACATCAAAGATCCCGAGATTTATCATTTGTATCCGGAAAGCGCTCAGGCGCTTCGCATCTTGCAGGACATGGGCTTTCTGCTCTTCATCGTTACAAACCAAAGCGGAATCGCCCGCGGTTTGCTAAACTTGGAACAACTCAGCAAGGTGCATCAGAAGATGCTTGATCTGCTGGCAGAAGGTGGAGTTAAGCCGGACGGCATTTATTTCTCTCCATATCACATAGAGGGCATTGTGGAGCCTTATAATATTCATCATGAAGACCGCAAACCCGGCATCGGGCTATTCAAACAAGCCCGGCAAGATTTCAGCTTCGACCCCGGGGCGTCCTTCATGATTGGCGACAGGGACACGGACATCGGTTTTGCCCACAATGCGGGAATGAAGAGCATTTTGCTGCAAACCGGGAATGGCAGGGAAGAGTTCCAAAAGATGATGTCGAACTGCGGTGACGTCAGGCCGGACTACATCTGCGAAAACATCCTGACTGCGGCAGAGCTGATCAGGCGTTTCTATCCGTGAGATTCAAAGCCACATACAGCCGGGAAAAGTTCTGTAACTTCAGCTTTGATGCCCAATTGAAGGCGATTGCCAAGCTGCTGAAGGAGCTGGAGCAGAACCTGGCAAACGCGGAATACCGAACCCAGCTAATCGAGCAGATCCAGAGCTTGAAAGCCCTTTGCAAGCAGGCATTGCCGCCCAAGATGCAAGATCTCGTGCAGGACTTGCCCCAAGACCCTCACCGGTTGTTAAGAGCATTGGCGCAATACCATAGTGATGCAATGGTCAAGGATGATCAGATATTGCTGAGAGTGGGAGACGGCTCTGTGGAAGCGGATCCCGTCCACTTGGCAGCCGCCGCTCAGATCACGGTGGTAGCAGATAACCTGCGTAGTGTGTTCAACGTCGGTTCACTGTTCAGAGTGTGCGAGTGCCTCGCGATCGGCGAGCTTGTGCTTTGCGGCATCAGCCCGGATCCCCGGCATCCAAACATGGAGAAGACCGCGCTCGGTACATGTTCCAGAGTAAAATGGAGCCACGCGGACAGTACTCTGGATGCAGTTAAAGCCCTTAGCGCAAATGGTTACCGGATCTACGCGCTGGAAACTGCTGACCCCTCCGGATCAGTGTTTGATGTGGATTTTGCGATGCCTCTGGCATTAGTGGTGGGAAACGAAGCCCTGGGCATCGACCCCGCAGTTTTGAAAGAATGTGATGAGATCGTCCATTTGCCGGTTTTAGGGTGGAAGAACTCGCTGAATGTTAGCGTTGCCAGCTCGATAGCTTTGTATCAAATCCTTTTTGGAGGCAAACATGGAAACAACTGATTATTACCACAAACTCTTGGAATACAATGAAACAAATCAGCCTTTGTGGCAGGTTTTCATTGTGCAGACAGATGGGTCGTCTCCCGCAAGAGCAGGCATGAAAATGCTGATATCCACTGATGGACTCGCTCACGGGAATCTGGGTGGGGGAGACATGGAGCACAAAATCATCGCTTTCGTGAGAGAGAAAACCCCCTCAGCCCCTTTGCAGCTTAGCTTTGATCTTGGTCAGGGCGATCTTGCAGAGCATAGCTCAACCTCAATGATCTGCGGGGGATCAGCCTCAGTATTTATCGAACCGTTGTTCAACCCGAATCACCTCTTCATTATCGGAGCCGGGCACTGCGGCAAAGCCCTGGGGCAATTGGCAAAGCTCTGCGGGTTCCGGGTACGGCTCATCGACAACCGTGAGGACATTTTGCGGACGGCACCTTTAGATTGCTATCATGAAAAGCGTTACAGTGATTTTATTAACATTAGCGCTGTAGTAGATTTCGGGCCTCATTCATGGATCGTGATTATGACTCACGGGCATGTGCACGACAAGGAAGTCTTGCAGCAATGCCTGACTCAAGAGAGCCGCTATCTGGGCATGATCGGCAGCAAAACCAAGGTAGCGCAGACCTTTGCAACCCTCCCAAAACAAGGTTTTACTACAGAGACTTTAGCCAAAGTACATGCTCCGATCGGAATGAGAATCGGCAGCCAAAGCCCTTATGAGATAGCCATTAGCATCATGGCGGAGATCATCGCGGAGCTAAGATTGGCATAGAACGATACTGTGTCTTATATCAAAAAGATAGCCGATGCCCATAAAGCATCGGCTATTTTGATATTGGGAATTATCTCTTCTGGGGCAAAGCGTTCCAATCCACATCACCGGCTTTATAGTCGGTATTGTTGCTTAGCTCGTTTATCGGAACAATCTGGGTTCCTGCCATCTCGAAAACCGTCCACACCGTTCCCATTTGGCTATTCGGCACGTGGAAGGTTTGCACATGGGAATTACCCCGCCAGACCATCACTTGAGCGGAAGAATTCGAAAGCGCATAGCTGCTGGTGCTCCCGCCATTTGTCCAATCATGAACGCTAAAGCGATATAATCCTGGAGTTTGGACATAGATGGTAGTTGTTTCCGGACCATATGAAGACACGTCATCGATATCCAGCATGGCATACAGCTCGGAATTATGGTAAAATTCCTTAGCGGAGAAGTACACATGAAATCTATCTTCCGAGCCGGGTATCGGTCCTGTGAGATGGGAATCCAGATCTCTGGGAGTTTCTCCCCAAGTTAGCACGATCCGCACTTCGTTGGCATCCATTTCTGGAGTAATGATTGCGTTCTGATTTTGCGTATCTTGCCCGCCCAGGCAGATCACACTGAAGCTGGTATTCAAATACCCATCGCGGGAGCTGCTGACAGTGTAGTTGCCAGCATCGACTTCGCTGAACGAATAGGCTCCGTTGGCAGCGGTCTGAGTGCTGGAAACGACGGTCCCGGTCACATTGTTTATCCCGGCCCGCAAGAACAGATTGACGTTCTCGACCCCGATGTTGGTGAGCGCACTCATGATGAAACCACTGATCGTGCCGATGCCTTGATACGCTTCGTCGATTTGTAGCACAGTTTGAATCGGATTTGTGGTAAAACCGGATATCCCGACGTCATACTGCGTAGCAGAGATGAAGCCGGGCTTGCTGAATCCAACATTGTATATTCCCGCAGCTACATCGATGCCAAAACTTCCATTTGCCGCAGTTGTAGTGGTGTAGCTGACAACGGTGGGGGTACTGACCTTGCGCATTTCCACCGTAACATCGGATAGCGGGGAATTGTTTGAGGCGTTGAAGACAGATCCCTCAATGCGCCCGGTGATCACTCCTTCTGCTTCTGCCAGAGTTTGACGATGATCGATTATCCCTTGTAGAACATAGTCCTGAATGTCGGCGATGATGTCCATGTGGATCCCGGCATCTGCCCGGAAGCCACCGTTTAGCACCCACCAGGGGTCGTTTTGCAAGCTGGCTTCCAGATCCAGAATACCAAAGCCTGTCACAAAGGGTCCCACAACGCCATAGAGATTCATTTCCAACCGTGGTCCGGCCGCAAGCTCCGTGGCAAAGCTACCCTGGAGTGTGGGAGGATCCCAGCCAAAGCTAATCTCCTTACTCTGAAAGGGTTCCCAGGCATTATTCTGATAGATCAATCCCGCTGAAGCGGAGGCACTGGTTTCCACCCGGGTGCTTACATTTGTGCTTCCTTGCCCATCGATGTTCAATACAATTACAACTTTGGGTACAATTACTATCGGGAAGCCACTCACAAAAAAGATGATCGGTTGAAACTCGTGGCTTGCCAGTTCAATGGACTCCTCAATGCTGAAAATACTTGTTTGGACATCAAGCTGCAATTCGGATTCTTCGGTGATGAAAGCGCCTCCTTTGAGGTATGTAAGCCCTTGTCCCAGCCTGGTTCTAAACTCAAACACATAGCCCATATTCAGTTGCAAGCCACCGGTAACGTTGATAGTAGTTCCGGGAATTGCTTCAGAATTTGTATAGTTCAGCGTGTAATTGAATGTCAGAGGATCTTTGGAATCAGGAGCCATGCGTATTCCTTTGGCAAGGAACTCTGATTTCCTGATATCTGTGGTTCTCAAGCTTTGCTCTTGCACAATGTTGACCTGTTCAAAGACATCGGTTAGCCGTGCTTGTTCTGTGCCCAAGATTGCTTCCGTGCCTTCCTGAGCTACTGATGTTACACGCCTGAGGAATCCATCCGGAGCAAGCTCTGTTGGAGCGGAGACCATGATATCTCCCACTTGGTAACCGCTGTTTCCAGAAGGGGCAGTGATCATAATCTGTGTCGGGCTTATCCCGGTTATGGCTGCCGACTGCTGTTCGGTGATCGCCTTGGCAACGCTTGATACAACTGTTTCAATATCGTCATCAGGCTTGTCCTTGTCCTTGTCGCAAGAAATCAACATAAACGTCAGCAAAATCGAAAATAGAAGCAAAAGTGCTTTTTTCATGATAAACCTCCATCATGATTTAGGTTATTACACAAGACCGGCAATTGCGAAAGATATTGCCTCGCAGATGCCACAACTATTGACTGTAAGAACATTGATAGCTTATCTGGCATCATAAAAACTCTACCAATACCGTTACCTGTTCAAGCATAGACAGATTATAAAGATGTCAAACATTTTCTATGTAGAAATTCTCGATTATTGATGTCAAGAGCGGTACAGTGCCGCGCGAAGTGCCGGATGAATATGAGAGAATGCCCGCATCCTTCGGCTCCGTATCAACCTGAATTTTTCTTGATATTGAGCTGTTATATTGCTTTGCTCATGCGATAATCTGGGCTTTAGAATAGCTTGATCCCAGTTTGGATAAAAAAGAAACCCCGGAGGATATCCGGGGTTTAGAGATGTTTTATGTGATTCAGTTAACTATTTCATCAGCACCATTTTGCGGCTCTGGGTGCCTTTGGCATTGATAGCGGAGTAGAAATACACGCCACTTGCCACGGTCGCACCGTTTGCATCTTTTCCATCCCAGTTGAAGCTGTGATCGCCTCGTTCCAGGTTGCCATCAAACAGGGTCTTTACCAGCTGACCTTTGGCGTTGTAGATGTTCAATCTGATGTTATCTTGCTTAGGCATGCTAAGTGCGATGGAAGTATTCGGATTGAACGGATTCGGATAGTTTTGTTTTAGGGTAGGGCGGAATACTTGCGGTGCTACGGCATCGTTATTGGAAACGCTTTCGTTGTTCACGCGCATGGCGTACAAGCCCAGGATTTCTGTTTTTCCGCTACTCCGGCCATCTGCCCATACTACTATCGCGTTGTTGTCCAGTTCCACTGCCAGTGGTTCATACTGTGCTTTTCCCGCGTTTGAAAGTACCTGGCCAAAAGTACCAAGCACGAGTTCTCCGGTTGCATTCATATAGTTATAATAGATATCGCTGTCTTCGGCCATGAACTCTGCCCATGCAATCATCGTACCGGCTCCGGGGAATCCGACTGTAGTGGGATTGGTCTGAGTGGAGTCCTTTTCGATTACAAAGTAGCCCAGTTCACCCCAGAGGTCAGTTCCCGCAAAGTCATATTTCTTTGCGATGATGTCGTGCATGCCATTAACGTTTTCGCACCATGTTGTTACGATGCCGTTGTGGACAACGCTGACCGAGGCAAATTCCTGTTCGTTACCTCTGTTTGCGAGGCTCACACCGGCAGGGTTCCACAAGCGTTGACCGTCTCTGGATACGTGTTGGCTAAAGTATTGCAACATCCCGTTGCGCATGTCTCTCCAAGTTACATATATACCCTGAGGAGTGCGTTGGGCTACGGGGGAGAGCTGCACGGTCATGGTGCTGATATCTGTGAGCATCAGGCCTTCCGCAGTCCAACCAGTAGCTGCGTCACCATCAGAGTTTACCCGTTTCGCCCAAACGGTCTGTTTGTTTGTAGTAGGATTCACTCTGTGCCAGACGTAAGTATCGTCCACGATCTGGGTTAGTTTAGTTTCTTCCTGCAAAGCAGCTCCGGTAAGCACGGAAATCATTTTGCCGGAAGGACCCCATTGTTTTTGATCATTTTCAATTCTTTGACCATAGACGTGGTAGCGGAATCTGGTGCCGACCAAATCCCAGCTGGACCAGCCAATGTAGAAGGAGTTGTTGAAATAGCTGATGCGGGGGTCTACCTGGCTCAGAGGATCGTCGTCAGTGACCTTGATTCCGTTGTCGCCCCAAAGTCTCTCTCCACTTGGAGAGAGGAGCTGCGCGTAGATGTTTGAGGCACCGGTGCGATCATCAGTCCAGACGATTGCCACATGGTTATCTTCGGTAACAACTGCCTGAGGGTTGTATTGGCTGCCGACACCATCCAGCGTAACGGTTCTGCCATTGGTTTCCAGAAGAGTTTGGCCGTCCTGTGTAAGTATTTGGTAATATATGCGGTAGCCTTCATTGGCAAACCGGGTATCCTGCCAAAGGATTACAGTATCATTGCTACGAGCCACGATCTTATATTCACCTTTCGGAGTGTCTCCACTAAGCCCCCAGAAAACCTGTACGCCATTATCTGCCAACATGGTCGTGCCAGAGGGATTTAGTACCTGATAATAGATACCGATGCTGCCGTTGCGGTTGTCCATCCAATTGATAAACACATTGCTACCGGAGACTTTTACCAAGCCGCCATTTTGTTCGTTTGGCATGGTGCAGATAGCTTTGCCACCGGCAGTCCACAAAGCTTCTCCAGCGGCATTCAGGTGTTGAGCATAAACGTCATCGTTGGGGCTATTGCCATTGCGTAGGTCGTCCCAAACGATATACACACCACCATTGCCATCGGAAGCCATCCGCTGTCCGATCTGGGCAAAATCAGCGGTTGATACGGCAATCCCACTTTCACCCCAAAGCTTTGTGCCATCGGCAGCCAGCTTTTGGGCAAAGAGATCCGCATTCTGTGAATCAAGGCGGAAATCTTCCCAGACGATCACGGCCGCGTTGTCGGAAGTAGCCTGGATGCGGGGATTTTGCTGCGGAGCAGGGATCGAGGCGCTTTGATCAGAATAAACTATAAAGGGATCGGACCAGAGCATTTGTCCGGCGATGTTTACTTTTTGCGCATAGATATCGGGGTCGTTGTTGCGTTGATCGGTCCAGGTGAAGATAAATTCCCCGTTGCCAATGGCTGCCATACGTACACCGGTTTGGTTGCCGGTAGCAATGGCAAGACCAAGCGGGGCATCCCAAGTCATGTTGCCATCTGCATCGTAGTGCTTGGCGTAGATATTGGCATCGCCCACATAGGTGTGGGTATAGGCCAACATCATACCGCCCTGACCATCGGGGAGCATGGTGTTTTGAATCTCGTCCCCGGGTCCGTTTGCCACTGGGATGCCGTTAACCGTCCACAGGGGGGCACCGCTGGAAGAAATATGTTGGGCATAAAGGTCTTTGCTGGGATTACGGCTATCGCCCCAGATAATGAAAGCCCCACCGGCAAGATCAGGCTCCATGTTCAGCCCAAGCTGCATTCCGGGCAGTGTGCAAACCGGCACTCCACCTTCCTGCCACAAAAGCTGTCCTTGGTTGTTGATCTTTTGAGCATATACATTTCCGTCCAGATCGTCAAAGAAGTCGATCCAGGCAATGATATAGTTTCCATCTGAAGATTTGGTGATCACCGGATCTTCTTGGCGATCCGGTTTACCGTCTACCAATAATGGTTCCGGCCAAACCATATTTCCGGAAGCATCAACTTTCTGAGCCCACAAATCGCGTTCTCCAAGTTTGGTATCACTCCAAACATATATCGCTCCACCATCATTGGTTTCTGTACCGGTGCGGAACCACTCGATATTTACACCTTGGCGGATCGCGACCGCATCTTCCCACATCAATGCTGCAGGTAATATGGCAATCGCGCAAAGCAATAGCATAATAAGTGTTATCTGTTTCACAGGCATCTCCTTATGTTTAATTAATATTCCACAAAATCTATGCTCAAAATGCCCTGTCAATCAATTGACGTGGCACCGGCAACACTATTGAATGCAAGAAGGATTCCAAAACCCCTTTATATTGAGCAGGGGGGTATATACAGGGAGCGAAAAGTAGGATATAACAATATGCGCATGATGCATTTAAAGTATAGAAATGCTTTTCTGACGCGACAGCCTGATTTAGTTACGATTCTCAAGCATGCTATTGCCTGAAACCAGAACTTTAGTCAAAGTGAAATCATCATGGCTAAAGAAGAGCTGACCCAGGCTATGTTCTCCGATTTGCAGCCCCTGTGGGACTCTGTAAAACAAGATGTCCGCGTTTTTTCCAGGTTTAAGCGAACCGATGCGCGCATCCAGATCCAGGATTGTTGCGTTGCCCAGAGTGCAACTATATAGCATCTCAGCGGGTTGTACGACTGTGCTGCTCTGGCGGTAATTCATCTGTTTACCATGGTAGAGCATGTTCAGGGATGTTCCGGCACCCACGTCACTTCCCAAACCAAAAGGAACACCATGATCAACGATTCTTTGCAGGGGATATTCGCCACTTTTCAGATAGAAGTTCGAATCCGGACAATGAGCAATCGTGGAGCCGCTTTCTTTGAGCATGCTTAGTTCATTATCGGCCAGATGAATGCCATGTCCCAGAATGGTTCTGGTGCCCAGGATGCCGAAGTCGCGATACACTTCGGTGTAGCAAGACTTCCTAAAAATCTCTTTCACCCAAGCTATTTCGTCATGGTTTTCCGAGAGGTGGGTTTGGATAAACGCTTTGTTTTGGGCGGCATAGTTTCCAACTTCGCGCATCAAATCAGCAGAACAGGTGGGGGCGAAGCGGGGAGTAAAGATGTAACTCAGCAAGGGGTCATCCCACTTCTCGTTGAGCTCGATGCTGTGTTTCAGGGCGTAATCCGTGCTATGCTGCAAGTATTCCGGAGAGTTCATGTCCATCATGGTCATTCCGATTTTTGCATGAATTCCCATATCCTTGGCAACATCAAAGGCGATATCAGCGGTTTCTCGGAATGGTGCAGTATAGATCACCGAGAAAGTGGTCCCCATCCTGAGTAGAGCGGTGTAGAACTCCCTGCTTAATGCAGTTGCGTAAGCAGCATCGCGGGAGCGCTGTTCCTCCGGGAATACGCTTTGCTCCAGCCAGGGTAACAAGGCGGGGTAATACAAGCCACGAATGCGATATTGAGAAAGATGAACATGCAAATCAATCAAACCCGGCAGGCACAGGCAGGCGCGCTGGTCTTCCCAAGCACCATCAAAGTCCTTGAATGGGAGGATGCCCACGATTTTG
The DNA here is from genome assembly GCA_002412625.1 of Cloacimonetes bacterium UBA5210. Lineage (GTDB taxonomy): Bacteria > Cloacimonadota > Cloacimonadia > Cloacimonadales > Cloacimonadaceae > UBA5456. The sequence goes on from DHVK01000020.1 coordinate 12,498, forward strand.
CCAGCTTCTATGCTGATAATGTGATCAGGCAAGAACTCTGCCTGGTAACGGGAAACAGGGTTGAAGATGTGTGTCCGGATGTTCTTCATTGTTTGCCTCCGACAATCTCGTAGCGGATCAGGCGGGCTTTGCCCAAACCGAAGTGTAGCTCCGGCGCGTTTTGGGTGCTGCTTCCTTTGGCGGAGCTAAGCTCGCGAATCAGGCTATACTCTTTACCAGATTCATCTTGCAAATAGAGCTTGACTCTGGTCCCAAAAGCGGGGCTGTTTGGATGAGGCTGGTGCCCTTCGCCTATCTCGATAAGCTCTACCTGATTACCTTTGTGAACCGGCTTCAGGTACAAAGACTGATTAGAGCCTGCGGTCACATTACTGAGGAATTTGGTGCCGCTTCCGCTGCCGATTACCAGATCAATGAGGCCGTCCCGGTTCAGGTCTCCCGCCGCGCAGGACCATCCATTATATACTCTTGCGCCACTCAGATAAGTGATGTCGGTGAATGTGCCATCACCATTGTTGCGATACAGATAGCTTCGGTCGTTTTCATAGACCGAAGTGATGTAGATGTCCAGAAAACCATCGTTATCCGCGTCAAAGAATAGCGGTTCAGCGTGCAATTCATCGTAGGTGATCCCGCTTTGGGCGGTGATATCCGTGAACTGCCAGAAATATAGGGTGTCGGCAGCGATGACTCTGCTGCACAGACCGTCATTGCGCAACAACATGGTTTTGTCCGAAATGTCCATAAACCTGGGATGAGCAAGATTGGCGATGATCAAATCCAGATCTCCGTCATTATCAAAATCCCCCCAGTCGGCGCCAATGCTATGTCCGAAATATCCGTTCTTGTTTGTTCCAGCCACAGAGTACAACGCGCCAAGATCAACAAAGAGAGTGTCAGCTTGTTTGTACAAGAAGTTTCTGTTTAAACGGTAGTTTGTTACCAGAATCTCTTGCTTGCCGTCGTTGTCAAAATCCGCGGGGGCAACACCTCTGCCGGCCAGCCCCGGATTATCGGTGTAGGGCGGGAGCAGGAAGCCCATGCTCTGGCTGCGATTGCTGAAAGAGCCTTCCTGGTTGTGCCAAAAGGCATCCGGATAACCGCTGCGGCTTTGCCAGCTTTCATAATTTGCCATGTACAAAGAAGGGTATCCGCTGCCGTCAATATCCACGAAAGCAACGCCTTCCGTGGGCATGAGATCGTTGATATCACCGGTTTTGGGGTTCACGTTCACGAAGCTGCCATCGCTGTTTTGCTTCATCAGCGCGTCGCCTCTGCCTTCAGCGCTGTGCGAAATGCTGACAAAATCCAGAAGTCCGTCTTTGTTGAAATCCGCCCAGATCCCGCCACTGGCATTTAGGGAAAGGGCAAGCATGGTGTCAGGATGGGCACGTAACTCAAAGGCACCATGATTTTTGAATATATGTGCTCCATTGAACAGGATGTCGATGAGGCCGTCGTTATCATGGTCTGCCAAAGCAACGCGGGTAAAACGCTTTGCGTCCAGCGCATGGGTGTCTTCAAAGATAATTCCTTCATACTTGAAAACCCGGCGTAAATGATCCAGAGGGTCAGTGTTGATCTTGCGTGCTGCCAGAATGCCGGCAATAAGCGCATAAGCGTCGTCGTCATAGCGCTTGCGGGGAGAGCCCAGGATCAGGCAGTGGCCGAATTCCCGGATTGCTTCATGTTGTAGCCTGCGGGTTTTGAACAGGGATAAGTATTTGCCGCGCCAGAAATGCAGTTCTGCTTCTTCTCCGCGGTCGTTGCTGGAAAACCGGATATTATCGAAGATTGCCAAGTCCTTCTTTTGTTGCTTTCTAAGCTTGTTAAACAGCCTGATGTTGTCGTCTTCATCACCAAAGCGGCCGAGGGTTCCGATCAAAGCGTAGTAATGGGCTTTTGCGATTTGCAGGCTTACGCGGCTCTGCCAGTCCTGTCCTTGGTAAGTGTCGAATAAAACCGGAGCGCTATCGCTTTGGAGGGCAAAATCAAGACAGCTGAAGGCCAAATTCAATAGTTCTTGGTTACTCTTGAACTCCGCGGCATCTCTGCGTAAGCCGGGGCTGAGGATGAATAAACTGCTGATATAGGCATGGGCGGCTGATCTTCGTCCCTTCTCGCTCAGGCTTGTGAACAAAGTCTCATATTCCTTCAATTGGGCCAGGTGATAGAGTTCGTAATAATATGCTGCCTGGTGCCAGATCGAGTTGGGATAGCTTTCTTCAAAGGAGGCAATCAATTCCAGCGCGTCATAACTGCTAACCTGAGTTGATATCTCGTCCATCACACTCTTCGCCCCGGCTTCAATGATGCCGTTGTATTGCGGCAGGCTTTGGATCAGGTGGACGATGTCTTCATCCTCGCTGGCAGTGGTGTAGTGTGCAAAAACCAGAGAATCCACCGGATTGGGAAAGCTGTTGCTAAGCACAGTGGTGCGAATCAGGAGTTCGCTTTCGTCCGGATCCGCGCTTTGGATGATCAGCCATTGCAGGGCGTCTTCCAGAGAACCGAAATCGCGCGCGATCAGATAGTGAAGCTCTGCTGCCAGATCTATTTGTTTGGTTCTTTGTGCATATTCCAGCAAGCTCTCGCGGTCGGATCGATCCGTCGAATAGCGCAAGTTCAAAAAGTCTGCTTCGTATTTTTGGATCAAGTGATACTGCTCTTTATTCAATAGGAAACGCAGATCGTCTGCCGTTACGAGTGCGGATATCGCATTAAGAGATATCAGACATAGAATTAAGCAAAGTGATCTAAAGTGTTTTGTCATGTTCTTCCAGGCTTTTTATGAGGTTGCGTATGTCTTCCCCGGAAAAGGGATAGCTGTTGTTGCAATAATGGCAAACCGGATCAATTCCTTCCAGCATGGTTTCCAATTCTGCTTTGCCCAAAAGGAGCAGTCCGCGGGCAAAACGCTCTCGGGAGCAATCACAGTGATAGCGCAAGGGGGTTTCTTTGTTTATCTTCCACTGCAGACCCTTGAGCACAAACTTGTTGAGGATGTCTTCCAGGCTGAGTCCCATATCCATCAGATCAGAGATATTCGGGGTTTGAGCAAGGTTTATGCTTATGTGCTCAGCAATTTCTGGATCAGCATTGGGCAATTGCTGAATCAGGATACCGCCTGCGGCCCGAACTCTGGCATCAGCATCGATCAATACTCCAAGATTCACTGCCGTTGCGGTTTGTTCACTCTTATCATAAAACGCTGCCAAGTCAGATGCTATCTCGCCATCGATCAGCTCTATGCGCCCGGTGTAGGGAGCTTTTAAGCCGCTCTGGCGGATCACGCTGAGGCTGCCTTTGCCGAGGTGTTCGCCTACCCGGAAGTTGCTTTCCGGTTGCTCTGCCCAAAACTGCGGTTCAAACGCAAAGGCTTTGATGTCGCCTTCTTTGCTGGCGATTACTATCGCTCCTTTCAGCGGGCCTTCTGCGTCCACCCGGATGGAGATCTGGGATCGCGGAGCTTTCAACTCTCCGCTCATTAAGGCTACGCCACTGATCATTCTGCCCATCAGGAGGGATGGTAAAGGGTATAGGTCGTGAAGATCCCGTGCGGTTTGCACGATATTGGTCGTTTCCGCGGCGAACAGCCTAAACTGGTCTCCAGCTATGCTGCCGCGCAATAATCTGCCATTATGGTCTTTCATCGTCAATCCAATCCGTATTTATTTCTGTTTCAGGGTAATAAGTCTGTAGTATCTGCGTATAGTCTAGTCCAGTTCTGGCTTGGCGCAAGGCTCCCACCTGGCACATCCCGACACCGTGCCCTGAACCGCGACCCTTGATTGTTATGGCCGAGCCGGGTTGGAACAGGGTTTTGCCTGGGGCTGCTTTGAACACGAAGAAGGATGAAGGTAGCTTGCCAAAGGCTTGGCGAATTTTGTATTCCCCATCCAAGACGATCGTGCGGTCGCCGATGAAGCGCAGCTTCAGGATTCTGCCTGACCTGCCCCGTTCCAGGATTTCGATAGAGCGGATACTGTTCAGGCCGATGTTCTTGGCCACTTGCGCTTTGCTGACAGTACGCTCCCAGGACATTGTAGCCTGTTCCCAGGAACTCATGCCGGATGCATCGGGCTTGCTATTCAGCCAGCTTGACGCACCTCGCTGGGTGGAGAGATCATATTCATCTGCTTCCGGGATGCAGGTGGACCCGCTCAGGTGTGGCACATAGGCTCCCTTCCAGATCGCTTGGGAGGAATCGGTCTTACCGCCGCAACTGCTGTGGTATGTAGCATCAGCCACTTTACCGGCTACAGTCATAATCTCCCCGGCTGTCTGCATCACCGCATCAACGATTTGCGCATTGCGCAGGTGCTTGCCTTTGTAAACCTGGCAGTGAGTGCTGCTACAGAGATCATAGCCATCTTTGGTATGCCGGTTGTACAGCAGCAAGCTAACAGCGTGTGAACGTGCGGCAACGGCCTGTGCTTTGAGTGCTTCCGGGGGGCTATTGTTACCGATCTCGTTGGGGACAACCCCGGCAATGTACTCTTCCAAAGGGAGCAGTTGATTTAGAACCAACTTGCCATTTCTGATCTTGAGCACAAACTCCCCTTCATAGGGAAGTCCGTTTAGCCAAATCTGCCCTTGTGAACTTAGCTTCAAGGGGCTTTCATAATAAGCGCTTTCGCCACTCGCATCGATCACCAAAAGGGTGGAGTTTACGATCGGAATAGACTGGATGCGGCTGTAGGGATAGTTCAACGAGCTTGCGTAAGCCTGTGCCTGAGCGAGATCCCGGAAACTATCAGGCAAGAAGAACCAATGCTCGTGCTTAATCAGCAGTTTCTCATCCTCCCAGGCAAAGTAGCTGTGGGATACCGCTTCTGACTCCACATAGCCTGCTGTGGATTCAACTCTCTCGATTAACCCGTATCGGTTATCGGACTCGGGGGATACCACGCTAATGCGGACTTTTCCGCTGTAGCTGTTCTGAAAGAGCCGGTCATCTTCGCTAAGATCAAATGCTGTACCCTCAAAAACGAGTTCTGGAGAAGCGGCTAGATTGATTTCCAAATACAGTGTGCCATCTCTGATCTCTGCGGCAAAGAGCAGAGAGAGCCCAAAGATCAGAAACAGTCCAAACCTGCGCATTATTGAACCGGTGCCCCGGGAGAGCCTCCGTCCGGCAGAACAACGTGCAAACCGGATTCATCGTGAGCTGCCAAAATCATACCATTGGATTCAATGCCGCGGATCTTGCGGGGCTGAAGGTTAACCAGCATGACCACGGTTTTTCCCACGATGCTTTCAGGTGAGTAAGATTGCGCGATTCCGGCTACCAGCTCCCGGGTCTCAAAGCCCAGGTCAATCTTCAATTTCAGCAGTTTATCCGTTTTTGGCACTGCTGCGGCTTCCAGCACTTTGGCCAGGCGCAGATCAAGCGCGGAAAACTGGTCAAAGGTGATTTCCGGTTTCACGGGGAGATACTCCGCTGGTTGTTCCGGTTTCGCCATATTGTGTAGTTTCTGCAGTTCAGCTTCAATGGCAGTATCCTCGATTTTGGTGAACAGCGGTTTGATATCTTTTAGGATATAATCGTTCCGTACAGAGGCATCAGCCCAAGCCGTTATCGGAGGCAAGGACATCATCTCGCGCAGTTTCTGCATATGTTTTGGCAGAATGGGGGATATGGCCACGCTGATCTTTTGCAGAAGTGATGCGCATACCCAAAGCGTCTGTTGCACATGCTGGTTATCCTCTTTGATCGCCACCCATGGTTTGCGTTCATCAAAGAACCTGTTTCCCATTCGGGCAAGATCCATGATGCTTTTGGTGTTTCGTTTTACCTGATAGTCACGGTAGGCTTCAGATATCTCTGATATTCCCTTATCTGCTTCATTTATAATTGATTGAGATTCTTCATCTAAATCTAATTGTTCTATATGTCCTTCAAAATGCTTCATTGCAAATGCAAATACGCGGTTAGCAAGGTTCCCCAGAACATTGTTCAGTTCACCGTTTATTCTCTGTTGAAAATCCTTGAAGCTGAAATCAGCATCTTGCCGTTCCGGAGCGTTGGCTGCCAGGTAATAGCGCAGATACTCCCCGTCAAACTCCTTCACAAACTCATCCACCCAGATCGCCCAATTGCGTGAGGTGGAGATCTTTTGTCCTTCCAGATTCATGAACTCATTGGCGGGGATATCGTGAGGCAGACAGTAGCGAGTGTTTTGCCCCATCAACATCGCCGGCCAGATCAGGGCATGGAAGATGATGTTATCTTTACCGATGAAGTGAACTAACTGGGTTTCGGGATCCAGCCAGTATTCCTTCCAAAGCTCTGGGTTACCGAGCTTTTTTGCCCATTCCACCGTGGAAGAGATATAGCCGATTGGGGCATCGAACCACACGTAAAGCACTTTGCCTTCCGCGTCCGGCAGCGGCACGGGCACTCCCCAGCTCAGGTCGCGGGTGATGGAACGCTCGATGAGGCCTTGTTCCAAAAGATTCAGCATAAAGTTGCGGACGTTCTCTTTCCAATAATCCTTGTGCGAAATCCACTCCTTCAATTGATCGGTAAAGCGGCCAAGTTGCAAAAACCAGTGTTTGGTCTCCCGTATTTCCGGCTCGTTGCCGCAGATCTTGCAGCGTGGGCTTTTCAACAGCGTGGTCTCATAGGTCTGGCCGCACTTATCGCATTGATCGCCCCTAGCGCCTTCGGTGCCACACTTTGGGCAAGTTCCTTCCACATAGCGATCCGGCAGATAGCGTTTATCGTGCTCGCAATAGAACTGCAGCGTAGTTTTTGGTTGAATGTGTCCATTGTTGTGCAGCGCAGAAAAGAAGTCCTGAGATAGTTGATAATGCTCTTCTCTGGCGGTTCCTGAGAAGTTGTCGAACTCGATCCCTATGCCGTCGAAGGCTTCTTTGATACTGGCATGATAGCGCGCGACCACATCGAGCGGGGTGATGCCTTCTTTATCAGCCGATATTGAAATTGGCGTGCCATGTTCGTCTGTGCCACAGATGTAGATCACATCCTGTTGCTGAAGGCGCAGGTAGCGCACAAAGATATCCGCGGGCAGGTATGCTCCCGCCACATGCCCCACATGAAGCTTGCCATTAGCATAGGGCAAAGCGCTGGTGACTATATATTTCATTTAAACTCCAAAAAATTCCTGATGCAACAAAGTAACTGTTTTTGCTACCTGAGTGGAGGGTAGCATCAATTCCAGGCTCCGTTCACTGTGTGATATTCGGTCTATGTGAGAATTTAAGCATATTCTTAGCACTTTGGCCATAAAGGCAGGGTCTGCAGCCAGCCCCAAGCCAACCAGTATCACAAAACCGATATTGCGGTCCTTGCCCAAGATTTCGATGTCTGATTCGCCCAGCATATAATCGATCTCGGTTTCATACTTCTCTTCCACATACAGTTCCAATGTCTGTTGCTGCATGTTTATCTTGAATATCTCATGATGCCATTTGTCCAATAGTAGCAGAGCCGTTGCATTCGGTTCAATCCGATAGCACAGAATGCTCTCTTTGTGCGCGATGGCATTTACGTTGCGTTCTTCCATTTGTGAATCCTTTGAGCTTTCTTCTTTGGAAATCATGGTTCCCGGGGCAAAGCTGAGAGAAGATTTTACTTCCACCGGCACTTTATAGCGGCACGCGAACTCCACCGCCCGGGGGTGGAGAACTTTGGAACCGTTGTAGCTGAGAGCCAGCATATCAAGATATCCGATTTCCGGGATAAAGCGGGATGTGGGCACTATTCTGGGGTCCGCGGTAAACACTCCGTCCACATCGGTATAAATCTCACACTTCTCTGCCCCCAGATAGCAGGCCAGGGCCACCGCGGAGGTATCTGAACCGCCCCTGCCCAAAGTTGTGATCTCTTTTGCCATGCTCACACCCTGAAAACCCGCAACGATCACGATCTTCTCTTTGGCGAGTTCTTCATGAATGCGGAACGCGTTTACCTTCAGGATCTTGGCATTGCCATGACGATCGTCTGTGATGATCCCGCTTTGAGATCCCGTAAATGAGATCGAGGAGATCCCTTCTTCCCAAAGAGAAAGAGCCAGCAGCGACATCGAGATGCGTTCTCCTGCCGTAAGCAGCATATCCATTTCGCGGCGGGAGGGATGCTTGGTGATCTCGTAGGCCAGACTAAACAGACTGTCTGTTGTTTTGGCCATGGCGGATACCACCAAGACTAGTTGATCACCGCGATGATATGCTTTTGCCAGTTTTTTGGCAATTCCGCGGATCAGATCAACACTCCCTACCGAGGTACCACCGAATTTCTTAACAATGATTGCCATCTACAATTTCGCGGCAGCCTTGAGCAGTTCTACAAACAGTGGGTGCGGACGGTTTGGACGGGATTTGAATTCAGGATGAAACTGCACACCCAGATAAAAGCGATTGACCGGATATTCCAGGATTTCCACCAACAGGTTGTTTTCGGATACTCCGCTCAGGATCAGGCCGGCATTGATAATTTGTTCACGATAGTTATTGTTGAATTCGTAGCGGTGGCGGT
>DHVK01000048.1 GCA_002412625.1 Cloacimonetes bacterium UBA5210
CGGTGGTTCTGAGCTATTTCTGGGACGCTGCCACACAGCAGGATTACACCAGCTATTATCACCCCCTAACGTTATCGGACGAAGTATTGCCGGGCTCTCCGGGAAATGCTTCCCCCCCCGAGATCGAGATCTTTCTTGGTTCATACGATTTCCGCCCCGGAGATAATGTAAGCACCAGCCCCATCCTCTATGCCAAAATCTCGGACGAAAACGGGATCAACGTAACCGGTAGCGCGGGCCACAACATCCTGCTGGTGATCGACAACTCCCTGCAACCCATCCCGGTGACGGACTATTTTAACTACGACACAGATTCATATACTTCTGGTACTATGATTTACCAACTGCCCCAGCTCAGCGAAGGCCAGCACACCATCCAGCTCATCGCCTTCGATAATTTCAACCTCCCGGCAGTCGCTTCCACCCACTTCATTGCCAAAAAGAGTGGCCCCATCTCGCTGGAGAACCTGCTGATCTACCCTAATCCCATCAAAACCAGCGGTCACGTCACCTTCATCATTTCTGAAAATGCGGATTTCACTCTGGACATCTTCAGTATGAGCGGACGCCGTTTGCGCCGCATTGAAGGCCTCGCCACTCAGGGCTTCAACAAAATTCCTTTCGATGGACGGGATGAATTTGGGGACGCGCTGGCAAATAACACCTATTTCATCAGAATCCGTGCCAAAACGCAAGATGGCAAAAGCATCGAAAAGCGTGAACGCATGGTGATCTATAAATGACGGAGCCACAATGAAACTCTACAACACCCAAACCCGCAGCAAGGAAGAATTTGTCCCTTTGCAAGAAGGCAAGCTGAAGCTCTATGCCTGCGGACCCACTGTATATGACTACTTTCACATCGGAAACGCCCGCGCGTTCATCACTTTTGACGTGGTGCGCCGCTACTTTGAATATCTGGGCTATGAAGTTTGCTATGTGCAAAACATCACCGATATCGACGACAAGATCATCGACCGCGCCATTGACGAAGAGCGCGATTTCAATCTTGTAGCCGCCAAGTATGCCGATGCCTTCCTTGAAGATTGTCTGGCTCTGGGGATCAAGCCCCCCACCCATCAACCCAAAGCTACCGACACCATGCCCCAGATCATTGCCCTGATCAAAGCGTTGGAGGATAAAGGCCACGCCTATGAAGCCAATGGCGATGTGTATTTTGATACCGCGTCACTTCCGGAATACGGCAGCCTCTCCGGCAAACAGATTGAAGACCAGATGGCAGGCGCCAGAGTGGCGGAAAACATGGCAAAGAAGCACCCGGCGGATTTCACGCTGTGGAAGAAAAGCAAAGCCGGCGAACCCTTCTGGCAAAGCCCCTGGGGTGAAGGACGTCCCGGCTGGCATACCGAGTGCGTGGTGATGGGCCAGCACTATCTGGGTGATAGCTTCGACATCCACGGCGGGGGCATCGACCTCGTCTTCCCCCACCACGAGAATGAGAATGCCCAGGCGATCGCCCTAACCGGCAAACCTTTGGCGCGCTATTGGATGCACAATGGCTTCCTTAATATCGACGGCGAGAAAATGAGCAAGAGCCTGAAGAACTTCTTCACTGCGAGGGACATCCTGAAAGAGTATGACGCGGAGGACATCCGTCATTTCTTCCTCTCCAAACACTATCGCTCTCCGATCGACTTCACCCGGGAATTGATCGAGGAATCCCACAAAGCGGTGCAAAACTTCAACAAAGCCCTGCAGGATTTTGAGCTTGAGGCTCTTAAGACACAAAACATCACAGACGAAACGGTGAAGAAGGCAGAGCAGGATTTCAGAGAAGCCATGGACGACGATTTCAACACTGCCAAAGCCATCGCGACCCTGTTTGACCTGAGCCACAAAGCCCGAAACAAAGCCACCGAGCCCGGGCTCCGCGCTCAATACGCCGCGATGCTGGTCCGCCTGGCTTCTGTTCTGGGCTTTTTCCAAAACCCGGCGCAGACCAAAACCACCGAAATGCCGGATCTCTCCAAGGCTCTCATCGAACTGATCCTGGGCTACCGAGCCGAGGCAAGAACAAGCAAAAACTGGGCACTGTCCGACAAAATCCGTGACGACCTCTTAGCATTGGGCATCGAGATCAAAGACGGTTCGCAAGGCAGTAGCTGGAATCTGAGGATATAAATGAAAAAAATAATCATCCCTTCTATCATCGTAGTAGTTCTGATCATCGTCTATTTCTGGGTCCTGCCAAGCTTTGCCGGCAACAGACTGCTGGACAAACCCGAGAGTGTGGCCTATGACGCCGCCAATGGTCGCTTCCTGATTTCAAACGTGGGTAGCGGCAGCATCGTCGCCATGGATGAAGATGGCAATTTCAGCAAGTTCATGTCCAAGGACTTCGAAGCGCCCAAAGGCATCATTGCCAAAGGCGATCTGCTCTATGTTACAGACCCCACCGCCATTCATATCGTTAGCATAAGCGCAGCCCAGATCATGGAAACACACCCGATAAAAGATTCCCAAGGCTTGAACGATATCGCCCTGGGTGAAGACGGCAAGCTCTATATCACGGATATGCAGGGCAGCGCGGTATTCATCTATGATCCCTCTACAAAGAACCTGGAACGCATCGTCAGCCCCTTGCTGCAATCTCCAAACGGCATTGTTTACGACCGACCCCGGCGCCAGATGTTCATCGTGAACAATAGCGAGCACTCCCCCGTCCTGAGCCTGAACGTGGAAGACAACAGCGTCAGCATCTTCATGGATACCATCTATTCGAACCTGGATGGCATCACCATCGACGACTTGGGGCGCATCTATTTCAGCTCTTGGGCGGAAGAGATGATCATCCAGATCCCGCAGGAGCAAAACCGCTTTATCACAGATCTGACAGGCTACAAAGGCGCCGCGGACATCTATTACCATCTGCCAACCAACGAGCTGATCGTCCCCATGCTTACCAAGAACAAAATTGAGCGTATTTCACTGAATAAATGAGAGATACCCCGCATTTGGTGATCTATCCCACTGCGGTCACCAAGATCTTTGACCTGCATCAGCGATACAAAACTGAGCTGATGGTTTATAAGCTGAATATCCCCCATGTGCCGCAAATGCTGAGCCACGGCGAGGCCTGCGGCATCGAGGGAGATGCCTGGTATATCACGATTCAGAGGATAAAGGGCAAACCATATCTGGATGAAGAAACTTTCAATGCCACCCGGCTGGGCGCGGCTCTGGCGGATTTTCACGGTGCCAGCCTGAACAAAGGCAAGTGCTTGTGCCATATCGATAATCAACCAAAGAACATCCTGGTCTCGGGTTCAGACTTTTTTTTCGTGGATTTCTCCGATAGCATTATGGATTTCCCGGAGACCGATATCACTCATTTACTGCTGTTCTGGGCAGAAGAAGTCGCTTACCTGGATTTTATCGGCATTGCCGGCTGCTTCCTGAACAGCTATCAACAGAGAATCTCTCTGGATCCCAAACGCTGGCGCAAAGCCCTCAAACAAAGCATCACCCGCTTTGATGAACGCCGATTGCGCTACAACAAGAAAGCTCCCGCAAGAGACAGCGGAAAAAACCGCAACTGGCTGGAGGCTGTGGTCTGATCTTTCCCTTGCGAAATGAGGCAATACCCACACTTGCCGGTAGCTGTCGGCTATTCAGAAGAGCTTTGTGGTCACGAATGCCCCATCTTATATCGGATTATCCAACCTGCTGTAGTTATCCACCACCTCCAGCAAACCCGCTTCCACGGCGCGTTTGATGCTGATGCAGGGCAAATCCTGCATATAAATCTCTTCCCGCGTCAAAGAGCTAAGCTCTATCTCCGGCTGTGCCGCTGCCAACGCGTACATCAAATGCAGATAGCAATTGCTCCAGGTCCAGATCTTCACGCCCCGGTTTTTGCGGGAAGTGGCATAAAGGTAGGCATAGGTGCGGCAATCATACTTAAAATCTTCCGAAGGCTTGATCGCAAACAGATTCCTTGCCACCCCGCCCATCTTGTGATGATTCTCCGTTAAAGTAGGGTACTTATATTCCCGGGCATACATTCCCCCCGTCCGCCGATTGTAACAAAACACCAATTCGCCCGCCTTCCCGCTTATGGGCATCATACCAAATTGCATTCTGGCTTTCATCTTTGCCTCCTAATTGCTTATTATTTCAATATTTTGAGTGAGCGCTACCAATAGCATTAACTCTACTATGAACCGTCACACTCCACCCTCTGCACAGTCTCTACTTGCTACCATACCATTTAGTTCCCTCTCTTTGTCAAGCTAAAAATGTGAAGCAACCTTGCCACAATCACGCCCCGACCACGCCGCATTGTGGCAGATTCGCGGCGTGGTCTCGGCGTTGTACCGGTATAATCCTTGGTTCGTTGAGAGAGGGATGTGAGAGGAGAAAGAGGGACATTAATTAAGAATATTGCATTAAAAATATTGCAATGCTCGAAGGTATATTTTTTTCTTGACTAATCCTGATCTTTAGTAAAATGCCTTTCATTCCTATTATTGACACGTATGGCCACTTAAACTACAAATGTAGATTACTTAAAGATTTGTAGTGTTGTGAGGATAATCACAAAACTGGGAGAAATATATGTTTACGCAAGAGGAAATTTGGTTAAACTACGTTCTTGGTAATGAGCTTGACGTAGCAGGAACTCTAATTTTTGAAGGATTAGAGCATATAGCATCACTAAAAATAATATCGAACGCAGATGAAGTGTTTAGTATATTGTACTACTTATCTCAGGGCTTTGAAAGGTTAGTTAAAATTGCTTCATTAATAGCCGATGAAAACCCGAGAAGTAAAATGAAAGAAATCAAAGGTCATAAAACAAATAGGAAATTTGAAGAGGACTTAAGTAAGAACATCTCTATAGGGAAAGAACACAAGGAGTTATTGAATTTAGTATCTGATTTCTATGAAAAACGTTACAACCATATTGACTATGGAGCTAAGTCATCAGATACACGAATAGATTATCCTAATGGGGATTTCAGCATGTATCCAAATATGCTTAGAGAATATGTGGAAAGGTTTTGTACCAAACATATTGAGTTGAAAAGCGATGGTTTAAAAGAGCATATGCGATGCAATATGGGTGTTAAGAGATTCTTGCATTTGGTAATTAAGGAACTTGCAAAGAAGATTTACGAATATATTCACGATAATTCTCTTAGGAAGAATCTGTACACTTATGAGTTATGCTCGGACTCTAAAGCTTTCTATGTTTTCTTAGGTAAGGACGACAATCTATTGAGAAATAAAGTAGCAATTTATGAGCTTCTGCTTTATGCCATGAAAGGAAAAGGTTTCGAAGATAGTACCGTAACAGATGGAATGGAACCACTCGAATTGGATATGCAAAACATTAAGGAGATTGTTGGTTCCATCAATTCAAAAACATGTATTTATGATGTTTTAGATGCAATAGACGCACAAATCGAAGATATGGCACATGAACAAAGAAAAAATAGGTTACTAATACATTCATATATCCTAGAAGACTGATCAGAAAAGGAGACACAAGCATGAAAGTAGAGCATAAATTCAACCTCCGTAGCTATTCCGGTAAGCTGGGGAGTATGGTGTATAGCAGCTATTTTAACTACAAGCTGTGCCACAGCCGCATCTTTACCTATCCAAAGCTTACGGCAAGCCACATCAGGATGCGAGAGATAAACAATAACCTCAATGCTTTGTATATGCAGGCGAGCGAAGCTTACCGGCAGGATTGGAAGAAGTATGCCCAGCGCAATGCCATGGAAAACCGGAGCCGGAGCTGGGGAATTCTGAAGCAACCGCCACCTGCCAAAGCGCTGTTTGTGCAGTGTATGTGGAGCTGGGCAAAGGCAAACCCCGGGGTGGTAGATTTACGTAGTGTAAGCAAAGAGGATATTGCCAATCTGGGCTCCCCACTGCTAAAGCTATGCGCTTGCGTGCAGTGCGGTTGGCTACGCAAGGTTACAGCTTGGGAGAAATTGGATAAGCAGATGTGATTGCCATGATCGCATGATGCCCTTGATGCTGATCGGCGTTGCCATTGAGATGGCCTTCCGCCAATAAGGACGGCACTACATGAAAACTGAGCCTAAACTAAGTTTATAACCAACTCCTGCAGATCCTCTGCCCGACCGTATCGAATGCGACCCTCAATCCCAAGGTAAAGAACTTCCTCTCCGGCAAGGAAAGCAGTATCTGAGGCAGAGATCCTCAAACTCACTTTAGCCGGGCTTTACTGTTGTCCTTTCATCATGGATTCCAGTTGTTTCATGCCCTTGGGGCTGCTCATCTTCTTCATCATCTTTTTCATGTCCTCAAATTGGCGCATTAGGCGGTTCACTTCCATCACGGGGCGACCGCAGCCTTTGGAGATCCTCAGGCGCCTGCTGCCGTTCAGCAGTTCGGGTTTCTCGCGCTCTTTATTGGTCATGGATTGGATGATTGCTTCCACGTGTCTCAGGGCATTGTCGTCTATCTTCAAATCAGCGGGGAGTTTGGAGCCGATGCCGGGGATCATCTTGATGATGGATTCCAGGGGACCCATTTTCTTGATGCTCTGCAGTTGGTTGAGGAAGTCGTTCAGGTTGAACTGGTTCTTCATCATCCTGCGCGCCATCTTTTCTTCTTCCTCTACATTCAGGCTTTCTTCCGCCTTTTCGATGAGGCTGAGGACATCGCCCATGCCGAGGATGCGGGAAGCCATGCGGTCGGCATAAAACACTTCCAGATCCGGGATTTTCTCGCCGGTGCCAACGTAGGCCAAGGGACGGCCGGTAACGGCTTTGATGGAGAGAGCGGCACCGCCGCGGGCATCGCCATCCAGTTTGGTGAGAATCACGGCATCGAATTCCAGCTTTTTGTAGAATTCACTTGCCACCGTCACGGCATCCTGACCGGTCATGGAATCTGCCACAAAGAAGATATAGTCCGGTTTGATATGGGCTTTGAGGCGCGCCACTTCGTCCATCATGTCGGTATCGATGTGCAGCCGGCCGGCGGTATCAAAGATAAGTAAGTTGGTGAAGTCCGTGTATGCCTGTTTAAGCGCGGATTCGGCGATGGTCACCACGTTTTTGCTGTCTTCTGCCACTACCGGGATGTCGATTTGGCGCCCCAGGACTTTGAGCTGTTCAATGGCAGCGGGGCGGTAAACGTCGCAAGCTACCATCATCGGTTTGATGCCTTTCTTGCGATACATTGCCGCGAGTTTGGCGCAGGCAGTGGTTTTTCCGGAGCCCTGCAGGCCCACCATCATGATCTTGGTAAGCTTGTTGTTATAGACCTTCATCTCGAAGCCCTCGGTATCCATGAGGGCGATCAGTTGGTCGTGGACGATCTTCACGATCTGCTGGCCCGGTGTGAGGGATTTCATCACCTCGGCACCAATGGCGCGCTTTTCCACTTCGGAAATGAAGTTCTTCACGATCTTGAAGTTTACATCTGCCTCCAGCAGCGCCAGGCGGATCTCGCGCATGCTGTCTTTGATGTTTTGTTCGGTAAGATATCCGCTTCCTTTCAGGTTGCGGAAGATGGAGTCGAGTCGTTCGGAAAGACTGCTAAACATTGGTACCCCTCAAAGAGTTTATCGCCCGGCTATAATCTTGCGAGCCAAAAATGTATGATGCCGAGACCAGGATGTCTGCTCCGGCTTGGATCAGTTCACGACAGTTATCCCCGTTCACACCACCATCCACTTCGATGAGCAGATTCGGATATTGCCGTTTAAGCGCGTTGATTTGCTGCACCTTGCTGATGGTCTGGGGGATGAACTTCTGGGCAGAATAGCCCGGATTCACACTCATCACCAGGACAAAGTCGAGCTCGGGAAGGATGTTCTCCAGAGTGCTGACGGGTGTGGCAGGATTCAGCGCGATGCCGGCTTTGATGCCCAGAGATTTGATCTGCTGGACCAGGCGGTGGCTGTGGTACACGGTCTCCTGATGAAATGAAAGCCACTGGATTCCGATCTCTGCCAGGGTTTCGATATAGGCATCGGGGTTTGTGACCATGAGATGGGCATCAAGGGGCTTTGAGCTCAGTTTGCGGATGCAGGAAACCAGAGGGTAACCGAAGCTGAGATTGGGTACATAGTGTCCATCCATCAAGTCCAGATGGATGATGTCCGTTGCTTCGAGAAGCGCGATCTCTTCCGCGAGGCGTGAAAAATCCGCTGAGAGCACGGATGCTGCAACCTGAATGTTCATTTTTTCCTTTTCCTGGGGCTTCTGATGATGAAGATGATGTCGCTCAGCTCTTCCCCATATTGAGCATATTTGACGAGGATATCGGATTTCAGCAGGATGAGTTCTTGCATCCAGGAGCTATTTTGCACCCCGACAAAGAGCACATCATGCTCCAGCTTGACAGGTTGAGAGCGCTCTGCTAGAAGCTCTCCGACAATCCGCTTCCAGCCCAAACTTACATGCACAAAGCGGTTGAATCTCTCTCCGGCTAAGTGGTAGAGAATTCGGTGAAAACGGTTATCAGCGAGTACAAAAGCCATTTACTTCTACAAAAAAACGAGAGCATTGCCCCATGACAGGGGAAACACTCTCGTCCGATATCGGTTTATTCTTGATTGAAGAAAAGACCAAAGGCGTTGTAGGCCAAGATCAACACAGCCATCGCCACGTAATAGACAGATCCGATGCCCATGGTGGTGCTATCCACGCCGGACATCAGCAAACCTGGGATTATCGAGGCGACGACAAAGACCAGATATCCGATCGCGCGATTGGCAAGAGTATTGCCTTTGCGGTTGATCAGGATCACGGTGGCCAGAACCATCACGATAAACAGGATGCTGAGCCCCAACATCATGGGGATCACGGTGCTTAAGCTCATGTCTGCCGGCAGATTGATAATGCTGGAGCGCAGAGCAATAAAGAGCGGAGCCACGATTGCCAGAAGCATCAGGATGGCTGCCACGATTTGTCTAAGGGTCTTGTTTGACCGCTGCGTAACTTCAAAGTGACGTTGGTTGTTTCTGAGAGTGAGATATACAACCCCGCTCATCACCAAAAAGAAGGCAGCATAGGCAAGCATCATGATAGGGCGACCGGTGATCATGCCCATCGTGGAAAGAACCGCGATGAAGAACACCAGCCCGGCTATCTGCTTGATCTTGAATAACGAATCATGCATGGGAACCTCCCGGAAATCTTATTCAGCTTCTGCTTGGACCACAAAGCTCAGATTTGCGACTACATCTTTGTGCAGCCGGACATGAACGCTGTGTTCTCCCAATTCCTTGATGTGGTGTTCCATTTGCATGGTTGAACGATGAACTTCCACTCCCTCTAACTTGAGAGCGTGAACGAGATCGTTCTCGGAAACTGAGCCGAACATGGTTCCTTGATCATCAACTTTGCGGTTGAATGTCAGTTTAATGGAAGCGATTTTTTCGGCAAGGATTTTTAATTCTATGATCTTCTTTTCTTCGGCTACTTTCAGTTCTTCCTGAATGCTGCCGAGGCGTTTCATATTGTATGGGGTGGCATAAAGTGCGTAATCCCGGGGGACAAGATAGTTCCTGGCGTAGCCCCGTTTCACGTTCACGATTTCGCCTTTAATGCCCAATTTGTCTATGTTTTCGAGCAAGATAACTTTCATGCGGTAATTCCTCCACGCGTTTTGTTTGTGCTCATCCAACTATCGGCAAAGCCAATCAAGGTGAGCGGAATAAAAGCATATATGAGTACGAAAACCATGATGATGCTTTTTATGATATTGTTTGACACCAGTCTGGACATAAAGCTCCAAGCCAGGAAAAATCCCTGAATCAAGGGTACAGTGCAGAGCAGGATCAATGTGTTCACAAACACAAGTTTAGTAGTTTCAAACAGATACAACGGCAAAGAAGCCAAAATCAGGAGATTGAAGAATACGGTGAACTTGATATCCCCGGGCACCAGCGGTATATGAATGGTGCGGTGGAAGATATAATAGCCCAGGACCAAAGCAAATATCTGCCCGACACCCCAAAGGGCCGGCATGATCATCCGCCAGAGACTCGCGCTTTGCAACATGTATGCTTCATCAATAAATTTCGGCATCTGCCCCTGCATCAAGGACATCCCTTCCTCATAAGCTGCACTCATTGCTCCGCCAAAGATATACATCCTGGCCATAGCGTAGGCGATGATCACCAGAATCCCGGCAAGCAAAGCTTCACTGAGAACCTGATTCCGCCTTAGAGTTAGCA
Source organism: Cloacimonetes bacterium UBA5210 (assembly GCA_002412625.1). GTDB lineage: Bacteria > Cloacimonadota > Cloacimonadia > Cloacimonadales > Cloacimonadaceae > UBA5456. The sequence goes on from DHVK01000048.1 coordinate 10,193, forward strand.
GAAAGACATACGCCACCAGACCAACCCCAAAAATAGCATCACATGCTATCATCGGGGTATTACCACGTTGGCCGTCTATCAGCAGGACAGTGATCGGCATCACAAAAAAGAGCAACATGGCTCTTTGCGGAGATACCAATGCCGGTCCCAGCACCTTGGCGCAGAAATACATCACCAGCATCATCCCCAAAAAGGGACTCAGCAGCGACATAATCCCGCTAAGGAAGGGAAGGATGAACATTGCTTTATTCTACAACGTAAGGGATTAGAGCCATCTGGCGGGAGCGCTTGATCTCGTTTGTGAGCTTGCGCTGGTGCTTGGCACAGGTGCCGGTCAGCCGCGCTGCTTCGATCTTGCCCACGTCTGAGGTGAACTGACGCATCAGGTCGATGTTCTTGTAATCCAGTACAAGATCCGGATTTGCACAAAACTTACAGTACTTCCGGCGGGTAAACTTTTTCTTTCTATCGCTGAAATTCATTTGTATCTCCTAAAATGGGACGTCGTCTTTGGTTGAATTTGCCACTGGTGCGGATTCTTCCGGGGGAAGCGGCACATCTGAATCTTTACGAGGGGCATCGCCATCACGGGGCGGCCACTCCAGGAAGTGTACGTTATCGATAGTCACTTCTGTGCTTTTGCGGGTCTGATTGTTCTGATCTGTCCAGTTTCTGGTGTCCAACCGACCTTCAACGATGATAGCGCTGCCTTTGTGAGCAGTGTTGGCAATCATCTCGGCGGTTTTATTCCAAGCCACACAATCGATCCAACTGGTAACGGTCTGCCACTGGTCGGAATCGTCTTTATAACTTCTATCTGAAGCGAGCGTTACGCGGATCACCGCGGTACCCTTGGGGGTGAACTTCAGCTCCAGATCGTTGGCAATCCTACCGGCACAGATGAACTTGTTCAGTCTGGGTAGTCTTAGGTCTGCCATGTTCCCTCCCTATTTCTCGTCGCGAGCGACGAACATATGGCGGATCATGTTTTCATTGATGTTGAACAATTGTTTGACGGCTTTCACAGCGAGGCTGTCCATCTTCATATAGTTCACATAGTAGTACGCTTCCAGGTGCTTATCGATGGGATAGGCGAGCATGCGCTTCCCCCAGGCATCTGTCTTGATGATTTCGGCGCCGGCTTCGCGCAGAGTATTCAGCACTGCCTCATTGGCAGCATCCGCTTTATCCGCTACAAGCTTGGGGGTGAACATCACCATCAATTCGTAATCCTTGGTCATCCTTTTTCCTCCTTTGGACTTTTGATTCCGACAGCCTTGCCATCGGAATAGGATTTCTTCCATTTGCTATATTCATTCAACACGGAGTTGAAGTCATTTCTTTCAAAGGTATCCAGAAACTTGCATATCAGCTTCAAAGATTCTTCGTAACCATTCAGCTCATCTGGCTCAAATTCGTCAAGCACATACTTTTCAGCCGGCAACACATCGTGTCTTCCGATTCCGATCCGTATGCGTTTGAGATCTGTTGGCGGCATCACTTCAAAGAGTGATTTCAGGCCATTGTGTCCGCCATCTCCCCCGCCGCTGCGAACTCGTAACTGCGCTGGAGAAAGCTCGATGTCATCGTGAACAACCAGTATCTCTGATACTTTCCATTTCAAGAGCGCTGCTTTGAGCGCATCTCCGGATAGATTCATAAAGGTTCTGGGCTTGATCGCCACCACTTGCCGGAAGACAACAAAATCGAACAGCCCGGCTTGACTGAAGCTCAGCTTGTGAGTTTCTGCCCATCTATCCAGAGCGATAAACCCGATATTGTGTCTGGTTCTGTGGTATTTTGGCGGGTGGTTGCCCAAAGCCAGAATTAGCTTCATAGATGAGTTTAGTCTTCTTCTTTCTCTACTACGGGAGCTTCTTCAGCCGGTTTCTCGGCGTCAGCTACGTTTTTGGCATGGATAACCACAAGGGTCACGTCGTCCGCGTCCTTATAGTTCCATATACCTTGTTTAAGGTCGCTGATGTGTTTGGTGTCGCCCACTTTCATGTCGCTCACATCAAGGTCGATGCTTTGCGGGATATCAGTAGCTTTGCAAATCACTCTTACCATGCGCTGAACCACATCCATGAATCCGCCTTCTTTGAGGCCAATGGGTTCGCCGTTGTAGTTCACGGGCATTTCTACTTCGATGGTGCTATCCGCATCGATGACAAGGAAATCCATGTGCAGGAAGTTTCTGCGTACGGGATGAATCTGCTTGTCTTTCAAAATGGTGTGATACTTCTTGCCATCTACGTTAAGTTCGTAAAAGGCCAATTCTGTGAAGCTTTTCTTATAGCATTTCTGAAATTCGTTTTCTTTGATGCTAAGCTTGAGGGCTTCCATTCCACCACCATAGAGGACAACCGGGATCAGGCCCGCTGCACGGAGCTGAGTAAGGTCGCTCTTCTTTTTGGTGTTTCTGATTTCTGCGTTTAGAGTAAATATCATTTATTCCTCCATTTATTTACTTATCTGAATAACAGGCTGATGGACTCTCCGATGTGGATCTTCTTGATGGCTATAGCCAGCATTTCCGCGATCGAGAGTTGCACGATCTTCTTGCAGGCGCGCTTATGTTCGTCCAGCATGATCGTATTGGTCACAAAGAGTTTTTCGATAGGAGAGTTTTCCAGGGCGCTGATGGCCTTGCCGGAAAGAACTCCATGGGTGCAAGCGGCAAAGATCTTTTTTGCCCCTTGTTCTTGCAGGGCATGGGCTACTTTCACCAAGCTGCCCCCGGTATCGATGATGTCATCATAGAGGATCGCGGTTTTTCCGCAGACGTCTCCGATGATGTTCAGAAGTTCGGTCTGGTCGTTGTTTCCGCTGCGGCGTTTATCGCCGATGGCCAGGCCGCAATTGAGCCTTTTGGCCAGAGCGCGGGCACGGTTCGCACCTCCGGAATCCGGGGATACGACCACGATGTCTTCCATCTGCATGATGCTCTTGAAATAGCGGGCAAAAGATGGAATCGCGTAAAGATGATCGACCGGGATATTAAAGAAGCCTTGAATCTGGTCCGCGTGCAGGTCCACCGTCACAACCCGGTCTGCCCCGGCAATGGTGATCAGATCTGCCACCAGTTTTGCCGTGATCGGCACTCTGGGCTGATCCTTCTTATCGCTTCTGGCATAGGCGTAATAGGGAATCACGCAATTGATCCGCTGAGCACTGGCGCGTTTCAGCGCGTCGATTATGATCAGAAGATCCATCAGGTTATCATTTACCGGAAAGCTGGTCGGCTGGATGATATAGACATCCGCACCGCGCACGTTGTCATTTATCTTCACGAAGGATTCGTCGTTCGAAAACTTGAACAGATCGATATCGCCCAACGGGATGCCTGCATGTCTTGCCACTTCTTCTGCCAATGGACGATTTGCATTTCCGGTGATAATCTTTAACTTGGAAAACATCTTTGGTACTCTCTTCGTGATAATGTGCGTGCGTTGTGGGTGAAATAACCCAGTTCTGCAAAGTACGCCGCGCTTTCCTCGGCCGTCTTTGCGTTCTCAAATATTCCAAAACAGGTGGAGCCGCTACCGCTCAACATACTCTTGATCGCTCCGCATTCGTTCAGCTTGATCAGCAAACTATCCACCAAGGGATACATTTTGCGTACTGCAGGTTCGAGTCTGTTGAACATCGTGGCAACAGGGTTGTCCGGATCGAAGAGCTTTGACTCGCCTGGAACCGGGAGTTCCACAGCGCCGTAAGCAGAACCGGCTGAGATTGCGATGCCGGGATTCACCAAAAGAATGTTATCAATCATGATATCATCCATGGCCGAGATCCGTTCACCTCTGTTTTCACCAAGGGCTGTTCCGCCATGGAGAAAGAAGTTGATATCGCTGCCAAACTTGGCGGCAACCGCCTCTTTTTCCAGCGGGCTTAAGTTCAGTTGCCAGACCCGGTCCAGAGCCTCGATCGCGTTTGCCGCATTCGAACTCCCACCTCCCAAACCGGCTGCGATGGGTATCTTCTTTTCCAGAAAGATCTCCACCCCTTGCCGCACCTCGTATTGCTCTTGCAAATACTTGGCGATACGGTAGATAAGGTTGTCTTTACCATTCAGTTCAGCAACTGAGGACCAAACTATTATAGCGCCGGTTTCTGTCAAAGCATATTTGATCTCATCAAAAAGGTCAATACCGCATAACACGGTATTGACCTGATGATAATTACCGGGCAGGCGACCCAGTACCTCAAGAAACAGATTTATTTTTGCGTAAGAAACGGTTAACATTCTTTTTCTGCTTCTTCGGCACCTCGTCACCGTAATAGTAATAGTAATAGTAGTAGTAATAGTAGTAGTTCTGTTTGCTATAATACTTCTGGATGTAGATACCATTCACGATGATTCCGTCGATTCTGGCATCGATGTTTTCCATCAGTTCCTTGGTGCGTTTGATGATGCCCTTTTCCGTGAATCCGCAACGTACTACGACGAAGGTCATATCCACTTTCTTGGTGAGGATCAGGGCGTCTGTAACCGCGATCACGGGCGGAGTATCAAACAGGATATAATCGTAAGTTTTCTTCAGATCGATAATCATCTGATCAAAGCGCGTAGAAGCAATCAATTCGGAAGGATTGGGCGGCACGAATCCGCTGGTAATCACGTCCAGATTTGGGATGCCCGATTCTTTGATCACGCTCTCCACTTTCACTTCCGGGTCGATCAGATAGTCGCTGGATCCGTTTTCTTTGTCCAAACCAAGCTTGGTATGGATGGTGGGACGTCTCATATCCATATCCACCAGGATGACGCGGGCATTCATCTGAGCCAGAGTGATAGCCAGGTTCGCGATGGAGGTCGATTTACCTTCTTTGGGGCCAGACGAGGTAACCAGAAGCGTGGTGCTGCCTTCTGCCTTGCGGGCAAGGATATTGGTACGCAAGGTACGGTAGGACTCCGCAATCGGAGACTTCGGTGCGTAATGCGAGATCAATTGTTGAAGCACAAAGTGCATTGATCGGGATAGTTGTTCCCTGGTTTCGCCTTCACTTTGCTCGATCATATCGTTAAATTCGGCGATCTTGCCTTCAGCTTCGCGGATCATGGGAATCGTGCCCACGATCGGGAGCCGCACAAAGCCTTCCATATCTTCCAGAGTGCGCAGTTTGGTATCCATAGAGTGAACCACGAAGGCTACACCAACACCCAAACCCAGACCCAGGATGATTCCCACCAGGATATTCATAGAAACTCTGGGTTTGATCGGCACATTGGGTCGCGTGGCGTAATCGATGATGCGTACGTTACCGACCTTAGCCTGCTCCGCAATCTTCGCGTCCTCATACTTCTCCATCATGATACCGTGGATTTTGCTATCCAGCAGCATGTTCCGGGAAAGTCGGGCGAGCTCCAGTTCTGTGTTTGGCAAGGAGATGATCCGCTGTTCATACATCTCTTTGGTTTGTTCCAAACCGTTCACCCGGGTGCGGGCGAGTTCCAGATCCACGTTCGACTGGATGAGGCGAGTAACCAGGTCACCCCTTGTTGAAAGAGGATCCGCCGAGATGGAAACGCTCACCAGTTTTCTGGTTTCGAGGTTCAGGTTTTCTCTGGTGTTCTCCAACTCGCGATTTAGAAGGAGAATCTGCGGATGATCCAGAGGGTATTCATTCTTGGTGATTAATTTGGTGATCAGGGACTGAGTTTCCACCACCTGTCTTCTAAGCTCGGCGATATACGGGGTTTTGATCATGTTGTCGACATTTACCAACAACGAATCCTGATCCCGTAGTTGCTGAGTTATCAGATCCAGACTTCTGGCTTTGACTGCCATTTCCGTGAGGTTGGCTTCCAGTTGTGCTTCCAGTTCTGAAGATTGTTCGATCAGTTTGGAAGTCTCAGCGCTCAGCTCGGTCAACCGGTTCAGATTCTTGAACTCTCTCAAGTCGTTCTCTGAGGCCTGCAACCTTCTGCTGATGGCATCCAACTGTGTTTCCAGGAATTCACGGATTGTGGTGAATTCCAAGCGGGCAAACTGGGTGTTTTGCTGTTGAATTGCCTCGGCAACGGCATTAACCGCTGCTTGAGCTTCAGCAGGACTGGTGGATTCGATTCCGATCGTCAGCAGGTCGGTTTCGCGTTTGGATTCCACCTTCACTTTGGCAAGGCCACCGGGAGGGTTTGCCAAAGAAGCTATCGGAAAGAGATCCCAATCGGGATACTTTTTCATGATTTCCCAGGCCAGAGCCATGGTCGGCTTACTCTTGATCAGCTCAATTTGGTTGTTGATGCTGTTTCTGCCCATACCCGGAGTTGCCATCATCAGGAATCCGGTATTTTTATTTTGATCTTCCAGCAGGATGCGTGAAGAAGCCGCGTAAATCTTGGGTTGACGCGCTGTATAAAATATGGTCCCTGCCATAGTAACGACAAAAACTAACACGATCAAATAGCGATACTGCAGGATGATCCGTAAATAATCCGAAAGCTTGATCTCGTCTTGAATAGGTTGTTGATTTTGAGTTTGATTTTCCACTTAAGCCTTCCTTGAGTTATAATCCGGTAACAAGATTGTATACGCTGAGAGTAATTGCCGCTTTTGAGAGGAAATCTGCCACACGAGAGAACGCGTAGAAGATGGTTCCGGAAACTACGATTGTATCTCCGGGTTTCATTTCCGGAATCAGAGTGGGATCTCCCGATTCGAGGTACTTCTTGAAGTTTACCCAGATTACCTTTTCGCCTTGTTCAGATGGGCGTACAATGCGAATCTTGGAGAGTTTGGCATCTTCTCTGGGACCACCCGCAAGGGCTAAAAGGGTTAAAAAGTCGGTATCATCCGGCACCACATAGAGCCCCGGTTTTGCTACCTGACCCAAAATATAGGTATTCATTTTCAGCTTTTCCACACCACTGCGAATGCCATCGAAGGTGTATGCCGAGATATTACTCGCCGGGGTAAAGGTCATTGTGGCCTGACCAAATAATGTTAAACTTATACAGATCAATAGGATCGCAAACAGAATCTTCTTCACATTTTCCTCTTTTGCAGTTTATGTAAAAATCCTGAGCTTGCCTTTCCAGTCAAGCATTTTCTTAGTTCAGATTTTCTTCCTGCTATCATCACGGTTCTTGGTTGCATGCAGCTCCTCTTTCTTGCCGAGCCGGGTTTAAACTTGTTTCAAGCTGTTTTGAAGCTGTGAACACAGCACAATCTCGCCTTAACATCAGCTTAAAACCTGCTCAATCATCACAGTGCGAGCAGTGCATCCGTTTATTATATCTGGAACAGACACCGGGATACGATCAAGCGGATCCCGGTGCTTTGTTACCATTTCTTTCATCAATTTGTGTCGGGTAGTTATGATGTGGTAGTGAATATGCGCTCTTCGGATTCGGAGCCCATATTCATCATATGTTCTTCATTCCAATCAAAATAATCCACTCGCCAGCGCATCGTGCTGCCGGGAGGGATCGGGGGAGTCAGATTCGGAAGCTGGAGCCACAAAGGGTCATCTTCATTGGCCAAATTTAAGTCTCCAGACCACCTCAGTGTATTGTCTTCGTCCCACAAGAGCACACGATAGAAGCCTGTGCGGTCATCAGCGCGGTTCCAATAGAATCTCAAACCGCTTGAGCTCACAAATGCGCCATGCTGCGGTTCCAGCAGATATGGCTTTGCCAATAGAGCGTATGAGACAGTGTCTGAGACCGAGCTATTGCCACTGGTGTCAAAAAGCTCGATAAAGTATGAATACCACACCCTTTCGACCAGCGGCCCTTCATCCGTGTAACTGGCGGCATTGGGCTGAATCTGGGCTATCTCTATCGCGTCCTGCTCTATGTCCGAAAACCGGTAGATCTTCAGATGACTAAGGTCGTTATCGATAAAGGGTTCCCAGGCAATACGCATTTTGTGCCCGTCCGGGACTGTGTCGATGCCATTGTTGTCATCGGTAATCACCATTACAGTTCCGTCTTCCAGAGTAATGGGTGGGTCGCCGGTATCACCCAGATGCGGGATCAATACCGGGGTAGCGGGCGGAGTGGTGTCTTTGTTCGGATCATCTTCTCCGGAGCACGCGCCCAGGACAAGAAAGACCAGCATCAGCAATGCTAAATATCTCATATCTAACTCCTAAAACCTGATTCTCATACCAAGTCGGTTCGTAAGGCCTATCGGGTTTGAAACCAAGGCATAATCCAGAAACACACCATACACTTTCAGGCTTGCGCCGCAACTGAAGTTTGTATCGTAATAACCCAGCCTGATACTGGCACGGTCGTCATAAGTCCAATCCGCTCCATAGTGTTTGGTTCCCATATACACGTAATCATAATCATAAGCCAGAGTTAGCTCGCTCTTCAACGATGCAATCGGCTGTACCAGGGCAAGCCCGACTTTGGTGTTGAAGAGGATCTCGTCTCTCATCTCGCTGTTTGTATCCCAGGTGACGGAAGTCCCTGATACGTCCTGGAAGTTGATGCCGAACAGCAAGTCGCCAAGGCCATCCTCATCGAAGATCACAGCCATATCTGTGCGCAGCTTCAAGCCAAGATCAAATCCGGTTCCGGAGCCGAGGTTGTCCTTGATTTGTCTTTGGATGAATTTGATGTTTCCACCCATTCCAAGTTCAAAGGGAATCTCAAAGAATTGCCAACCCATATTCGCGCCAAACTTGATGGTTTTCGAGAAGGCAAATTGATACAGATCGTCGGTGGAGCGAAATCTGCCATCCGGAACCCCGGGGAGATGCTGATCAAGGTTGTTGATGCGCTCGTCCACATTGGTGGAGAGCAAGTATTTTTCAGCGAAGTAGGGAATGTCGTTCACGGTCAGCCGGGTCATATTGAAGGCAATAGACACGTCGTTTGGCAGCGGCTGAACATAGCTAAGGAAGTCATAGCTGGCAAGATCCCCATAGAGAAAGGCGTGCATCGCCTGGACCTCTGATTCGCGGATCTGCGAGAGCCCACCACTATTCCAGTATATTGCGGAACCATCGTTTGCCAAAGCGGAGAAGGCACCACCCATCCCGAGAGGGCGTACGCCGGCACCGATCATCATAAAATCTCCCGCGTATCTGCCGGCAAAAGCAGGCACGCAGAGCAGCAGGGTAAGCAGGCTGAGAAGTATTGATTTCTTCATTGTTCCCTCTCCTTATCGCAAGATTGCCATTTTCATGGTCTTTTCGATCTTCTTGCCACCTCTGCGGGCAACCACCCGGTAGAAATATGTGCCATTGGCAAGAGGATAGCCCTGATCGTCTTTGCAATCCCAGGCATAAACGGTGCGAGGATATTCGTGATATCCCACTCCTGTAGGCAGATTTCTGAAGGTCTTCACCAACCTGCCACTAATGGTGTAAACCTTGATGTACACTTCATCCGCGGTATCGGTCAAAACAAAGGTAAAGCGGGTGCGACCATCGTTCTTTGGGTCTTCAGCGTGGCCCAAAACCGGGTTTGGATAGTTTCCGATGTTCTTGATGTCGAAGTGATCATTTACCACAAACTGCACTTCGCGGGTCGTGAAGTTCCCGTTCAGATCCCGACAGTCGATCTTCAACTCATGGTTGCCTTTCTTCAGGTCAAGCTGATACTTGATCGGTATCTGGTTGATGTTCTCTTTGTTGATACTGATCACGTAATCGGTCTCGGGAACCTCATTGCCGTTCAGGAACAATCTGATCGAGTTGTCGATCACATCGATGCCGTTTGCATCGCTTAACAGCAGAGAAATCACTCCATCGCCGGCGACGTAGCCTCCTACGGTAAATTCCTGGTCCTGAACATTGACGTCCACAGAAGGGGCTTTGGCATCCAGATTGCGGAATATCGTATAGATCCCTTCCCTGCTGATCTCGAAGTTCACGGTGTTGTTTTGGGTCGAGACATGGCCACCCAGCAGAATCCACTTTTGATATTCATCATTGTAGCGATAGATCTTGTAACTGTTCTCGGTTTCATAGGCCTGGGTTAGCGGATCCATGCTGTTATACATGAATGTAAGTTCCAACCTCTTGCCCCCGGCAAAAAAGCCCAGGGAATCTGCCAAGGTGCTGCTTAACATTTTGATCTCGAAGGGAGTAGACATCTTGGGCAGGGAATCTGCTTCGGTAAATTCCAGCATGATTTGCTTTATGTCGGGCTGGTTCAGAATGGGGATTTCTGCTATAGAATTGATCGCCATGCCCATGCTGCCAGACGGCACAAAGCCTGCCGGAACCGAACAGTTGAGATTTCCATCCAAGCTGCTGATGGTGCCGCCGGAGCTATCCACCATGAAGTAGTTCATCGGGACATCGATCGAGATGTAGTTGTTAGTGTTCACAAACAGGTGCCACTCTTGAAACACCCCGGTGGTATTCACACGAACTTCCAGGTTCATATTGCCGTTTGGTACTCCTGCCAAAGATACCACGTCCCACCGTTCTTCGTCCACTTCCAATGGGGCAAAATCTTGTGTGGAATGCAGTACTACCTGTTGCCCGGTACTAAGGAATAACCTTAGGTCTGTAGTGATTGATGCAGCGTTGCCTACGTTGGTCGATTTCACTTTCAAGAAGGGGTTGCCCTCATTGGGCTCGAACACTATATCCCGCAGGAAAAGGTCTGGACCGGCAACTTGAAACATGTACACCGGAGATTCATAGGTCACGTTGTCTTCATCTTTCATATAGTATTTGAAGGGGTACTCGCGAGCAGTGGGCAGCTTGCGCAGCTTGGCAGTGCTTGTCCACAGCGTGCCATCCTCCGGATTTACGGCCATGGGGTAGTTCTCCCAGATAATGCTCCAAAGTTGGGTCTGCGAATTGTAGGAGCTGTCTGTCCTAACAGAGACGTACATATTGATGATGTTCTTGGTACTGAATACTCTGGCAGTGAAGCCGGTGGAGTCCGAGTAAACGGGTTGGGCCGGAATGAAGGCTTCGTGGGTAATCGCGGGACGCCCCACACCGTAGGAACTCGTGCCGACGAAAGTCTTCGTGGGAGAGTATCCCGCCACCATGATGCGGTTGGTGTAGTTTGTGGTGCTTTGCGGAACATTGTAAGTTGCGGTGTAGCTGCCGTTTTCTACATTGATATCAAAGGGTACGTTGCGGACGATCTCGTTCTTGTCCATCACGTACAGCCGGGCACGAGTGACAGACTGGGGGAATTCCGCATTGACTATTAGAGTTTCCCCAGGTTCTGGATTGTGGTTTTCAAGCGAAACACCCTGCTGAACTGTGGGTTTGTTGAAGCGGATCAAAGGATCACCAAGATACGCGGAGCCGTGCGTGAGAGCATAGCGTGCAGCAGAACTGGACGTGGTGGTATAGAACCTTGCCAGAGCAAAGGCGTATGCTTCGCCAAGGCTTGGGAAATCGTGTTTGAACGCTGCTTCATTGAAAGCAAGACCCCAGCCTTCATCCTGCTCCAGATAGCCCAATCCGGAGAAGCCGACAGTGGCTATTGCTCCTTTATTTGGTGCTGCTACCAAGGCTTCGGAGATCGATGCGTTGCCGTTTGTGTCAAATGCCGAGGCATAGCATGCCAGAGAGAGGAACACCGGGTAGGCTTGGTTGTTCAAAGTGGCTACATCATTGAAGTTAAAGAGGTTGTAATCCGCCCACACGCGACCACCACCATGGCCCATGAATTGCACAAACTGGGTGCCACTGTTGATCGCATCCTTCAGCTCAAAGGTGCCGCCACGGAAATCATTGCTGACGCTCTGCGTGGTGGTGTAAACCCTTTTCACGCGGTAGTGCGTGGGGACGCTCTTGCGGCGGATCCGCTCGGATTGCTGGGCAAAGACATCGTTCCCATCCGAGATCTTACCGCCGGCGGTAAATGTTATATGGTTATTCCACAAGCGGTTTGTGTGCAGGTTTGTGCGGTATGAAAGGGCTTTGGTGGCGTAATCCAGGATTTGCTGCGCTGTCCAGATATTGATCCGGGCAAGGCTGATATCCGGCACCGTGTCATTTCCCACCAGGCAAGCATACCAGTTGTCGCTGGCGGTTGCACCATGTTTGTATGTCCAGGTCTTCTTCACCGGGATCAGGTTGTACTTTCTGCTGGGGCTGTTGTCCCGGGTATCGTCGATCCCTTCGCCCAAGAGGACTACGTGGCTCAAGCGCGGCGCACTCCAATATTCGTAGGCGTGCTTCAGGAAATCACGGATAGATTCCGCTGATACTATTCCACCATTGAATTCATCGTAGATATCCTGAATATCCACTGTCTTAACGGTGTGCCCTTCACTCTGCCATACGTCCTTCAGCAGCAAGGTGCCTTCTGCTTGCAGAAACTCGTAGGGTGTGATCAGGATCACGTTTGCGGAGTTCATGGGGTTCTTTAAATCGGAGGGAATATTCATGCGCATCAGCTTCGGCTTCTTCTTGCTGCCTTCCTCTACGGCATAATAGCGCACTGCCTGAGATGAAACACTATCCTGAAGACTCACAGTCCACGGTGCTGTTCCATCCACGGTGAAGGGCTCGATCTGCATGCTGCTGAATTTGCTGGAGCCTATCTTGTAAACCGACACATTGGGGGATGAAAAGCCTTCCAGATTGAACTGGTACAAGCCATTGGGGCGATCCTTGGGCTTGGTGAACTTCATGAAGTCCTGATCTGTCTTGTACTGGCGCCAATAGCTGATCTCAATGTTGTCCAGCAGCACCTGTTCACGGTTGCCGGAAGCGGTGTTTCCCGAGAGACTGATGTAAGCATGGTTGGTTCCGTGTCTCAGGAAGGAATTGGGGATCTCTTCCTGATTGTAAAAGATCTTTTCTGTCTGCCCAATCCAGGTATGGGTATTTACCATAGCCTGATTCAAGCGGATGGTCGCCTCGTGATCATATTCCCCGGAGACCAGGTTTTCTTTGTAAGTGAGCCCATAAAGCACGAACTTTGTGTTTGCCTTACGAATCGCGCTATCCACCGGATATTGAAGCTCGATCGGCACAATCTCCAGATTGGGAGCGTTGATCTTTTTCCAAAACCACACATCCTCCCTGTAAAACTCCGGATTTAAGGAGGTCCAGCCTCTGCCCAGTTTGTCGCTAACCAGTTGTTGCTCGAAATGGACTGTCTCTTCATAGGCATCCGCAAGTCGGTATTGCAATGGATCGCTGTTGGTCAAGCCACCGTTTTCCACCACCATGCGTGCTCCGTAGCCCTCCATCAGCGCCAGGGTATATACATTCTCGGCAGTGAAATCGTCATAATAGAGTACCTCGCCATAATGTCGGTCGCCAAAGAACTCGAAGTAATCCCCGGAATCAAAGCTACCGTCCTCTTCTCCATGGAAATGGATCGGGATCTGGCCAAACTCATCGCTAAGTTCCAAGAAGCGGGGGTCAATCTGATCTATGTTCCAGCTCATCCCGAGCTCTAAAGTCTGGACCTGTTCCTGGATGAAGGTCTTCAATTCTTCATAAGTTACTTTATAGATCCCCTCTGCATCCACGATCAACTGGATCTCTGAAACCTGGTTTGTGGAGTTCTTGGGGCTGGCGTGATGGTAATCGTTCCTACGCGGCAGTCTCCAGGTCTTGGAGCTGGCGTTATTTACAAAGAAGGCATCCGCCGCGCCATCCACGGGGCTGTGTCCCAGTTGCCAATCCTTGGAGGGACTCTTGGTGCCCATGATGGACACGCTGATCTCGATCTCCTGATGCACAATCAGCTCTTGCCGAGAGGCCACATACTGGAAGGGGAAGATCCTCAGACTCACAAAGCGTCTGTCGCCCACAAAAGCGGGTTCTGATATCTCCACGATGCCGGCAGGATAGAGATTTGCCCGGGCATAAGCCGCGTAATCCCTTTGCAGCTCGTAGCTTCTTTCGCCATCGATCACATGCATGGTAGGTACAGGATGAATCCGGATATCGCTGAAGCTGTTTGAATTCGCAGACAGCACTCTCGCGCTTGCCGCGCCATCGATCGGGATAGCAACCGGCACGCTGAACATCCTCAGTTCCGGGAATCCTTCATCAGAGGTGGGCATACCCTCATCCATCATTATGCGCTGTAGTTTTAGCCCTTCCACCATTGCTTCTGCCAGAGTATATGCCGGCAGCGTGAACCGCAGGGTGAGGGCATCGCCGCTATCGTTGATCAGGTCTATGTTCCCGGCCGCCATGAGCATCGGTAGCAGGATTAACATCCAAGTGATATATCTTTTCATGATAACTCCCAATTTATAAGCTCGTTTGTTCTCCGGCCAATATCTTTTCTATAGACCATGCCCGGAAATCCTATCTGCTCGATATCACGATATACGGCAGCCCTTGCTAACTCGAGGGTTTCTGCCAATGCGACAACGCTCAACACTCTGCCGCCGGTGCTCAACCAACCTGATTCACCTCTCATCACCCCCGCAAAATACACTTTGGAAGAGATCTGCGGGATTATTATCGGGATGTTTCTTCGATACGCACCGGGATATCCGGGTGATGCCAGCACAACTGCCACGGCACTGCCGGACTCCCATTCCAACTTCAATTGATCCACCTGATTGTTGCACACAGCCAGGCAGACATCCATTATGTCCGTCTTTAAAAGAGGCAGAACTGCCTGAGTCTCGGGATCCCCCAAGCGGCAGTTATACTCGATGACCTTGGGTCCGGAAGGGGTAATCATCAAACCCAAATAAAGGATCCCACTGTAGGGACAAGCTTCCTGGCGCATCGCGCTCAGAATAGGGGCAAGGATCTCTGTTTCGATAGTCTTGCGATACTGCTCTGCTTGGGGAACCGGGCAGAATGCTCCCATCCCGCCTGTGTTTGGCCCCAGATCTCCGTCATACAGCTGCTTATGATCCTGGGCAAACAGGGTGGACTGAAACCCTGTGCCATCGCAGACCGCGAACAGCGAAGCTTCCCAGCCTTGCAGAAACTCTTCCGCCAAGACCCCGGTGCTGCCACATTGCTGATCCAGCAAAAGTTCGCACGCTTTCAGCGCTTCAGCTGCATCCGAGGCAATGATCACACCTTTGCCTGCGGCAAGCCCATCCGCCTTCAGAACCACCGGCATCGGAAACGCTGAAAGCACTGCCTCAGCTTCTTGCATATTGTAAATCATCTGATAATCGGCAGTGGGAATGCCATACCGGTTCATGATGTCTTTGGCAAAGGCCTTGGATGTCTCAAGCCTGGCAGCAGCCTGGGATGGTGCCAGCACCGGTATGGATGCTTCCCGCAACAAATCCGATAAACCCTCCGCGATAGGCTGCTCGGGCCCGATAAACACCAGGTCGATCGCTTCCCGGTGGCAAAATGCTACTATCTGTTGAAAATCAGTCATCGCGACACAGCGGAATTCTTGCGCGATGCCGTCGTTGCCGGGGCATACGTATATCCCGCTTGTCTTTGAACTGCGGGAAAAAGCATCCGCTAAAGCATGCTCTCTGGCCCCGCCCCCTAATATCAGTACATTCAAACTATTCTTCCCATATGCTTTTGGATAGTTCCAGGATTGCCGCTTCCGCTGCCTTGTGGCGAATGCTATCCCGGTCTCCGGTTAATATCTTGTGCAGTGTAAACTGTCTGTCTTTGATACGCCAGCTGAAATAAACTGTGCCCACAGGCTTTTCGGCTGAAGCTCCATCGGGTCCGGCTATACCGGTGATTGCCAAAGCCACATCCGCGGCACAGAGTTTTTGCACTCCCTGCGCCATAGCAATGGCACAAGCCTCACTCACTGCTCCGCTCTTCTCCAGGATCGCAGTGTCCACGCCCAGCAGTTCTTCCTTGATGCGGTTGGCATAGCTCACCACACCGCCCAGAAACACGGCAGAAGCACCGGGTACATCGGTCAGAAAGCGCTGCACCAAGCCGCCGGTACAGGATTCTGCTACCGCCAGATTCAGTTTCTTTGCCTTCAGCAAACGCAGCAGATAGCGGGCGGGATCGTCCTCATCATAGGCCCAGATGAATTCACCCACTTGCTCTTGCACATAGGCTTCGGCAACTGCAAGTGCATGAGCATCAACGCCAGACAAGCGCAGATCCACCCTGCCGGTCTGTGGCAACCACGCCATACTCACACCATGCGGAAGTCGCTGCAGATCCAGCAGCTCCGCCAGGGCAGACTCCGCCACGCCATAGGTATGGATATTGCGCACGATCACACCTTGGGCATCCTGATAGCTGTCCTTCAGGATCTGTCTGATGTGGCTATCAAAGATATACTTCATCTCCAAAGGAACACCCTGCAATGCAAAGAAGTGTTTTCCGGCGTCCTGATAGTAAAGTCCGGGGGCAGTGCCCCGCTCGTTTTTCAGAACCTGAAAATCGCCGGGGACCATGGCTTGACTGCGGTTAGATTGGGGCATGGGAACATTTCTTTGCGAAAAAAGGCTGGTGATATGGCTCCACACCTGTTCATTAAAGTGCAGGTCTTTGCCGAAATATCCGGCTATCACATCTTTGGTAAGATCGTCCTGCGTGGGACCGAGACCGCCGGTGGTGATCACCACATCAAATCTCTGCCAGCAATAATCCAACGCTTCTGCAATCGCTTCCGGCTCATCCGGAATCGTCACGCTATACTGCGCGGGTAGTCCCAGCTCAGCCAGCCTCATGCCCAACCAGGCAAGGTTGCTATTCAGCGTTCTTCCGGAGAGTAACTCGTTTCCGATGCAGATTATCGCACTATTGTATGTCATTCTAATATGATTTTGCGAAAATTACCCGCCTGGAGGAAGCTTTGCCGCAGCAGATGCAGCGACCTTCCTCGGCTTCGGCATCAAACGGGATGCAACGTACGGTTACTTTCAGATCTTCTTTGATCTTCTCTTCGCAAGCAATCTCTCCACACCAGTGGGAGAGGGCAAAGCCACCGTGAATTTCCGGCTGTTCAGCGTTTTTGGGGCTGAAGAATTTATAGAACTTCTTGTTGTCATTGATCTTCACCGTATGCTCTGTTCTGAACTCAAGCGCTCTGTGATAATAGTTATCCTGAATCTCGCGCAGACACTTCAGCACATAGCCTTTGATTTCTTCCAAAGGCACGCTTTGCTTGTCTCTGGGCTCCATATCGCGGCGGGCGACCATCACGGAATTCGATGCTACATCGCGGGGACCGATCTCAATACGAATCGGAATCCCTTTTTTGATCCAATACCAGTTGCGCTCGCTGCCGGTAGTATCGCTATCGTCAAGTTCGGTATAAACGCGCACATCTTCAAAGAACTGCCCGGCAAAGGTCTGCTGAATTTTGTCGCAGAATTCCATGACCGCGGCTTTCTCTTCGCTATCTCTGTAGATAGGGATCAAAGCGATGTGGGAGGGGGCAATCTTGGGTGGCAGAGCCAGACCGTTATCGTCGCTGTGTGCCATAATCAACGCTCCAATCAAGCGGGTTGATACGCCCCAGGAAGTAGTCCAGGCATGGTCATATTCGCCATTTCTACCTTGGAACTTGATACCGGAGGCTTTGGCAAAGTTTTGTCCCAAAAAGTGTGAAGTTCCCGCCTGAAGCGCTTTACGATCCTGCATCATGGCTTCGATGCAATAGGTATTGACCGCGCCGGGGAATTTTTCCCCTTCGGTTTTTTCGCCTTGAATCACCGGGATCGCCAGGTATTCTGCGGCAAATTTGGCATATACCGCCAGCATCTTGCGGGTTTCCACCATCGCATCTTCAGAGCTTTCGTGCACGGTGTGCCCTTCTTGCCAGAGGAACTCCGCGGTGCGCAAAAAGAGCCTGGTGCGCATTTCCCAGCGTACGATGTTTGCCCATTGATTGATTAACAGTGGCAGATCGCGATAGGAATTTACCCATTTGGCGAATGACGCACCAATGATGGTTTCGCTGGTGGGACGCACAATGAGCGGCTCCGAGAGTTCTCCTGCCACCTTCAGCCCCCCGTTTCCGTCATCTTCGAGGCGGGAATGGGTTACCACGGCGCATTCCTTGGCAAAGCCTTCCACGTGCTCGGCTTCTTTTTCAAAATAACTTTTGGGGATGAAGAGGGGAAAGTAGGCGTTGCGATGCCCGGTCCCGCGAAACATCACGTCCAGCGAGCGTTGGATGTTTTCCCATATCGCATAGCCCCATGGTTTGATCACCATGCAACCGCGCACATCGCTATTCTCTGCCAGATCTGCGTTTTTTATTACTTGTTGATACCACTCGGCATAGTTCTCTTCCCGAGTTGGTTCAATTGCTGTTCGTTTCTGTTTACTCATCTGTACTCCATTGAATTTTTGCCTAAATCCCACATTCAGAGTTTGCGTCTTTCTGTCAATGAACTTTAGTGCCAGGGAGGAGCTGTGCTTGTTTCAAAACAGAGTGTCGCTATCTCATCGGCTATCCCAGTCTTCCG
Source organism: Cloacimonetes bacterium UBA5210 (assembly GCA_002412625.1). Classification (GTDB taxonomy): domain Bacteria; phylum Cloacimonadota; class Cloacimonadia; order Cloacimonadales; family Cloacimonadaceae; genus UBA5456. Next base: position 28,480 of record DHVK01000048.1, read on the forward strand.
GATACCATTACCATCAAATATATTTTGCAGCTACTTATCCCACTTTGTGAACTGTGGAGATAATTCCATAGATTAGCACAATAGCGGCTCCTGGCTGCCTGCTGCTGAGGTCTTTGTTCCGGGATCAAGCTGATTTCAAGCTGTTTTGCTCCCATGCGGATAGCAATATATCAGCTTGATTTCAGGTCAAAATTGGCACAATACAAAGAGAGACCGGCATGGTGACCGGTCTCTCTTTTCTATCTAATTGTGTTTGGGACTCGTTATAACAGCTCGCTCCAGATCTTGTTGATCAAGGCCTTGGTCTCCTCATCTCTCATATATGAAAGCGGGAATGTGAACAGATAGGCTCTGGAATTCTGATAGACAGTTCCGTTAACCTTTCTGATGCCGATTGTTTTGCCATTCAACAAATCGAACTGAGCTTGACTGGGTGAAGAGCTATCCTGACCTACTGTTTTGGTAGTAAGGGTGAAGATATCATCTCCGTTGTGATAGGGGTTACCGTTGTCATCCAGGGGATAGTAGGCAACGGCTGATAGCCCTTTTCTCATTTCCACCAAAGGATTAAAGCTAGGCGGGTCGGTAATCTGGAGGTTTACGTTGGGATACCCGGCAACACCCGTAGCTTGCGTCATGAAGGGATTTGTCTGCAGAGCTCCACCGATGATCTCAAAGCGGGGTCTGTTCGGCAAGCCCAAGGTATTCAGCAGAGTGGTACGTTGACCACTCTTGGAAATCTCGGTAGAAAGCGAACTGAACTTCAGAGTATGGGAGATAACCAGATTTCCGCCTTTTTGCATAAAGAGGGACAAAGCGTCAATCTCCTTCAGGATGTTGCCATCGCTGGTAGGATTATCGCTGTGATAGATCACCATCTTCTTGTCCTGCAGAAGGCCATACGATATATGGCGCTGGCGGTTGTCCGGGACGGTTCCGTTTACACCTGAACCACCGTACTTTACAACCTTAATCTGGTCTGCACTAAGCCCCAAACCGGATACCATGTTGAGGTACTTTGCGTCCACGATATCATCCGGAGAAGCAGTTGTGCTGTTCACGTCGTCGTCGATAATCAACACGCCCTGGCGGTTCGCCGGCGGAGAGGATGGATGGATTAAGAATTCCAGGATTGCTGGATTCTGAGAGTATTTCTCCTGCATATCAACGCAGCGGACTTCGAACTTGTGGCGACCGGGGTCAACTTGCTCTGATGTCAACACAATTGACTGCATCAACGGAGATGATACCGGAATCCTCAGCCAAGTCTTGCCATCCGGATCCACATGATTGTAATCCGCGGGGGGGAAGGCGAGGAAGGCAAAAGGTTCATCATCATAACGAATATCAAAGTGAGTGATTTCGCTAAAGTAGTTTACCGGAACGCTGGGTGAGTGTTCACTGAGCACCACGTCAACTTTTTTCTCGTAAGGATCGTCAAGAGGGAAGCTATTGCCGTCTTGTGTTTCGTATTCTCCCCACCAACCCCAACGAACATAAACCTTTAAGTTGTTGGAATGGACAGCGGAGAAGGAGCCATCAGTATCGCGGAAGAAGGACGTCGCATAGCGCTGTCTGCCTCCGGCAAGGCTAAATGGCACGGGCTCCTGGTTATAGTCATCACCCCAGTCTTCATAATGGTTGTCACCAAGGGCAAGGATCTTTCTGCTGTATAGGGTGGTGCGGGGCCGGAAACCTGGTTTGACTTTGAAATAGATCATCGCGGTGCTGTCCGGTTCGGTGCCGGAAGGTAGAGAGAGTACTCCCGCCATATCTGTGGCACGCCCCATAATTCTTGTGGTAGTGTTTTTGGAGGTTCCATCTTCATTGTAGTCATAATCAAGCGGAGGAGTGGTATTGGCGGTCAGGCGGTATTCGTCGATTTTATCCTGACCTTCGGTGCTGATCCATCCTGTATCGGTGCCCGGAACAACAGACCCGTTTGCATCATTAATCTTCATCATGCGAAACTCGAATTTATAGGGTATCGGCAAAATGAACGGATCGGTATCGTGCATGGTAAACTTTAAGCGGATGCCACTTCCGACATCTCCGCCATTAGGATTACCTTTTGTGGTGTCCAAAAAACAGGTCGGGCGAGGAGAGCTGGTGCGGAACCTGCGCCAGGCAGATCTATCAACGATGCCACCACGATTGTCGATGGCGATAACTTCAAAGTGTGAAACAAGGGCCAGCGGATTACCCAGTTCATCGGCAGAGTTAAAATTGATTACGGCATACTTCTGCGAAGTCCAGATTGTGCGGCTGGCTTCAGGATCATCCAGGCCGAGGCTTTGATCAGCACTGGGGAGATAGTGATATACCCAGCCTTCTTTGGAATTCCCCAAAAAAGCTGTGCTGTTTATGACGGCATCAGGAATGAGACCATCTTCCACACGGCTGATATGCTGGTAACCGGGGCTGGGAATGGGTTCCAGGTTTTCATTTAAAACACGAAACGCGTATCCGGAGATAACGCCATCCGGATCATAGGCATTCCAGAAGATTCTTTGCTGAAATGCATATTCATGATCAAGTGTGTCTATCGTCGCAGGCACATTTTCATCAGTCCAGCCTTCATAGGAGGTTATAGTGATTGTCGGCGGCTTGTTTGCAAATCTGCTGCCGGACTTTCCACAACCGGTTATGAACAATGCTGAAACTACGAGTAACAAGATGACTGCCAAGAGTTTAGAACTCTTATAATTCATCGATCCTCCCAAACATCAGGTTATAATTTCTTTTGGTTTTCACTAAATATGATGTCGATATATTCGTCAACAGTTTTATTTATCCCGGCAGCGATGAGACTCGCTTTTACCAGGTTTAGATACAAAACACTCGTGGTAATGCGCCCGATACCGCCCGGCACCGGGGTAATGGCAGCGGCCTTGGGAGCACAGGCAGCAAAATCGATATCACCCACATAGGCAGAACTGCCATCCGCTTTGGTGATTTCGTTGATGCCTACATCGATCAGCACAGAACCCTCTGCCACCATGTCCGCTTTCACAAAGTTCGGACTTCCTATTGCAGAGATCAGGATATCCGCCTTGCGGCAGATTTCTGCAAGCTTCGCCGTCCGGCTGTGGCACACAGTAACCGTCGCATTTGCATAAGGTCTTTTCCACAACAGCATATTTGCCAATGGCTTGCCTACCACATTCGACCGCCCCAGAATCACGGTGTTCTTCCCCTGGGGGTCGATTCCGTAATACTTCAGGGTGTAGAATACGGCGGCGGGGGTACAGGGTAGAAAAGCCTCGTTCTCCATCAGGATTCTGCCCAAATTGACCGGATGCAACGCATCCAGATCCTTGTCCGGGTTTATACTGATATTGATCACGCTATCATCGATGTCCCCGGGCAATGGCTTTTGGATCATGATGCCATGAACATCAGGGTTGGAATTGGCTTCAAGTATTATATCAAGTAGCTTTTGCTGACCGCAGTCCGCAGCCAAAGTCAATAGCTCCGCTTCACAGCCAAGTTTGGGCGCGGTGTTCAATATGCTCTGGACATAATATGAGCTAGCGGGATCCTCCCCTACCTGAATCAGCAGCATATGGGGCCTCAGGCTGTGTTCGGCAACAATCGTCTTCGAAGCTTTGTTGATCGCCAGCGCGATAGCTTTTCCGGATAGTTCTGTGGGCATTTAAACCTCCACCTGGTATCGGAGCCTTTTGATGGAGCCGGCGCGGCCTGTGGCAGGGTCTGCGTCCACCAGAATTGCGTTTACCATCAGTCCCCGGTCCGAGGTTTCAAACCGATGCGGGACCGAGCTTGTCAGCTTTTCAAGAATAATGTCCTTACGCACACCGATCACGCTATCATGAGCGCCGGTCATGCCGACATCAGTTATATAAGCGGTGCCTTCCGGCAGCACTTCTTCATCAGCGGTTTGGATGTGGGTGTGGGTTCCCGCCAAAACGGTCGCCCTGCCATCCATAAACCAACCCAGGGCACGCTTTTCCGAAGTGGATTCGGCGTGGACATCAACGAAGAGCGGGACGCTGTCCGTGCGCAATTGCCAGAAACTTGCGAAGGCTTCAAAAGGCGAAT
>DHVK01000056.1 GCA_002412625.1 Cloacimonetes bacterium UBA5210
GCGCAGAAAGCATTCTGGGCAAACTAAAAAGGGGACGGTTCCCCGTCCCCGGCTTCGATTAATAATATTTGATTACGCCATCATTGCCGCGATGTCATCATCCGCATTGGTGGTTTGCTTCAGGCCAAAGGTATCGATGATCACCTTGGCGACGCTCGGAGAAAGGAATCCGGGCAGGGTCGGGCCAACCTGGATATTCTTGAAACCAAGATACAGAAGCGCCAGCAGAACCGCTACGGCTTTCTGTTCATACCAGCCAAGGTCAAAAGAAATCGGGAGGTCATTGACGTCTTCCAAACCAAAAGCTTCTTTCAGTTTCAAAGCGATGACCGCCAGAGAATAGGAATCGTTACACTGTCCTGCATCAAGGATACGCGGGATGCCGCCGATATCGCCGAGATTGAGTTTGATATAACGGTATTTCGCGCAACCGGCAGTGAGGATCACGGTGTCTTTGGGAAGCTTTTCCGCTACTTCGGTGAAGTATTTGCGGGAAGGCATGCGGCCATCGCAACCCGCCATCACCACGAAACGCTTGATCGCGCCGGATTTCACGGCATCAACCACTTTATCTGCCAGAGACAACACTGTGGCATGGGCAAAGCCGCCAACTATCTCTCCGGTCTCAATCTCTTTGGGGGCCTTGCATTTCAGTGCGGCTTCGATAACGGGACTGAAATCTTTCGGCTTGCCGTCTTGACGGTCGGCGATATGCTTGGCACCGGGATAACCCGCCATACCAGTGGTGAAGAAACGATCCAGATAGGTGTTTTCTTTACGCAGCGGCACGATACAGTTTGTGGTCATCAGGATAGCACCGTTGAAGTTTTCGAAATCTTCCAACTGATGCCACCAGGAGGAGCCGTAGTTACCGTGGAAGTGTTTGAACTTCTTGAAGGCAGGATAGTAATTCGCGGGCAGCATTTCACTGTGGGTGTAGATATCGATGCCCTTATCTTCGGTTTGGATCAACAGCTCTTCAAAGTCTTTCAGATCATGTCCCGAGACCAGGATGCCGGGACGTGTGCCCACGCCCAGGTTCACATGCGTAGGTTCCGGATTACCGTAGGTGGTGGTATTGGCTTCATCAAGCTTCGCCATCACCTTCACCGCGTGTTCTCCGGTCTTCAGCACCATCGCCACCAGTTGGTCTGCAGTCAGGCTGTCATCGATCGTAGCGGCAAGGCCTTCCATGATGAATTTGTTTACATCGTCATCCACAAAGCCCAGCATCGCAGCATGATCGCCATAGGCAGCGATGCCTTTCAGGCCGTAGGTGATAGTCTCGCGCAAGCTGCGCACATCTTCGTTTTCGGTTCTCAGCACACCCACTTTGGTGGCAAAATCGGCATACTGATCTTTGGAAATCTTGAAGGTCGCGGCTTCGGGGCACTGTCCGCATTTATCGCCGATCAGGGCACAAAGCTCTTCCTTGCGTTTATCTCTGAGATTCAGAGCCTTAGCGATCAAGCCGGTGATGACAACTTCATCGAAGTTCGCATTGGTTATGGTAGTAAATAGCCCTTGCATTACGAAGACGGCATCTTCAGGATAGTATTTGCCTTCCTGAATCAGTTTGTGATCCACATGGGCAAGGCCGCGCAGACTGTAGATAAGAAGATCCATGTAGTTCGCCAGAGTATCCGGCTTTCCACATACGCCACGCATGGTGCATCCCATATTTCGGGAAGTTTCCTGACATTGATAACAAAACATACTCATCTGTTTTCTCCTTGTTGAATATTATGGTTTGGGCATTTTGATGACGAGGATGCGCATGACGCTGTCACCCTCATTGGTGAGTGCATGGGGAATATCTTTGGGGCTATCGATCACTGTGCCTACGGGGAAGCTGCTACTTTCTTCACCGATGGTCACCGTGGCAGTTCCTTCCAGCACGAAGAATGCGACGTTAACCGGGGTTTTATGAGCCTTCAGATGGGCTTTGGGCTCGAATTCGATAAGGACAATTTCGCCTTCCGGCTGGCTGTATATCTTGGTGCCAACCATTCCATTAGCGTTCAGCACGGGGGTTATTTCTTTATAATATCGGCTTTCCATTTTTATCTCCTTAGATGATCTGACCATCAACGCTGATCATGTTCACTTTTACGAAATGCATTTTGCCACTCTGTTCCAAAGCCTTCTTCAGCAGAATCTCTGTTCCTCCGCAGCAAGGTACTTCCATGCGCACGATGGTCACGCTCTTAATCGTATGCAGCGTAAATATCTGCGCCAGTTTGTCGATATATCTTTCTAAATCCTGATCCAATTTCGGGCAGAATGTGATCACCACTTTGCCTTTCATGAAGCGGCGGTGAAAATCACCATAAGCATACGGCACGCAATCTGCTGAAATCAAGAGTTCCGCATTATCAAAGTATTGAGCAGCGGGATTGATCAGGCTAAGCTGAACCGGCCACTGCCGCAGTTCGGAGTGCCCCGGACCACTGCTGGTCTGCGCGGAAGCCTGGGGCTCGATCTTCTTGGCATGGGTTCCGCTGCAACCGCAGGCCATGGTTTCTTCCTGCGTTAGAGCATCCACATCATAGCCATGGGCTTTCAAAATATCCAGAGCCTGGCCATAAAACTTCATTTCTCCATGGGATTTCAGATGATGCAGATGCGCCTTGATGGTGTTGGCTCCGGCTTTCATGATGTTTTCCATCACCAGAGCTTCGCTATATGGCTCCGCTTCCCGTTCTTCCACCAAGATTGCCCCCTGCTGACAAGTGCCGATGCAGGCACCCAGCCCGTCGCAAAACAAATCGCTGATCAAGCGGGCTTTCCCATCGATCACTTGCAGAGCTCCTTCCGGACATCCGGGAATGCAGAGACCGCAGCCATTGCACTTTGCTTCGTCGATTTTGATAATCTGACGCTTCATTTCTTTACCTCTATCAGTTTTATTATTGTATCGAGTTGAGCCTGACCTTCGGTGTTCAGGTCAAATGCATGCTTGCTGAAATTCCATTGAGTTACCATCAGACGCATGGAGCCGACTACGATCCGAAACAAATGCATCGGATTCAGATCGTCCCTGATGGTCCCGTCTCGCTGACCCTGCATGATGTAGCCCATCACTTCGTCACGATGGATATGCATGATGGAGAGCAGATATTCTTCAAAGGAGTGATCGTTTTTGAACAGCTCCTCACTAAACATCACCATCGCCAGATCCGGATCTTGTGAAAACAACTCGTAGCGGTCCATCACAAAGCTGCGGACCTTTTCTATTGGACTCAGCTGCTGGGCATTGATGCGCTGAATAACTTCGCAGGAAATGTGTTCAAAGTAGCAAAGGATCATGCGGATAAGGTCTTTCTTGCTATCAAAATGGCGATACAATGCCGCATCGGTGATCCCAAGGCTAAAGGCCAGATTCTTTGTGGTCAGCTTTTCATAACCCTGCTGAGCAATCACCTGAATTGCGGCTTTCACGATCTCCATTTGTCTTTTTGTAACGTTCATTCTTTCATCCTTTGGGGTGCGTTAGTAAGCACTCACTAACAAAACTAAGCAAGTAGCGTTTTTTGGCAAGTATTTTTTTTCAAGTTTTCCATTTTTTAGACTGAAGATTGCGTATAATACATTGTTATATATGGCTATAGAATATATAGTATTTTAATGTGCATTTGCCGTTTTCAGGTCCGGATTCACTGGTGGAATGATCCGGGTGATCCTGGTTTTTTGGGATATAAGCCCCCGGCTTTGTGCCCACCTTCCGCATTTGTTGCCCTATGCTCAAGCTGTTCTTAAGCTGTTATTCTCGCATGAGCATAGCATAATATCGCCTTTAACTGCGCTTAACATCACTTGAGGAAACTGAGCTGGGGCTATGAGTCAAGACAGTTTACCATCCCCGGCTCCCCATATAGAGGATCTGGCCAGTTCCTCACCTGCTTTAAATTCTGCAATATTTATCCAAAATAAGGTTGCACTCAAGAAGCAATATCAGATAAGGGCTTTCGGATGTTTGTTGATATTCCTCGACACAGTTTAACCCCAGATTTGAACTTAGATCTTGCCAAATTGCACTCTTGAATTACTTTGTGCACAGAAATTACGTCAACATCGGAAGGAAAGATATAGATGAGACACAGTGCACAGAACAAGCAGATTGCAAAAAAGCAATATAACCAGTTAGGATACTTGCAGCCAAAGCTGCTGCTTCGCGCCGGGACACAATTAGGCATAATGATTTTGTTTACGATCATTTTGCTGATCCAGCTGGACAGCGATGCCGGTTATTCCGCCCTAAGGGTTATGGGCAGCACATATCTCCCCCACTCTTCGGTCTTCACGACCGAGCCGATGGAGGAAGAGAGTGTTCCAAACACCACTTCTCAGGGCAGAGATAATCGCTCTCAGCCTCTGTTTGGCTTCATCCCCATCTATGTGGCTGTGCTGAGTCTGGTAATCCTGTTTGTAGTATTCGGGGGCAATATCATCCTCTATCTGTATGGCACGGGTAAACTGCGCTGATCAAAAGTCCATGCCGAGGATAAGCTCGGCAAAGTTCTTCCCCTCTTTAGTTTTACCTGCTCTCACTCCGGCATTCATTGTCCCCATGAATGCCAAGCCAAATTCTCCGATCAGCCCTGCTCCATAGGAGTAATGTTCCAGATAACTGAGGTTTTCTTCAGGCTTTGCCAGGTCGTAGAAAAAGCCCAAGTGAACATCTTCGACATACATCTGCGGGTTCCACACGCCGCTGCGGATTTTCAACAAGGGGAAATAGACCGTATTGCGCAGGGTCAAACCTTTGTTTGCCAATAGTTCACCATCGTAACCACGGATCGGATAAAACACTTCATCGGAGGGCGCATCCGGATCATAACCCAGGTTCAGGATGCTGTTCAATTCTGCATTGATCGGGAGCTTCTGCCTAAGTGAAAGCTGTCCCTGCCAGCCCAGGCGATCCCGGTCGGACAAATTCAGATCCGTGGATTCCCAGAACATGATATTGCGGATCCCGGCCTGACCGGTTGACCATGAAAAGCCTTGACTGATAAATGGATAAGCCTGTTTCCGACCGAAATCCTGCCAGGTTTTGAGCCCCAGGCCCAAATTGAAGCTGTTGAGACCGTAATTCTGCCGACGTAAAAGACTGACGGATTGATTCAGGACGATGGTCAGATCATCGTCCGTGCTTACCACCAATTCCTGATTGACCGGGTTCAGCAAGCGGCTGCTGAGCATGAAGTCCCCAATTACTTTTTTGCGAAAGGTGTCGTACACGGCGGCAATCTGCCACTGAGGAAAATCTCCCACAGCGTCTGCACCAACCAAGATCGCGCCCACGGCAAGAGAATCAGCAGTGCCATATATCTGCGGAAGCCGCAGCATGCGAGGGTTCAACAAGTGCCCGATGTTTGGGCTATAATCTCCGTGGTGAATCGGTGTGCCGTCTTCTAATGCACTTTGGCTGCCAAAGCTTGCTTTGGAAAAAGGTGCCGGCGCTCTCTTAAAAACAGGAATGTTTGGCTCCACATAGTTTGGAGATGTGCTGTACAAATCAGCACCCTGAGCGTTTAGCCCCAGATAATACAGCTCGCCGGAATCGGTCAACACCGGGGAATTCAGATAATCCGAGGAACCGTATTCCCGAACTTTTCGAGACTTCAGATCCATTTCAAAGCCTCTCAGTTCGTCGTTGAACACCGCATTGTAGATCAGTTTTCCTTCTCTTGCATAGAGCAGGGTCTCCGTGCTGGGACTGTTTACAACTGTGGTCAATCTGCCGTTTTCCAGCATGAAGATCCCGCTGTTGCTCCAATGAGGTTTCGCGTTCAGATAGATTTCGCCATTTAACTCACAGATCCCGTGAATCAGTTCTTCTCCCTGATAGAGCGTCTTCTTGCTCTGTGAGACGGGGTCGTATTCAAAAAGGACAGAGCCGCGGTATAGCGGGGTGTCTTCGGCAATCAGGATGCGTCCGTTTGCTATTGCCAAAAAAGCCCGCACTTGCCCTTCATAGAGCAAATCCGAATTCATCCCGGATTTTCGCAGCAACTGGGTTACGGCTCCGTAACCATCGTTTTCCTTGTTGGCAAAACCCTTCCGGTACTCGTTTCGGCTGTAGAATACCTCATTGCCCAGAATCTGGTAGCCCGCGGGGAAATCCGTGGCTTGGCGCAGGATTTCTACCGGTTTGGACCCGGGGCTGTTCACATCCAAGCGCATCAGGCTGTTGTGCGAGAAGGTACTTCCGGGCCCTGTTTTGCTGCCGATATTGCGAGTATAATACAGTGATCCGTTGTGGTACGACAGGTCTGATTTGCGCCAGCCGTCCGTGGTAATCTGCTCACGCTGTAGGGGTTTCAGCTTGGCTTTTTCATCCGCCTGCCATAACGCCCAAAGCGAATCCAAGGACATCCCGTAGGCATTACGAAAGGCTGGATCCAGCGCCAACGCCGGGGTTACCCCGTTTGTGTAGGCCGCGATGCGCGAGGAGTTGTCCCGATACAGATCCGTGAATTTATCTTCTCCGAATCTCTCTGCCAGAAAGCGGTGAAAGCTGCCGCCAAAGACATAGTAATGCGCCAGAGGAGTGTCGGAGGAATAGTAAGAAGCTTTGGTGGGTGAAGGCAGTTTGTTTTCCCGTGCCAGGGCAGAAATGATCGCGGAATAATAACCACTGTTCATTCTTCCGGCATGCTCTGAGAGTTTGGACTCTCCATACACGGTAATCCCCTCGGTCATCCACATCGGTTGGTGAAGTTGCACGTACAGAATGTTACCGAACAGAGTGCGCAGGATCGCCGGTAAGCCGCTTTCGTGGCTAAGTTGAAGCTGATGGATGTATTCATGGGATGCCACGATCTGAAACCAATCTTCTCCAAAAGCCAGCTCATCACTGGTGGGAGGATACATATAGAGCCCGATCACATTCCCGACTGGATTGGCAAAGCCGTTCACCAGGTTGCCCATATCTTCCAGTTTAATTGCCGCGCGGGGATAATCATTGCCTACCATCTGTTCAAGGCGGGGACGGTAGTGCTCCAGCACCTGCAGCGCGTGCAGGGCCTCATCTTCCATGCCACTACGGTAATAAACCATGAACTTGTCCGTTGCCATGGTTTTGACCGAGGCCACGGCCAGAATCGGCGACACTAGTAGGGTCAGAAGCAGTATCAATCTTATCTTATCCATAATTGGTTCCTTTGTGCGATTTTTATCAGGAAATTGAGAGCTGCAAAATTGGTCAAGAGTTTATTGATAATCTGGGGGATTGGCTGTTTTTTTGCTTGACGATATTGCATGAAGTGTAAGGGATACACTCATAGAAAGAATACCGACCTACTATAAGGCAGAGTCTCTTATCAGTTGGGATGTCTTGCCAAGAAGGAGCGTTTATGAAACGACTTTTGATCGTACTGGCTCTATTAGTTTTTGTTTCGTGGAGCCTATTTGCCCAGCGGGTTAGCCTCAGTTCTGAGGATAATTCGCTACATATTCTTCAATCCTCCCCCCAAGAAACAATTCTTCAATACAGAGTCACTCAGTTTGACACAAAAGAGACCACGATCAACGGCGAGAAGTGGTTTCAGCTCAGCATGCCCGGCGAGGGTGTGACTCAGGAAAAGGGCTTACCCGAGCTTCCGGTCTTCAACCGCAGTATAATCATCGACAACAGTGCGCGCATGAAGCTGGAGATCTTTGATATTGAATATACCGATATGCGTATGCCGATCGCCCCTTCCAAAGGCGTTATTACCCGTGATATCGACCCCAAAACCGTTCCCTATACTTTCGATGCGGTTTATTCGGGGAAAGACTTTCACCCCAATAAACTTGCCGAGCTGTCGGATCCTTACATCATGCGGGATTTCCGTGGCGTCACGATCCGCACCATCCCCTTTGCCTACAAACCGGATACCAAAACCCTCCGTGTGTACCATTCTTACAAGATCAGAGTGTATCAGGAAGGGATCGATACCATAAACGTGTTGCAGCAAAGCCGGAGCACTATCTCCAGAGCATTTGCCGGCATCTACCAAAACCACTTTGTGAACTGGAACAACTATCGCTATACCCCGCTTGATGATAGCTATGGCAAGCTTTTGGTGATCTGCCATACCAGCTTTATGAACACCATCCAGCCTTGGGTGAATTGGAAACTACAGAAAGGCGTGGAAACCGAAGTAGTGCAATGGTCCACCATCGGTACCACTGCCGCCCAATTGCAGACATTTATCCAAAACCGCTACAATCAGGATAACACCCTCACTTACGTGCAGATCGTGGGTGACGCCCCGCAGATTCCCACCCTCACTTCCGGTGGCGGTGGCAGCGATCCTACTTTCTCTCTCGTTGCAGGCGGAGATAACTATCCGGATATCTTCATTGGGCGCTTTTCCGCCGAAAATGAGAGCCAGTTGACGGTTCAGCTGAACCGCAGCATCGCCTACGAAAGGGATCTGAACACCACCGATACTTGGCTGACTCGTGCTACCGGTATCGCCTCCAGTGAAGGCGGCGGAAGTCAGGGCGATAACGGAGAATCCGACATTCAACACATGAATATCATCCGCACCAAATTACTGAACTATGGCTATACAAGTGTAGACCAGATTTACGATCCGGGTGCATCTGCAACCACTGTTTCAAACAATGTCAATGCCGGCAGAGGTTTCATAAACTATGTGGGTCATGGCTCAGACACAGCGTGGAGCACTACCGGATTCAGCGTAACCAATGCTATGAATCTGACAAATGGTAACATGGTTCCCTTTATCGTTGACGTGGCCTGTGTGAATGGCAACTTCGTTTCGATGACCTGCTTTGCTGAAGGCTGGATGCGTAGCCCCAACGGTGGCGCGATCACCATCTATGCCAGCACCATCAATCAAAGCTGGAACTCACCCATGCGGGCGCAGGATGAAATCACAGACCTGTGGATTGCAGATGCTAAAAACACCACCGGGGGATACTATTACAGCGGCTCCTGCAAGATGATGGATGTATACGGAAACACCACCGGGTCTGACGGGGTGAACATGTTCAAGACCTGGCACATCTTTGGCGATGCATCATTGATGGTACGCAGCAAAACCCCCATCGCCATGAATCCGAGCCACCCGACTCAGATTCCGGTGGGAAGCCCCACCATGAATATCACAAACGCCGCGCCGAACTCCTTGGTATCACTTACATACAACAACCAGATCTACGCCCGGGGTTTTGCCAATAGCAGCGGGTCTCTCAGCCTATCTTTGAGCGGACTACCTGTAACGCCGCAAGATTATACCATCACTATAACTGCCTATAACCGTGTCACTTATGTAGGAACCGTGCAGCTTATCCCCGCCAGCGGACCATATGTCGGTGTGGAAAGCACTCAGTATGCTGACACCAACAACCAAAGCCCTGATTATAACGAAAGCGGCACCTTCAATGTGACTATCAAGAACATGGGCAGCGCGGCAGCCACAAGCCTGAACGCCACACTTTCAACCAGCACTGTCGGCATCAGCATCACCGATGCCAATGAAGCTTTGGGCAACCTCGCCGCTGGTGCCACGATCACCCGCAACAATGCCTTTGCCTTCAATATTGCCAACAACATCGCAGATGGCGCCATTGCTGCGTTTACCATCACCATGACCAGCGGTACCGAGTCTTGGACTCATGACTTTAGTATCACGGTCAACGCCCCTGCCCTTTCTTTCGGAAGCTTCACGATGGTTGATCCCACCGGCAACAACAACGGCCGATTGGATCCCGGTGAAACCGTGACCATCACGATGCCTATCCTGAATACCGGCGGAGCAGCAAGCCCCACCGGAACCGCAACTCTTAGCAGCAGCACCCCGGGCATCACGATCAATACCGGAACCGTGAATTTTGCTTCCATTGCTGCCGGTGGAAGCAACATCGCCAGCTTCAGTGTCTCAGCTGCTGCCGGGATGAGCATCGGCACCATCGCGAACTTCAGTTTCAACGCCGTCGCAGGTGCCTATTCTGCCTCAAAGAATGAATCTCTCCCGGTTGGATTGATCCTGGAGAATTTTGAAAGTGGCAACTTCAATTCCTACCCCTGGGAAATGGCTGGCACCCTGCCCTGGACTGTGGTAAATACCGGAGCTTACGAAGGCACTTATGCCGCCAAAAGCGGAGCTATCTCTCACGATCAGACCAGCACCATGAGAACCTCCAGAGTCCTGACAAACCCTGGTTCAGTAAGCTTCCGTTACAAAGTATCCTCAGAATCCGGGTACGACTACCTAAGGTTCTTCGTAGACGGAGTACAACAGGCTCAGTGGTCCGGCACAGTGGATTGGACTGAAGCTACTTACAACCTTGCAGCGGGAACCAGAGAGCTAACCTGGACATATCTCAAGGATAGCTCGGTCTCCAGCGGAAGTGATTGCGCCTGGATTGATAACATCATATTCCCTGCTTCCACAGCACCCAGTACTTTCTACCCTCCACAAAACTTGAGCGCGATTCCCGCCGACGGAAGTGTAACCCTGAACTGGCAAGCTCCCACCGGGACAGCTCCTACCTCTTATCAGATTTATAAAGACGGATCGCTGCTCACCTCCGTTTCTGCCTTAACATATCAAGACAACGCAGTCACAAATGGCGTCACTTATACCTACTATGTGAAATCTGTGTTCCCCGGTGGTACATCCGATCCCTCTAACATCGTGGAAGTAATAGCCGGAGAAGTCACTGAAGCTGTACTTGGTAGTGGAACCTTGGAAACCGGCACCAGTGATGCTTCACCTATAAACATCTGGTACAAGAGTTTGCACGGTCAGTCTGTCTACACAGCCAACGAACTTAATGCAGCCGGTGTATTTGGTCCTGTGGAAATTACGCAATTGGGCTTCAATATCACTGCCTTGCCGGCAATGGCCATGCCAAACTATGTCGTGAGAATGAAACATACTGCAGCAAGCAACGTGGCAAGCTGGATTGATAGCAGCAACTTTACAACCGTCTACACAAACGCCAGCTACCTTCCCGCTCAGACCGGCTGGAATCTGTACACCTTATCCACTCCTTTCATGTGGAATGGCACAGACAACATCCTGATTGACACTGCATTTGGTTTGATGGCGGATTATGATCGGTCCGGCACTGTACAATATAGCACTGTTACCAGTGGCTATCGCTATGTACGAGATGACTATACAAACCAAACCAACGTCTTCACCGACGGCACTGTAGCTACTACCAGACCCAATCTGAAGCTTGTCTTCAACCAAACGGGAATTATCTCACCCAACATCGCTGTTTCACCGACATCAATCTCCGAAACGGTAAGCATCGGGAACAGTGTATCCCGCAATATCACCATCAGCAACACCGGAACGGCGGATTTGGTCTGGAGCATTCAAGAGCGTGATGAATCGCTTGCCGCTGGCTTAAGAAGTTCGGTAAATAAGAATGGCAGAGAAGCCCGTCCCGCAGATTGGTACAGCATAAACACTCTTAGCGGCACCATCAACCCCGGCGCAAACACCATTGTCACAATAACACTTGATTCAAATGGTTTGGCAGCAGGCACATACACCAGCAGCTTCTCCATCAATTCAAACGCGGAGAACAACCCCTCTCTCTCAGTGCCGCTCAGCCTCACGGTCGAGACCCTGGTTAATCCCTTCCCCGTAGAACCCCGTTTTGTAGCTGAATGGGAACCGGCAAGCGGCGCAATCGTGCGTTACCCCTTTGGCCAGCCCTACAGCCTGCTGCGGGATCTCTCCCAGGACGCCCTGCTCTATGTAATCGTCACATCCGCCAGTCAGCCCACCGCAAACAGCAATCTGCAATCCAACGGTGTGAACATGGCAAACGTGCGCTACATCAACGCCGCATCCGATTCCTACTGGGTGCGTGACTACGGTCCTTGGACGATCTTCGACGCGGATCACAACATGCACTTGGTGAACTTCAACTACAACCGCCCGCGCCCCAGTGACAACCTGATCCCCTCTGTGGTTGCCGGCTATCTGGGCAAAAGCATGTATGATCTGGATATGAACCACACCGGCGGCAATATGATGACCGACGGCATGGGCAAGGCGATGAGTACCGAGCTGGTGCTTTCTGAAAACAGCAGCCTCAGCCCGGCTCAGATCAATCAACGCTTCAGCGACTTCCTGGGAGTCACCGAGTATCAAATCTATACCGACCCCACCAACACCTATATCGACCATATCGATTGCTGGGCAAAGCTGCTGGATGTGGACAAAGTGCTCATCCGCAGAGTTCCTGCCGGTCACGCCCAATACAATGCCATCGAACAATCCGTGACTCAATGGCAGTCCAAGACCAGTTCATACGGCACCCCTTACCGCATCTTCCGGGTAGATACTCCGAACGATGAACCCTACACAAATTCCTTCATCATGAACGGCAATATCTACGTCCCGCAAATGGGCACAGCCTACGATGCCCAGGCTCTGGCGGTATATCAAAGCGCCATGCCCGGATTCACCGTCCGGGGATACACGCACACGAACTATCAATCCACCGACGCCCTGCACTGCCGCGTAAACACCATCTTCGATGATCAATTGATCGCCGTGCGCCACACCCCACCCGCAAACCTGATGGCTTATACGGTTTACAGCTTCAGCGTCGATATCGATCATAGCAATGCCCTGGATACCGCTGGCAGCTTCATTGCCTGGAGCACTTCCTCAAGCGGCCCCTGGCAACAGATATCCCTCTCTGCAGCTGGTTTGGATAGCTGGACGGCAAACCTCAGCCTACCCGCTGCGGGAACCCTATACTATTACATCCGGGCGCAAGACAGCAGCGGCAGAACCACATTGTTACCGCTTTGCGCCGAGCTTGATCCTTTTGAGATCCAGATTCTGCCCAATCCTGCCCTGCCGGATTGGACCCCGGTCAGCTATGCCAATCCTCCGGCGATGATTCATGCGGAAGTGACCGTGATGGGCAATCCAGCCCAAGTCGGTGACCTCGTTGGAGCTTTTGTGGGTGACGAATGCCGCGGCTCTGGCTTTGTCTTCTCGAATCGCAACAATATGGTAAGCTTACAAATCCAGCTCGCAGAATCCGGAGAAACCGTGAAATTCAAGGTTTTCAGCCAAACCGATGAATTGATCTATGATGCTGACCTTGAACTAAGCCCCGGCACCGGGGAAATCCTGGGCAGCGATATTCCGCTACAGATTATCTGCGGATTGGCGCAACCGGTGGTGAACATCTCGCTTCAGGATGGAGAAATCCATTTGAGCTGGGATCATGTCCCGCATGCAACATACTATCAGCTTGGGGTATCGGATAATCCTTTGGGGGGATTCACTCCTCTGTTTCAAACGGTAGATAACCACTGCAGTATTCCGGTGTACTTTGATATTGATCGCTGGTACTTCATAGTAATCGCAGTGAAAGATAACTAACAGATAGAAGCGATAAACAATAACTAGGGCGGACTTGTTTCCGCCCTTTTTCGTGCTCATCAGATTGGGTACTTGATTCAGCTGTCCCAAACATCATGAGGAATACCGTACTGGTCACCACCCAATGCAAGGTTCCAGACTGTTCAAGCCATCAGACCGTTGAATAATCGGGGGCATGGGGCGGAGTCCCATACATTAAGGGTGGTGGGTAAGTAAAGACGGTTTTTTTGGATCGCTTAGAATGACTGATACAGCGCTAAGACAGTTCTATAAAACACCTGCAACGGTCTTGCCCTTTTCATTTAGCTCAATTTCGTGCTGATCCAAAGGCGTAATCAAGCTGTGCCCACCCGATGATAAGGGCTTGATAACAGTTTGAGCACTGTTTAATGCCAAGAGGATACACAGGCCATTGATCCGCTTCCATGTTTGCGAGGCCAACATTTTTCTTGCCCAATACCGCAAGTCAGGATAACTTGTTTCCAAGTGGTGCCAGTGCCTATCTACGATAAAGAGCTGATAGATGTGCTCAGCATCGTTGATGCGCTTGAGCTACAAAGGCAAAGCTAGCGTGCATCAAGACTACAGAACCAATAAATGCACCATTGTTCATCATCGGGGCTGCTTCGAACAAATTCGTTTGCTCCGTAACTACTAATTTAAAGGAATACGCATGAAACTTACACATTTTCTCTTACTTATTATCCTTCTCATGGCAAGCCTGAGCCTAAACGCCTTTGACTACTGGGAAGCGGATCGCGAAGAACTGCTGGTTTTGAGTGAAGATGGTGATGTGGAGGCAATCTATGTCTTGGGCATATCCTCTATGGAAGATGAAGACTATGTAGCAGCCGAAAAGTGGTTTCTGCAAGCGGCAAAGCTTGATCACAACTTTTCGCACTATGAATTAGGCGAGATGTATATCAAGAACATGCTGCCCGAGTCCAGCCCCGAAAAAGCCATCATGCATCTGCACAAGGCCGGTGAACTGGGTTACAAAGACGCCTATCAAAGGCTGGGCAGGCTCTATGATGACGGCAAGGTGCCGGGACAGACTGATGAAGAGACTTTCTATTGGGCTATGCAGGGCACAGATAGCTTTCCGGATTTCTTCAGCATCACCGTGGCAAACTACTATCACACCGGCTATGGTGTTGAACAAAACCTGCCCGAAGCCCTCAGATGGTATTTTAACGCTGCCCGGTTTCGCAGAGTTGATAACGCGCTGGAACTTGCCACCCTCTGCTATGAAGGCATAGAAGTGGATCAGGATCCCGAAATGGCATATTTCTGGTGCTTGATGGCAGAACACACTGCTGCTAAAAACGATCCCGCCCTGGCTGAAATAAGCTCAAAACTGGAACAGCTCATCGACGCTGAAACCCGCACTGCCACCCGCGCTATGCTCAAAGAGATGCAGGAATATTGGCAGTAAACTGATCAGCGGACAAGCTGAATCAAGCATTGTGGGGGCAATAACCAACTATGGTTTACTATTAGCAAGTTGTAAACAAGCATGAAACGGTATCTTGGAAGCAGGTGCCGGCTTGAAGAGTGTTGTGCAAGAAAACAAGAGATTCATCATAGTAACAAACGGGATCGATGCCCTATCGGAATAAGCGATTCTGAGCAAACAACGAATAATGACAACATACCATGGGGAATTTTAGATATCTGCAAATGTCAAAATCGTTACAATCTAATACCCAGAATACTATCTTGCAAAATCCACATCGGTATACTTAGAATGAAGCGGATGAGTGTGACAACCACTTGGACAAAGTAGTATCCGATTTGCAGTTTTGGTGTTCAAAACAGTGAAATTTGCTGAAACAATGTCCATTGGCCTATGCATATGCTTTGCAGATATTCATTACTCTCATCAGTTAATCTATTCCGTCCAGTTAATAGCTATTGCAAAATAGAGTCAACCTTATGCCCCGAACTCCCTTTTCCCTTGACGAAAATCCCCATTCCCAAGAGCATGGAAATCTGTGGATAAACCACAATAAACTACAAGGAGTTCCCCATGTTACCAGGCGGAAAAAATATGAATCAGCTGATGAAGCAAGCCCAAAAGATGCAGGCAGAAATGATGAAATCCCAGCAAGAGCTGGAGAGCAAGGTCTTTGAAGCCTCCTCCGGCGGCGGAATGGTAAAGATCGGCATGACAGGTTCTTACGAAGTAAAGAGCATCAAGATTGATCCCGAAGCGGTGGATCCCGAAGATGTGGAAATGCTGGAAGATCTGATCTTGGCAGCCGTTCAGGAAGCTCATAAACAGGTGGCGGAAGCCAGCAACGACGTGATGGGCAAGCTCACCGGCGGCATGAAGATACCCGGCCTGTTTTAAGCAATGTACCGTAGCGAGAATCTGGAAAAACTGGTGGAAAGCCTCGCCCGCTTTCCCGGCATCGGCAAGAAAACCGCGCAGCGCCTGGCATGGCACCTTTTATCGACAGATAAGAGCTTTGCCCTGGAGCTTTCCGAAACCATCAAGACCACGGTGGAAGCCTTCAAACCCTGTTCCCAATGCCTGATGCTTTCCGAGAGCGACCCCTGCCCCATCTGCAGTGCTCGGGACCGCATCCGCGAACAGCTTTGCATCGTGGAAAGCAGCGCGGATATCCAGATTATCGAAAATATGAACGACTACCATGGCCTATACTTTGTGCTGGGGCATCTGCTCTCCCCTATCGATGGTTTCGGGCCTCGGGAAATCAACGCCGAGCTCTTGCAAGCGCAGGTAGAAACGCTGCAGCCCAAAGAGATTATTCTGGCATTGAAGCCCTCCGCGGAAGGCGAAGCCACCATCCATTACATCTGGGAGCTGTTCAAAGATCGCGGGCTCAGCATCACCCGGCTCTCCACCGGTTTACCCTTTGGCGGGGATCTGGAGTACAGCAGCAGCAACACCTTGAGAAGCGCCTGGACCAGGCGTTTCAGCGTGTAAAGAAAGATGTTCACCGGAATCATCGAAGCCACCGCCCCCATCTTGGCCATCACCGCAAAAGCGGGCAGCAAATACCTTAAAGTCAAGCGTCCTGAGCAGTTCAATGATATCAAAATCGGCTCCTCAATCGCCTGCAATGGCATCTGCCTCACGGTGCTGGATTTCGATACTGCCAGCTTCACCGTGCAAATCATGAACGAAACCCTCTCCAAAAGCAGCGCTGGAGCCTGGCGCAATAGCGATATCCTGAATCTGGAGCGCGCATTGAAACTTGGCGACAGGCTGGACGGACACTGGGTTTTGGGGCACATCGACCGCGCAGCGAAGTTTCTGCGCAAAGAACAACGCGGCAACACCTGGTATTACCATTATGAGCTGCATCCCGGAGATCGTCAACTGCTGATTCCGCAAGGCTCGATCGCCATCAACGGAGTAAGCCTGACCATAGCGCTGCTTTCCAACAAAGATTTTGCCATCGCGCTCATCGAGCATAGCCTGCACAATAGCAACCTGCCGCTCGTCAAACCCGGAGAATTGGTCAATCTGGAATACGATGCCCTGGGTAAATACATTCTGAGGAAAGACTTATGAGAAGCTTAAAAGCCCTGCTGATGCTGATCTTCCTGCTTGGGCTCGCTGCCTGCGGGAGCAAACGCAATCCCACCGGAGGCGCCGCTGACACCGATAGACCAACCCTGCTGAGCAGTTCACCGGCAGAGTTTGGCGATATTTCCGGCAAAGTGATCGAGATTGATTTCTCCAAGACCATGGATAAAAGCTCCATTACAAACGCTATCTACTTTCATCCGCCGATCGCGGATACCCGGATATCCCTCAGCAGAGCAACCCTGAGAATCGAGATTCGCGAAGAGCTTCAAAAAGATACTTTTTATCACATTATCCTCAGCTCGCGCCTCAAAGACTTGCGCGGGAATCAACTGGACAAGGAACACAGCCTGGTCTTTCGCCACGGAAACCCGCCCACGGCAAGCCTTTCCGGGTTGATCAACTATGATAACCCCGCGGATATGGAAGCAAAAGTGCGCTTTTCCCTGTTTTCGGCAGATTCCCTGCTGGTGATGATGGACGAGCTTTCCGGCAGCAGCTACGAAATTGGCAGCCTGAACCCGGCAGAGTATAAACTGCGGGCATACATCGATAAAAACCTCAACGGCCGCTATGATACCAGCGCTGAGCCTTTCTTTGAACAGAGCGTGAAAGCAAGTACCCGCACGACTATGGATATTAACCTGGCTTATGTGGATACCACAATGGCGCAAATCCGCAGAATCAACCGGATTTCTCCGCAAGAACTGGAAATTGAACTCAGCAAGCCGATCAGCTATCTGGAACACGTGGAGATTGTTGCGCGAGATAACAATGCCGAACTCACCATACTGCGCCGCTTTCTGGATGCAGACAGGGTATATCTGCTCACTTCCGCACCGGATTCGCTGGAATATAGCATCCGCATGCGCAATCTGAAAGACAATCGCGGCAATATGAGTCCCGCGACCGGGATGCAGTATACACCAAGCCTGACCAAGACGGAGAGCCCGCTGCAACTGCTTGCCCTGCAACCTCGTAACGGGGCTACTGTTGCGGATCTGCAACCTATCATCGAGCTGCATTTTTCCCGGATCATGCTTCCGGAAAACCTGAAACTGAGCCTACTGGCTACAGATAATAAAACTGAAGTAGAGTGGGAGATTGTGAACAACAATGGCAGAAAACTGCAAATCCGCCCCAAGAAAGCGCTAGCCAACTATCGATCCTATCAGATCATTGTGCACAAAGAAACTAAAGACTTTGGCGGAAACACCCTGGAAGCAAACCGGGAATCTGTGTTCCTGCCCATCAAACGCTAATTGGAGATTTTTTTATGAAGATAATTCAGATCGTGGGGGCACGTCCCCAATTCGTGAAACTGGCACCACTCTCCCGCGTGATCCGCACCGCCGGACACGAGGAATTGATCATCCACAGCGGACAACATTACGACATCCAGATGAACGAAGTGTTTTTCAGAGATATGGAGATTCCCGCGCCGGACTATAACCTCAGCGTGGGCTCCGGATCACAAGGCGTACAAACCGGGGAGATCCTGGCATTGGTGGAACCTATTCTTGAAAAGCAGCAACCGGACATGGTTATAGTATATGGCGATACTAATACCACCCTGGCGGGAACCTTGGCAGCAGTGAAACTGGGCATCAAAACCGCGCATGTGGAAGCCTGCCTGAGGAGCTTCAACCGCAGTATGCCGGAAGAAATCAACCGCATTGCCACCGATCACATTTCCGATATCCTGCTGGCACCTACCGCGAAAGCCATGGAAAATGCCGCGAATGAAGGGCTTTCCGATAAATGCCGGTTAGTGGGCGATATCATGGTGGATTCACTGGCCTTCGGCATCGCCAAAGCGCGGCGGGAATCCAAAGTAATGCAGGAACTGAAGCTTTCTGGCACAGATCCCTACTTTCTGCTAACCCTGCACCGCCCCTACAATGTGGATGATCCCAAGAAATTGCAACACATCCTCAGCTCTCTGGATACTCTGAACACCAAGATCGTGTTCCCGGTGCATCCCCGTACCCGTAAGATGTTGCAAGGCATGATGGATCGCCAATTTGAAAATATCCACTTCATCGCCCCACAAGCTTATCTGGATTTCCTGACCCTGATGGACAACTGCAGTATGATGCTTTCCGATAGCGGCGGGATTCAGAAAGAGGCATATATCCTGAAGAAACGCTGCGTGACCCTGCGGCCGGAAACGGAGTGGGTGGAAACCGTTCAGAGCGGCTGGAATCTGCTGCTGCCTCCGGAAGACAGCAAGTTCCCAAGCGCGATATCAGGCTTCACCAAGCCCGAGGCTCATCCTGATATCTTTGGGCAGAATGTTGCGCAAAGGATGCTGGAAGAGCTGGTGAAGGGATAGAGCGCTGCCCGGAGTCTTCGTCTGGTGCAGGATCCGGATTTGCGCAAAAAGTGCATGTTTAAACTACCATGCCGTCATTAAGTTGAATGATGCGTTCTGCGTATGCGGCGTAACGCTCATCATGTGTGACCATCACGATGGTGCGGCCGTCTTTGTGTAATTCTGCCAGAAGCCGCAACACTTCATCTCCGTTCTTACTGTCCAGATTCCCGGTTGGTTCATCAGCCAGAATCAGTAGCGGATCGTTGATGATGCAGCGGGCAAGGCTCACACGCTGTTGCTGACCACCGGAAAGCTGGTGCGGAAAGTGGTCTTTCCTGCCTTCCAGTCCGAGTTGCTTCAGCATCGCCATTACCTTCTCTTTGCGTTTTGCGGTATGAACTCTTTCATATAGGAGCGGCAATTCCACGTTTTCGAAGACGCTGAGTGAAGCGATGAGGTTGAACTTCTGAAACAGGAAGCCCATGGTTTTACGCCTAAGTTTGTTGCGCTGCTTTTCGCTGATTCCCACAGTATTTACTCCCTGCAGCAACACTTCCCCCTTGCTGGGACGATCCATCAATCCAAGGATATTCAGCAAGGTCGTCTTGCCGCATCCTGAAGGGCCTTTGATGGCTACGAAGCTATTTTGCGGGATGTGGAGGTTGATTCGGTTCAAAGCCGTTGTTTCGATGGTTTCAGTGCGGTAAATCTTGGTCATTTCTTTAATTTCGATCATGCTAAGCTCCTTAGTCTGCTTGTAAATAGCGAGTTGAATCTGCCCTGAAGGCTTTGCGGATATTCAGATACAATGGAATGAATATCACCAGTGCCATGATTATAAGCGCTGCCGGATAGATGACAAAACCGGTGTGTGATTGCAAAGAGAGTCTCTCAGCGTAGAGGCCGATCAGCTTGTAAGCCAGATACAAGCCCGGTATTGCGGAGCCTGCATAAAGGTAGAAATACTTCCTGAAATAGTACTTCATCAGATCCGAAAACTCCGCGCCGCATATTTTGCGGATACTGATATCTTTCATCTGAGTATGGATGCTAACCGAACTGACGGCATAGATTCCCATCACGGCTATGAGTACTACAAAGATCGCCATAAACAGGCTAATGTCCTTGTACGTTTTTTCCCGGGCATAGAAAGCGGTTTGCACAAGCTCAATCTCCCGGGAGGAATAGCCAAAGACACCGTTAGCAGCAGTTTCGGCAAAAAGCGCGTCCAATGCGGGCAAGACTTCCTGTTTAGAACCTTCCTGCCATGTTATCTGGTAATACTTAATCACATAGGGCTTCAACATGATGAACATCGGAATCATTTCGTGGTAAGAGGGGAAAAACCAGCAATCCTCTACAACTGCTACCACTTCATACCATCGGGATTCCTCTTCATTATTGCCCATGCGGAGTTTACTTCCCAAGGGTTCTGGCAAAAACCTGTCCGCAAAACACTGATTCACCACTACCTGTGCATCCACAACTTCGTCCGGGATTTTACCCGAGACTACCATGATTTCTCTGGTCTCAAAGAAGTCCGGCATGCAGCTGGTCACGTAAGCTCTAATTGGAGTACTCATGTCACTATCGGATAAGTAAAGCGGGCCTTCATGGAATCCGTTTAGGTCGTCCAAACTCTCACTCGCCAGGTTAAAATTACTCACGCTTTCTTTTGTAACACCGGGGATTTCGCGGATCCTTTGCCTTAAAATCCTGGCATCAATATAACCATGCCTGCCTTCATCATTGATGCTCAGATACTTGTATTGAATCGTGTCTTTAGAATCCCAACCCCGATCAATGTTTCGGATAAAGCTGTAGTGCAGAGTCAGCGAAAATGCTAAGGCGATGAAAGCAAAGCTGATGATCATCTGTACAAAGAGCAGAATTGTGATGCCTCTGTTCCGATGAATCCGATGCCAGGAATTCTGTTCCAACATAAGCCCGGAGTGGCGCATGCTCATGATCAAGCCTGATACTGCGCCCAGAGTAAACAGCACTAAACCGCCGAAAACTACATAAGGCAAGCTGAACAAGCTATAGCTATGGATGTCCAGCCCTGCCACACTCTCAAAAATGCCCCTGGTGGCAGCGTAGATAACAATCCCCATCAATACAGATAAACAAAAGTACAGACCATATTCGCAAATCATCTGGCTAAACAGCTCTGCTCTTCCGGCTCCTACCGCGAGCCTGAAATAAAACTCATCGGCGCGCTTCTTCCAGGAAAGCCCAATGATAATGAAGAAATTGGATAACGCAGTCAGTAAAAGCATGAAGGACAGCACCAGGATTGAATAGATATTCAGAATCGACATCGTCGGGGCATCGTCCTTCAAACCGGGGATAAAGTGAATCTTGCTAACCGGGTCAAGATGAACCTGCAGAGTACCGCTTGTGCCGATCACAGAGCGATGCTGCTCCAGCATTTCGTTCAGTTTGCCCTCAACAATCTTTGCGTCTGCTTTATCGGGGATACGCAAACGAACATGCCCGGTAAGATACCAATCATCCTCATAAATATTACTGGATTCATCATCATTGAACCAAAGCGAATATTGATCATGCCTCAGGTGCAGGTTGCTCTTCAAATCCGCAAACACTCCACTGATATAGAACCTGGGATTTTCGCCAACATAGATCTTCTTGCCTACCGGGTTGGTATCCCCGAAGTAGCTTCTCGCAAAGCTCTCGCTGAGCAGGATACCGTTTCGGTCGCTGAGCAATGAATCTGGGTTTCCATAGATGATTTCCATTTTATAGTGCTCAAGAAAATTGGCTGAGACAAAGACCCGCTCTTCCATCAGAAAAGGTTTGCCGTCACAGCGCAGATTGACTGCAACGACACTCGGCCAATATACAATATGATCTTTGACCTCCGGTATATCCCGCAACAACATCGAAGCCGGAGGAATAAAAAAAGATGCCGATGCCATCTCTCCCAACTCCGGATGCACACTACTGTATCTTAAGCGATACCATTCTTCATGATTCTGGACATTTCTATCATAATCTAGGTGGTAAAGGGAATAGGAAAGCAGGTGCCCGACGGCAGCGAGGCTGATGGCAAGACCAATAATGGCGATGGCAAAGCTGAACCTGTATCTGCCAATTTGCCTGAAAGCAAGCTTGATGTGGTTGAAGATCATTTGGACTCCTTGATGTGGATAAGCTCTTTGTCCTTCCAGGCGCGGTAGGAAGAAGTTATGATTACATCACCTTCCTTTAATCCCTCCAACACTTCTACCTCACGGATGTTGCGGAAACCCAAAGACACCGCTCGTCTGTGCGCCTTCTTGCCGTCTGCATTTAGCACATAAATCCAGGACCCACCATCACTCAGATACTGGCCTTGTGGGAGGTAGAGCACATCTTCGAGGCTGTCTGTGATGATCTCTACCGCGATGGATTGGCCGGATTTCATGCCGGCCGGGATTTCTCCTGAGATATCCACCAGAATCTTGTCATTAGCCAAACGAGGATGAACCTTCGTGACTTTCATGTTATATGCTTCTCTTTGATAGTTGATGCGCACGTCAGCACCTTCACGGAGGCGTGCCAGATAGAACTGATCCACCCTGGCCTGAAGATAGTAACGGCTGGCATCCTCTATCACCGCGAGCAAGCTTCCGGTGCTGATGATTTGCCCCAGTTTCAAATCCAGCTGGGTAATCTGCCCACTCATTGGTGCTTTCACATCCAGTTCATTAATGCGGTTACGGATCTGCTGTAAACTAAGTTGTAACTGGTTTACAGCCTGTTCCAATTGGATTAGTTGCTGTTCCCTGTACAGCGAATCAGTTCTGGCTTCTTCCTGCAGGTAATCATAACGGGTTTGAGCAATTTGAAAGTCTTCCTGAGCCAATAGATATTCTTCGTTGGCGATGAAGCCCTGTTCCCGCAATTCCTGTAACTGGTGGAAATTGCGTTCTTGCTTCTTGAGCGAGCTCAATGCTTCTGCGATCTTCAGCTTTTGGCTTAGCTTGCTTTGATTGTTCAGGATTCTGGCATTATTCAGGTTATTCACCTGATCCGTCACAGATGCTTCCTGGGCGAGTAGATTGAGCTTTAGATCATCGTTGCTGAGCCTGAGGATAGTGTCTCCCGATTTCACAAAATCTCCGGATTGGAACAGAATTGCGTCCACTCTCCCACCCGTCATAGCCTCAATGCTGTATGTACTGATGGGCGTCACGATTGCTTCTGCGCTAAACGATCCTTCCATCCTTCCGTATTTAACAACCGCAGTCAGGATTTCACTTTTCTGAACCCTGACAACCTTCAGCACTCGGGAGATAGATAGAACAACAGCAAAAATTGCTGCACAAGCAAATATAACAATCAGGCTGCCGATGAGCTTCTTTCTATAGCGCTCTTTGGCGGGTATCTCTCGATCCATTTGACAAACCTCGTTCTGCTTCTGTGCCCCGCCATTACTATCACTTTATCCGGCAGAGTTAGATAGCACTGCATGCAAAATTTGTTCCACCCCACTATTTAGCAGATATTACCTAACTCTCATTCACCTCTACGCTAATATGCGCATAGCTCTACCTTCAGACGCATGGGGTCTTCAAAGAATACCGCGTAACAGCCTTCCCCTGCGGCATAGGGATGGCGTTCTTCATAAAGGATGGTGATCCCGCGAGCCTTGAGCTCAAAGGTGATGGTATCGATTAGCTCTTTACCGGCATGAAAGGCAAGATGATTGAGCCCGCTTTGGCAACGATGATATCCCGGCTCTTTGTGCCTGTCCTCGGTTTGCACAAAAACAATGTAAGTGCTCTCAAGTTTATAGCTGATTCCGGAGTCCCACTGCTGGAACACCGTGTAGCCCATGCGCCCCAGAAACCAGCTCCAGAACTCAATTGTTGCCTTAAGATCTTCCACATAGATCTCCACATGATGCAAGCGCCCGGCTTTAGTCATCTTTCTTCTTCTTTTTGCGGCTCAGTGCCAATCCTCCGAGACCACCGATCACCGCCATATAGAAGCCCAGATCGTAAGTCCAACCGGTATTATTGGGTTCATACATGCGGATGCCATCGCCAAAGAAGCTCAGTATCAAACTGAAGGGAGCAATCCAGCCATGCCAGATGCCGTGTAAGAAGTTAGCGCGTCTGCCGCCTTCTTTGAAGCGATCACTTCCGGCGCAAGCGCTGACGATCAGGATCAATAGAAGAGATAATATCAGTATTCTGGTCATTAGATCTCCTTGATTGTAGTATTAGCCCTACTTTGATGCAACTGGATATCTGGTCAAGGAAATAGTTCGAATTTCTTGGTTCTTCGTTCGTAGTTCTTGGTTCTGCGGTGAAGATACGCTGCGGCATAAATCGGTGGCGGGAAATAGAAAAAGCCCTTTATGGGCGACACGCATATCATGGTTTAGATGATCTTAGGTGCTACCCATAAAGGGCTAAAAGGTTAAAAGACTATAAGGATAAAGGGCTAAAAGCTATGGTCAAGAGTCAGGTTGTCGCGGTGCAAAGCCCGGGCTACTGCAAGTCTTGAAGTTCTACAAACCTCGCAAACAAAAAGGCGTTAGCGATG
>DHVK01000022.1 GCA_002412625.1 Cloacimonetes bacterium UBA5210
CACAATACCGTCCCGCTGGGACTTAAATCATGATAGAAATGTTGCGTTTCATAATGAATCCAATATTATGAGAGCTTGAGATTATCTTCATGTCGTAGTGTAACCAAAATCCACGGACTTTGTCAACAACCTGGGGGTGTAAAACCCGGGTATTTTGCGTATATTTCAGAGGGGTGTGACACAAAATATCTTGACAATTATTGGAGTGCAAGAATGATTGTGGCTCGACTGCTGATATTATTGGTATTATTTGAGGAGCAGTAGTTGGATCAGCAGGAAGGCTTGGCAAGATTTTTTATTCAATGGCCACATTGACACTGCAGCATGTGTTCTAGGCTACCGAATTATCTGGCCTAGATGGTTGAGAATCAGATGTTCAAAGGTTCAATTTGATGGTGGAGGTCGTGTAACTAGCATGTTTCTCCATGTAGTTATGGAAACCCCACTGATCTTTGGTTCATGAGTAATCACGTTAATATTTATCGACTAATACTATTTGATAAGGAGCCACTAATGAGCAAGACAAATGCAAAACATATTGCTGCTGCCTTCGGAATATCACTATCGCTGTATATAATTCTTTCACTTATGAGAATGTTCTCATTTGGACTGTTTATCATTGTTATTCTCATCATGGAGGGATTATATCTAATTGTATGCTCGTTCAAGGATAAGCATCTTTCTCGCTATAGTAACCCCTTTCACATGTACGGGATTTTGCTAACCGTGATCCTCATTGTCCTAGATGGGAAGCTATTGCATTAAATCACCCTCATCCTACTCATATCCTCAATACTATTCCAGTTTTTAATGGATATATCGTTGTAGATCATACCGTTAAATTCTTCATGCACAACTAACATTATCCGGCACAAAGAAAAGGTAACCGCCGCAGAGGAAGATTACCTCCAGCCCAAAGGAAAGGATTAGTGGCTGTTTTCCACCATGGTCTAACCCATGTGAACATGCTAATTATATTTCGTACACCGTAAACTTTAGATTTGTGTGCAAAGAAGCCCCGCTTGGGACCAAGCCCTTGAGCATACATTATGTTTTTTTTTGACTTTTCCTCTGGGTTTTCATGGGAGTTGGTACTTCTTCGCGATCTTGTGGTTTATTTGGTGCTGGCTTTTCAGCGTATTTCTTAAACAAGTCCTGCATGTCAATGGCTGGAAGTATATAGGGTTCTACAGGATAATATGAAGTTACGTTCTGTAGATAGGCTCTGATGTTATTGTATGTTATGGCTGTAGCAGCATTGCTTATAAGCTTATTGAAAAGATCAGAGCCGACTTCGATTGATTCGGCAATCCTAAAGTCACAAGATGCCTGCAACTCGATATTTAATCCAGGTCGTTTCATCATATGATGAATGGCTTTGATATCGAATATAATGCGGACCAAGTGATCTTCTTCACTATTTTTGAATATGTGATAGTCAATATCCAGATCATCAATATCATTGGTCTGAGTCTCTTTCGGAAACACCAAAGATATCTTGGTTTCCAGAAGTACAAACATCTCCTGTTGGAGTTCGCTGCGCTTAACATCCACAATCAGCTCCTATTGCACGGGCACAGTAAGGTATGTGGTTATAACCTGTGGATTGGAATTTATTCATGTAGGTTATTTTCGTGACTTCGGGAGTAACTTTCATACGACTGGCTTGGTCCAGAAATTCCTCAGACTTCTTGTCCTGGATCTCCATTCTAAAAACCACATTGAACTCATGGGATATCCCGGCTAACATCGAAATGTTAATCAGCTTATCCCCAGAGAACACTTGGCTAAGATATGAAGGCGACACCCCTGCCGCCGCCGCAAGTTCTTTCTTGCTAATTCCCTTATTTTCCATCAATTCTTCTAGCTCCATAGTGATAGAAGTACTCAAGGATATTGCTTTGTACTTCTTCCTGAAGGGCTGGATGGATTGCAATACCTGATCATGTGAGTATTTCGAACTCATAGCTACGCGTCCTCTTTATAATATTTTTTTCTTTCTTTGTTAAACTTTCTGACTTCTTACCCATGTGTATCTCACAGATGATGACGTCCTTTCCTTTTCCATAATCGATTTCTCGACAATACAGGCGATCGTTGCGCCGTTTGTCCATAAATTTCATTGCTACCACTTTAGGCTGCTTATCCTTTTCCTCAATTCTATAAGCGTCATCACGATATTTGTTGTTGTAAACAATAGTTGCAATGTTAATCATCTTATCCAACCGATAATTAATGTCGCCAAGAGTGTATTGGGGATTTATGCCCTTACCACCCAGGAAATCTACCAAATCATCATAAATCTTTATACGGACGAATATACTTACACGATACCGAGGGCACCTGAAGTCCCAAGCATCCTCAAGAAGATCGTCTATACACTTTAGCTTCTCACACATACATGATCCCACTTTATCTATAGATAAATTCCGTCAAGGAAAATCTGCACTTCTTTAAATGTTTGAGATCTTGGTGCTGGAAAATCTGCTCCAGTGCTTCACGATAGTTCAGGGTGTTTATCAGCTTTTCTCTCATCTGAATCGGTTTCCTCATCTTCTAAAAAATCTTGTAATCTCATTTCTTCTTGTTACCAAATTTCCCCTAATTGTGGATGATTTCATATCTGTTGAAGAAATCATTGTTCTCTCTTGGATTGATTACTATTCTCCAGTTCGCTATGCATTTGGCTAAACATACTCTTAAGGACTTGATAATTCTCTTTGCATTTTTCTTCTATCTCATCCCATTTATCTCCTGTAGCTCTCACCCCAAAGACACCTCTGTAGCATGAACAGATTGTTTGGGCTTTACTTAGAAACTGCTCCACTAGCTCGATGATCTCTTCTGATAAGAATAAACGGTTCAATACATAGAAGTTGTTCGTAACGGCCATGCAACAGTCAAAATGCCGCGGTAGCGAATCCAGAATATCCTTATCGGTAACTAATCCAGACTCTTTCCGCTCTATCAGATACCTCCGGTCGGGCTTAGTAAAGCGAAACGAATCGAGGAAATCTATAAATTCTGGCACGGTCAATTCCCCAAGATCTGGAAAAAACTGCATCGGAGCCCATTCTGATAATTCACTTTGGAGCTTCATTACTTCAGCATACATTTGAGGGTATATCTCATACTTTTTGTCAAAGAACTTATTGAATCCGGTGATGCTTTTCCCATATTCAGCAAGCTGTTTTTCTTTCTCGGTTTCCAAATCGGTTTTGTATTTGATGATTTTTTTGTCGAAAGCATAGCCTATTACTTTGGGTGCCCATAACTTCCATGTGGCAATGAGAAATAAAATAATCCCGGATACCCCAAAGTTTAAAAGATACGAATAGAACTGTCTCATAAAACCTTCTTTGTGCCCAGCTCCAGAATACTCACCTTCGTTAAATCCTGTGCCAAGAGGGCAAAGGATACCAAACACCGTATCCAGATCCGAATCACTCAGCTTTGCCTCATTATATGTCGGTTATAAAGCTTATTTACCATCATGTCGGTAAAAACTTTCCTCTTTGTCTGTATCACAGCCTTCTTTTATGCTTAACAAAACTCTGTCTACAAGTGTATTCCATGGGTGAGAACCTAGTAATGGAATCCCAAATGATGATAAATGGTCCACTCCCTTACCTCCCGTTAAGTTGGCATCTGAAAGCAATACAGACTTAAATTGCTTTGAGTTAAGCAAAGAGAGCAAGCACTCTAGATCACTACACGTGATTATATAAAGCTTGTTGTTTATATAGTAACCGGAGGGCTTTAGTGTAGCGTTCATATCAGCGCTGATTTCTCGTTCCATCTCTCCCTCACTAGAGTTTGTATGGGTTATCTATACCCACAATTACAATTTTTTCACTGTTTGAAAATGCTGTGATTATTGTCAATTGAATTCTGAAATCTCGCGGGCTTTTTTTGTTTTCTGGTATTTTTCTACTTTAGCACCCTCTGCCCCGGCTAAAGCCCTCTTGAGCAATTCCTGAGCCCGGCTCGGGAACTCTTCAGGAGACTGCCCGGCGCCGCGCCAGAGACTGAATATCAGCGCTAAAACGACAGACCGGAACAAGGACATGGACACGCGAGAGCTGAAGCAGATCCTCGCTTGCTGTCCGTGGCATTCTACTCCAAGGTCAGCAGCTTGCGGATCACTTTTCTGGGCATAAATTCCAGGGCTTTACTCCGATAGGCGTAGTCGTTGAAGGTGCCGATGATATATGATTCCGTGCGCGGATGGTGGAACATAAAAGCTCCCGTAACCCCCACGCAGCCCCAGCTAAAGTAAGCTTCGGGTGCCAGCAGCGGGATCTGTTTTATCTGCCAGATGGAATAGCCATAATTGAAGCCGAGGGTGGGAAAGCCCATGCTGATATGATCCTCAATCATGCGATTTAAGGTCTCTTTGCGGACGATTTGCCCCTCATTGAGCGCTTTCATGAAGATCAGATACTCTGCCAAAGGCGCGATCACACTACCACCGGCATGATCGATGTGATGGATCCCCGGAATAGAGCGAAAATCCCTTCCCCTGGCAAAGATGCCGGAATCCGGCAACCCGGTCTCCAGTTTGGGCTTGGTATATCCATGCATATAAGCATGATCCATGTTCAAGGGTTCAAAGATATTGGCGTGCATTATCTCATAGAAGGGTTGCCCACAGATGCTCTCGATGATCATCCCCAGCAGATAGTAGTTTGTATCGGTATAAAAATGTCTTCTGCCTGGCTTGGCAACCGGTTTCAGATGAGTCTTGCCCCAAATGACCGCTTCTGCTGTGTTGATCTGGAAACCTGGCTCCCGGAGCAGCTTTTTCCACAAGTGGTAGAATACATCGTTCAAGCCCGAAGTTTGCATCAACAGCTGCCGGATCGTAATCTCTGAGGAATAATCCTGCCCTTTGTAAACATGGAGCTTATTCATCAATTCCGGATCCAGATACCGCGCGATAGGGTCGTTGAAATCCAGCTTGCCCTGCTCATACAAAATACCGATCAGCGTGGCGGTAAAAAGTTTTCCCACGCTGGCCAGATGATGGCACTGCAAAGGGCTGGCGGGAATCTTGCCCGTGCTACCGGCGGCGATGTTCAGATGGATCTGATGTTTCTCCGAACTCACCAGAAGATAGGCGTTGCGGATGCGTTTGTCCTTTTGTACTTGCTCCCTGAAAGTGCTTTCGATGCTTGCTTGAACTGTCTGGCTATTCATCTTCTCTCCTTTCTTATCATCAGTATTCCGGATTCAAACAAGGGACATTTTCGCGAGAATGCCAGAGCCGTCAAGGAAAAAGGGGGGTCTTAGTTCTAAGTTCGTAGTTGGTGCTGCGGTTGATTGGTTGGAGCTCGTCCGTCCTCGGGCGTTTTTCTGCCAATTATCCCCCAATGTTCATTTTGTTGTAGTATTTGGGGTGGCGGCATTGGGGCGATGGGGGGCTTTTTTGTGGGCTTGGATGCTGATTGGCAGAAAAACGCCCCGGGAAGGACGTGTTCCGGCGGTTTTATGCCGAGATAGAGGCCTTATTATCCTATGCCCACAGCTTGATAAGGGCTTAAAATCTGCTATATCCCGGCATTGGGCAAGCCGAGTGCGGAGAGGGAAGCCGCTGCGGTAGGGCTGATATTAATATTTTTAAAGCTACCATTAAATATCTTTAAGATTTATCTTGACATGCCTAAAGATATTTAATATATTGTCCCCATACATCAGGAGATACTTATGAACTTAGGAAATTGTCCGGTATGCAAAGGTGAACTAGAGATTCGCCAATATCACTGCCCCAAGTGCGAGATTAGCTTCCAGGGAAGCTTCAGCCGCAACTGGCTCGAAGGCATCAGTGCTTCCCAAATGGAATTCATCAAGTTGTTTTTGCTGGTTCAAGGAAACCTGAAAGAAGTGCAGAAACGGCTTGGCATATCCTACCCCACGATCAAAAACAGGCTTGCGCAAATCAACAGCATCATCATCAAAGAATATAGCCCTGCCGATGACTACGCGGACATTCTGGCAGATTTGGAAGAAGGCTTCATCGATGTCGATGAAGCTCTGAACATGATCAACAAAAGGAGAGACAAATGACAAAAATCAGTATTTTAGAAAAGAAATGGGCATACGAGGAATTACGCGAAGTAA
This sequence comes from Cloacimonetes bacterium UBA5210, assembly GCA_002412625.1. Lineage (GTDB taxonomy): Bacteria > Cloacimonadota > Cloacimonadia > Cloacimonadales > Cloacimonadaceae > UBA5456. The sequence goes on from DHVK01000022.1 coordinate 6,121, forward strand.
GGATCAAGAACGCTATGGCATCGATCCTGATCGAAGCATCGGCAACCGGCGAAGTAAATCTCTATGGCGATCTCGCCTTCAACCCCGAAGTGGATGATTTTAACATCGAGGATTATTTTGCAGAGAGTTATGCTGATGGAGTATTCACTCTTGAGCTGATGGAATTGCCGGCGCGGCAAAAAGATCTGAAAGCCATCCAGCTGAAGCTCGGTATTCCCGCGGGAATAGCCCTGGATATTACCACAGACAACTACCCCCTCAGCATCGTGGGGCTTAGTGGCAACTTAAAAACCGATTCCGAGAATGGCCCGGTCTCGATCAGCAATTGCGAATGCGACATGCATATTGAAAGCGAAAACGGACCGGTGCGGGTGCGCAACAGCAGCGGCAACATCTTCGCGAAACTGGAAAACGGCCCCATCTCTGCGGAAGATATCAGCGGTGAAGGCCTGCACCTGGAAAGTGAAAACGGACCGATCAAGATGCGCCTCGCCAGCTTTAAGACCGTGGAGATTCAGACCGAAAACGGACCGATCTACTATGAAACCCTGCCGGTGGATGGGGCAAACATGAAGTTCGAAACCGAAAACGGCATTGTCCATCTGGTCTTGCCGATCAATTACAGCTTCTCTCTGAAAGCTGAAACCGAAAGCGGAAGAGTGAAATCCAAACTGGATGCGGAAGTGACCCATGAGGACAACACTTTCCGGATCGAACAAATCTATTGCGATACCGACGAAGTGGCGCAGATCGAGATTATCACCGAGAATGGCTTGATCAAGCTCTCCGGCGACAGCCACATCAATCTGGACTTCATCAAGGTGAAACTGAACCAGGTCAAAGAAGCTCTGGATAAAGCCAATACCAGCGAGGAAAAAGAAATGGTTATGGATCTGGTAAGCAAGGTTCTGGACTATCTGAAAAAAGCTGCCGGTTCCATCAATGAAGAGAAAGTGAAAGAGAAGGTAAACGAAGCTATCGCCAAGCTGAAATCTACCATGGATGATTTTAACATTGATGACACCACGGCAAACATCAAGGTGAAAGTGGAAGATATCTCCAGCGAAATCTATGATGGTGTCCGTGAAGGGCTAAAGAACGCTAAAGCGGAGTTTGACGGCTTGAAGTATGAGCATCTGAACGCAGAATCCCTAAAGGATTATATCAACAAAGTGGTCAATTCGCCCTTGATCAAGCCCTATCTGGGCTCCGAAAAGAAGAAGGCTGAGAAAGAAGAAATCGCCGAGCGCAGCAGATTGAAAATCCTTGATATGCTGGAAAAAGGCAAGATCACCAGTGAAGAAGCGGAACGCCTGTTAAACGCCATCGGCAAAGAATAATCTTGACATTATTCCAGCCCTCAAAATTGTAGCGAAACACGGTCGGGATGTAGCGCAGTCCGGTTAGCGCGCTCGGTTCGGGACCGAGAAGTCGGAAGTTCAAATCTTCTCATCCCGACCAATGTGTTTTTGCACCCATGTTCTTTTTCGCATACTCATAACCAGTCCCCCATTAGCCTCTTGTGGTCTCACGGCAAATCCAGGATAATACGGACTGATGTATTGTATTTCAGATCATTCAGCACCGACGTTCGAACTGATCGTTGTTTTCCAGAAATCCATTAGCAAGATCGACAGGTTATATAAAGATGCCGGAACAAAAGCAAAAGCTTTCTTACTATCTCAGACTACTATATCCTTTTATCAAGAAGGATAAGGGACTTCTATTCTTCGGACTTTTTGCCATGTTGGTGACCTCTGCCCTGCGTTTGGTGGACCCCCTCATCCTGGCGCTCATCATTGATCAGAGTATTCCGAACCAGAACATGACAGAGATGCTGCGTTATGGCTTCATGTTCATCGGCGTGGTGCTGGTCTCCGGCTTGCTTTCCTATCTGCAGATCGTGCTCTTGAGCCGCCTGGGCATCAAGATCATCACTAAGTTCAAAGGTGATGTCTTCAGCCATTTGCTCAAACTCCCTGTAGGCTGGTTCAATAAACAACCGGTTGGTGAACTGATTGCCCGAGTGGAGAGCGATAGTGAACGGGTGAAGGTGCTGTTTTCGGATCTCTCCATCACGATCGTGGGCAACCTGCTCTTCTTCGTGGGCGTTTTTATCGTTCTCTTGATTCGCGACGCCACTACGACGCTGTTGATCATGCCGATCATCGTCATCAGTATCGTGGTTTATTCATACCTGTTCAAATATATCTCGAAGTTCTTCAAACAGATCCGGGAAAAATATGCGATCATCTCTGCCAAGATCACGGATTACGTGCAGGGCATGCAGATGATCCAGGCGCTGAACCAGGAAAAACGCGTGATCGAAGATCTCCGCGTGGCCTCCAAAGATAAGCAGCATGTGGAGATCCGCACAAGCTTCATCGAGTATGGCGTGCAAAGCGTGTTTATGTTTGTCTTCAATGTGCTGTTTGTAGTTCTGGTGATCATGATAACCGCGCCGAAGATCATCGCCGGAGTAGCGACCCTGGGAACTTTGATTGTGTTTATTCAATATATCTATCGTATGGTCTGGCCTTTGATGCACCTCAGCGAAAATGTGATGCAGATGCAGCGCAGTTTTGTGTCGCTGAAACGCATTTTGGAGCTCACAACTTTGCAGACCGAGGATGAGACCTTCACCGGCACGGTGGAACCCAGTTTTGACCGGGAAATCCGCTTTGAAAACGTCAGCTTTGCCTACGAAGCCGAAGATTGGGTTTTGCAGGATGTGTCGTTCAGCATTCCAAAGGGCAAGAAGATTGCTCTGGTGGGCCCCTCCGGTAGCGGAAAATCTACCACGATCAGCCTGATCTGCGGGTTTTACCATGTGCAAAAGGGCAGCATCACGGTGGATGGAGTGCCCATCCGCACCATGAACTTCCGCGCCTGGCGCAAAAAGATTGGACTTATCTTGCAGGATATCTTCCTCTTCCCGGGGCCGATCCTGGAAAACGTGCGCGTTTATAACGATTCAGTTGATCCCCGGATTGTGCAGGAAGCGATCTCCGTGGTGCAATTGGACGAGTTCATCAAATCCCTGCCCGAGGGTCTGGATACGGAGCTCGCGGAACGCGGGCAGAACGTATCCCAGGGAGAAAAGCAATTGATCTCTTTTGCCCGGGCGCTGGCCTTTGATTCCGAAATCATCATCATGGATGAAGCAACCGCCTCCATCGATCCTCAGACGGAAGCCAGGATTCAGCGGACCATGAACCGTGCCTTTGGCGGAAAGACGATCATAATCGTGGCGCATCGGCTGACCTCTGTGCTGGACGCGGATGAGATCCTATATTTCAGCGGGGGCAGAATCACCGCCCGTGGCACTCATCAAGAACTGATGAAAAGCAGCGAGGACTACCGCAAACTGGTGGAATTGCAGATGTTGGGAGGTTCAGATGAATAAGCATATTTCCTGGATCCTGAAGCAATATAAAAGCCATATCTGGTTTGTGGTGATCATGGTGCTCTTCACCCTGGCATCCTCCGCTGTGCAGATCGCCTATCCCTATGCCTTCAAACGCATGATCGACCTGCTGCGTGACATCCTGGCCAATCAGGATAAATATCCCAATCCGATGGAAGACGTGAATAAGGTGCTGTTGTTCTTCCTGGCCATTGGCGGGGCACAGTTTCTCACCGGGTTTTATCCCTGCATCCGGGCATGGGTAAATCTGCGCTTTGAGCACTCGCTGCGCATGCTGTATTTCACCTGGGTCAGCCGTAAAGACTACCGCTTTTTCCAGAAATTCCGCACCGGTGATATCGTGACCCGGCTCACGGACGATCTATCGGATTTCCCCAAGATCTCCTGGTTCCTGTGTAGCGGTATCTTCCGGGCTTTCAATTCGTTTTCGCTGATCTTATTCTCACTGGCTGTGATGTTCAGCATCAATGTGAAGCTCACGCTGCTGTCCATCGCGCCGCTGCCGCTGATGATGGTGGTCTTCTATTTCACTAGTGAGAAGCTCTATACCAATTTCGAGCGCAACCAAAGAGCGATCTCCAATATCAACAATCAATTGGAAATGAGCTTTTCCGGCATCCGCATCGTGAAATCCTTTGTGAGTGAAGATAAGTATAACCGCTTCTTTGATGTGGCTCTGGCGCGCCGCTTCAAGACCGAGATGAGCGTGGTGAAACTAAATGCCGTGCTCAGCCTGATCTATCAATACATAGATTACTTCGCCCAGATCGGGGTGATCATGTTCGGTGGATTCATGGCGGTGAAAGGCGAAATCACGGTGGGTACTTTCTTCTTGTTCTATACCTACCTTTCGATGATGATCTATCCGCTCCTGGATTTGCCCCAGCTTTTCGTTTCCGGCAAACAGGCTTTTGTGAATATCGACCGCCTGGAAGAGATGAAAGCGCATCCCACCTTCAACAAAGAAGATGACTGCGGAGAAGTGTTGAATGCCTTTTCCGGATTGCAGTTTGAGGATGTATGCTGCGCCTATCCCGAAAAAGAGCAGAATACCTTGCAAGATATCAGTTTTTCCTTGCAACCTTCGGAGCGCATGCTGATTCTGGGTGCTACCGGATGCGGGAAGACCACGGTGGCAAACCTGATTCTGGGCTTGGTGAAACCAACCCTGGGCAAGATCATGTTTAGCGGAAAAGACCTGGAAGAGCTCAATATCCGCTCTCTGCGCGACGTGGTGGCGTATGTGCCGCAAGAACCGGCGCTGTTTAGTGGCAGCATCGAGGCAAACATCATGATGGCCAATGAGAGCGCTTCTGCCGAAGAATATCGCACCGCGCTGCGTTCAGCTCAGCTCGAAGATGAAATCGCAGCCTTCCCTCTGGGTGACAAAAGCCCGGTGGGACAACGCGGCTTGAGCGTTTCCGGCGGGCAAAAACAGCGCATCACTATCGCCCGCGCGCTGATCAAACGCCCACAGCTTTTGATCCTGGACGACATCACCGCCTCGCTGGATGCCGAAAACGAAGAAAAACTGTGGCTGGCGATCAACAAAGACTATCCCGATACCGCGGCGATCGTGATTTCGCACCGGCTTTCAACCCTGCGCTATGTGGACAGCGTGCTGTTCATCGATGAACATGGCCATGCCTTCAAGGGCAGTCACGATGAATTGGTCTTCGCGAACAAGGATTATCACGATTTCCTGAACGAACACCTGAAGAAATAAGGGTACTGTCGGTCGCTGAACCGGCTATGCTTTTCGGAGCTCAGGCAAGCCCCGGAAATGAAAGCCCGGAGAGCAAAATCGCTTAGCGAGGGTGAACGGCAAGCCCGGAGGGCGATAGATCATAGCGAGGGTGTGCAGCGAAGCGGAACCCCTCGACATGGTGGACACCCCCACTCCAAAGCCTCTGAGGGGCGACACATTCCCCTCATTCCTACACATCTCCGAATGCCAAACCTGGGAAGCGCGTTTACGCGACCCTTGGTGGGGATATTCCGCGCATCCGGAGGATTGGGGTGCTTACACATGCTTGGGTACTAACTTGCAGAAAAACACCCCGGGAGGGGCGAGTTCCGGAGCGAATCTGATTGACAAAAAAACGCCAGCAGCTTAATTTGGCGCAAATGTGAATTTACTGGAGAAAAAGCGCTATGAACGACCAGCTGCAAGACCTTTTGAGCAAAGTGTATGAAGAGGGCGTGGCCAAAGCCAATGCCGAGGCTGATAAGATATTGGAGCATGCCAAAGCGGAAGCCGAGAAGATAATATCGAAAGCCAAAAGCCAGGCTGAAGCTACCACTCTGGAAGCAGAAAAGAAAGCCAAAGAGCTGCAGAAAAATACCGAAGGCGATCTGAAGATGGCCGGGAACCACACCTTAAGCGCTCTGAAGCAAAAGATCACTGATCTCGTATTATCCGTGAGTTTGGACAAAGCCACCAAAAGCGGGTTTGAAGATCCGGACTTCGTGAAAGGCCTGATCCGTGACACCTTGGCCGGCTGGAAGCAAGACGCCTCCATCACGGTGGCCGAAAGCCTGAAGGCAAAACTTGATGAAGGCTTTATCTCGTCCCTGAATACCGCGTTTGCCAATAAGCTGGAAATCGACTTCTCGCCCCAGATCAAAGCCGGGTTCACCATCTCCCCCACTGATGGCAGCTATAAGCTTAGCTTTACAGACCAGGATTTTTCCGAGCTGTTCAAAACCTATCTCCGTCCTCGTACTGCCAAGATATTGTTTGATAGCTGATTATGGCCAAGCAGTACTACTATTTTATTGCCGGATTGCCTGCCATCTCGATTGATGACAGCAAGGTGGTCTATAGTCCGATTCAATTCCGGGAAGAGGCAAAAGCGCAACTGAGCGGTGCGGATTATCAGCTCCTCTTGCTGCTGCATCTGCCGGAAGAGCTCTCCAATCTGCTGAATGTCCTCTATAAACAGGAGCACGAACCCGGAACCGAGGCTTTGTACAGCAAGGACTATTGGCAGGAGTTCATAGCTTTTGCCAAACACCGTCTGGATAGCCCTGCATTGGCTATTCCGGAAGAGTATGGCAATCTCCCCGCTTTTGTCCTGGAGCTCACTGCGGAACTGCTCCTTGTGGAAGAGTTCCCGCCCTTCCCCAGCTCCGAGCACAAGTTTCTGGACAGGTTCTTTGCCTTTTGCGCCGCGCATCATAACCGCTTCATCCGGGATTGGTTTGAACTGGAACGCAATATCAAGAACATCTTGGTGGCTATCAACGGACGCCACCATGGGCTGGATTATGCCAGATATCTGGTGGGTGAAGATGAAACAGTAAAAAACCTCAGCCACAGCCACGCTGCGGATTTTGGGCTGGGCAAAGAACACCCGCTGCTAGATTCCATCTTGCGCATCTGGGAACAAAACAACATTCTCTACCGCGAACGCGGCTACGACGTGCTGCGCAATAAATGGATAGACGATCAGAATTTCTTTGATTATTTCAATATAGACAGGCTCCTGGGCTACTATAGCAAACTGCGCATCATCAACCGCTGGCTGAAAGCGGACGCGGAACTGGGCAAAGAAGTGTTTCATGATACACTGAACAAGCTGGAAAACAGCTTTGAATTCCCCGAAGATTTTAATATAAGAATAAAGCAAAAATAGAAGGTATACGATGACCAAAGGTATAGTGAAAGCGATTATCGAAAACCTCGTGCAGGTGCGAGTATCAGGTCCCGTCTCTCAAAACGAGATCTGCTACATCGATCTGGATGGAGTCAAGCTGATGGCAGAAGTTATCAAAGTACTGGGCGACACCGCTTACACTCAGGTTTTTGAGAGCACGCGCGGACTGAAACCAGGCTCTGAAGTAGAATTCACCGAGCATATGCTGGAAGTGAAACTGGGCCCGGGAATGCTCTCCAAAAACTACGACGGCTTGCAAAACGACCTCAACAATATGCAGGGCGTGTTCCTGACCCGCGGTGAATATACTGACCCGCTTGATGAGGACAGCAGCTGGGAATTTACTCCCCTGGCCAAAACCGGCGACCTCGTCTCCGGTGGAGACTGGCTGGGCAGCGTGCCTGAGACCTGGATCTCGCACAAAATCATGGTACCCTTCGGCCTTTCCGGAGAGTACAAACTGAAACAGATCGCCCCAAAAGGGACTTACAAGATCACGGATACCATCGCCACCATCACCGATGAAGATGGCAATGATATCGATCTCAACATGATCCAGCGCTGGCCGGTGAAGGTCCCGATCAAATGCTATGCCGAAAAGCCGAGACCATTCAAGCTGATGGAAACCGGAGTGCGCACCCTGGATACCCTGAACCCCATGGTTGAGGGCGGCACAGGCTTCATCCCCGGTCCCTTCGGCGCCGGTAAAACCGTGTTGCAACACTCCATCTCCAAAAACGCCGACGCGGATATGATCATCTTTGCCGCTTGCGGAGAGCGCGCCAACGAAGTGGTGGAAATGTTTGTGGAATTTCCCGAACTGGACGACCCCCGCACCGGGCGCAAACTGATGGAGCGCACCATCATCATCTGTAACACCTCGAATATGCCGGTAGCGGCTCGTGAAGCTTCTGTATATACCGCCATGACCATCGGGGAGTATTATCGCAATATGGGCTTGAAAGTCTTGCTGCTGGCAGACTCCACTTCACGCTGGGCCCAGGCTCTGCGTGAAATGAGCAACCGCATGGAAGAACTGCCCGGTCCGGATGCTTTTCCGATGGACCTTCCCGCCATTGTTTCCAGCTTTTACTCACGAGCCGGATTTGTTTATTTAAGAAACGGTGAAACCGGCTCCATCACCTTCATCGGAACCGTTTCCCCCGCCGGCGGTAACCTGAAAGAACCGGTCACGGAATCTACAAAAAAAGCCGCACGCTGTTTCTACGCTTTGTCTCAGGCACGCGCGGACAGTAAACGTTACCCGGCTGTGGATCCGATCGATTCCTACAGCAAATATCTGGGATACCCGGAAGTCATTGAGTATTTGAATAATAATGTAAATCCCACCTGGGTGAAAGACGTTTTGCACACCAAAGACATGCTGCTGCGCGGTCGGGAAGCTCAGGAACAGATAAACATTCTGGGAGACGACGGAGTACCGCTCTCTTACCACGATAAATATTGGAAGAGCGAGCTGCTGGACCGTGTAATCCTGCAACAGGACGGTTTTGATGCCATCGATTCTTCCACTCCGATGAAGCGTCAGGAATACATGCTGGAACTCGTTCTGGAACTATGCGCCAAGGATTTTGTGTTCGAAACCTTCGAAGAAGTGATGCCCTTTTACATCAAACTGATCAATATCTGCAAACAGATGAACTACGTGGAGTTCGAATCAGATGGATTCAAGAACTATGAGGCAGAGCTGCACAAAGAAGCAGATACAAGGAGTGCTAAATAATGGCTACGCAAGCATTTCAAAAGATATATACCAAGCTGAATCAGATCACCAAAGCCACCTGCTCCGTGCGGGCAACCGGCATTGGCAATGAAGAACTGGCAACCGTGGGCGGCAGACTGGCGCAGGTTGTGAAGATCGTGGAAGACAACATCACCCTGCAGATCTATGCCGGTACCGAAGGCATCGGTACGGACGCGGAAGTGGTCTTCTTTGGCAAGGCTCCCTCGCTGAAAGTAGGACATGATCTGGCAGGAAGATTCTTCAACGCCTATGGCGAGCCCATTGATGGCGGTCCCGATGTGGAAGGCACCGAAGTGGAAATCGGGGGACCTTCTGTGAATCCGGTGCGCCGTAAACAGCCCTCGGAGCTGATTGCCACGGGTATCGCCGGCATCGACCTGAATAACACTCTGGTAACCGGGCAAAAGATCCCCTTCTTTGCGGATCCTGACCAGCCCTACAACGAAGTGATGGCAATGGTGGCACTGCGCGCGCAGAGTGATAAGATCATTTTGGGCGGCATGGGGCTCTCCAACGACGACTATCTCTTCTACAAAAACACCTTTGAAAACGCCGGAGTGATCGATCGCATCATCTCTTTTGTCAACACCACGGAAGACCCCACTGTGGAACGCCTCTTGGTGCCGAACATGGCGCTTACTTCCGCGGAGTACTTCGCCACCGAACACAACGAAAAGGTGCTGGTGCTGCTGACGGATATGACCCTGTATTGCGATGCCCTGGCCATCGTTTCGAACCGTATGGACCAGATCCCCTCCAAGGACTCCATGCCGGGCTCGCTCTACAGTGATCTGGCCAAGCTCTATGAAAAAGCCGTGCAATTCCCCGGCGGCGGTTCGATCACGATCATCGCCGTAACCACGCTTTCCGGTGGCGACATCACTCACGCCATCCCGGATAACACCGGCTACATCACGGAAGGCCAGCTCTTCCTGAAGCGTGATACGGATATATCCAAGACCATCGTGGACCCCTTCCGCTCTCTCTCGCGTCTCAAACAGCTCGTTATCGGCAAGAAGACCCGTGCCGACCACCCGCAAGTGATGAACACTGCCGTGCGCCTATACTCCGACGCTGCCAACGCCAAGACCAAGCTGGAAAACGGTTTTGACCTTTCGGATTACGACGAGCGGGTACTGGAATTTGCCCGCGAATACTCCAACGACATTCTGGCCATAGACGTAAACATCGATACAGACGCCATGCTTGATACTGCCTGGAAGCTCTTCCAGAAGTACTTCAACAAGCAGGAGATAGGCATCAAAGACGAATTCATGAACATCCACTGGAAGAAGGCATGAATCTGAAGTTTCAATACAACAAAATCTCTCAGTTGCAGCTGATTAAGCAACTGGGAGTAAGGCAGAAAGCGCTGCCGACTCTGAAGAACAAGGAATCCGCCCTGCGCGTGGAAGTGAAGAAAGCGCGTGATATGGCTTCTGAACTGGATCTCAAGATCAGGGACCGCACAGACCAACTGGATGCCTTCATGAAGCTCTGGGGCGAGTTTGATCCCGATCTGATCTCCGTGAAAGATGTACAAATCAAGACCCGCAAGATCGCCGGAGTAAAGACCCCCGTCCTGGAGGATATCAGCTACGAAATCCGCGATTTCAATCTCTTCACTGCCCCCAGCTGGTATCTGGACGGCATCGGATTGGTGAAAGAGCTTTCCCGCCTCCAGATCGAACGGGAATTCTTCCTGCGCAAAATGCACATCCTGGAACACGTCCGCAAGAAAACCACACAGAAGGTGAATCTTTACGAAAAAGTGCAGATTCCCGCCTTCGAAGAGGCGATCGTGCGCATCAAACGCTTCCTGGAAGACGAAGAAAACCTGAGCAAAGCCGCCCAGAAAATCCTTAAGGACCGTCTGGAGGAACTCACATGATTGAGAAAATGAAGAAATACACTTTCGTGCTCTATCATCTGGAGTATCCTGATTTCCTGACCAAACTGCAGGAACTCGGCATGGTTCATATCATCCGTTCAACTGACCTGAAAACCGATACCTTGCTCCAGAACCAGGAACTGCTCAATGATTACAGCGAAGCGCTCAAGTTTCTTTCCAAGATCGAGCCTGCCGCGGAAAAGAGCACAACCAACCTGCCCACGAAAGCCCTGCTGAACCAACTCAACAATGCCCGGGATGAAAAGGAAGCCTTGCTCCGCAAGCAGGAAACCCTGCGCAAACAGATTAGAGACCTGCAACCCTGGGGGCATTTTGAGTATGAGCTGGTAACTCGTCTACAGGAGAACGGAGTAGGCGTGCAATTCTACCATTGCCTGAAGAATCATTTCAAGCAAGAATGGGAAACAGAACACACTATCCGGGTAATTGCTGAAAGAAGCGGGATTATCTACTTTGTGCTGATGTATCAAGGTGAAGCCCCCGCACTGGAAGCGGACAGATTTTCGTTTCATAACAAAACCCTGCATCAGCTGGATGTCGAACTGGATGAGCACGAGAACCGGATCTCCGCTATTGATGAATACATCAGCGGAATCGCACCTGTTGCCCAAGATATTTTCCAAAAAGAGATCCGGCGCATCACCGGTGAATATGCCTATGAGGACGCCAGCCTGCAAGGCACCAGCGAGGTGGAAGACCACCTGCGTGTGATCAGCGGCTGGATCCCGATCAGTAAAGAAGAAAACCTGAAACGCTTTGTAAAGGAGCAGCAACTGATTCACTTCAGTGAAGAAGGCCGGGTGGAGGATAATCCCCCCATCAGTCTGAAAAACAACTGGTTCAACCGTTTGTTTGAGCCCATCACCCGCATGTACATGCTGCCCAAATACAACGAGTTTGACCTTACCCCCTTCTTTGCGCCGTTCTTTATGCTCTTCTTCGGCTTCTGTAATGCCGATATCGCTTACGGCGTGATTATAGTGCTGCTCACCCTGATCCTCCGCGCGAAGATCAAAGACCCCACGACGAAAGGCTTTATGACCTTGGTGACTCTGTTTGGAGTTTCGTCGATCATCATGGGCTGGGTCATGGGCACCATCTTGGGCTTCGATATGAAGGAGATCCCCGCCATCGGAGAGCGCATCATCATCCGCAATACAGACCAGATCTTCAATTTCGGTCTGCTTCTGGGTGTGATCCAAATTCTTTTTGGCATCATCATCTCTACCGTCAAGAAGATCAAACAAGCCGGTTTTATAAATGGCGTGAGCACGATCGGGACATTTCTGTTCATCGCGACCCTGGCCATCCTGGGCGCTGCACAATTGGGCACAGACATCTCGGCTGTGGCACCATATCTGAAATATCCGATGTGGAGCGGATTGGCTTTGATTCTGCTCTTCAACAAGCCGGGAAAAAACCCGCTGATCAATATCGGTAGCGGATTGTGGTTACTCTACAACCTTGTTACCGGCTTCTTTGGTGATATCCTCAGCTATATTCGTCTCTTCGCATTGGGCGTATCCAGCGCGATTTTAGGCTTCGTGATCAACAGCATTGGCGCTCAGATTGCCGGCGCGCCGATAATCGGCCCCGTCCTGTTTGTGATTTTCATGATCCTGGGGCATACCCTGAATCTGGCGTTGGGCGGGCTTTCGGGCTTCGTGCATCCCTTGCGCCTCACTTTTGTGGAATTCTTCAAAAACGCCGAGTTCGTTGGACCCGGCATGGAATATAAACCCTTTTCCAAATCTATAAGGTAAAATATTAGGAGGTTTAATGAACCCGGATACCTTAAACACAGTAGCACAAACCACAGTCACTGCCATGGCGGGCGGAAATATGGCATATTTCCTGGCCTGGATCGGAATATTCCTGATGGTGGCTCTTGCCGGTATGGGAAGCGCCTGGGGAACAGTTATCGGTGGCAGCGCCAGCGTGGGAGCCATGAAAAAACGGGATGATATCTTCCCGAGTTGTATGATCCTTTCCGCATTACCCAGTACTCAGGGTCTCTACGGATTTGGCGCATTCTTTATCCTGAATGGACACATCACCCCTCAAATCAACATGCTGCAAGCCAGCGCCATCTTTGGTGCCGGACTCATCATGGGCGGTGTGGGACTCATTTCCGCATATCAACAGTCCAGAATCGTTGCCAATGGCATCGAAAGCCTGGGTGCCGGAAATGATGTGTTCTCTCAAACCCTGATCCTCGGTGTGTTCCCGGAACTATACGCAATCGTGGCTTTCGCCACCTGCTTCCTGATCTCCGGAGCTATCCCCGGCTTGGCATAAGCTTAAAGAATTCTATTGAAGAAGCGCATCTTCGGATGCGCTTCTTTTGTGCCTTCGCTTTTTTACTCACCATCAATTCTGCCTGCTGGGCAATAATCAAGCCCTCCCCCCCCCTTCCTCACATGAGTTATATGGCTATTACTCGGCAGACCTAAAGGCGATATACTGCTATCAGCATGGGACAATCAGGGCTTAAGAATAGCTGCATCCCGGATGAAAACGCGCGGGAAGACACGGGGTTCTGATTTCAGGGAGACACAGATGGTTCTTGACAATATTGGCACAACTGTTAAATGGGAAAAATGAATTCTAAATATCTACTGATAATTATCTTAACAGCATTTGTGATTGTTGGGTTGTACCACATCTTTGCGGTGGGACGCTTCAATTACCCGGAGTTTCGGCTGAAAGAGGGGCAGGTAGCAGATACCGAAGTGATCGCCCCCTTCGATTTTCCTATCCTGAAATCTCCGGATCAATTGAGCACCGAGCAGGAGCAATCCGTCCGCACGCTGTCCACTCCATATCGCATCAGCGATGAGCCTCTGTTTGAGGCATTAAGCGCAATAGATGCTATTTGGGCAGTGTTTTATCGCTTTCCGGAGGAGCCTTCTGAAAAACATGTTCAGGAGCTTGGGAGAGCCGGATTCAACGTTACGGCGGAATCTATTGCCTTCGCCAAAAGCGCAAGTGCAAGAGACAGAATCTATGATTTTTTGCGGAAGGCAGTTACCGAAGCTCATGAAAAGGGGATTTATCAGGGGATCCAGGCAGATTCAATCAGTATCTGGACATTGGAAAACGAGGAACGTCAAGCCCTGAGCAGATTCCTCTCCATGGAGCAAGCTCAAAGCGGCCTGCGAGAATCCGTCCCAGAAGCCGAATTGTTCCTGACTGCGGTTGCTGAGCACATAATCAGGCCCAATATCTTGCCGGACACTGAGTTATTGGCAGAATTGAGTCAACGCAGGCTGAGCCAGATACCCGAAACGGAAGGCATCGTCCTGCAAAATGAGATAATCATCCGCAAGAACGCCCGGGTCTCCGGAAACGATATCGACAAACTGGAATCCCTGCAAGCGGCATATCGCAGCCGTAATGTTCAGAAATCCGCGATTCAGCAGATGCTCCTGGCTTTGGGTATGCTGATCTATATCTTTGTGATCTTGCTGCTTACGAATCACTATTTTGGGATGTATAACACGGATCCGCACGAGGATTTTGCCGACTTTTTGCCCCTCAATCTTGGGTTTGTGGTATTGGTCATCGTTGCTGTGATCAGTAATCATGTGTTTGGCTTGAATACGCTCTTGATTCCCTTTGCCTTCACCGTAGTTTGTGCCGCGATCCTGATGGGAGCTGAGTTTGGCATTCTCTATGGACTGTCCTCTATGCTGATAATCAGTCCCTTCATCAATTGGGAAACCTATACCCCGGTAATATTTATCCTTAGCACGATCATCACCATTATCCTGATCAAGCGACAAAAGGCACAGCATGAGTATCTCTCGATCTGGTTTTATCTGCTGGTAAGCGGCACGGTGGTGAATCTGGCAATATCCATATACAAGAGTGATCCCATCAATGTCGTGTTCCGCAATATCGGTTATGGAGTGGTCTCCAGTGCCCTCAGTATCATGGGCATCATCATGATAGTGCCTTACTACGAGAAAAAATGGAACCGGGCAACCAAACAGACACTGTTGGAACTATTGGATTTTAACCATCCTCTGCTCAAGAAATTAGCCACCTCTGCAGTAGGAACCTATCATCACAGTTTGATCGTGGGAAACTTGGCCGAAAGGGCAGCGGAAGCAATCGGCGCAAACCCGCTTCTGGCAAGAGTTGGCAGCTATTATCACGATATCGGGAAGATCATCAATACCGAGATCTTTACGGAGAACAATGCTGATTCTTCCGAGATTCATGACGAATTGGTGCCGGAAAAGAGTGCCGCTTTGATCAAAAACCACGTATTGGAAGGGATAACTCTGGCCAAGAAATACAAGATTCCGCAACCCGTGATCGATGTGATCATGCAGCACCACGGAGATAGCATTATCCGCTACTTCTTTGACAGAGCGGAGAAACTGAATCTACCCGCGGAATCTGCGGACTATCAATATCCCGGACCCCGTCCCCAGAGTAAAGAAGCTGTGCTGGTGATGATCGCTGACGTCGTGGAAAGCACAACCAAGGCAAAGACGATCACAAACGAGAAAGATATTGAGAAGATCATCGACGATACAATCTCCCGGCTGATTCGTGAGGGGCAATTCAATGAAGCACCGATCACGATGAAGGATCTATCTACCATCAAACAATCCATGTTGCCGGTTTTGGGCAGCATCTATCGCAAGCGTCTGGATTATCCCGAAGCAAATGACAAACGTTGAAATCCAGGGGGACTTGCCTCCCGGAATTAGCTGCAACCAGCTGAAGATCATGGCAGAGTTGATCATGGTCTCAGAAGCTCCCGGCCTGAACTTTGAGCTAGGGCTTCTCTGCACGGACAGCAAGGAAATGCGCAGGTTGAATCGGCTGTATCGGGGAGTGGACTCCAATACTGACGTCTTGAGCTTCGAAGGCGAAAGACTGTCTCTGGAAGGCAGCGAAACCAGGTTTTGTGATATTATCATTGACACAAATCAGGTATTTGCACAAAAGGGAAAAAATACATACAGAGAGGAATTTTGGCAGGTTCTGATTCATGCATTGTTGCATTTGGTCGGTTACGATCACATCCGGACCTCAGACAAGATGAAAATGGAAGACGCAGAAGATAATTACCGAAAGCAAATTCCGGAAGGGCTCGATTGATGGAACCAAAAAGCATATATCTGCTTATCCTGATTGCTCTTTCGGCATTCTTTTCCGGTAGCGAAACCGCAATGTTTTCGCTATCCAGAATATACCTGAAGAAATTGGAAAATACCGGGGGGAAAAACGCCGCAATGGTGTTGAAACTTCTCTCCAAACCACGGAAGTTACTGGTAACTTTACTACTGGGCAACACCTTCGTCAACATCGCGATATCGTCCTTCAGCACCCTGATTGCTTACGGTATCGCCATCGATAGAGGCTGGGATCTGTCTTTGGTAATAGCAGCCCAGATCGCTTTGGTTACGATCGTAATCCTGTTTTTTGGCGAGATTGTTCCCAAACTGATTGCCCTTGCCCTAGCCAATGAGCTGTGCCTGATTCTGGCATTTCCCCTGACCGTCGTCCAGTTTGTGTTTAGTCCGATTGTCTGGATCTTTGTGAAACTGAGTGAGTTGATCTCCAGCAAGCATCCGGCGGACAAAAGAATGGGCTCGCGCTTCACTGAGGAAGATTTTCACAACCTGATTCAAAGTGAATCTTCTTCGGGATCATTGGAAGAGCACGAAAAGCGCATGCTCGTAGGGCTTTTTCGCTTTCGTGAAGCCGAGATTAGCGAGATCTATGTACCCAGAGTGAAGATCAGCGCGATCGAGGAAAACCAAAGCCTGGATGAGCTTATTCAGCTGATAGTGGCTAGCGGATACTCCCGTATCCCGGTTTTTAAAGAAACCATCGACGACATCGTCGGCATGATCTATGTGAAAGACCTCATCCTCTTCCCGGAAAAAAAGAGTATCATAGAACTGATGCGCCCCGCATGGTTTGTAACCGAAAACATGAAGATTCAGAGCCTGTTGAACCAGTTCAAGCTCAAGAAGCTGCAGGTCGCGATCGTTGTGGACGAGTATGGCGGAACCTCTGGAATCATTTCTTTGGAGGATATCCTGGAAGAAATCGTGGGTGAAATCCAGGATGAGTATGACGCGGACGAGATTCCTGAATTCAGCAAATGCGAGGACGGCAGCTACCTCGTTAGCGGGAACTACAGCGTGCGGCAGTTCAACCAGGAATTCTCCCGGGAGATTTCGGTAGAAGAATATGATAACGTGGCGGAGTTCCTGCTGGCGCAATTCAATCATGTACCACAGGTGGGTGAAGTGTATTCCCTGGATGACAATATGATTCTGGAGATCCTTGATAGCGATGAAAAGAGCATCAAGCAGGTCCGGGTCTTGTTTAATGGAGATTATGCGTAAGCAAATCATCCTCTTCTTTCTGGTCGCATTGAGCTATAATCTTTATGGAATCCGGATTAAATATCGGGTTACATCTATGAAACTGAATGTAGCGGAGATCGAGATGGAGCTGAACGATTCCCACATATCCGTAGCAGTGAAAAGCAGGATCAAAGTCCCGCTCTTCCCTAGCATTGATAATCGCTATGAAATCATCCATGATGGCGATTTCAGACCACTTCATTATACCAGAATTGTTAATCAAGCCGAGCTAACGGACTCTGTGTACACCAGATACCATCTGGGTAGCGCGACAATGCACCAGAGCAGTAATAGCAAGAGCATCAACTACAAGGTGCGTGCCGATACCCGGGATGTGTTTAGTTTGCTGGCAAAAATCAGCGACGACGTGAATGCCGGAGGCACATACTACGCAGATGGCAATGGCAGATTGTGGCAAGTGAAAGTCAGCGGGCCACAAACTGAAAGAATCTCCACCGCATTGGGCAAGCAAACCGCACGCAGACATGATTTCACTTTCCAGCCCCTGTCGCCCGTCAAAGCCCCGTATATCGATATGATAACGTTTAATTTTCTGGATCCGGATACACGGCTCACGCTATGGGTATCTGTGAATGGGGTGCCATTGAAGGCACATCTGAAGAAGGGCTTGATGAGTATGAATTGGGATATCCAGAGTGTCGGCCCATGAAACCAAGACTGTACTTGAAGTTCTTGCTTTTTTGGATGGGCTTTATCTGGATTATGTCCTCGATCCCGGCCAAGGAAATGCCCCAGATCAACATCTTCGGCTCCGATAAGATAGCGCATTTCGGGATTTACTTCGTATGGGGAACATTGGGCAAGCTGTATGCCAGATCCCGCGACAGCCGCAAAGCTGAAGCATTTTTGGTGCTGGCCTTGATGATCGCCTTGGCCGCCTTGGACGAATATCACCAATACTTTATCCCCGGCAGAAGCGTCTCTGTGTACGACCTGTTGGCAAATTGGTCCGGCATCCTGGCGGCCTGGATAATCACAAGCCGGGTATCCGGCAGAAGGTCATCATGATAGCCGTGAAGGGACTCAGGATCAGCCTGGCGGGCACAGAAATCCTGAAACGCATAGACTTTGTGCTTCCTTTTGGAGAGAATTTGGTAATTCTGGGCAAAAGCGGTAGTGGCAAGACAGTGCTGATCAAAAGCCTGTTGGGCATTTATCCGCCGGATGAAGGCAGCATAGTAATCGACGGCATCGATATCTACGCTTGCAGTAAGGAAGAGCTGGATTCGGTCAAAAAGCGATTTGCCATGGTCTTTCAACATGCCGCATTGCTCGATTCTTTCACCGTGTTTCAAAATGTCGCCCTTCCGCTATATGAAAGAGGTGAGAAGAACGAGAGCTTTATCATGCAAAGAGTGCAGGAATGCCTGCAGCTGGTTGGCTTGGAGCATACTTTGAAACAGTATCCCGCGGAACTTAGCGGAGGAATGCGCAAACGCATCGGCATAGCCCGGGCAATGGTCTACCAACCGGATTATCTGATCTTTGATGAACCAGTCTCCGGGCTGGATCCGATCACCGCTGATGAGACGCTGTATTACATGACCCAGATCATCAAAAACAACAGCGCAACTATGATCACAATCACGCATGATCTCTCCACCATCGGACAACTTGGGCAGAAAGTACTATTCATCAACAACGGCGAACAGATTTATTATGACAAATTCAGCAACCTGATAAGCAGCGATAATGCCATCATCCGCAAGTATTTCTCCGCCGAAGCATAAGCTTGGGAACCCGGTGTTTCTGGGTTTTTTGACTGCTACAGCTTCTTTGATTTACATCGTCGAGAATCTGTTGTTGCGTGCCCTTCCGGTTCCGTTTTTACGATTGGGCTTGGCGAATATCGTGCTGTTGTATTTGGTCTGGCATCGCAAGCTCTGGCAGGCCTATCTGGTGACAGTCGCCAAAACCATGATTGGCGGCATCGCTACATTCACTATCCTGAGCCCGGGGGTCCTGCTATCTCTGGGAGGTGGCATCATTGCAGTTTCGGTAATGAGTCTGGGGCTTCTGATGCGCCCCCGTTTCAGCATCACCGGGATCAGCATTCTGGGCGCAGTCTCGCACAATCTCACCCAGTTGATCTTGGCCCGATGGCTCATCATTGCTAGCGATAGTCTTTTTGTGTTGACACCAATCCTGATCCTATTTGGCTTGTTTAGCGGTATAGTAACCGCGTACATATGCTATTACATCGAAGAGAGGATACCTGCCTTGAAGGCAAAGATATGAAGCGAAGAAAAAAAACCAGTGACATCAGCAAGATACTGCAATACACCGGGATCGTTATCTGCGTCCTGGCCGGCCTTGTGTTGGGCACAATCTGGTTCTACTCGGACGGTCTCCCCCCCACCGGTGAACTCAGAAACTTCACCATGCGCAGTGGCTCTGAGGTTTATGACCGCAACGGTAAGATGATCTATCTTTTTGCCTTCGAGAAGCGCAAGCTTGTGTCTTTGAAAGAGTTGCCACCGTATCTGATCGATGCGCTGATCATCACGGAAGATAAAAGCTTTTATAAGCACTTCGGCGTCGATGTCTTGGGTAATGTCCGCGCTCTGGTGATAGACGTGGTGCGCATGGACTTTTCTCAGGGGGCAAGCACAATCACTCAGCAAATGGCGCGAAACATGTTTCTGACTCTGGACAAGCGAATTTCCAGAAAGATCAAGGAAATCCTGTTGGCGCTTCGCATCGAGCGTGAGTTCTCCAAGGATGAGATTCTGGAGATTTACTTCAACAAGATTTTCTGGGGTGGACAGCTGCACGGCGTCGAAGCAGCGGCTTTGAATTATTTCGGCAAGCATGCCAAAGACCTTAGCCTGGCAGAATCCGCAACCCTGATCGGCATGATTCAACGTCCGAACTACTACAACCCCATCAAGCATCCGGATCGGGCAAAAGGCCGCCGCGATGTGATTTTAGAACGCATGTTGAAAGCAAAGATGATCACCGATGTGGATTATGAACTGGCAGTTTCGTCGCCGGTACGGTTGCCGGGCAGCTCAATCAGGCAGGTCGCTTCGGATTATTTCATCGAACATATCCGGCTGTATCTTGAACGCAAATATGGCACAGATCGGTTGTTTGAAGGTGGGCTGAGGATATATACTACTCTGGATCAGGAGCTCACAGTGTACGCGGATTCCGTGATGAACAACTACCTCACAGAAGTGGAAAACCGCTACAATTATACCCACAAGTTTGCCGGAGTGAGCCCAAACGCGTTTGATATCAACACTCGCTACCTGCAAGGAGGCATGGTGCTGATGGAAAACAAGACCGGGTATGTGAGAGCTATGATCGGAGGCAGAAACTTTGCCCATAGCAAGTACAACCGCATGACTCAGGCCAAACGTCAGCCCGGAAGCTCGATCAAACCGGTTTACTATACTGCCGCAATCGAGAAGGGCTATACACCGGCTACGGTAATCAACGATGCGGCGATCACTTTGACCGGTGGCGACGGCAAGAAATGGACACCCACAAACTATAGCAAAAAGTACTATGGATTCACCCGAATGCGCACAGCCCTCACCCATTCATATAACATCTGGGCAGTCAAGACGGCTATCGATTTGGGGTTGGACACCCTGACCGATGCTTTCAACCGCTTTGGCGTCCAGCGCAGAGTCACGGACTATTCAGCCGCTTTGGGATCTTATGAAGTAACGCCGATAAACCTGATTTCCGGTTACACTGCTTTCCCCAATGGCGGAACAAGAGTTAGCCCGGTGTTTATCACCAAAGTAGAAGATATCAACGGCAAAGTATTGGAACGCGGAATTGCAACCAAGAGCAACGTTACCACCGAGGAAGTGGCATACATCATGACCAGCATGCTGCAATCGGTCACAACCTCTGGCACCGGCGCAGCGGCTCGCAACAATTATCAATGGCAAGTAGCAGGGAAAACCGGCACCTCCAGCGACCACAGAGACGCCTGGTTCATCGGGTTCAACAAAGAGTTCACCCTGGGCATTTGGAATGGTTTCGACAGCAATGCCTCTATCTCTGCCAGTGCAGTGTGCGCGCCGATCTGGGGAAGAATCATGACTCAGTGCATCCGGCTGGACAACAAAGGGAAAACCCCGCGTAGCGATGACTCACGCTACGCCTTTGTAAAACCGGATAAGATCGTTTCTTACAAAATCAACCCCAAAACCGGCTTCCTCGCAAGCAGTGGTGGCATCGACGAGTACTTCATCGAAGGAAGCATACCCCCGGCCATGGCTGACACTTTGCAGTTCAACTTCTACCCTACTCGTTGGGGTTACAACGACACTCTGGAACTCGAGTAAACATGATCCAGACTATTCTTTACCGGCTTTTACTGTTACTGATCGCTTCCGGAGCGCTCACCTACATCGTCTTTGTGATCCGCTTTTACTTCGGTTGGAAGAACAAGACGCAAACTAAGAACTTCCGCAAACTGAGAGTCTCCGTGGTAGTGGTAGCCAGAAACGAAGCCAAGAACCTACCTCGCCTGATGAGCTGTCTGCTATCGCAGGATTATCCCAAAGCCCTGTATGAGATTGTTCTGGGAGATGATGATTCGGACGATGGTACAGAGGACCTGATGCAAAGCTATATCGATGCGGGGCACAATGTGCGCTACATCAAATCCTTGGGCAGGGATGATGTGGTTTCGCCCAAAAAGCTGGCGCTAAACAAAGCCGTGACAGCCGCGGATGGAGATATCATCCTCACCACAGATGCGGATTGCATCGTTCCCCGCACCTGGATATCCAGCATGGTATCCTGCTTCGCGGATGACGTGAGCATGGTCGCGGGCTATTCCCGCACGCTGATCCCGGTATGGAGTAAAGCCAGCATCCTGCAGAAATATGAGCATTTGGATTTCGCGCTTACTTACATGGTTCTGGGCGGTGGTTATACCCTCGGCAAAAGCTGGGCTTGCATCGGGCAGAATCTGGCATACCGCAAGACTGCCTGGGAAGATGTAGGCGGATTCAGCAAGATCTGGCATCTGATCAGCGGAGACGATGTGAACTTGATGCAACTGATGCGCCGCAAAGGCCACAAGATCATCTTCAATTTTGCTTCGGCCTCCTTCACCCACACGCACCCCGTAAGCAGCTGGAAGCATTTCATCAACCAGCGCAGCCGCTGGGCCTCAAACATGAAGTACCAGCTCAGTTTCGATCCGGAGTTCTTTTTTATCCTGTTTTCGATGGCGTGTCTGTATTGGGGAAGCATCATCCTGATGTTTGTGAATCTCAAACTCGGCCTGGCCGTGTTTGCCTATCGCATCCTCATCGAGCACATCATGATTTCATATTCTCGCAAGCACTTTGGCGTGAGCGCACGGATGCTGAGTTTTTACCCCGTCTGGCTTGTGATTCAGACCTTTATGCTGGTTTTCACCATGGTTTTGGGGCAGCTGGGGATATTCATCTGGCATGGTAAGCGCCCCCCGAAAGGAGTACTAAATGCACGTAGTAATATTTGATGATATAAAGACACAAGACTTTTACCCGCTCACGCACACCCGCTCTTTGGGTGATCTGCGCTGCGGAATCCTGAAACTGAGACAACGTCTGCAACACTGCTTTGATGCCGCAGACAGTATGGTAGTGATCGACCCCGGCTTGCAAGATGTGTACAGACTCCGGCATCCGGACTGGAAGATCAACCACAATCCGGAGGGGCCCAAACTGTATCTGAATTCCAGAATCAAAGTAGAAGCAGATACCCTCGCAAAAGTGAAAGCACTTCCCGCGGAGAGTATGCTGCACAATGAAGACGGCATCATCGCCATCAACACTACGCGTGATCTTCAGTTTGGCATGGATACATTCTCCGGCTTGAAAAGCATTTCCTGTGAAATCGCTCTATACAACAATCCTGCAGCTCTGATCCACGACAGTGCCCGCCTCATCAAGCTGGATTTTGACAATATTTTCTATGAGGCAGATAATTACTTTGAGACTGAACCGGGCGTTACCGTGCTGCATCCCTATAATATCTGGATCGCCGAGGGCGTGAGTTTCGCACCGAACGTTGTGCTGGACGCTTCTGAAGGCCCGATCGTTATCGACGAGGGCGTGAAAGTAATGGCAAACAGCGTGATCACCGGGCCCGCATACATCGGCAAAAACAGCGTCATCAAAATCGGTGCCAAGATTTACGGCGGAGTATCCATAGGCCCTGTTTGCAAGATCGGTGGCGAAGTGGAAGGAAGCATCTTTCAGGCTTATTCGAACAAACAACACGACGGATTCTTGGGCCATGCTTTTGTCGGTGAATGGGTGAACCTGGGCGCTGATACGAACAACAGTGACCTCAAAAACACCTATAAAAACGTTAAGACATATAACTATCCTGCCCAAGCTCAGATCGACAGCGGTACCCGGTTCATGGGCTGTATCCTGGGCGACCACGTGAAAACCGGCATCAACTGCAGCCTGAATACCGGTCTGGTGGTAGGAACCGGATCAAACATATATGGAGGCCAATTGTTCTCTTCCTTCGTTCCGGATTTCTCGTGGGGAGAAGCTAACCAACTGAGCTCATACCGGTTTGAAGAATTCTGCAATACCGCTTCGATCGTGAAAGCGCGCCGCGGTTTGGGCCTCAGCAAACAAGATATCGAGCTGCTAAAACACATTCATGGAGAATAAATGCAAGATTACATAGAAGTTGAATTCAGAACCGGCCGCATGGGCTACTTTCTGAATCCCAACAACCTGCCCATTGAACCCGAAGATTTGATCGTAGTGGAAGTGGAGCGCGGTGAAGACATCGCCCAGATCGTTCATATGGCAATCCCCCGCGATGAGAAAGACATCCTGGATAGCAACGGCAGAACATACCGCATCCTGCGCTGCGCCACCGAAGATGATCTGGAAAAACTACGCAACATCAGCAAGGAAGAAGACAAAGCGACCTTCACATTCAACGATCTGCTGTTGCATTACCCCTTCGAGATGAAGCTCATCGAAACGGTGTATCAGTTTGACGGCAACAAGCTCACCTTCTTCTTCACTGCCGATGGAAGGATCGATTTTAGAACCTTTGTGCGGGAGCTGGCCACGATCTTTAAAACCAGAATCGAACTGCATCAAACAACAGGACGTGATGAGGCTAAACGCCTGGGCGGTTTTGGAATGTGTGGCAATCAATATTGCTGCTCCAGCTTTTTGAAACGATTCAATCAGGTAACGATCAAAATGGCAAAGGACCAGAATATGGCGGGTAATCTCTCCAAGATTTCCGGACCCTGTGGCAGGCTTCTGTGTTGCCTGAACTTCGAAGAGGATTTCTATGTGGAAGAAGGCAAGGACTACCCCATCGTGGGCACTTGTGTGCAATACAAGGATGCCCGCGCCATGGTCTTCCGCATCGATGTCCTGGCGAAGAAGATATTCCTCACCACAAACGACCAAAACATGATTGATCTCAGCCCGGATGAGTTTTCCCAGCTCAAGATTATCAGCATCCCGGATATTGAGACATGCCCATAAACATCTTCGGGCTAATGCCCGATCAAATCAAGGAAAGGCTGCAGGGAAAATTCCCGGACTACCGTTATCGCCAGCTTTGCGATTGGCTGTATCAGAAACTGGAGTCGAATCCCGACCAGATGACAAACCTCCCCAAAGATATGATCACTTTCTTGAAAGAGGAATTCAGTTTTGCATTACCGGAAATTGATCTCGCTGAACAAGCTGATGACGGCACCACAAAATATTGCCTGAAGCTGGAAGATGGTGCCATGGTCGAAATGGTGCTGATTCCCGCTGAAAACAAGCGCACTTTGTGCGTATCTTCCCAAGTCGGTTGCTCCCGGGCTTGCAGTTTTTGCGCAACCGGAACCATGGGACTGATCCGAAACCTGAAAACCAGTGAGATTGTCGGCCAGATCATCCTGGCATCGAGCCTTTGCGCCCCCATTCGCCTCACCAATCTGGTCTTTATGGGCATGGGCGAGCCAATGGACAATCTGAATGATGTTTTGGAAAGCCTATTGATAATTCAGGCTGAACAAGGGATCGCTTTTAGCCCTCGCCGGACCACAGTCTCCACATGCGGAATCCCCGATGGTATCAGGAAACTTGCAGACAGCGGGATCAAGACCAAGCTTGCGGTATCTTTGAACGCGGCCATCGATGAGAAGCGTAATACCCTGATGCCGGTGAACAAGCGCTATCCGCTTCTGGAACTTAAGCAAGCGCTGTTCTACTATCTTTCGCGCAGCAAGTTCCGCGTCACGTTTGAGTACATCCTGATTCCGGATGTAAACATGGGCAGAGAAGACATCAAAGCCCTCAGACGCTTTGCCGGAGATCTATCCTGCAAAATCAATTTCATTCCATACAACGCAGTGGCTCAGCTACCCTACAGAAGCCCCACCGAGATCGAGATCGAGGCATTTTTGAAGGAAGCTGCGAGTCTGAACCAAGCCATCACCCTGCGCCGCAGCAGAGGTACGCAAGTTTGCGGAGCCTGTGGCCAGTTGGCAGCAAGTCAAGGAGATAAAAAATGAGAACTATTGAAGATATCGCCCGGGAATTTTTTCCCACCGAAGATCTGGCCCGCTGTGGCGGAGCCCACAATATATGCCTGCACTGCGCAAAATGCAGAGCAGAAGAAGCTGATGAACTATATGATCCCGCCAATGGTGTTGCGTCGGTAATCGATGCCACAATCCTCAAAGCGGATGCCACCGATGTGGACATCGAAAAACTATGTGCCATGGCCACCGAGCATCAAACTGCTTCTGTGTGCATCAATTCCTACTTCCTGCCCCAAGCCCGGCGCTTGCTGAAAGATACGGTAAAAATCTGTACCGTGATCAATTTCCCATTAGGCGCGGGCAGCCGAAAAGCGGTGAAGAAAGAAGCCAAAGCGGTTATCGAAGCCGGTGTGCAGGAATTGGATATGGTGCAAAACATCTCCGCTGTGAAAAGCAAAGATTGGGATATGGCGCTGGAAACCATCAAAGCAGTGGCCATCCAATGCCTGGAAGAGAAAGTTCTGCTCAAGGTGATCCTCGAAACCTGTTACCTGGATCGGGAAGAGCTGATTATCAGCTGCCTGTTCAGCAAGAAAGCCGGGGCGAAATTCGTGAAAACCAGTACTGGCTTTGGTCCCTCAGGCGCTACGGCAGAAAACATCGCTCTGATGCGCGAAGTGGTGGGCCCCAAGTTTGGCGTGAAAGCCAGCGGTGGTATTCGTAACCCCGAAACGGCAAAATTGATGCTGGAAAGCGGTGCAAACCGTATCGGAGCCAGCAGTGTAGCTGCTCTTTTATAGGTTCATGATGAAGCTAAAAGTTGCCGGATTCAATATCGATGCCGGTCTGATCCGCAAACTGAAGTCCGCAAGCGCGACTCCGGAAGTGATCTCTGCCGCCTATGCCCGGATTTCGCGCAGCTCAAAACGCGTGGATCAATTGCGGATGGAGGCTCTCAAGGAAGTAGATAAAGCACGCACATCAAACACGAGCATCATCTACGACATGGGGCACGCTTCTATTGCCGAACATGCGGTGTTCAACCTGGATCTATTCGATTGCTCGCGCCTGCTTACAGAAACAATTCAGCGCAGCCGCCTGGCTTCATTTACCGAAAAATCCCAGCGTTATGTGACCTTTAGCAAGGATTATCTGGTTCCCAAAGAGCTCAACCGCCGAGCAACCCTGAAAAAAAAGTATAAGGCCTTAATGGATCTTCTTTTCGCGGAGTATGAAGCCAGCTTTCATGCCCTGGACGAACTCTATCGCGAACAATATCCACAGCTCAAACCAAGAGAGCGTGAAGGCCTTGCCAAAGAAGATGCCAGATACATCCTGCCCTTGGCAACCCTGACCCAGATGGGCATTACAATCAACGCCCGCAGCCTGGAACAGCTTTTACGCAGATTGTCGCAAAGTCCGCTAAAGGAAGCCGCCGAACTGAAAGACCAGATTATCGCGGAGGTTACACCTATCTGTCCATCGCTGATCAGACACACAGACGCTGATGGCTATATCGGACAGATCGACCTCAACCGGGTAGGCTTCAGCGGCTTTTTGCAGCAAGAACTGCCCTGGCTGGCAGAAATCGATATGGCAAACAAAGCCCGGCTGATCTCAGCACCCAAGAACGCGGATGATCAGGTGTTAGCCGCTCTCATCTACAGCCAAAGCGAGCTCTCCTGGCAGGATAACCTGGAAACACTGTCCCGCATGCCCAGGCTCGCCAAAGAGCAGCTCTGGCAACAAGTTTTTGCCGGATTGAAGAGCTGGCACAAATTGCCGCGCGCTTTTGAAGCCGCAGACTATGAGTTCGAGCTCTCCATGAGCGAATCTTGCTGGGCACAATTCAAAAGACACCGTCAATGTACCATCCTGAAAAAAAGTGGCTATAGCGGCATCTTTCTGACCCCCTCCGCCATCAAAAGCATAGGCAGGGAAAATCAGTGGACAGAACTCGTGCAAATGTCCCTGCGTATCGGCGATATGATCCCCGGCTCAATCATGCACGTTCGTGACTACCTAAAGCTAAACGGCTCTACCTGTAAGATATATGTGAAGATGAATCTGCGCGAACTCTACCACTTTGTGCGTTTACGCAGCGATGAGCACGCGCAGTGGGAGATCCGTGAAGTTTCCGATGCTATCTGCAAGATCATCACCAAGACTGCTCCCAACGCCTCCCGCATGCTCTGTGGCAAAAGCTGCTTCAAGCAAATCAGTTGACAGAAAGAGTAGCCTCAAAATCTATGAACCATAGTTTATGCGTCCCTGTAGCTCAGCTGGATAGAGTGGCACCCTCCGAAGGTGAAGGTCAGGCGTTCGAATCGCCTCAGGGACGCCAACTTATATGACAAACGAAGTAATCCTCACCGCAGAAAACCTCCATGTCGCCTTTGGTGATAAGGTTGTGATCAAGGACGCTTCTTTCGGTATTCACGCGGAGGACAAACTCGGCATTGTGGGCGTCAACGGCTGTGGCAAAAGCACTTTACTGAAAGTGATCGCCGGAGTTCTGAACACTACATCGGGCAACATCACCTGCCGCAGAAACTTGAAAATCGCTTATCTGGAGCAGGATGTAGCCGCGGATCCCAATAACACAGTGCTGGAACACGTCATCCCCCAAGATCCCGATATCTTGAAAGAAGATCATCACTACAAAGCAATTCTCAGCCGCCTTGGCATGGAGCTATATGATGCCAAACTGGGCATTCTCTCAGGAGGCCAACGGCGTAAAGTGGATCTGGCAAAAGCCCTCGCCCTGGAACCGGATTTGCTGCTGATGGATGAGCCCACCAACCATCTTGATCTGGATAGCATCGAGTGGCTCCAGAACTACCTCATAGCAGGCAAGATTACCCTGATCTTTGTAACCCACGATCGCTATTTCCTGGATTCCGTGTGCAACCGCATTTTGAATATCGATCGCACTCAGCTCTTCTTTTATGAAGGCAACTACAGCGCGTATGTGAAAGGCAAGATACTCCGCGAGCAGGACAGTCTGCGCAAAGAGAACCGCCGCCAGGCACAGCTGAGCAAAGAACTCGCCTGGCTGGAACGCGGAGCCCGGGCCCGGGCTACCAAGCCCAAAAGCCATGTGGACAGAGTGAAGGAATTGCTCAGCAAAAGCTACCTGATCTCAAATAAAGACCTGGATATCTCTTTTCAAACCGATCGTTTGGGCAGAACCATCCTGGAAATGCATAAGCTGAGCAAAGCCTATGACGGTAATGTGTTGTTTGAAGATCTAGACCACAACTTCCAGCCTCTGGAACGCATCGGGATCATCGGACCCAACGGCTGCGGCAAGACCACCCTGTTGCGCCTGGTTACCGGCGAAGAAAAGCAGGATAGGGGCAGCATCAAAGTAGGCGTTAATACCCATTTTGCATATTATAAACAGAATGAAACTGATCTGGAACCTAATTTAACCGTATATAACTATATAGCGCAATTTGCCGAAAGCATTCGCACAGCCGATGGCGTCAAGGTAAGCGCTACGGAAATGTTGAACCGCTTCCTCTTTGACGGAAAGATGCAGCAAAGTCGCCTTTCCACTCTCTCCGGTGGCGAACGCAAACGCCTGCAATTGCTCAAATCCCTCATGTTCGGTGCCAATTTCATCATCTTGGATGAACCCACCAACGATCTGGACATCCCCACTCTGGAGATATTGGAAGACTACCTGGACGCATTCAAGGGCTGTCTGCTGGTAGTTTCCCACGACCGCTATTTTCTGGACCGGACGGTGGATTACCTTTTCATCTTCGAAAAATCCGGCATCCGCAAATTTGCCGGCAATTACTCCGATTACCTGCTCGTGAAGCGCTATCAGGAAGAAGAAAAAGCCGAGCAGGAAGCGCCCAAACTCCTGAAACCCAAGCGCGAAAGCAAAGGCCTGAGCTACAATGAGCAGCGGGAATTTGCCCTTCTGGAAAAGTCTATCGAGCAAATCGAAGCAGAATTGCTCAGGCTCGAAGCCGAACTGGGTAATAGCGGACTAAATCACGACCAATATGCCAATATTGCCGCACAGATCGATGAGTATAACCATAAGCACGAGCTTGCCTTTGGTCGTTGGGTGGAACTAAGCGATAAACAATAGATGGCTTCCGCTTTGTGGCTGAACCAATCTTTTAACCACTGCAAATTTACTTGTCAGGCAACTATCCCCCTCTTCCCGCACATTTCATTATCTATCTGTTAAGCTGATTTTATCGGGAAATCCTCTCATGGCCATGGGATAATTGCGGGAGTATATCAAGCCAGAAGCGGCACAAGTCCAGGGGTTCGGTGGCCGCAAGCTAAGTGCAGCGCCTCCCGAGTAGCTCCTATACGGGGCTCAGGAATAGCTTGAGCGGCACAGGAGATGCGCGCAAGGAGAAAGCACGCTTGAGCTGGCAAAGAATCAAGAGATGCAAGATATGCATTATAGAGAAGCAGAGACCGAATCAGGTACCCCTACACGTTGAGCCAATAGCAAGCGCAAAAAACTGCAGGATTTTGGCATTTATGGGGTTCAAAGCCTGCGTGGAAAGCCTGGCAAAGCCTTGGCATCACCCATGCTATATACTCTATTATCAATGAGATACATACAATTTTGTCATTTTTTGCTTGACAGATATTCCGCCTCATATCAGTGTGGTCAAACCATGAGCAATTCGCTCATGCCTACAGGAGAAATATGAAGAAATTCACAAAGAAAATCCTGGTCACGTTTTTGAGTTTTCAGATCCTTTTGATAGGACCTGTGATCGCGGATTCGGTGGCCGGAATCGGCAGTGAAGAGATCAGCCAGGATCAAACAGCTCTGGTGATAGATTCGTTGCATACCCAAGAACCACCGGGAGTGGAACCGGAGACTATGGTCGCTTCCTACTACGCGAAGTATTTCCACGGTCGCAGAACAGCCAACGGTGAAATCTACGATCATTATGCCATGACCTGCGCTCACAAGACCCTCCCCTTTGATACCAAACTTATCGTTCGTAATCCCAAAACCGGTAAATCGGTTGAGGTGCGTGTAAATGACAGAGGCCCCTTTCCCAAAGGCCGAGACATTGATCTCTCTTATGCGGCTGCCAAAGCCCTTGGCCTGATTCGTCCCGGTGTTGCCCCTGTGGAAGTAGTCATCATCCATCCTGAAAACGAGCATGTCCCCGAGTATGTTCGAGAATTCTCCCAAGATCAGTTGGTATCAAACTAAGCCTTAATACACTATACAACGCTTAGGCATCTGATGCACCCCGCAAAATGAACTCTTTACCGCTGATAATCTCCCCCCTCGTGAAAAGAGCGCTGGAACAGGGATCTGCTGTTTTGGCCTTGGAATCCACCGTAATCACCCACGGTTTACCCTATCCAGATAACCTGGAAGCGCTTGCCATGCTGGAAGAAAGTGCGCGCGAACATGGGGCCACCCCTGCCACCATTTGTCTTTTAGATGGAGTATTTCACATCGGTCTGGATGGTTCAGCCCTGGAACTATTGACTCACAAATTGCTTGCCGGCGAACCGCTACAGAAGCTTGCCTACCGGGATCTGGCGATGGCCGTGGCGCAAAAGAGCAGCGGAGGCACGACCGTCTCTGCTACCATGTATCTTGCCTATCTGGCGGGGATCAAAGTGTTTTCCACCGGAGGTATCGGCGGTGTGCATCGCAATTGGCAAAGCTCTTTGGATATATCTCTGGATATCAAAGCTCTTGCCACCATCCCGACCTTGGTCGTATGCGCGGGATGTAAAGCGATTCTTGATATACCTGCCACAATGGAAGTTTTGGAATCTGCCGGAGTGCCTGTTTACGGCTGGCAAACCGATGAATTCCCAAGCTTCTACAGCCGGAGAAGCGGGATCAGCATCAGCAAGCTTGATTCCTTGAGTGCCATTGCTGAAGCTTTCCGAATCCACCGCTCCCTGTCTCTGATCTCCGGCGGGATGCTGATTGCAAACCCCATCCCCCAAGAGTTTGAAATCCCAACCGAGATCATCGAACCTTTCATTCAGCGCGCAATTGAGGATGCCAAAGGAATCAGTGGGAAAGAACTAACTCCCTTCCTTCTGGCGAATATTGCGGAAATCACCAAAAGCAAATCAGTCGAGGCAAATCTGGCCCTGCTCAAGAACAACGTCATTCTGGGAGCTAAGATTGCCGGAGAAATGACATGAAAATATACATCTCTGTGGATATGGAAGGAATTCCCGGTACCTTTAACTGGGAACATGAAAAGATCGATCGCCCCAGCGTTCGGAAATGTATGATGGACCATGTGGAGCAAGCCCTCGACGAAATCTTGCTGAACCCCAGGGCTGAGCGCATTCAGGAAATCACCATCGCGGATTCACATAGCAATGGCGACAATCTGTTCTATCAGATAACTGCTCGTGATGAGCGGATTACCCTGATTTCCGGCTCTCCGCGTCCGGAATATATGATGCCCGGCTTCGATGAAAGCTACAGCATGGTTTTTCTATTGGGATATCACGCCGGAACCGGAGCCCTCAAGGCAAACATGGATCATACATA
Organism: Cloacimonetes bacterium UBA5210; assembly: GCA_002412625.1. Lineage (GTDB taxonomy): Bacteria > Cloacimonadota > Cloacimonadia > Cloacimonadales > Cloacimonadaceae > UBA5456. The sequence goes on from DHVK01000022.1 coordinate 38,317, forward strand.
TTCCAACAGCAAAATCCAGCATATTTGGATCAATGGCGAGGCGATGAGTGAAGCGTTGATCAATGCCGCTTTTGCCGGCTATCACAAAGTACCGGTGGCGCTTGTATCCGGAGATCTGGCTCTGCAGCAAGAGCTTTGCCCCGTGTTACCTTGGTTGCGCTTTGTGGTCACCAAAGAAGGGCTTGCCAAGTTTGCCGCCAAGAACTATTCTGCCCTGAAGGTGGAAAAAGACCTTCGCCAGGCAGTACGAGACGCGATGGCGGCTGATGATCTTTCCCTATATAGTTTTACTTCTCCCATCGAACTGAAGATCGAGTTCCATTCCACGGCTATCACGGATGTGGTGGCACTGATGCCCGGTGCCCAAAGATTGGATGGCAAAACAATCCTCTATGTTCATGAGGACTATGGTGTTATGTTCAACGCGCTGATGGCGCTGATCACTCTCGCCTATGCTACGGGAATATAGGACTGATAAGGGTTTCGAGTAGACATTCTTCCACAAATGCCTGACAAAGGCATTTCCCCGGGCCTATCTCCGGATAAATCCGTTGACATATTTGAGCCTTCTTGCAGATTAGCTCCGGCTGTACTATCCATTGTTTTTTGTATTTAAAAAAATCTAAGTTGAGCAGGGATTATGCCGGATAGCAGAATCATGGACATCACACTGGTAGTGGATATCGGAAACACCAATATCGTGTGCGCGGTGTTTGACGGTGGCAAGATAGTAGCTCGCTGCCGGATCTTGAGCGCGCCACTCAGTAGCATAGAAACATACTACAGCCAGCTCGGGAAACTTTTGCCCGAATATCCCCTTACGCTCATCAAATATGTTGCCATCGGTAGCGTTGTGCCTGCTCTCACGCCCATTTGGGAAGCCCTTTTTGCCAGGTTTAGCTCTGCGCGGGTATTTACTATCAACGGTCTCTCCCCCATCGGTCTTGCTTATCAGATCAAAGATACCTCCTCCGTAGGGGCGGACCTGGTGGCAAATGCGTATGCGGCATGGAAGATCTATCAGGAACCTGCGATAGTCGTGGATTTGGGCACTGCAACCACAATCCAGCTGATTCTCCCGGATGGTTTGTATGCCGGTTTGGTCATTGCCCCCGGGATGAAGACCGCTGCAGCTCAGCTTTTCGCAAATGCTGCTCAGCTGGAAGCCTTCCCGCTGGAAGCACCTCACGAAACCCTGGGCAACGGCTCTCAAGCAGCCCTTTGCTCCGGAATTGTATTGGGGCATGCTCTGATGATCGTCGGCTTTGTTGCGGAAATCTCGCGGGACTACCCGCAATTTGCCCCCTACAAAGTGATTCTCACCGGTGGTTTGGCGGCGATGATCGCTCCTCTCTGCCATCCGGAATTTATAGTGGATAGCGACCTCACGCTGCAGGGTCTGCATCTTGCAACCTCTTATCTGATTTCACAAGCATAATATATATGAACAAGCGGTGGTTCCTGATCCTGCTCTGCATCCCCGCAGTACTTGGAGCAAACGTATTTGAGCCGCGATTGTATATCGATGGCTATCATCCTTTGGTAAACAACCGGGTGGATATCTACAAGATTGACAAAGGCTTAAATGTTTATAAGTTAAGACCATACGATATTCCATTACTGGAAATCCCCCGCAAAGAAGAGATCGATTTTGCGCGCCAGCGGGTCATCGTGAACACCCTGGTCGAAAACATGCAGGTGCATCCTCCGGTTCCGTTAAGCTTCGACCGATACCTGAGCAATATGCAGAGGCACACCTTCAGAAAGTCACTGAATGCCAACATTAAACAATACACCCAAACTGCCGAAGCTACAAGCAGCGGCCTGATCCGGGAGTTCGTGCTGGATTTACCTGCTATCGCGCTACCCAGAAGCGTACAACGGATCTTGGGCAACAAAGCCGGAAGACTGAACCTGGATGGTACTCAGCGGATCACTATGCAAGTCAGCAGTACCAAGCGTAAGCAAATCCCGATCTACGAGACTACCGGCCGCAGCACATTCGACATCAAGATGGAGCAAGAAACGAACCTACGCCTGACCGGGACTATCGGAGAGAAAATCGCGGTCAACCTGAAGTATAACTCCAATCAGGATGAAGAGCTCTTTGACCCCAACAACGTCAATATCAAGTACACCGGTGATGAAGATGAGGTGGTTCGCTCCATTGAAGCGGGCAACATCAGTTTGTCGCTCTCGGGCAGCCGCTATATCAGCTATTCTACCAGTTCCCAAGGCCTCTTCGGAGTGACCAGCAAGTTCAAGTATGGCGACCTGGATCTTTCGATCATCGCTTCCAAAGAAGAGGGGCAGAAAAACACTATGAGCTATGTGGGGCAAGCCCAGGCCGATAGCGTAGTGTTTCGTAGCAGAGACTATGCGCCGCGCTCCATGTATTACCTCGCTGAGCCTTATGACCTCTACGACATATTCGACGAGACCAACATCGGCAACAATCCCAGTGGCTGGATAAATAACGGAATACGCACGGATCCTTCCGGCGCATGGATGATAAAAAACCCCGGGATGCTCCCCGAATATGGCTCGGTCAGGCTGTATTTGGATGATGCAAATGCTACCAACAACGTTGCTTTTGCCCCCGGAGATACGATTTTCTTCTCTCCCAATGACTTTTACACCCCGTATTACGAAGAGATGATCGAAGGCACGGACTTTGTAACGGATTATGACGCTGGGTTCTTGACCCTCCTGCGCCCGATAGATCGGCGTACCACTTTGGCAGTCAGTTATACCCGGCGAGATGGAATTCCGGTTCGCTCGGAAGACTACATGGTAGAAAGTCAGATTCCCGATAACGATTTGCTCTATCCCTTTGTGATCCGCCGCCGTAACCAGGAATACGACCCTGAAGATCCCAACAACGTGTGGCACTACCAGATGCGCAATGTTTATAACATGAACAAAACCAACGTCAAGAGCGATGGTTTCCGCCTGGATGTTTACACCTTGAACGTAGATAACACGCGAAACTATAACTTGCCGGACAGCCTCAATACTGGTCAATTCATCACCTACATGGATTATCTGAGGCTAGACAGCACCGGGGATGGCTTGATCAATGGTGATGATTCAACCGTGAACCTGAGTGCCGGGTTAATCATCTTCCCCTTTATTGAGCCCTTCAAACCTCTTGGTGATAATGTTTTATATGAAGAAGAGAACGAAAGCATCAGCTACCTGGATATCCGGTTTTTCCTCTCCGTGCTTGGCAAGATTGGCCGCGAAGCCATAGATTTATCCCAGAGTGGCATTCTGAAAGGAAGCGTCCGGGTAAAAGTCAACGGTCTTGAACAGAAGGAGAACGTGGACTATCTGGTGGACTACGACTTTGGGCGGATTACCTTCCTTACCCCGGCGGGTAAAGATCCAGAAGCTAAGATCGAGATCGACTATGAAAGCCGCACCTTGTTTGCCGTTGCCAGCAAGACCCTGGCCGGAATGCGCGCGGACTGGCAACTCACCGAAAACGCGAAGCTGGGCGGAACCTTGATCTACAGATCCGAAACAGTAGCGGATAAACGCCCCCGTATCGGCAACGAAAACATTCAGATGTGGATGGCAAACGTAGATGGCAGAATCGGCTTCAAACCAGCTTTCATCACCCGCTGGATCGACGCTCTGCCGCTGATCTCCACTACTGCTGCCAGCGAAATCACTCTCAGCGGTGAAATCGCCTACACGATCCCCACGATCTATGGAGATTCCGAGACCAAAAAGAAGATATCTTATGTGGATGATATGGAATCCATCGTTGATTCCTATCCCCTAGGGGTCACCTTCTCCACCTGGTCCAGAGGCAGCAAGCCCTTCGGCACCACCTTGGCCAAGGGCAGATCGAACTGGTACAACCCCAAGAACATCCGCAGGGAACAGATCGAAGACCCCTCCACCTTAACCGAACGCGAACGCAAAGAATCCGCCACGGTTCTGGCCATCAGACACTGGCCCAGCAGCCTGTATATCCCGGGAAGCGGAGTGCAGAGCTGGAGCGGCGTCATGAAGTACCTGGGCAACCAACTGGACTTTTCGCAAAAGAAGTATATCGAACTAATGGTCAAGGTCGATCAGAGCGGCACCGATCCCCGCCCGGACGTTATGTTGACGGTCGATCTGGGAGATATCAACGAAGATTTTTATACCGAATTCGGAGGCCTGAACCGGCTTGATACTGAAGACAAGAACATGGATGGGGTCCTTACTTTGGACGAAGACATCGGTCTGGACGGCATCCGGCACGGCGAACCGGGACACGATCCCTTTGACTTGGCAGATCCAAGCATCGACGCTAATGGCGATTACCCAAACATCAATGGTACCGAAGGTAACCGGGTGTTGGACACAGAAGACCTTGACGGCAACGGGGTTCTGAATCAATTGGATCGATACTTCAGCTACACTATCTCCTTGGCGGACACAACAGGGCAAAACCATGACGGATGGGTACTCTACCGCATTCCCCTCACTGACCCAAGTTATTATACCGTCGTAAATAATTCCACCACTGGGGTTCAACCCAGTTTAAAGAAGATATCTTACGCGCGCATCTGGCTGCAAAGTGACTCTCCGGCAAGGGTATATATAGCAGATGCTTCTGTTGTGGGAAACAAGTGGCAGGATTTCTTTGTCCGCGATGCTAACGGAAGAATCCTGTCTGACTCTGAACTCGCTGCCTACAACACCGGGTATCTTTCCGGCATTGTAAACAATCAAAAGAACTCAAACCACTACACCTCACCTCCCGGCACGGTTTACATCGAAGAACGCCGGGAATCCTCAGAATCTGCCCTCTCTCTGGATATCGCCAATCTGCAAAGCGATAATCAGGTATTGCTGCGGCAGCGAATGATCGATTCATACAACCTGCTGCCTTATGAAACCATACGTTATTGGGTGTACCCCGAAGTAGATGAAGGTTCCACATTACAGGAGTTGGACATCTATTTCCGCATTGGCGCAGATTCTCTGAACTACTACCAGGTAACCCAAAGAATACCGGTAGTGCAGTATCAGGGCAAAATGGACAAAAACAAGTGGATTGAGCTGGACTATGATCTGCAGGATATCACTGCCATGAAGGAGCGGAACCCAGGCGCGCTGACAGACACTCTGGTCGTGGGAAATATTACGTATTTCTATCGGGGCAGACCCACTCTCACCACCATCCGGGAGTTATACCTGGGGGTGCTTAATCCTCGCACGGATAACCAGAACGCTCCCCTCTCCGGCACCTTGTATTTCAACGACATGCGGGTCAACAATCCCTTCCAGGATATCGGAGTGGCACAACGCGTTTCCGTAAACTCTAAATTTGCGGATTTTGCTACTCTGGATGTGGACTTTGAATCCAAAAGCGAGAACTTCAACCCCGTGATCCAAAGAGGCAGGACCAATACCTTCACTAAAACCCAAAGCCTGAACATCATCAATAAATACTTTTTAAACAAGTTTTTCCCCAATTCCTGGGGCCTGGATATTCCGATCACCCTACGCCGGAATTTTACCGAGGGAACTCCCCGCTACCGCGCCAATAGCGACCTTCTAATCGAAAACATCCCGGATCCCGAAACTCGGGCCCGCGAGAATACAGAGTCGCTGGTCTATTTTGCTGATTTCGGCTACAGCATGCGCCAAACCCCTAAAAGCAAGATCCTGGAATATTCCGCGGGCAAAGTGACTCTCTCCGGAAACATCGAGCAGCGCTATAACTATACTTCCACCGCTGTGGACACCACCTTGGCCTGGCGTGGCACGATGGGTTACAACCTGAACTTCCCGGCAAACAGGACAAGCTTCATCCTGTTTGGAAACTATCGCCTGGGATTCTTCCCCACAGCCTTCACAAACAGCTTCACGATCAACAACAACCGGCCCAGAAGCTGGAACTGGGAACTGCGTGACGGAGCCTATAACTGGTATCCCAGAGCATACACGACGGATACGAGGCTTTTGACCAGCGATAACAACATCACCTGGCCGCTGACCAGTGATGTCAATCTATCAGCTCGACTGAACACCAAGCGCGACCTCATCCAGGAACAAATGCTGGGAGGGATCAATATCGGTAAACAAACCGAATACGTACAGGATCTCGGGCTGAACTACAATCCCACCTACCTTCCCCGCATTTGGAATTTTAGCGCCAGCGTTTCGGCCAGATACACTGATATGATGCGTAAGTACTATGAAAATCAGGACGGTCAGCAGGTTGAAGTATTCCAAAGTGACGGAAACACCAACCGCGGATTTCGGGCAAACATCTCGCTGATGAACTCCACTCTGCTTTCTTCTCTATCTCAAAAACTTAAGCGTGACAGGCCCAGAACTCCAAGCCCCCGCGATCCCATGATGCAGGGCGACATCAAACCAGACGATCTGGACGCGATGAGCGATGAGGAGCGCAAGAAGTTTGAGCAGATGATGGCCCCTGATCCTAAAGACCCTAAGGAAGGCGACAAGCAAAGCCAAGAAGAAGAGGAAAAGCGGAAGCAGCAGGAACAAGATTACGATGAAGAACGTAAAGACTATGCGGAGGAACTGAAAGATGAATTTTATCCTGAATTCGCCGAATCCGACTCACTCTCCATACCCTCTCCGGAGGCTCCGCAAAAAGATGAACCAAAGGATACTCCTAAGATAGAAAGAGAACCCTTCAACCCCATGATCTTGGCCGTTGATTATCTCTCCAGGGTAAAAAACGTAACTGCTTCTTACCAAAATGGCTATGCCATGAGTTACACGCGGAAGACCGAATTGCCAAACTTCGCCTTTCGCCTGGGTATCCCCCACTCCATGCCCAGAGATTATCTGGATGCCATCGGAAACGATAACACCGTCACTTTGTCTTCCGGCATCTTTTTCGGCCGCAACCTGGATAGCACAGTGAATTTTGCTCACAGTTTCAACCGCAGATATTCCGCTGCCAGCCAGCAGAATCAATCCACCACTTTTCCGGATATCCAGCTTAGTCTGATGAACTGGGAACCCTGGGTAGGGCTTTCCAAATACCTGCAGGGAGCAAGATTGAACACCGGATTTCAATATACAACCCGCGCCAGTGGAGATATCGACTGGGTGAAACCAAAGCAGGAATCCAAGACCATTGCCCTGAGCCCGCTGGTAGGCTTCACCGGAAACATCATGCAGAAACTGAACACAAACCTAAGCCTCTCTGTTTCCGAAACCGAAAACATCACCGATATGGATTCCTACAACATCGTGAAGACCAGTGAGTCTGTGACCATGAACGGAAACCTAACCTACAGCTTCACTGCCGGACGCGGCTTCACCATACCCTTTACCGGCAAAAAGATTCACATCAACAACCAACTCTCTTCCTCTGTCGGCATTACCTACGACAACAGCAAAGATGTAACTCAGGGCAGAGATAACTCCCAGGTGGATCGTGATACATCCAGGCTGTCCATCACACCCAGCGCAACATATCAGTTCGACCGCAACATCCGCGGTGGCCTGACCTCCAGCTTCGAAGTAAATTCTGATCGAAAACGCGACGATGGCACCAGAATCTTCAGTCTGGGAATCTGGGTAGAGGTCAATCTGTAGCCAGCTGCGGCACTTATCCTTCCTCTAGTCCGCTCCCCATCTTGCCCTCAAAGGCTCTGATACCTTTACGTGATGGCAAAAGCATCCCTTTACGGAAAAGCACTTAGCCCCCAATCAAACCTCGTCACTATTGAGCCATGCCCTATTGTCCCTCCTCAAATCAAGCAGATATAAAGCCGTTATTCTCCCATGGTCATAGCTTGATAACTGCGTCATATCAGCTGTAACCTGGACTTATCAGATGAGTCTGAAACCGGATAGATCGCCGGATATGCGAGATAGCAAGCAATGCTAAACAAATTACGGGTATCGATCTTCAATCCATGAATGCCTAATCCGGCTGCAGTCTTGCCGCAAGGTTTTGGGCACGGGACAAAAAACCACCACACGATACCTTCGCATGGTGGGAATATCCGGGTATAGCTTTTTAGCCTATAGCTTCACTCATAGTCTTAGAAATTGTAGCTGCCACCACCATCTAAACCACGGTAGGAAGGTAGCCGGAAGGGGTATTTGAGCCCTTGCACCGGCTCCCAGAAAGTGAAGGGAGCTTGAAGAGTATTCTGCCAAAACGGCTTTTGTGCTTTCGATGTATATGAGGACACCTCGTTTTGCACGCTTTCCATGAGATCAGGATAGTTATGCATATCAGCTGTCATTTTGGAGAACAGCGAATAAGTGAAGATGCTATAGTGTTCCCCCTGCGCCGGCAGATCTTGTCCGACAGCGGCTGCCATGGCAAAGCCCTGATTCTTGTTCAAGCGCTGGATGGCGGAGAGTCCTTTGTCTTTTGCGCACATTTTCTTGAAGAAAGATCTGGGTAAAGTACGGTTTTCCAGAAACAGGAAAGAGTTTGTTGCCCTGCTCAATGCTTCAAGCACCACATCCGCGCTGATTAGTTTCTCGTTTCGGGGGATGGAATCGCTGTGTGGAATCAGGTAGTTCATTCCCGCCACCTGCTTTGTGAAACCTGCGAAATACAGCACGGCCACATCCCCGGTCCGAAGGCCGTTTTTAAAGCCGTCTATGGCCATCAACATTGCTTCGTAATCCTGGTTTTGAACATGTGTAACTTCATAGTTTATCGCTTCCAGGGCATCTGCTGCCAACTGGGCATCGTTCAGACTCGTCGGGATGCGATCGTTACCATATCTGCTGTTGCCAATCACCAACGCCTTTCTCTGCGCAAAGGCATTTAGGCTTAGTAAGAGTAGCAGAATGAGGATCGGGTATCTTTTCATTTTATCTCCTGTAATATGCTTTGAGGCAATGTCCTCCTCACATGCCTTGGAGTCAAGAGTTTTTTGCTGATAAGCAGAAGGCAATCATCAGGATTTGAAAATATCAATTACTGCGGATCGAATACACAAGTGCAGCCAATTAAGTTCTTGACGATACCATCAACCCGATGTACCTGTATCTTGATAATTAGATCAAGGATGTAAGCCAAAGATGATAGATGGAGCAATCGCCATTTTCCCCTATTTGAAGAACCCAAACGTGCAAAAATTTCTTGGATCGCTGTTGGTTATTTTTATCCTGTGGCTATCCAAATGGATTCTGATCAAACTTGCGGAATCAAACATCAAAGACGCCAAAGCTCTGTTCAGCACAAAGAAAACCATCGGATATCTGATCGTGGTGGTCGGGCTCATGGTGATCGGAAGAATCTGGTTCAAGGCTTTTGACTCCTTCGCTACCTATTTAGGTTTATTGAGTGCCGGTATCGCAATCGCTCTGCGTGATATGCTGGTGAATATGGTCGGCTGGATCTTTATCATCTGGAGAAAACCATTTGTTATCGGCAATCGCATCCAGATCGGACAGCATTCCGGAGATGTCATTGACATCAGGCTGTTCCAGTTTTCCATATTGGAAATCGGAAATTGGGTGAAGGCGGATCAATCCACCGGCAGAATCATCCACGTGCCAAACGGTCAAGTGTTTCTATCACCACTGTGCAATTACGATCAGGGATTTCAATACATTTGGAATGAGATTCCGGTGCTGATCACCTTTGAGAGTGATTGGCAAGAAGCCAAACTGATCCTTCAAGAAATTGTGGATAAGCTTCCGATTGCCGACAATAAAACCGCTGAGGCCGAGATTATCGCTTCCGCGAAAAAATATCTGATCTTCTACAAAAAGATATCTCCGACCGTTTATACTTCTGTTGAAGATAGCGGTGTCCTGCTCACTATCCGTTACCTCACCGAGATCCGCAAGCGGCGTGGCAGCTCCGAACAGATATGGGAGATGATCCTAACCCGCTTTGCTGAACACCCGGAGATAGATCTGGCTTACCCCACTTACCGCAGAGTTTAGCATACTCCAAGCCTTGTACTACAAAGACTTCCCTTATCTAGACTTGCTCGCAAGCGCTACCGGCTCCGGCAAGAATGCATTTTGTTGAAGCTGATTTCACAATTTTACTTGACGGAAAAGTAACATCGGAAAACAATAGCGCATACTTAGAAAGTAGATTCCAAGCATTTGTATAGGTATATGGCATATCAATTTGCCAGTCCACAAAAAATCACAAGCGAGGTGAAAGCCGTGAAAGATGTATTCCAAATCCTGAACCAAATCGAGGGCGGGATTGTTTTGGATGCTGCCACAGGTAAAGGCGAGTTTATCAACATCCTGAAGCAATACTTGAAGAGCTATACTCAGATCATCGGAGTTGATTGCTCTGAAAAGAGTGTGGCATATGCCCAGAAGCTTTTTCCGGAAAACAATGTGGAGATCTTTCGCATGAATCTGGAACATTTACCCTTTGAAAACGGCCAATTCGACACTGTCTGTACATCCAATTCTTTGCACCATTTTCGGGATTTGGATAAAGTATTTTCCGAGCTGCAGCGCGTGCTAAAACCAGGAGGAACATTCATCCTTACGGAAATGTATGCCGATGGCAAACAGAGCCCGCCTCAGAAGACACACATCATGATGCACCACTGGATAGCAAAGGTGGACAGTATTAGCGGCATATTCCACAATAGCACCTTCAATAAAGATGATATTCTGAGTTTGGCACATAAGATGAATCTGCAGAACATGGAAGTGCGGGATTTCTATCACGCAGTGGATGATCCCAAAGACCATAAAACAAGCGTAGGCCTGATCAAAAGCTGCCAAGATACCCTAAAAAGGCTGGAGCAGCTGGAAGGCCAACAAGAACTAATCCGGGAAGGAGAAGCACTGATCGCGCGAATCCATGAGATCGGTTTTGCCAGCGCTTCCCGCCTATTGATTATAGCGAATAAAGCACAAGGAGATATATAATGCTCATAGAAGACGATCTTTTTACTATGACCCAGGTCCAGCTTACCAAGCTGGCAAAAAAAATGTCTATCCCCAGTTATACCCAATATAAAGGCACTGAACTCATCTTTAAAATGTTGGAATTTCAGGCAGCTCAAGAAGGCTTGGCCTTCGTCACCGGTTGTCTGGAAATCATGGACGATGGCTTTGGATTTCTTCGCTTTCCCAATAATAGCTATCTCCCCGGGAAAGATGACGTTTACGTATCGCTTACCCAAATCCGCAGATTCAGCCTGAAGAACGGTCACATGGTCTCTGGTCCGGTGCGTTCACCCAAAGAAGGCGAGAAGTATTACGCTCTGCTAAGAGTAGAATCTGTGAATTATATGGCCCCCACCAATCTTCACGATATGCGCGGTTTTGACGAACTAACTCCCTACTACCCCACAGAACGGCTGAATCTGGAGTTTGACGCCGATAATCACAGCACCAGAATCATCAATCTCTTCACTCCGGTGGGCAAAGGACAACGCGGACTAATAGTAGCCGCACCCAGAACCGGAAAGACCACTCTGTTGCAGGATATCGCCAATGCCATCCTCAGCAATCACCCCGAAGTTTATCTGATCGTGTTGCTGGTCGATGAACGACCTGAGGAAGTTACCGAAATGAAGAAGGTGCTGAAACCAGGCAACAGCGAAGTGATCTCCTCCACCTTTGATGAATCCCCGAAAAACCACACCAATGTCGCTGAAATCATCCTTGAGAAATCCAAGCGCATGATCGAGCTTGGCCAGGATGTGGTAATCGTGCTGGATAGTATCACGCGTCTTGCCAGAGCATACAACAACATCACCCCTTCCAGCGGTAAAGTTCTCTCCGGGGGTATCGATGCCAACGGCTTGATCAAACCCAAGAAGTTCTTTGGAGCAGCTCGTAATACCGAAGAAGCCGGGAGCCTTACCATCATCGCAACCGCGCTGATCGATACCGGATCCAAGATGGACCAGGTGATCTTCGAAGAATTCAAAGGAACCGGCAATATGGAGCTGGTGCTGGACCGCAGTATCTCAGATATGCGCCTGTATCCCGCCATAGACCTCGTGAAATCCGGAACCAGACGCGAAGAACTGCTGCTCACCAAAAACGAGATCAACCGCATGTATGTTTTGCGTAAATATCTGAAGACGATCAGCCCCATTCAGGGCATCGAGACTCTGCGCAAACAGATGAAGGCTTCAAAAACCAACGACGAACTCCTGAACTCAATGAGCAATTGATGGAATTAACTGCCCCGGGCGGAGACCTCAACAAAGTCAAAACAGCCATAGATTTCGGCGCAGATGCGGTGTATTGTGGTTATAACCTGTTTGGATTGCGCGCTACTGCCACAAATCTGGATCAGGCTGATTTGCGGGAAGCAATCGCCTATGCCCATCAGCACAATGCCAAACTGTATCTGACCCTAAACGCCTATTTGCGCAATGCGGACTATCCTGCTCTCACCCAGTTTCTAGTCTGGCTAAAAGATAGCGAGATCGACGCCGTAATCGTCTCCGATCCGGGAGTCTTTGATCTGGTCAGGCAATACACCACCATTCCCATTCACATCAGCACCCAAAGCAACGTGACCTCTGTCGCTGCCGCCCGGTTTTGGGCTGAGCGTGGAGCCAAACGCATTGTTATGGCGCGAGAACTGAGCTTCAGCGAGATCCTGGAGATCAAAAATGCTCTACCGGAGCTGGAGCTGGAATGCTTCGTCCATGGAGCGATGTGTGTGGCATACTCCGGACGCTGTCTGCTGAGCGCGTACTTCAATCAACGCAGCGCAAACAGCGGTGCCTGCACCCAGGTATGCCGATGGAACTGGGCTTTGGCCGAAGAACAACGCCCCGGGGAGTATCTGCCCATTGCTGAAGACCAATATGGCAGCCATATCCTCAGCTCCAAGGACCTGTGTCTGTTGGAAAAGCTCCCGGCTTTGATGCAAAGCGGGATACACTCCGGAAAGATCGAAGGCCGGATGAAAAGCGAGTACTATGTAGCCCAAATCTGCAGGATCTATCGCAAGGCAATGAGCACTGATCCCGCGGATGAACTCACCTGGAATCTGCTGCGCGAAGAGCTGGAAAAGGTGTCTCACCGGCCATATTGGCAGGGTTTCTACGAGTTTGACAACACCGACGCCGGCATCGTGGAAAAAAGCAAGGACAAAGCCTACGTCTCAAATAGAGAGTATTGTGGAAAAGTTATTGCACATGAAGATGGCAACTTGGTTTTCGACTCCCTTAGCAAAGTCTCCATCGGAGATTCCCTGGAGATCATCTTTCCGGAGTTGAGCAACGATAAAACACTTCAGGTAGTAGAATTATATGATGATGACCACAATCCGGTGCAATGCACCAAGCCCAACGCCAGATTCAGGATACCGATGCCAGATTCAGAAGTTGTGGGAGGACTGATTCGCAGATGCGTAGACTAAGCCTCATCCTGCTCCTGTTTGCTAGCCTGTCCCTCTTTGCGCAAGGGCGCAAGGATTTTAGTAACCTGGAAACCTTGTATCGAACCGGGAAGACCTCCGAGGCTGAAAGCCTGCTGGGGACTTTGAAGCCAAGCAAGGACGAAGAACGCGCTCTGGTGCAATACTATACAGCTCTGCTAAAAAAGAACCAGGCGGAGGCATTGACGCTGTTGAATGCTTGCGCAAACGCATACCCCCAAACGCCTCATGGGCAACTGGCCATGCTGGAAGCTGCCAAGTTTTATATCTTGGACAGAGACATGCAGAAGGCTCAGGCCCTGCTCCGCCGTATCAATTCCGCGGACATTGTGGAGCGCTTCTATTGGTCTGCGGTTGTGTTTTACTGGCTGGATGACTTTGCTTCCGCCATCGCAAACGCTGAAAACTACATGCGCCTCAGCCCCAATGGGAAAGAAGCGGAAAACGCGCTGCACTTGATCTCGGATGCATATATCGGCCAAAGAAAGTACCAAAGTGCGGTTTCCAGCCTCAGCAAAGTATCCCGCTTGAAGGACTACGACAAACAGTACTACTTTTACAAACTCGGTCTCGCCCACGAACTCAACCAAAATGCCAGAGAAGCCCTGAACGCCTATCGGGAAGGCTATGAACTGGATAAATATTCTCAAAACGCCTTCAACATCGAAGAACACTTGTTTGCTATGCGGAGTCGAGCGCCTTCCCTGGACCTCAGCTTCTTGTATCCCTACAGCCCCCTGGAAATCAAACCGGAAGTAGCTGCGGATAGCACCAAAGGCCTGCCTCAGAGCTTGGTTGATAGCCATGGTACCGTTCCCCCGATACCGGATTTGCCGCCCATAGACCAAAATCAAGCCATCAAGCTGCCCGCTAAACCTACTCAGGGGTTTTTCCTCCAAGCAGGCAGGTTTTCGGTGGAAGGCAACGCTGAACGCCTTAGCCGCGGGATCAGAGAGATGAAACTTCCTGCCTCCTATTATGAGGATAAATCCCAAGCCCAGACTACTTGGGTGGTTCTGGCAGGTCCATTTCAGACTTCCGAGGACACCGATCGCGCCCGCATACGGCTCACCAACAGCGAGATTAACAGCTTCATCGTTCAATATTAATGGATAAAACAAAGCTCACCCCAATGTTGCGCCAGTTTTACGAGGTGAAGGACGCTCATCCGGATAAACTCGTGCTGTTCCGCATGGGAGATTTCTACGAGACCTTCTTTGAAGATGCGATCACCGCGTCCAGAATCCTGAACATCACTCTCACCACCCGCAACAAGAACGACGACAACCCCGTACCGCTTGCCGGATTCCCCTATCACGCGCTGGATAACTATCTGGACAAACTGATTAAAAGTGGGCTGAAGGTAGCCATTTGTGAACAAACAGAAGACCCCAAAAAGGCAGTCGGCCTGGTCAAGCGTGAAGTTACCGAGATCATTACCCCCGGTGCGGTGCTGGATCAAAACCTGCTGGAGGGAAACGCGAACGTATTTCTCTGCTCTCTATTTCGCCACGACAAGTTCAAGCATTGCGGGCTTGCCTCTCTGGATCTCTCCACCGGCGAGTTTTTCTTTACCGAAGTCCACGAAGCGGAAGTAGCCAATGAGCTGCAACGCCTGAGACCGGCAGAGATCTTGGTGGATAACCCTGCCAACGAAGCCTTTGTTAAAAACCTGAAGCTGGAGCATGAACCAACAATCAGCATCTTTGACCACTGGCAGTTTCAACCTGCTGAAGCCAAAGCGCTGCTAAAGCAGCATTTTGGTGTGAGCAGCCTGGAACCCTTCGGCGCGCATAATCGTGTGGCGGGCGCCACCGCAGCCGGAGGCGCTCTGGCATATGTGATGAGCCTCTACCGGGTGCCCCTGGCGCATATCACTGCCTTGCGCTATTACTCTCTCACCCATTATATGCAGCTGGACGAAATCAGCCGCCGTAATCTGGAATTGATCCGCAGCATCCGCTACGGCAGCCGGCATGGCAGCCTGCTCAGCGTGATCGACCAGACCCAAACCCCCATGGGTGGCCGCTTGCTGCAACAATGGCTCTTGCACCCCCTGATCGACCTTGAGCAAATCCTGAAACGCCAAAGCGTGATCTCGGCCTTCATCAGGCAAACAGCCTATTTGAAGGATATCCGCACATCCCTGCGCGAAATCGGCGACATCTCGCGCATTGTCTCGCGTCTGGGCTCTTTGCGCATCAATCCCCGCGAACTTCTGGCTCTGCGCGGCTATCTGCTCAGTGCCCGCGAGCTGAAGCAGAAGCTGGCCATCTTTAACGAAGAGCTCTTTGCAGAGTGGATTGGCATCCTGGATACCTTTTCGGATATTGAAGCTGCCATTGACAGCGCTATCGCAGAAAACCCTCCGGTGACCATCACCGATGGCGGGATCTTTCGCAAGGGATATCAGGATGATCTGGATGAACTGATGGATCTGGTGCACGATGGTAAAAGCTGGATTGCCCGCCTGGAAGAAGACGAGAAACGCAAGACCGGAATCTCCAGCCTGAAGGTAGGCTACAACCGCGTTTTTGGCTATTACATCGAAGTAACCGCAGCCCATAAAAGCAAGGTTCCGGATTACTATATTCCAAAGCAGACCCTGGTCAATTCGGAACGCTACATCTCCCCCCGGCTGAAAGAATTTGAAGCCAAAGTGCTATCCAGCGAAGAAAAGATCAAGAATCTGGAGTATGAGCTCTACAAGGAGCTGCGCACCCAGCTTGCCGCCCATCTCCCCCGCCTTCAGAAGCTGAGTGATGTGATCGCGGAATCCGATGTCTTCAGTTCCCTTGCCTTTTTAGCCTGGCAAAACCACTATTCCTGCCCCATCTTCACCGAAGCCCGGGATCTGCATATCGATGCCGGACGCCATCCTGTGATCGAGAAACTAATGGGTGAAGCAGAGTTCATTCCAAACGATACCAGGCTGGACTATCCTGATACCTGCGTAGCACTGATCACCGGACCGAACATGGCGGGAAAATCCACCTATCTGCGGCAGGTTGGGCTCCTGGTTATCCTCGCTCAGATGGGCAGCTACGTCCCGGCAAAGTCGATCCGCCTGCCAATCTTTGACCGTGTCTTCACCCGGGTAGGAGCATCAGACAACCTTGCTCAAGGGCAAAGCACCTTCCTGGTAGAGATGATCGAAACCGCAAACATCATGAACTCTGCCACATCCCAATCCTTGATTCTGTTGGATGAAATCGGACGCGGAACCTCCACCTTCGACGGCCTCAGCCTGGCATGGGCGATCATCGAACAGATTCAGCGCCAGATCAAAGCCCTCACACTTTTTGCCACCCACTACCACGAACTTACCGAATTGGAAAACATCTATCCCGAAATCAAGAACTACAACGTGGCGGTTAAACTATTCAACGAACAAATGATCTTTATCCGTAAGATCGAACGCGGAGGCGCAGACCAAAGCTACGGCATCCAGGTAGCGCGTCTGGCCGGAATTCCACCCAAGGTTATCCGCCGGGCTCAGGAAATCCTGAAAAACCTGGAGGAACACGAAATCAGCCCCCAGGGTCTGACCGCCAGCCTACGCAAAAAGCTGGCAAACTCCACTCCGCAATTGGAAATCTTTGAAGTTATGTTCGATAAAGCCAACGAAAACGAACACCTGATCACCAAGATCAAGGATATCGAGCTCGAAAGCACAAGCCCCATTGCCGCCTGGCAATTACTCCAAGAACTACAGAATGATCTTTTAGGAGAATCATGAAACGATACATCATTATCTCGCTAATCCTCTTATCACTATTCGCTTGCGCCGGCCCCCGGGGAGATGCCGCCGGTATCATCAACTCCGAACGTATCTCTTATCCGGATTTTATCCATTCCTACCAGGGACACACGGCAAACTTTCAACAAACCAATCAGCGCATGCCGAACGCGGATGAAAAAAAAGCCATCTTTCAGAATACATGGAAGAACATCAGCACCCACGTTATCCTGAAGGACTATTTTAAGCGCTATCAGATCACGGTTAGCGAGCAAGAGGTCATCGACTCCCTGATGGCAAACATCCCCACTATCGTGACCAATAACCCCGCCTTCACCGTGAACGGCAAATTTGATCGCGAGCTCTATTATCAATCTATCCGCTACGACAGCCCGATAAACATGAGCGGCATCCGGCGCAACTATTACGAGTACTACGTCCCGGTGCAAAAGCTGAAAGACCGGCTGATCAACGAAGACCTGCGTAACACCAGGAAGATCGGCAGAATTGCCGAAATCGCCGTCAGTAAGGCCGATTTTGATCTGGTCGTGTTTGATCCCCAGGCGATGGAGCCGATCATCAGCGATAGTGAGATCGAAACGTTCTACAAACGAAATCTGCAACGTTTCGCCATGGATCCGGTGTATGCGGTTGAATACCTCAGCCTTCCGGTGAACCCTTTGGAAGCAGATTTCATCTACACCAAAGCTGTAACCGACAGCATCTATGAGCAAGTCATGGCCGGTAAAAGCCTCGATTCCGTAATTCTGGAACGCAGCGCGCAGCTGCCGGGCATCACCCTTTCTGAACCCGGCTTTGTGCGCATCGAAAACATCGACCCGGACACGCTGCCCGTTCTGGAATCTCTGCCTGATAACGCCCACAGCCGTCCGATCCCGGTGGGCAGAGGATTTGCCATCTATCAGAAACTGCAACGCACAAAATCCATGCTCAGCTATCGCGCCCTCCAGATCCCGCCCATCCTTTCCCCTTCCACCATCAACATTCAGTATAGCCAGGCATTGGGTGCGCTTAGTCTGTCGAAGAACCTGGGCATCGGCCTTGCCGCGGAAGAGCTTGGCCTGGAACTTGTCAAGCACAAAGACCTCAGCGTCAACGACCTCTGGTATGCGGATAAACTGATTGTGGAAATGGTGAATACGCAATTGTTGGAACGCAAAAAAGGAGACTTCCTGGATCCTCTGTATTCCACAATCACCGGAAGCTGGCTGGTGATTCGCCTCTCCGAAAACATGGTGAACCGGGTTTACCCGCTCTCTGAAGTGAAGCAGCTCATTGTTCCGGAAATCCTCCAGACTCGCAGAATGCATCTGGCGGAGCAGAAAGCAAGGGAATGGCTGAGCGAAAATCCTGATTTCAAACCCCTTCCCGGCAAAGACAATGTCCAGCGTTTCACAAAAGCCGGCATTGACAGCGAATATGCCGGACACGCACTCGATCTGGTATATGTGGAAGCCCTGCAACGGCATCTGCAGAAGAAAGCGCCTCAGGTGCATAAACTGGGCAGCCTGCACGTCATCCTCATCCCCACCGCCTATTACCCTCAAAAGGGACAGAAAGCCGAGCTTGCGACCATTAAAAGCCTTTATACACGTCAGCTTGACCCGAATTGGTTCGAAAACTGGATGCAGGATAAACGCGATAAAGCTCGCGTGCACATCTTTGTGAAACCATGACCGATCTGCACTTTATGACCGAAGCCCTTGGCGAAGCCATGCGTGCCGCTGCTGAGGACGAAGTCCCCGTCGGTGCTTGCCTGGTAAGAGATGGCGAGATCGTGCTGCGCAACCATAACCGCACCAAGCAGCTCAACAACCCCCTTGCTCATGCCGAAAAACTGATCCTGGACGAAGCAGAGGCCATGGGCATCAAGTATCTGCAGGATTATACCCTCTACGTGAGCCTTGAGCCATGTTTAATGTGCAGCGGTGCCATCATCTTGGCGCGGGTCGGGCGCGTGGTCTATGGCTGTGCCGACCCCAAAGCGGGTGCTGCAGGCTCTATCTATCAGACATTTCTGGATAAAAGTTTCAACCATCATCCCGCTCTCAAAACCGGGGTTCTGAGCGATCAATGCGCTTTGGTCTTGACAGATTTCTTCAAAAATAAACGGTGAACACATGCGCGGAGAGTTGCCGGAGCGGTTGAACGGGGCGGTCTCGAAAACCGTTGTATCCTCACGGGTACCCAGGGTTCGAATCCCTGACTCTCCGCCATTTTTTTGGGGGCCATGATGCAAGGCTTCCCCCCAGAACTAATCCACACTGCGGCAGAGCTCTACGCGCTTCACCAGCCTCCCGCGTTCTTTGCCCGCAGCCATCAACATTCCCGGGGCTGCTTGTATGAAACCGGCAGCTACATCCTGAAGATCCTCCGCACAGACAAGCCCTCAGACATCTCCACAGCTGAAAAGCGCGTCCGTTTTGCCCGCTATCTCCAATCCAATGGGCTTTTGTGCCAGAACTTTATCTATTCTAAGCAGCATAAACTTGTGGAACTGATGAAGTTCCAAGGAGAATACTTTCTGATCTCGGCCTGGCTGAAGATCGAGGCTCTGCCGCACGCCGATCTGCACCCCAATCAGCTAACAGACTACTATCTAAACTGGGCTAAGCTGCTGGCAGACACGCATCGGCTCTCGCCCCATTTTCGGGGCAATACTCCTCCACATTGGCACTCTGAATGGCAAGCCTGCTACGATTCGCTCCCGGATGAAGATGTCAAATCCCCGCTCATGACCCTGAAAAAGAGCCTGGACAAGCGAGACTCTTCTGCGGCAAACTTCGGCTTCATCCATAATGACGCGCATCCCAAGAACATCCTGGAAAACGCGGAGGGATTGCACCTCATCGATTTTGACCGAAGCTGCACGCATTTCTTTGTCCAGGATATCGCCAACGCGATCTATAGCGAGTTTTCCCGCGTCAACTTCCACTCTGCGCACACCGCAACCACGGAAGAAATGGCAGAGTATTTCCTAAAACCATTTTTACGCGCCTATCTGCAAGCCTATCCCTTGCCGGCAGAAGATCTCCGGGATCTGGAGACCTTTCTGTATTATCGGCAGATTATCATGTTTGGCATATTTTACCGCGAAATCGAAGCCGCAGCCCCGGAATACTTGGCGATCTTCAGAGAGAACATACTTTCACGGAAACCCTTTCTGGAGCTGGATATTGCGGCGCTTTGTAGTTAGACCTTGGCTATTAGGGCTTGCTTGAGGAGTTGCTGGCGGGGATCGCAGGCAATGCATTGCTGGTCGATAATTGGCAGAAAAACGTGCGAGACGCTCGCGTTCCACTCGCAATTAAGCTCGCATTAAGCTATTGTTAAGCTGTCATTCTCCCATGCCCATAGCACGATAAGGGCATAAAACCAGCTTCAACTCAAGGCAAGAACACAAGTATCGGGCAAGCGATCCGGCTCAGTTCTCACGGATTGCAGCAGTTGCCCTTTTTCTGCTGCCCATGTCCAGCCCTTGAAGACTTCCTGAGCCAGGCTCAAGATGTCCTCAGGAGATCATCGGGAGCCTAAGCGCAGCGTAGGACTCGGGACAAAACAAAGCGATTGTAAATGGATCCGCATTATGAGCATCCGCATCTTTTTGCCACTCTCCAAGGTGCCTTTATTCACTTTTCAACAATGCCTTAGCTCTATATCGATATAAATTGAGTAGATTTATCTTGACAAATTATGTCGTTCTACAATTATCGATTCAGGCCTGCGGATAATAAGCCGTTACGCTAAGAATAAACAAAAATTTGTGCCGAGGAGACTACATGGACGCAATCCCACTTTTGACACTGAAAAGGCTACCCCGATACCTTGAAGCGTTATACCGTTTCAAGCGGGCAGGGCTGAAGATGGTATCTGCTACCAAAATTGCCATTTTCACTGATGTTCATATGACTCAAGTGCGCAAGGACTTATCCTTCACCGGAGTGGTAGGCACGCCCAAAATCGGGCACAAGATTGATGAGCTGATTATGGCCATTGAGAAGTGTCTGAATTGGAACGATGTTACCTCCTGTTTCCTGGTGGGGGTCGGACATCTCGGCAAGGCTCTGATGGGCTATCAGGAGCTTCATAAAAAGGGCTTGCGCATTATCGCCGCCTTCGATTCCAAACCCGAACTTGCCGGAACCTACTATCAGGGCATCCAGATTTATCCGATGGAGAAGTTTACCAACTTGCTTTCCCGGTTGCATGTGCATATCGGAATCCTGACCGTACCATCGGAATCAGCGCAAGATGTAGCTGATACAATGGTGGCAAACGGAGTGATCGCGATCTGGAACTTCACCCCGGTTCACCTTGCCTTGCCGGACGACATCATCGTAGAAAACGTGGACATGAGCTCATCCTTGGCAGTGCTCTCGCGCAGAGTAGCCGAGAAGCTGCACGTAGAGAACCCTCCTTTCAAATAGACAATCACCCGTCGAATTCCAAAAAGCCAAGCTTATCCCAAAAAACATTAAAAAAAAAATACATAGACAGGAGTAAACATGAGTGCCGAATACGCAGCCGCTCACAGCTTCAACAAGGTTATTGAGATCCTGGATCGTTACGACAGAAGCGAATCCAAGATCATCCCGATCCTGCAGGCAGTTCAGGAAGAATATCGCTATCTGCCCCAGGAAGTTCTTACTTTTATCGCGACCTCGCTCCGCATCTCCCCCGCCAGACTCTATGGAGTAGCAACCTTTTACAGCCACTTCTCTTTGGAACCCAAGGGCAAACACATTTTGAAGATGTGTGATGGTACGGCCTGCCACGTCCGTGGCTCTTCCGCGGTGATTGATGCCCTGCGTGATAAACTGAAGCTAACAACGAAGAAAATCACCACTGACGACATGATGTTCACCTTTGAGACTGTCTCATGTCTAGGTGCATGCGGTCTGGCTCCGGTGCTGGTAGTGGATGAGAATATCTACGGACAGGTTAGTCCGGAACAAGCCTTGGGCTTGGTCAATGATATCATCGAAAAGGAGAAACAGAATGCCTAAGCTGGAACAAATCCGGGATGCCTACAACATCGCTCGTGACCTATGTGATACCCGCATCATTGTTTGTGCCGGAACCGGTTGCATCGCCAATGGGGCATTGAAAGTGTTTGAAGCGCTGAAAAATGCGATCGCCCTCAGCGGTCTGGAAGTTACTGTTTCATTGAAATCCGAAGACCCCAAAGAGCATAAACATCATGATGTCTATATGATCGGCAGCGGATGCCAGGGCTTCTGCCAGGTTGGTCCGCTGGTGACCATCGAACCTGCCGGAATCCTGTATGGCCATGTGAAACCCGAAGACGCGGAAGAGATCGTGGCAAAGTCCATCTTGAACAACGAAGTAATCGAACGGCTTTTATATCACGATCCCGTTACCGGAACAGCCTACACCGGTCCCGGCGACATCCCCTTTTATACAAAACAACAACGCACCGGCTTAAAAGATTGCGGCAGAGTGGATCCCTCGAACATCGCAGAATACATCGCTCATGGCGGCTACTTTGGCGCGCGTGATGCCTACACCAAGTTCAGCCCGGAAGAATTGTGCAAATACTTCCAGGATAGCGGACTGCGCGGACGTGGCGGTGGCGGATTTTCCACAGGCTTGAAGTGGAACTTCGCCCGCGTTGAAGAAAACGCAAAGAAGTATGTGGTCTGCAATGGTGACGAGGGTGACCCCGGAGCCTTCATGGATCGCAGTATTCTGGAAGGTAACCCCCACAGTGTGATCGAAGGCATGATGATCGCCGCCAAGGCTATCGGAGCAGATGAGGGCTATGTGTATGTGCGCATGGAATATCCTCTGGCTTGCTCCAGAATCCGGGAAGCCATCACGAAAGCAGAAGAATATGGCATCTTGGGCGACAACATCTTTGGCACCGGCACCAGCTTCCGCATCCAGGTGATGGAAGGCGCAGGCGCATTTGTCTGCGGTGAAGAAACGGCGCTTTTGGCCTCCATCGAAGGTAAGCGCGGAATGCCGACCCCGAAGCCTCCGTTCCCCGCGCAGAAAGGGCTCTTTGGCAAACCCACCGTGATCAACAATGTGGAAACCCTGGCGCTCGTGCCGGTGGTCATGCAACAAGGTCCGGAAAACTATCGCAAAGTGGGAACCGCGAAATCCCCGGGGACCAAGACCTTTGCGTTGACCGGTCACGTGGCCAATACCGGGCTCATTGAAGTCCCCTTTGGCACCACCATTCGTAAGATCGTGTTCGAGATCGGCGGTGGAGTTTTGGACAAAGATGGCAAGATCAACAACGATGCCTTCAAGGCTGTACAGATTGGTGGTCCCAGCGGGGGCTGCCTGACCCGTGAACACCTGGACCTCCCGCTGGATTTCGATTCACTGGGCTCCATCGGTGCGATGGTAGGTTCCGGCGGAATGGTGGTGATGAATGACAGCACTTGCATGGTGGAAACCGCGCGCTATTTCATGACCTTCACCCAACACGAATCCTGCGGAAAATGCGTACCCTGCCGTGAAGGAACCCGACAGATGCTGGAGATATTGGAAGACATCACCTTGGGTGAAGCCACCGAAGAAAGCCTGGAACTGCTGAAAGAAGTGGGCGAAGTGGTGAAGATCACCTCCCTGTGTGGTCTGGGAAAATCCGCGCCGAGTCCTGTGCTTTCCACGATGCGTTACTTCAGGGATGAATATGACGCGCATGTGAAGGCAAAGTATTGCCCCACGAAGACTTGTAAAGCACTCACACCCATCAGCATAGATCCGGAATTGTGCCGCGGTTGCACTCTCTGCAAACGGGTATGCCCGGTTGGCGCCATCAGTGGCGAAGTGAAACAAGCGCATGTGATCGACCCCTTGGTCTGCATCAAATGCGGTGCCTGCATCTCCACCTGCAAATTCAAAGCCATCAGCTAATCAGGAGTATTACAAATGGAAAAATACATCTATATAAACGATCGCCCGGTGCTTTGGGAAGACGAAACGAACATTCTGGATCTCACCCGCAAAGCTCACATCGATATTCCCACTTTCTGCTATCACAGCGATTTGAGCCTGTATGGCGCTTGCCGCCTGTGTATGGTGGAAGTGGAAGGCAGAGGCCTGGTGACCTCCTGCTCCACAGCCCCCTTTGAAGGGATGAAAATCAAGACCCACACCGCCCAAATCCTCAAACTCCGCAAGACCATCGTGGAAATGCTGCTGGCCAACCACGATCAGGAATGCCCCAAATGCTCTCGTGCCAACGATTGCAAACTACGCGATGTCTCCAACCGCCTCGGCATCGACAAGGTCCGCTTCCGCAAAACCAGAGAGCCCAAACCGATGGACCTGGGTAGCGAATGCCTGGTGCGTGACCCCAATAAATGCGTGCTCTGCGGAGACTGTGTGCGCTTTTGCAGCGAGATTCAGGGAATTGGCGCGATCGACTTTGCCGCTCGCGGACAAAACGTGAACGTGGCAGCAGCCTATGGCAAGAGCCTGGCTCAGGTGGATTGCATCAATTGCGGACAGTGCGCGGCAGTGTGCCCCACCGGCGCAATCGTGGTCAGAAGCCACATCCCTCAAGCCTGGGAAGCCATTCATGATCCTCAAAAGACTGTGGTGGCGCAGGTCGCTCCGGCAGTACGCGTAGCGCTGGGCGAGATGTTTGGCCTGCCCGCCAGCGACCTTACCACCGGCAAGATGATCGCTGCGATGCGTATGATCGGCTTTGACCAGGTGTATGATACGGCTTTTGCCGCAGACCTCACCGTAATCGAAGAAGCAAACGAGTTTATCGCCCGCAAAGCTAATGGCGAAAAGCTGCCGATCTTTACCTCTTGCTGCCCTGCCTGGGTGAAGTATGCCGAGCAGAGCTATCCGAAGCTTTTGAACAACCTCTCCAGCTGCCGCTCACCGCAACAGATCTTTGGCGCTATCGCTAAAGAACGCTTGCCCAAGCAACTGAAAGTAGAACAGAAAGACCTCGTGGTGGTCTCCATCATGCCTTGCACGGCAAAGAAATATGAGTGCAAGCGTCCTGAGTTTATTCACGACGGCATA
Organism: Cloacimonetes bacterium UBA5210; assembly: GCA_002412625.1. Taxonomy (GTDB): domain Bacteria; phylum Cloacimonadota; class Cloacimonadia; order Cloacimonadales; family Cloacimonadaceae; genus UBA5456. Next base: position 63,444 of record DHVK01000022.1, read on the forward strand.
GCTGATGTGGATATCGCTCTCACCACCCAGGAACTTGGCAGAATGATCAAAGAAGCCGGCATAGATTTTGACTCTTTGGAGCCGGAATCCATGGATCTGCCGATGGGCTTTGCCACTGGCGCGGGAATGATCTTCGGCAATAGTGGTGGTGTCTCAGAAGCCGTTCTGCGCTATGCTGCCGATAAGTTCAACATTCCGGTTCAGGAAAACATCGTATTGCAGGAAGTGCGCGGCGAAAGCGGTTTGCGGGAAGCAACCCTGGCAGACGGCAACCTGAAGATGGCGGTCGTTCACGGACTTAAGAACGCGCAGATCCTGTGCGACAAGATACTTGCCGGAGAAGCTGATTATGACATCGTGGAAGTAATGGCCTGCCCCGGTGGCTGCACCGGCGGTGCCGGACAGCCTATCGTGATGAACCATAGCAAACGCAAAGCCCGCACCACATCCTTGTATCATGCGGACAAAACCATGCCCATGCACCGCGCGCAGGATAACCCCTTCATTGGTGAACTCTATGAAGCGCTCCTGGAAAAACCGAACAGCCACAAAGCTCACGAGCTTCTGCATACCGCATTCAAGCACCGCAAACGCATTGATGATGACGAACTGTCCTTCTCCGGAAGCGGTGATGAAGATCGCTGCAAAATCCGGGTGTGCGTAGGAACTTCTTGCTATCTGCGTGGTTCGCAAGACATCCTTGCCAAGACTCTGCAGATGGTGGAAGAACACGCTTGGGGTAAGCATTTCGACATCTCTGCCACCTTCTGTAGCGAGAAATGCGACAAAGGCCCGAATGTGTCCATCGGCGACCGCGTGATCCACAAAGCTACTCTGGATCAGGTGAAAGACATCATCAGTCAAGAAGCAGAGAAGCGCGTAAAATGAAGAAGATCCTGATCTGTATGGGGAGTTCCTGTTTCGCTCGTGAAAACCGCGAGAACCTCCGCGTGATCGAAGACTTCCTGAAAGGTCACGGGATCAGCGACAGTGTGCTCATCGAAGGTTCGCTCTGTATGGGTCAATGTCATCAGGGTCCCAATATCACCATAAACGGCAACGAGTATCACGAAGTCCGCAGTGAGGACCTTCCGGCGATACTAAGCAAAGAACTGATAGAACTATGAATAAACCGATATACACCGAGAAAACTCAGTGCCAGGATTGCTACAAGTGCGTCCGTGAATGCCCGGTGAAGGCAATCCGGGTAGTAGATGGCAGCGCTCAGGTAATGCCGGAAGCGTGCATTCTCTGCGGACGCTGCACAGAAGTGTGCCCCGTGGGAGCCAAAAAGATCAGGGACGACCTGAAACTGGCCATGGATCTGCTGAAAGAAAAGCAAGAAGTGTATGTGTCCCTGGCACCTACCTTCAGGACTGAATTCAACGGCATGAACGAAGCACGGCTGATCGGAGCAATCCGCAGCCTGGGTATCGCCGGTGTATCGGAAACAGCATTGGGAGCGCAGGTAGTATCCTCTGCCTGCGCTCAAATGCTGCATGAAGGGCAGAACCCTCTGCTGATATCCTCTGCCTGCCCCAGCGTGGTGCACCTGATCGAACAATACTACCCGAATCTGGTGCAATACATCACCCCGGTTTCATCTCCCCTGCAGGCACACAGTCAAATGCTCCGTGAGCTTTACGGAGAAAGCATCGGCATCATCTTCGTCGGCCCCTGCATCGCCAAAAAGAACGAGAGTACGGACAGCTTCGATGTCGCGCTCACCTTTGCTGATCTGCGCCGCTGGTTCAATATGAAATCCATCAACTGGGACACTGTTTCTGAAGATCACAATTTTATCCCGGAATCCGCGGCAGAAGGTGGATTGTATCCCATCGACGGTGGCATGATCGAGGGTATCAGATACTACGGTGCCCCGGCAGACACTCTGTTTATGAGTTTTTCCGGAGTTTCGGAGATCATGGAGGCTTTTGATGAACTGGAAGCCAAGGGGTTCAAGCACCCGGTTTTTATCGAGACTCTTGCCTGTGTGGGTGGATGCGTAAACGGCCCCGGAGTAAGCAAACGCGGATCCATTGCCCAGAAACGCTATAAGGTGCAAACCCTCACTCCCCCGGCACCCAGCCAACGTGAAGAACGCTCTTTGGGCATTACCAAGAGTTTCTTGGAACGGGAGATCCGCAAGGGTGAACACAGTAAGAAAGAGATTGCCGCCGCTCTATTGCGCATTGGCAAAAAGCGTGTGGAAGAAGAACTGAATTGCGGAGGTTGCGGCTACGACACCTGCAAGGAATTTGCCTGCGCGCTGATCGAAGATAAAGCCGAGCCCGCCATGTGTGTCTCTTACCTGCGCAAACTCGCGCAAAACAAAGCCGCCGCTCTGATTAAAGCCATGCCCTCAGGGGTGGTGATCGTGGATGAGAACATGAAGATCATCGAGAGCAACGATCGTTTCATCAAGATTATCGGGGGTGATGCCGGGATTATCTCGGAAGCAGATCCGGATCTGGAAGGCGCATATCTGGAGCGTTTGATAGACTTTCATGATCTGTTCTCTGATGCTCTGCGCGAAGGCACAGAGGTGAAGATTCAGGACATCCGCCGCAATGGCCGCATCATCCGCCTCACGCTGTTCTCCATCCAGAAGCATCTGGTTCTGGGCGGCATCCTTCAAGACATCACAGAGCCCGTGATTCAGCGCGAGCAGATCATTGAAAAGGCAAATGAAGTAATGCGCAAGAACCTTACCACAGTGCAGCAGATAGCATTCCTCTTGGGTGAAAACGCCGCCGACAGCGAAGTCTTGCTTTCTTCCATCGTGCACAGCTTTGCGAACAAGGATTCCGTGAAATGAGCTCCTACTTCTTGGAAGTAGATCACTTTCAGATCTGCAAACACGGATATCTCTCCTGCGGAGATTCATTCTATAGTATCAAGACCGAGAATGGCATCATCTGTGTACTCGCAGACGGCTTAGGCAGTGGCATCAAAGCCAGCGTGCTATCCACTTTGACCACTACCATGGCTGCCGGGTTCATGGTCTCCAAAATCGATATCAAACGCGCGGCGGAGATCATCCTGGAAACCCTGCCGGTCTGTTCATACCGCCAGATTGGCTATAGCACCTTTACCATCATCGAAGCTACCTACAACGGGCATATCCGGATCATTGAACACGATAATCCCCCCTATGCGCTGATCCGAAACGGTAAGTGTTGCCCGGTAGAAAAACAGGAGATCCCTATCAAGACCTTTCGCAAGAGCAATTTGTATTACTCGGAACTGGATTTGATGCCCGGAGACAGGATCGTGTACTACTCGGACGGAGTCACCCAAGCCGGCATGGGGCTGCCGCATCTGCCCCTGGGCTGGTTGGAAAACGGAGTGGAGCGCTATCTGGAGAAGATTCTGCAAGAAAACCCCGCGATGTCTGCCGGAGATATATCCCGCAGAGTAGCCCGTAAAGCCAGAGAGTATGACGGCAACAAGGCCGCAGATGACATCAGCTGCGCGGCATTGTATCTCAGGAATCCACGCCGCACTTTGTTAGTAACCGGACCGCCTTACAAGAAGGAACACGACAGCGTTTTGGCAGAGATAGTAAAAACCTTTGAGGGCAAGAAACTGGTCTGCGGTGGCACTACTGCCGCCATTCTCGCGCGTGAGCTGGATTTGCCCATCAAGGTGAACTTGAAGGAAATCAGCAGCAGCTCGGAGATTCCACCCACTGCTCAGATGGAAGGCTTTGACCTGGTTTGTGAAGGCACCATTACCCTATCCCGCTGTCTGAGAGCTTTACAGGAAGGGACCAGCACGGAAAAAATGCCGGATAACGCGGTTAAGCGACTACTCGATATACTTTTGGAGAGCGATATCATCGAATGCGTGGTGGGAACCAAAATCAATGACGCTCATCAGGATCCTGCTTTACCAAAAGACCTGGAAATCAGACGCAACCTGATGAAGCAATTCTGCAAGGCATTGGAAAAGAAGTATATGAAATCCGCAACAATAGTTTACATTTGAGAAATCGCCCGGACCAACCCTACATTTCAGCCCTTAATAACCGAAGATAATCTCTATTTCCCTGGCCGCGTGTTCTGTGGAATCAGAAGCGTGGCCGCCATTATCGGTGATTCCCTGACCATATAAAGCCCGGATCGTCCCGGGTTTCCGCTTCTCTGGCACCACATCCCCCAGCAATTGGCGAATATCGTGAATGGCGTTCTCTTTTTCCAGAAGCAGGGCTATGGTATCTCCTGAACACATGAAGCTTTCCAGGCGGGGATAGAACTCTTTGTCCGCATGCTCCGCGTAGAAGTGTCTGGAAAGGGAGGGGTCGAAGCGGAACAGCTTCGTGTCCCGAATCTCAAATCCGTGTTCTTCGATCATGCTTATGATATGACCCACATCGCGATAGGCGATAGCATTGGGTTTAATCAGAAAGAGGCAACGCTCGATCATCTGCTCGTGTATATAGTCTCTACATAATCCAGTGCTGCTACCTTGATAGCGATATCACGGCCAAGCACCTGGCTCATCTTGATTTTGTGAAGCAGGATCTCGGTCCAGATATCATATATTTCTCCGGATTTGAATTCCTGATTGGTATAGAGCTTCAGCATATCCTGATAAAACTCATCCCGATCGGCATCAACTCTGGCTATGACAAGCTTCTGGCTGTCTCCGCAAAGGTCATAATCCTTGTACCGGACATCGATCACGGCATATCCCAGCTTCAACAGGTTATCAAAATTGATTTGTAATTCTACGTTGTTCAGCATCTTGTGAACTCCCGCTATTTATTTTCTCGACAGAAACGAGTCTGCCGGATTTCTTGTTACCCAAGCTGAAATTCTTCCTCATTACGTCAAGTAGAATTTCACACTATAAATACTATGGGGGAACGATGTCCGAGTTCAAGCTGGTTACAGAGTATGCTCCTTCCGGAGATCAACCGCAAGCTATCGCCGAGCTGGTGGATGGGATCAATCAGGATAAACGCTTTCAGGTGTTACTGGGTGTCACCGGGAGCGGAAAAACATTCAGCATCGCCAACGTGATTCAGCAGGTCAACCGGCCTACTCTGGTGCTTTCGCACAATAAAACTCTTGCCGCTCAGCTCTATGGCGAGCTCAAACAGCTCTTTCCGCATAACGCGGTAGAATACTTTATCTCTTACTACGACTACTATCAACCCGAAGCCTACATCCCCGGCAAAGACATCTATATCGAGAAGGATTCGGATATCAACTCCGAGATTGAGAAGCTGCGGCTGAGAGCCACCATGAGCCTGATGGAACGGCGCGACGTAATCATCGTGTCATCGGTTTCCTGTATATACGGCCTCGGAGTACCCGAAGAATACCGCGAAGCCCTGATTCGCCTGAATGTCGGGATGCACATGGAACGCGATGAGCTGCTCAAAAAGCTGATCACCGCACACTATTCCCGCAACGACATCGCTTTTGAACGTGGCGCTTTCAGAGTGCGCGGAGATACAGTGGACATCTATCCCGCTTATCTGGAACACTGTCTGCGCGTGGAATTCTTTGGCGATGAAATCGTGAATCTGGAAAAACTGCATCCGATCTCCTATAACAGCCTGGGTGCCGTCGATGAATACCCGGTTTACCCCGCCATCCACTTCATCATGAATGAGGACAAACTGGTGCATGCCGTTCGCGATATCGAAGCCGAAATGAACGACCGGGTGAAGTATTATCTGGATAATCAGCGTTATGTGGAAGCGGATCGATTGAAACAACGCACCATGTTTGATATCGAAATGCTGCGTGAGTTGGGCTATTGCAGCGGAATTGAAAACTATAGCAGACACCTCACCGGATCTTCGCCGGGGGACCCGCCCAACTGTCTCTTGGATTACTTTCCGGAGGATTTTCTGTTTGTGATCGATGAATCCCACGCGACCATTCCCCAGGTGCATGGCATGTTTGGCGGAGATTTTACCCGCAAAAAGAATCTGGTGGAATATGGCTTCCGGCTTCCTTCCGCATTTGATAATCGCCCTTTGCGCTTTGAAGAGTTTGAAGACTATCTGAAGCATGTGNNTATCCGCCACTCCTGCGGATTATGAATTGGGTAAAACCGGCGGCGAGATCGTGGAACAGGTAATTCGCCCGACCGGATTGATTGATCCCGAGATCGAGATTCAACCGATCAAACACCAGGTGGATGACCTCATCGCGCAATCCAAAGCTCGTGTGGCAAAGGGGCACAAGGTCTTGGTGATGACCCTCACCAAGCGCATGGCAGAAGACCTCAGCACATATCTGGTGAAAGCCGGGGTGCGCGCCAAGTATTTGCACAGCGATATCGACAGCATCGGCAGGGCAAAACTGATCCGCGAATTGCGCCTGGGCGAGTTCGATGTTTTAGTGGGCGTCAACCTGCTGCGCGAAGGGCTGGATCTCCCGGAAGTATCTCTGGTTGCGATCCTGGACGCGGATAAGACGGGATTCCTGCGTTCCGCCCGGTCCCTGATCCAAATCTCCGGCAGAGCGGCAAGAAACGTGGAAGGAAAAGTGGTTTTCTATGCCGATATCATCACTGATGCCATGCAGCGCACTATCGATGAAACTAACCGCAGACGCACTAAACAATTGGCATACAACGAAGAACACGGAATCACCCCGATGACGATCATGAAGACCGTGGAGCAGATCATGCAATCCACTGCCATCGCTGAAGGTTATGAAAAGAAGGCAGATGAAACTACGAAAAAGGATCGCAAGGAAGAATTCCAGGAATATCTGGAGCTCGATTCCGTGAACAAAGTGCTGGATTTGCTAAAGAAAGAAATGCAAAAGGCTGCCGCTAACCTGGATTTTGAACGGGCCGCGGAACTGCGCGACCGCATCTGGGAACTTGATAACTACAGCGGTAAACCTCCGGCAGAATAGTTCCTGCAGCTTGGCCTCCGGATTTGCTGGCCTGGTTTTGTGCTGATATTAAGCCCTGATTGTGCTGTGCCCACAGCTTGATAAGGGCTTAATATCAGCCGGATGTCGGCTTCTCGGCAAAAGCACGCAGTGTGTACGGTGCATAAACCCAAATCATGCACTGGAGTTGATCCCCAATGCTATACACGCAGTTTATTCACACTTCAAGAAAGCCCCGGCATGATACCGGGGCTTCGATGTTATTGCAGTTTATCTGATCTTACTCCATTAGCATCATCTTCTTTGTGGAGCGATACTCGCCGGCACTGAAGCGATAGAGGTAAACACCGCTACTGAGAGCTTTTCCGCGCTCATCACGGGCATCAAAGACCACTCTGTGTCTGCCGGAGGACATGGGGGCATCGATCAGGGTGCGTACTTTCTGCCCCCTCACGTTGTAGATATCCAGGCGGACTGGGCCAGCCTGCAGCAGATCGAAGTGGATGATAGTTTCAGGATTGAACGGGTTCGGGCTGTTACCTTTCAGTGCAGTAGCCGTTACGGGGATCAATTCGTCCTCGTTTGATGTGGAGTTTAGTACTATGTTCAGGGTAGTGTTTTGATTGGGAGATATCTGCACATCAGCTATTTCCCTGGGGTAGAATCCGGTGGCGGTAGCCGTAACGGTGTAGATTCCCACCGGAAGCGTGAGCGAGTAGGCACCGGCGGAGTTTGTCTGCACGGAGTAAGTCGCGGTGGAGACCGTTGCTCCGGGGATTCCGATCCCGTTTGAGCGTCTCACAAAGCCCACCAGATTACCGGTTACATTTGCTTTCACCACGGAATTTGAGAACGCGGGGGCAGAAGCTACACCGGCGGTGTAAATGGCTTTTACCGCCCAGCGGTATGATCCGTTCGGCAAAGCTCCCCAGTTATCATCAGCAAAGCTTAGGTTTCCGATGGTTTCGTCTGTCAGAGAAACCCAGGAAGCTTCGTTGGATTCCTGCCCGGTGATGAACCGGTAAACCTTGTAACCGAGCAGAGCTCTTTCAGATGTGTTTCTCTGCCCCGCGACATACTTGGCGGAGGGTACTGTAGTGCGGCTTTGCTGTCCGTCTCTGCTCATGTCTTGCGCCGCGGAAGAAGCATAACTCCTTCCCGCGCGTTGCGGAAGCTGCACTTTGCCATCAAAGCGCGCCCTGGTTTGGGCATTTCCGATGTAGATGTTATCGATAAACCAAGTGTACCACAGGCCATCGTTTGAAGGGGGATCTTCGGCGTGGAAGGCCAAGCTGATCTGTTGCCCACCATAGGGCGTGAGATCCACCACGAAGGGTTGATTGTAGCTGATCTGACCACCGGTTTCAGCGGTTGCATCCCATAGCACGGTCCAGGTGTTTCCACCATCCAGAGATACTTTCACATAATAGTGGTCGTTGTTCACAGAACCCAGGAAGACGTAGCTATCAAAGCGCAGATAGCCTTCCGGGGGGCAATTGAAGGCAGGGGTAATCAACCATTCATCCTGGTGCTCGTAGGTCCACCACAATCCGGTTTGGAATTGGCCGTGGGTTGGAGTAATAACGTTTTGCGCGTTTATTACACCCAATCTGGTGAATGTTGGGTAAACACCCACAGGGCTTGCTGCACCGGTGTTTGTAATGATCTGGGACCAATCCGTGGGCGGGAATGCCTGATCTTCAAAGCTTTCGAGAATCTCTACAGCATTCGGATCCGGAGCCTCCCACGCGAGGTTAATCGCGGTATAAGTGTCATTCAATGCGGCTACTACGCTGTGCGGAGCATAGGCTATCTCGTTCAGAGTGATATTGCCCATCTGGTAAGCTGTGGCTCCCACCGTGATGAGACCACTGGCGGAAACATAGCCCGGAGCGCTGATGAAGTATTCATACTCCTGATTTGCGTAAATCGCCGGAATGCTGAAGGTTCCGTTTCCAGCGGTAGAGGCAGTATAGTTCGCATATCCGTTAAGCTGCACAACTGCGCCTCCCAGCCCGGCTCCGGTATCGGAAGCCAGAACTGTTCCGCTGATTGCCACAGTGGGCATCGGTTGCAATACGGCGTTCATCACTGCTTCTTCATCTTCCTCCAGCTCCAGGGTTTGGTTCTGAGTTATATATCCATATCTGCTGAAGATTACGGTATAGGTATCCGGCAGAATGTATGGAATATGATATTCTCCGGAGATATTAGTCGTGGCTTGATATGTGGTTCCTTCGATGCTTACCGATACTCCTTCCAGCGGGGCGGATGCGCTTGAGGTAACCGTTCCGCTCAAACTCCCAACATTGCCGGGAATTCCCAAAATCGTGGTTCTGGGGAAGGTTCCGGAAAGAGTCCCTTGAGTGGATGGGTTTGCGGGGTCATATTCCACGGTGTTGCTCTGCATTTTCCTGGCTCTGTTGGCACCAATTGTTTGAGCTTGGAATCTGTCGTTTATATTGAAGTATGCGTCATCCCGTGGACGTTGGACAGTAATCAGCAAGTTATTGCCATTCAGATACATGAATGGTTCGGCAAAGGGGATTACGATGCTGTTTTCCCCCGCCGGATAATTTACATTACCATCAAAGACTAAAGTGGAGTTTCCGGTAACGGGAACCCACCCGGCACTAAGATCATCCAATGTGGTCGTTTCCATCCAGATTTTGGTGGGTTTAGCAGGGAGATCAGTAACGAAATCGTTGTAGAATTGCAGGCCATTAATGAAGCCAATGAAGTTACTGAGTTCAGTGGGATAGATTAGCATCTGGAAGAGGCTGGTTCGGTTGTACATGTCGACTGGGACACGTTGAAGCGAACTGCCATCTCCCACTGTATAGCCAAACTGACCGGATGGCATAACAACCAAGCTAAGTGGGTTTGTGCTATCATTTGTGGGGTCCGAATCCTCCGGGAGTACAACCTTCCCGTAAACGCTGATCGTACCTTGTTGAGTCGGAGCCCAGTTCAAGCCGATATTGAGTTCTTGATCGACCGCAATCGCGGGACCCGTAACTGAAACCAGCTCAAGGTCTTCAGACATTAGTTTCACGGAATAAGCACCAGCCGCCTGGGTGGAGGTTCCGGTGTTCTTAATTCTTACAGTGTATGTCGAAGGTGAACCCACTGTGGGAGTGCTGTTTCCGCTAACCGTCATGGCAGATAGGTCGTTGGGCTGCTTGCGGATGAAGTTCGAGAACCCGGGATTGGAGAGCACGTCTCCGGTGTAAACTGTGCGCACTGCCCACTTGTATCTTCCGTCCGGCAGGGTAGGCCAGGAAGGATCTACGAAGGCTGTGTCGGTGATGGTCTGCGCAGTGAGAGAGGTCCAGGTAGCCGGGTCGTTCTCCTGACCGACGGTCAGACGCCACACTCTGTAGCCAACCGGGATGCGGGAGGGGTTGAGTCTGGCAGCCCTGGCAGGGGCATGACTGCGAGTGGGGTTGTTGCGGGTTTGCAGCTCAACCAGTTCAGCTGCTGCAAGCTCATTCAGTCCCTTCATGCTAGCGGGCATAATGGAAGCCGGGGTGGTGAAAGCAACTCTTCTGGCAGGCCCAATCTCCACGTCATCAATATACCATCCGGCATAGTTGACCACAGTGGAAGCCCACATTTCGAAGCGGATCTCGACTTCCCCCATGCCGTCATAGGCCGAGAGATCTACTATCCGTTCTTCCCATTGCGTGCCTGTATACTGCCAGGAGGGGCCCCAAACCAGAGTGCCATTGGCGCTCACCTGACAGTAATCGAAGTTCCCAAATACGTTTTCCCAGCTTCTGAAACGCATTTCAGTATTGGAGAAGCCGGAGAAGTTGAAGGTCTTGCTCAGATAGCTGAATCCACCTGAATTTGTATAGTTACTGTTGATCACCGTACCCCACATACCGGTTCCGGAAAACGCGGTGGGAGGCGGGACAACACTGGTTCCGGTATATACGGGAGCCCACTGATTTATATCGTAGGAGTCCGTATATTCCCAATCGCCTTCGGGATCTGCCCAGTTTGAACTCGGAACCCATCCGCCATCATTGTTCTCGAAATCGAAGCTGAATTCACTGCCGGTGCCGCCGGGTTCGCGCCACACGATGTTAACCAAAGTCTGGGGGTCATTCAGCGTGGCTGTAACTCCCGCTGGAGGCAGGGTGAGCTCCAGCAGGGTGATAGTACCCATGCTGTAATCTGTAGAACCCACAGTGATGGTTCCACTGTGCATCTGGTATCCGCCCCGTAAGATGCTAACGTTGTAAGTGTTTCCGGATAGCACATTGGCAATCGTGAACTGACCGGAAGCGTTTGTCGTTCCGCTGTAAGTGAGCACTCCGGAGAGTACTATTTCAGCCTGGTCGAGCCCCACGGAGGGGTTGTCGCTGCCCACAACTGTTCCGCTGACGTTCACCGAAGCGGAAGGCACCAAATTGACATTCAAAACCGTGTTCTGATCAGCCACGATGCTAAAGGGCAGGCTTTGGTCTTCATATCCGATTTTATGAACGCTTAGGTTGTGATTGCCGACTTCTATGAAGGGTAAGTGATATTCACCGGTGGCGGAAGTGGTGGTATGCTGATAACTGCCGACAACGCTGATCTCCACGCCTTGCAATGGCGTGCCGGCTGATGTTACGGTACCGCTCAGGCTGCCCATATCTTCCACGTTCAGGAAGAAGCGGGTGTTGGAACGGTTGCTGGCCACTGTACCGGTGGTCGCGGAATCCGCGGCAACGCTATCGCTTTGATAGCGCAGCGCGCTCACGTAAGCAGTCGGAGTGTAGAAGACCCCGGCGTTCTGGGTATAAGCCCCGGGGATGATGTCTGTCACGATATCCACGATCACATTGGAAGCACCATCCCAGACGAAGGGCGCGCTGAATACGTGCATATTCCAGCCCACTTCAGGCAGGAAGTTCGGGTGATGCCAGACCTGAGTATATTCACCTACTTCAAAAGTGGTGGTAAGCGCGGTCTGGGCGGTATTCTTCATGCGGATGCGATAGTTCGGCATCGGCGAGCAGGTGTTCAAGCCCTGCACGTTGAAGGCCAGAGCATACATCGCGCCGGGTACCGCGCCGTGAGCCATCAAATCCGCAGCAGTATAGAGGTACTGCTGACGGAAGTTCTTGTAGAAGGTTCCGTAGGGCGTGGGAGTTCCGGAAGTACCGGTTACATCCGTGCCATCACCGACTTCAACGATAAACACATCCGCTGCGGTCACGTTGACGTTCAGGTTGTTGGTTGTATCATTTGCCGGGTTGGCATCACCGGGAAGGATTACTTTACCATAGATGGTAGCAAGGCCTTGCTCGGTGGGGGTCCAGGTAAGCGGAATCTGCACGGTTTCACCGGGTGCTACTGCGGTTCCGGCCACTGAGGCAAGCTCGACGTCGCTGGAGTTGAACAGTTTCACCTGATAGGTATTCTGGGCTTGGGTGCCATTGTTGAACACGCTTACCAGATACTGAGCTTCGGAGTTCACCGGAGGAGTGGTATTGCCGGTGATGCCCACTGCCGCCAGATCATTCGGGGCGATCGGTTCGAAGGTGATGTCATCCACATACAGGGTACGAGAAGTAGCGCCAAGTCCGTGTCTGATGGCGATAAATTGCCCCGCGGCGGTGTGCGCTGTGAGGTTCACCACATACTCGTTCCAGTTTGCCGCCACAGTCAGTTGTTCCGCCAGAACGAAGGTCGTGGGATCTGCCGGATTGCTCATTGTTCCGATGTCCAACAGGTAGTTTGCACCACCTTTGGCCATCATCCGCACGCGGATTGTGCTCATATCGATCGCCGGGGCGAAGGGCGGGGAGATCAGATAGAGCTGCGCGTTGGCATCAGTTGAATTCGCTATCTGCACACAATTTGGCGCGCTGAAGGGCGAAGTAGTACTGGTTCGCAGATAAGCCGTGGTTACTGTAGCGTTGTAGATCGTGCTCCAACCCAGAGGGAAGCCCGGGACGGTTGCTGTATCCCAGTTCTCGCCGGCGGGAAGTGCTGTAATCGTGGCATCAAAGCCACTGCCGCTGAGCTCGACAGTATGAGTGAGTCTGCGGTTATCGGTGATCGTCACCGTCGCCGTGTGGTCACCTTCGGTGGTGGGGGCATAGACTACCGTGAAGGTAGCGTTTTGCCCGGTAGAGAGCTGCGCCGGAAGGGTCGGCATATTGCTGATGCTGAAATGCGGGCTGCCGCTGATGCTGATGTTGCTCACCGTCAGGGTGCCACCGCCAACATTGATCACGTTGAAGTTCTGGCTGGCTTCGGTGCCCAGAATCATCTGCCCGAAATTCTTGGAAGACGGGCTCACCGCAAAGATCGGATCCGGGCTGAGCGGAGTCATGATAAAGGTAGTTTTGGGGAAGGTGCCGGATAGTGTTCCCGCTGTGGGTGCCATCGGGTCGAGGGTTGTACTATCGTTTTGCAGTTTCCGCGCGCGGTTGGTGCCCACGGTCTGCGCCTGGAAGTCGTCATTGGTATTGTAATACTCAGCATCCCAGGGGCGCTGAGCATAGAGCACCAGGTTTCCGCCGCTGTAGCTGTAAGGGACTTGCAGAGGCACGGTGATGGTATTGATTCCGCTGGGGAAATCCATGTTGCCATCATAGACCAAGGTGAGGCTGGTGGGATCCACCCAACCCGCGGAAAGATCCTGCGCGTCTGTGGTGCCAAGCCAGAGTTTCACCGGCATGCCGGGAAGGTTTGTGAAGAAGTTATTGTAGAAACTGAGGGCAGTGATGTTACCAAACATACCCAGTTCATCCTGGTAATACAGGGTCTGGAACAAGGAGTTGCGATAGTAAAACTCCCAAGGCACGCCTTGCATTTGATCACCTGCGCCCACTGTGACGCTGTTCACGCCTTCGGGCTGAACGCTGATGTTCAGCGGTGGGGTCTGATCATTGGCGGGGTTCACGTCGCCTGTGAGCACCACTTTGCCATAGAGTCCGGCAGGACCTTGTACTGTGGGGGTCCAGGGGATAACGACATCGGCAGTTTCATCGGCAGCGATTGCGGGACCGGCTACGGAAGCCAGCTCGGTATCGGCCAAATTATACAGCTTTACCTGATAGTTGCTCTGAGCGGCGGTGCCGTTGTTCAACACACGAACGGTATAGTTGGCAGCTGTGCCCACGCTGGGAGTGGTATTTCCGATGATGGAAACTGCCGCGAGGTCGTTCGGGGCAATCAGTTCCAGAGTCACATCATCGATGTACATGGTACGGTAAGTTCCACCCAGACCGTGTCTGGCGGCGATGAAGCGACCCGCCGCGGTATGACCGCTGAGGTTCACTACATATTCGTTCCAGTTTGCCACTACAGTAAGGTCCTGAGCCAGAGAGAAGGTGCTGGGGTCAGCAGGATTGCTCATGGTACCGATCTGCAGGCTATAATTAGTTCCACCCTTGGCCATCATCTTCAAGCGGATGCTGCTCATGTCGATAGCTTGAGCGATGGGCGGAGAGATCAGGTAAAGAGCAGCTTCAGCATCAGCAGAGTTTGCCATCTGCACGCAGTTTGGCGTGCTGAAAGGAGAGGTAGTGCTGGTTTGCACATACGCGGTGGTGGAAGTGGAGTTCACGATTTTGCTCCAGCCCACAGGGATAGCAGGGACGGTTACGCCATCCCAGGTCTGGGTTGCGGGTAAAGTCGTGATTGTGGCATCGAAGCCGCTGCCGCTGAGCGGCACGGTATTTACCACTCTGCCGAGGTTGTCGGTAATGCTAATCGTAGCACTATGCTCGGCTTCGGTGGCAGGGGCGTAGGTTGCCGTGAATGTGATTGCTTCGCCAACCGTAAGGTTAGCCGGCAAAGTCGGCAGATCGGAAAGGGTAAAATGGGGGTTAGCAGGCAAGTTAATGCTGCTGATGACAAGAGTACCGATGCCGGTGTTGCGTACGATAAAGTTCTGCGAGGCAGAAGATCCCATCAGCAGTTGGCCGAAATCTTTGGCAGAGGGTTGCACGAAAAACTGCGGAGAGGTGGGAGTCTGGCGGATAAGGACGTTATCGATCATGAGATCGTTGTCGCCGCCGGAAACTGTGGATTCGCCGTAGAAAGCGAAGTATTTGGTGCCTGTGATACCGGTTAGGAAGATGGTCGCTTCGGTGCCGGTGTGAGGAATCTCGTTGAACACATATTGGGACCCGGCATTATTCCATTCCCGCAGGATCACGGGATTGGTCATTTCCGGAGAGTCGCTCATCACAACGATGAACTTATCATCCTGTTGAGCCGTAGGATCCAAGATCGGGGTAGTTTGATTCCATTGGGTTAAGCCGAGATCAAACTTGATCTCATAGCCATCCGCCGGGATGGTGACGGCAGGGGTTACCAGCCAGCCATTACGAAGGGTGCCGTAAATATTGATTTTGGCGGCTTTGTTCACAGGAGTGGTGGCATTCAGCCAATCATCCTGAAACCATTGGGCCGTAGTTCCGGTAGGGGTTGGATACAACCCGTTCCGCTGGGTCCAGCCTTCAACCGGCCAGTCCGCGCTAGCAGTACCGAAATCTTCGAACAAGAGTGTGGTTC
>DHVK01000003.1 GCA_002412625.1 Cloacimonetes bacterium UBA5210
AAACGTTTTTCTGTCGATTACCCGCAAAGGGCCATTTTGCCGGAGCATATGGAATAACGGCTATCTCGGTTTTGCGGTGTTTTTAGGGTATAGGTGTTTCAGGCTTGGTAGGGTTATCTGGGGTGTTAAGGTTTGTTTGTTTTGGGGATTAAGGTGCAGTTAAAACTAGTTGGGAGGTATTTTCGGGTGGCTGCTGCTTTTGTTTCGGGTAGGGTGCTGTCTGGCAGAAAAACGCCCCGGGAGCGGCGTGTTCCGGGGGAGCATTAAGCCGCATCCACCCCGCAGTTCTCCAGCCGGGTTTAAGCTGATCTCGTGCTGTCTCAAAGCTGTGTTCACACGATGATAACAGCTTAAGATCACGATAACACCACGCTTATCCAAGCGGGAAAGCTCCATCGCGATCAAGGCATTCAGAGTTATGCAAGAAGCGCAGCCAGAGTTACAACAAGAAGCAAGGATCGAAATTCTCAATCCACCAATTCACATTTTTCCCTTGCCATGTTTTGGCGTGTCTCAGATAATGCCCCAATAACTCTTGATGGAGGTAAAATGAGAGGACTCAAACGTATCGGATTCTACCTGATGCTGAACCTTTTGGTAGTGTCCATGCTATCCATAATTCTGGCCTTTGTGCCAATGCCCCGGAGCCAAGTGACTTCGCTGTTGATCTTTTGCGCGATCTTCGGCTTTGCCGGTTCACTGATCTCTTTGGCAATCAGCAAGTTTAGTGCAAAGAAAGCATATAAAATTCAATTGATCGATGCCAGTGTGAGAGATCCCAAGGCGAGATTTGTGTATGAGACCGTGCTAAGTTTGGCAGCGGAAGCAGGCGTCAAGGCACCGGAAGTGGGCATCTATCCCTCCCAGGATGTGAATGCTTTTGCCACCGGATCGTCCCGCAACAATTCTCTGATAGCCTTTTCTTCAGGGATGGTGAATTTCCTCTCTGAAGAAGAAATAGCCTCCGTGGCAGGGCATGAGATGACTCATATCAGCGAAGGCGATATGGTGTCCATGACACTCGTGATGGGCATCATCAATACTTTTGTGATGTTTGGCGCGCGCCTCGTTGCCACTTTGTTGGACAACGCTCTGCGTGGCGATCGTGGAAGAGGCGGATTGGGCTTTTTCGGTTATTATATGATGGTGATGCTTCTGCAGAATGTGTTGATGTTTTTGGCGATGATCCCGGCATCTTACTACTCCCGCTACCGGGAATATCGCGCTGATCGCGGAGCCGCAAAACTCACGAATTCCGCAAATATGATCTCCGCATTGGAGAAGATAGACCGTTATTACAATGTGGACAAACGTCAGGATAGCTTTGCCATGGCCAAGATCAACAGCAAAAAAAGCACATCCCTGTTTGCCACACACCCGCCCATAACAGAAAGAATAGAACGTTTAAGGAACATGTAATGAAAATCGAACAACTAAAGATAGAGAAGATCGCCATGGGCGGTATGGGGCTTGGCTTTCATGCCGAAAAAGCGATATTTGTGGCAAACACGGCAATCGGAGATCTGGTGGATGCTGAAATCTATCTTGAAAAGAAAGACCATGCCTTTGCCAAAGTGCTGACATATCATGAACGCGGCCCGGGAGTGCAGGAACCAGGTTGTGCGGCTTTTTGTGCCGATGAACCCTGTGGCGGTTGCGACTGGCTGATGCTGGATTACCCTACTCAGTTGCAATACAAAGACATTCTGCTGAAAGATCTCTTCAAAGAGCACAGCGCGGTTTTCAGCGGGATGGAAGCTTCTGAGCAAAAAGAGGGCTACCGCAACAAGGTTTATATGCCTGTGGGACCTGATGGATATGGCATCTATGCCCGCTATTCCCACGCGATCGTGCCGCATGAGCGCTGTCACAATCATCCCCCGATCTTTGATGAAATCGCCCAAACCCTGATTCAGCTTTGCCAGAAAGCGCAAGTGGAACCTTATGACGAAACCGATAACAGCGGCTGTTTGCGCCATCTCGGCTTGCGCTGCAATCGGGATCTGACACAGATTGTGGTGATTCTGGTTTGCCGGTCGGCACGCCTGCCCTTCTCTAAAACCATCGTTAACGGCATTACTGCGGCCTTTCCCCAGATCACAGGCGTCGTTCAAAACATCAATCGCGCGAAAACCAATGTGATCCTGGGCAATGAGGAAAAAGTGTTGTTTGGCAAGCCCTATCTGACCGATAGCCTGGCAGATCAGAACTTTGAGATCAATTATCGCAGTTTTTGGCAGATCAACAGCGGCACCATGGAAAAGATTCTGTGCGCAATGCGCTCCGAGATGAAGCCAAGCTACAAGGTAATCGATGCCTATTGCGGAATCGGCAGCATCGGATTGTGCCTGGCAAGTGAGATCGACGAGCTGGTGGGCATCGAAGAGGTTCCCGAAGCCATTGAGGATGCTCGCAAGAACGCGGCTGATAACGGCTTTGGCAAAGCCCGATTCATCAGCGGAAAGTTTGAAGAGCAGTTTGAAGAGCTGATCAAGAATTTCAGCGCTGATTGCATCATCCTGGATCCCCCCCGCAGCGGAGTTCAGGAAGGCGCCTTGTGGGCGATCCGCAAAGCGGGAATCCCAAAGATTGTGTATCTCAGCTGTTCACCAATGAGCCTGAAGCGCGATCTGAAGATCTTGCTGCATGAAGATAAGTATCAGCTGAAGAGCCTGAGCGGCTTCGACATGTTTCCCAATACCTGGCACATTGAAAGTTTGGCAATTCTCGAGACGACATGACCAAGCTCGCTTTGATCATCCTGATCCTGCTCAGCTTGGTTCTGCTAAGCTGCGATACGGATGATGATTATACGCTGTCCCAAAAGGAAATTCGGGATATCCTGTATGATATCTCGCTGGATTTCAACTTGGGCAATACGTTCGGCATCATGAATCACGTGCATCAGGAGTATCTTCACAAAGGTGAGTTTTCCTGGCATCTGAACGAGGAAATCCTGGATCGGATGGGGCGGTTCCAGCTTTTAGAAATTGAAGTCCTGTTTATCGAGTTCAATGGCAATTATGCGGTGGCCCATACCCGGGATCATTATAAATCCAGCCTTGAAGACTATACATACAACGAGCCGGAAGATACCGGATACTTTTCCTATTTCTACCGGTCCGGGGGTAGCTGGTTGATCTACGGAAATCAAAGATGGATGATGAAAAGCGCAAATGTTTCTGAAAAGCCACAAGTGAGAACAGAAGACGGGGCTTTTTGATTGACATTTTTGGCAGTTTCAATTGCCTTGTAATCACAATTGCCAGATTCAAATGAAGAGAGGATTTATGCGCAAGAGGTGGATCGTAATCATCGTAATCCTGCTGATCGTGGCGGCACTGATCGGCATTAGGGTATTCAGTAAAAAGGCTCAAACTGGCTCCAAGACCCCCGGCGTGGATAATAATACCCATACCGTGACCTTTGGAGACATTAACTCCCGCATCGAGATTACCGGCGAACTGCAGCCGCAAACGGTGGTATCGCAGAAATCCCGTGTATCCGGCAAAGTGGTGAAGTTCTATGTGGATGAAAACGACTATGTACGCAAGGGAGATATCATTGCCGATATCGAGCCGGATTATAACCAGGCGAATACCTTGTTTAGCACCAAAGCTACCCTGCAACGGGCAGAACTGAACCTAAGACAAGCCCAGAAGGATTTTGCCGATAAGACCCTGCTTTTGGAGAAAAACTATGTCTCCCAAGCCGATTTTGACCTCTCCCGGGATGCCCTGCTGGAATCTGAAATCCAATTTACGCAAGCCAGTAGCCAATATGAGATGATCCGGGATCTGGATGTGCCGGGAACCGTCATCCATATGTACGCGACCGCTTCCGGAACTGTCATCGAACGCAAGATCAACGAAGGTGAGATGGTTACTTCCAGTATCAACGCCTTCGGCGAAGGCACGGTCGTGATGCAGATAGCAGATCTGAACAAGATGATCGTAAGCTCCAACATCAACGAAGTAGATATTGTGAAGTTTATGGTGGGGCAAGAAGCCACGATCAAGCTGGATGCGCTTCCCTATGAGGAGTTTTCCGGAAAGATCGTGAAGATCTCGCCCAAGGCAGTTGTGATCAACAGCGCCAAAGTCTTCCCGGTGGAGATCAGCATCAATTCCACCGGAGATAAAGTGAAACCGGGCATGACAGCTGCGATCAGTATATTGGGGGATTCTCGGGAAAACGTACTTATTATCCCGATTGGAGCAGTTTTTGCAGATGATAAGAACCAGGATATCGTCTATCTGATCCCCAAGCAAAGCGAAGATTCAGCGGAAAAAAGCGAAACAGTCCAGCCGGTGTCCACAGTGATAAGACTGGGGGCCAATGATTTTCAGATGGTGGAAGTGATATCCGGACTAAATGAAAACGACGTGATCTCACTCACTGAACCGGGCACCAATAAGACGGTGTTCTTCGGGAACTAGACCAGGAGTAATTATAACAGATGATAGAAATCAAGAACCTTAGCCGGTCATTCGGCACACTGCGCGCTGTGGACGATATCAGTTTCAGCGTGAGCAGCGGTAGTATCACCGGATTCCTGGGGCCAAACGGAGCCGGGAAGACCACCACTATGCGCATGATGGTCAGCTATTTGCGGCCGGATAGCGGGAGCATTACTATCGATGGCAAGTCCATCTATGAAGACCCCATCGCCACCAGTGCCAAGATCGGTTATCTGCCGGAGCATAACCCGCTCTATGATGAGATGCTGGTGCTGGAAATCCTGAAGTATGTGGCAGATCTACGCAAAATGTCTGCCCCAAGCTTTGCCCAAAGACGCGCCTTTGTGGTGGCAAACTGTGGGCTCAAACAGGTGCTCACTCAGAAGATCGGAACGCTGTCCAAGGGCTTCCGTCAACGGGTAGGGCTGGCAATGGCGATCCTGCATGATCCCGATATCCTGATTCTGGATGAACCCACCAGCGGGCTGGATCCAAATCAGATCATCGAGATCCGCGAACTGATCCGCGAACTGGGCAGGGAAAAGACCGTCATCCTGTCCTCGCACATCATGCAGGAAGTGCAAGCTCTCTGCGACAGAGTATTGATCATCAACAAAGGCAAGATCGTTGTGGACAACGATATCGACAAGCTGGATGACTATCTGAACGACTTCCAGATGATGCATCTGGAACTGGAAGGCGAGGCCATTGATTTTAGCGAGTTTCTGGAGTATCATCCGGAACTTGAACTGATCTCTGCTGAAGCCGGAGAACACAACATCGTGCTGCAGCTCAGGATCCCCTCGCAAAGCGATATCAGGCACGATCTGGCGCGATATGTGGCAGAGAACGGCTGGCTGATTACCAGCCTCTACACTCAGCAAAAGAGCCTCGAGGAGATCTTCCACAGCCTCACCAAAGAAGTGCCGGCAAGCCTGACTATGCCGGATCCCATGACCGCAACTGAACTCGCCCGGGATGAGGAGGAAGAGATATGAAGGCGATATGGACCATTGCCCGGAAAGAGTATCAGCTGGCAATGCGCTCGGTGACTTCATACATCGTGTTCATTCTGTTTCTGGTGATCAGCGGAGCCGGATTCTCTGCCTCGATCTTCAAGGTTGGCCTGGCAGAACTAAGAGGCTTGTATTCATTTCAGCATATCCTGTTCATTTTCTTCATACCGGCCATCACCATGGGCAGCATCGCCCGGGAACGCAGCAACGGGACCATTGAGCTGCTCAGCACCTTGCCCATCCGGCTCACGCATGTGGTTTGGGGCAAGATCCTGGCTTCAACGATGCAGCTAGCAACCCTTTTGGTCTTCAACCTGATCCCGCTCGCGATTATCCTGATCTTCGGCCAGGGCATCGATATCGGAGCAATATTACTGGGCTCTTTGGGCATCCTTATCGCCGGCTGCGCGTACATCTCTATCGGCGTGTTTGCCAGCAGCCTGCCCTCGAACCAGGTTCTGGCCTTCATAATCGCTTTCTTTATTTCCGGGTTCTTCTATGTGATCCGCTATCTGCTTGTGCTCACTCCGCTGGCGCTGGTGCGTTATGTTCAATACTTCAGTTTCGAATATCACCTATCCAGCTTCATGCGTGGCGTGGTGGATGTTCGGGATATCCTGTTCTTTCTCGCGGTGATCGTGATCTTCGCGCTATTGGCAGAGTTCAATCTGCAATCCAAGAATCTGATGCAGGAGCGCTAAATGAAGAAGAGTTTTGGCATCATCGGCACCCACGCCACCAAGATCGGCATCATCATCGCCCTGCTCTTGATCAGTTCAATGATCAACTACCGCTTGGATCTTTCCCAAGACAAGGCATACAGCCTCAGCAAGATCAGCAAAACGCTGGTGCGCAATCTGGAAGACGTGATGGTGGTCAAGATCATCTCCAGCCAGGAGCTTCCGGCAGACCTGAATTCCCTCTCGCGCTACACCAATGACCTGCTATCGGAGTATCAAAGCGCCGGCAGAGGCAAGTTCCGCTATGAATACCTGAGACCCGCCAGCCGCGATGAGCTCTACCAATTAGCTCAAGCCAATGCGCTGCGTCCGATGCGCTTTCAGATCTTCGAGAACGACCAAATGACCAGCAAGGAAGTGATCTTCGGAATGGTCTTTGAGTATCAGGGACGCGTGGAATCCATGAACCTGATGCCCCGGCTGGAGCCCAAACTGGAATATGAGATGACCATGCGCATCCAGAGCCTGGTTAGCGAAAACCTGCCCAAGGTGGCTGTGTTTCGGGACTCCACATACTACCATTTTAACACCCGGTTCTTTGAACGCGGCATCAGATCGAACTTCAAGGTTAGCGATGCCGATCTCTCCCAGCCTCTGAGTGACATAGACGCTTTGCTCTTCACCGGCGCCAGCAGGAATCTTCCCGAAGAGTATCTGTATCACCTGGATCAATATCTGATGCAGGGCGGCAATGTCGTGTTTCTGCAGGACAGAGTGGACACGGATGGCTCTATGCTCTATTCGCTGGATACCAATGTGATCCGCATGCTGGAACACTATGGCTTCACGCTTTCCAGGGATGTGCTGCTGGACATGAACAACGACCAACGCCAGATGGGCATCGGCAATATGGCGAACTTCCCGATGTATCCGATCATGCGCGGCGGACAGCACCCGATCTCCAAAAACATGGATTATATCGTGCTATATCTTGCCAGCGGCATCACCATTGCTCAAAAGGACGGCCTGAAATATGAGACCATCCTGCAAAGCTCGCCTTACTCCGGCTGGATGCGGTACCCGGATTTCAATATCGGTGAAAACCTCTTCTTCAACCCGGAGCTGGAAGACTTTACTGCCGGCCCAATCATCACAGCCGCAATGGCCACCGGAAGTTTCACCAGCTATTTTGCCGGCACTGAATTAGCCGCATCCGATCCCCAGTTCCGGGCCAGCGCGGAAACGGCAAACCTGCTGCTCTTTGCCGATAAAGAGCTGGTAATTGATCCCGACAACCCCCTCTACAACGATCGCTCAAATGTGATCCTGAACGCCCTGGATTACTTCAGCGGACGCCCGGACATGATCCGCATCCGCAATCGCCATCTTAGCTCCTCCATCCTCAGTGTGCAGGCCTTCATGGAAAAATATGGGCTTATCTGGGCAGATGTACAGAAAACCGATCACCACATCAAATTGATCACAAAGATCACAGCCATCGCGCTGCCTTCCCTGATCCTGATCTTGGTCGGCGCATGGATGGCGTTCAGACGCAAACTTAAGATAAAGGCTATCAATGAAGCGAAATAAACTCATCCCCCTGATCCTTCTGGTGGTCCTGAGCGCGGCATTCTTTTTGCTGAAGCAGCAGGACAATACGCAGAAACTACGCAATCTCGTAAACTTGGACGTCAGCAAGCTGGATAGCATCGAGATTTGGAATAGTGAAGACCGCATAAACCTGGTTTTGGACGAAGGCGAGTGGAAGCTCACAGACCCGGTGCTGTGGCCGGCAGATACCCTGATGATCAGATTGTTCTTTGAAGAACTGGTAAACGCCAAGCACCCCAGGCTTGCCATCAGTGAAGACCAAGCCGCCATCGCCCGCTATAACCTGGACGAGGACAAAGCCTTGCACATCCGCCTGAAAGCCGGCAACAAAAGCGATCATCTGCTATTCGGAAACATCGGTAATGCCTGGGATTACTTCCGCCGTGCCAAAGACAACACCGTATATCAGACCCGCACCAGAATCGTGCAAGACTTTTCTCCCCTCATCATGAACTGGCGCAACCCTCTGGTAATCCACTATTGGGAAGATGAGCTGGCAGAACTGAGGGTAGAGCACGAGAAGAACAAGTACACTCTGACCCGCGATGGCCTGCGCTGGACCTTCAAAGACGCAAATCACGAATTTGATGTGGTGGGGCACAACTTTGCGCTCACCAAGATCGTCAGCATCCTGCAAAACTTCCGCAGCTTTTCGTTCATCAGCGGAGAAGATCCCGGGATCAAGGCTTTGTTCCAAAACCCGCTATCAACTGTCTGGATAACAGACACCGAAGGCAAAACCCGCAAACTAAGCTTTGCCAAATACCTTGATGAACGCTATGTGATGCTGCTGGATGACGATTACACCGTGCTCTATCAAGTAGAATTCGACACCGTGTTCCGCTTCACCCGCAATCCTGAAATCTTTATGAGGACATCTCCGATATGAGCATAAACATCTATAATAGCTTGAATATAGCCCTGTATGACCAGGTTATCCGCCTCTGGCTGGAAACCGGGATTACCAGCCCCGTCCGCGCCGATAGCTATGAGGCGATCGAACACTCTCTGCAAAACACCGGAACCTTGATCACCGCTGAGTGCGATAACGAGGTCATCGGTGCCTTGTGGGTGAACCACGATTTCCGCCGACTGTATATCCACCACATGGCGGTAAGCCCCGCAAAGCAAAACAGCGGCATCGGCAGATCTCTGCTGCAGGAAGCACTGAAGATCGCCAAAGCCACCGGATATCAGGCAAAGCTGGAGGTTCACAGGGACAATCCCGCTGCCAGGCACCTCTATGCCGACATGGGCTTTACGGATCTGGATGGTTATATCACGATGATCAAGCGGGAATTGTGAGCGAGCACATCACCATCATCGGCGGAGGCTTAGCCGGCTCCGAAGCCGCGTTGCAGCTCGCTTCCAGGGGCTACAAGATCGACCTTTGGGAGATGCGCCCTCTGCAAAATACCGAAGCCCACACCAGCGCTGATTTTGCTGAACTGGTATGCAGCAATAGCCTCAAATCCATTCGCCTGGATACCGGCGCGGGTTTATTGAAAGAAGAAATGCGCCTGCTGGGTTCGATCCTCCTGGAAGTCGCGGAAACCTGCAAAGTCCCCGCCGGACACGCTCTGGCAGTGGATCGCGAGCTCTTTGCCCACAAGGTAACGCAGCTCATCAGCGAACACCCAAACATTAGAATCATCCGCGCAGAAGCTACACAAATCCCCGAAGGCAAGGTCATTTTGGCTACCGGGCCGCTCACTTCCGCCGCCATGATGCGCCATCTGCAAACGCTGCTGGGAGAGGATCAACTCTTCTTTTTTGATGCCATCGCCCCGATTATCGAAGCGGATTCCGTGAATCTGGATATTGCCTATGCCAAAGCCCGCTACGACAAGGGTGAGGCAGATTACCTGAATTGCGCCTTTGACAAAGAGCAATACTACAACTTCGTTGATGCCCTTCTGGAGGCAGAGAAGCATGAAGCCCGCGAATTTGAGAACGAATTCTTCAACGGCGAAAAGTTCAGCTTCTACGAAAACTGCATGCCCATCGAGGAGCTCGCCCGCAGAGGCAGAGACACGCTGCGCCACGGCGTTATGCGCCCGATGGGGCTGGAAATACCTTCCACAGGCCGCAAAGCCTTTGCCGTGTTGCAATTGCGCGCCGAAAACAAGGACCTCACTGCCTACAATCTGGTGGGATGCCAGACCATGCTGCGCTATCCCGAGCAAAAGCGCGTCTTCCGCCTGATTCCCGGGCTGGCAGATGTCTCCTTTCTGCGTTATGGCTCTATCCATCGCAACTCATATCTGGACTCCCCCAAACTCCTGAATCCGAACCTCAGCCTGAAAGCCCGGCCGGATGTGTGGGTAGCGGGACAACTGAGCGGAGTGGAAGGCTATGGCGAGTGCATCGGTCATGGCTTGCTGATCGCGCGCATCATTTGCAAAGAAAGCTCCGAACTGCCCGAGGAGACGATCCTGGGACAACTTTGGCGCAGATTGATTACTCCTCCTCTGAAAGGTAAGTTCTCTCCGGTAAATGCAAACTTCGGAATTCTTCCGGGTTTGGAAAAAGAGATTCGGGATAAAAAGCTGAAAAAGGAAATGCTTAGCCAAAGAGCTATCACTGCCCTGCAAGCTTTGCTGAACCCACCCAGTTCAAGCTAAACTGTACATTTCAATTTTGCTTCCCTTTTCTTGAGTCACCGGCAAATGCTACAGCCACAAACGTTTTGGGGCACCCATAAAGGCTTATCCAGGATTGTGTGTAGCACATAACTAGGGGCTCTGCCAAGGGCCTCCCCGCCCTCGCTATTATCTTTCGCCAACCAGAGGCTGCGCTGCGTTTATTGTGCTCATATAAAGCTGATATCAAGCTGTTATCTTCGGGTGAACATAGCTTGAAGACAGCACGAGATCAGCCTGATGACAGCCGAAGCAACAGATTGACAATGAGGCGAGGCACAAAAAAAATAAAGAGTTGACCAAAAAGAGCCATAAACATAGCCTTGCGCGAATTAGGTTTCGACCCCAAAATAAGACAAAACACAAAGAGGTAGAACATGAACAAGAGCCAAAGACTTATTGCTATATTAGCCCTTTTGATCATTCCCGCGATGGTCCAAGCACGCACCTTCGCCCGCTGGCATACATCCCTGGGTAGTTTTACGGCAGAGCTGTATGACGAACTCGTGCCCATCACAGCCGGAAACTTTCGCGATCTGGCACAAGCCGGCTTCTACAACAACCTCATCTTTCACAGAGTGATAGAAGGATTCATGATCCAGGATGGTTGCCCCAATGGCACCGGAACCGGCGGCCCGGGCTATACCATTCAGGACGAGTTTCACCCGGATCTGCTGCACAACAGCGCCGGCGTATTGGCGATGGCACGCACTTCCGCGCCAAACAGTGCCGGCAGCCAATATTATATCACCCTTGCCCCCACTCCCCACCTAAATGGCGGATATGCCGTGTTTGGGAGGATAATTGAGGGTTTGGAAAACGTGATGACGATCGGCAGTGTGCCTACCAATGCCAGCGACCGCCCCATCACCCCAGTGAATATCTATCAGCTACGCATGCTGGATCTGTTTATCGGCAATATGTTTCTGCCCACAACAGAGACTGTGGAGCTGCTTCCCGATGAGAGCCAGATGTTCATCACCGAAGCTGCCGCAAACAGTGCAAGCATCAGTTATCAGTGGTTTCTGAACGAAGTTCCGCTGGAGGAAACCGGGTTTATGCTGGATCTCAGCTTTGCGCCAGGAATGGACCACACTTTACGCTGCACGATAGCTTCTTCGGACAGCATCGCCTATGAAGCCATCTGGAACATTCAGGTAGCTTCATCCAATGCGGATAGCCAGGCTCCCGCCCGGGCAGAGATCAGCCTTCAGAGCCGGCCAAACCCCTTTTCTGAGGCTATCACCATCTTGTGTGACAGCAAAGCCGCGCAGATGATTGGTATCGATGTCTTCAATATTCGGGGGCAAAAAGTTCGAACCTTGCAGTCCGCCTCCATCAAGCAAGGAAGCTGGAATCTGGTGTGGGACGGTAAGGATGAGCAGGGGGCTGTTCTTCCCAAAGGCGTGTATCTCTTGCGCATGCAGGCAGAGCGCGGCAACGTCTATCATAAGGTCAGCAAATTGCAATAACAGCCGGGCGAAAGCTCCGCGCCTGCTTCACTGATTGATCTTTGTGACTATCCTGCCCACGAGCTGTTCATAGTTTTCCCGGAGCTTTGAGGCAAAGCCGGGTGTCCGGTAATTTTCCATGGCTTTCAAAGCCTGTCGATAGCCGTAATCAAAGAAATCATCTGCTTTTCTGAGATCCGTGAACCCCAGCTTCGGTTGATGCGCATCGATCACGATATCCGGCTCGTCCCTCAGAATCGATTGGATGGCCATGAAGCCCTGATTCTGCATCAAAGACTGCATGAAGACATGGTAGCGCACTATCTTTGCCTTGGGGCTGGAGCTGTTTGCTTTGTAGAACTCGGCTTCATTTGCCACCTGCGGCAGCACATTCACCGCGATGGTGATTTCCCCGGGGATCTTGTCGGCAAAAGCCAGGGGCAAGGGATGCGAAACACCACCATCCACAAACAGATAGTCTCCCATTGCGTGCGGAGCAAAGATGAAGGGCAGAGAGCTGGAAGCTCGCATGGCGTCCGCCATCAGTCCACTATTGATCAACACCGTTGCCTGCCGGGTGAGGTCGTATGCCACCGCGATAAAGGGAATCCGGGCATCTTCAATATATCTCGAGGAAGTCCAGGCTTCAAACTGCTTCACGAGCGCTTTGCCATCAAAGATGCCGCTGCGGGAAAAATCCAGATTGAGGGGGTTGAACAGCTCGACGGTCGATACATCCTTGGCGTAGAGCAGCATCAGTTCTGCTTCCAAGCCGCATGCCAGACATCCGCCCACAATCGCGCCCATCGAAGTGCCAATGATGCCGGATATATCGTAGTGTTCGCCAATTGCTTTGATCACGCCGATATGCGCCAGGCCATAGGCAGATCCTCCGCCCAAAACCAATCTTGCTTTCTTCATTTCAACCTCTCTTTACAAATCCTGCGATAAACCCGGTAGTTGTGGGCAACCACCAGCATAAACACCAAACTGCTAACCAATAAAACTATGTTTATGGTAAACACATCCTCGCCGGCGTAGAAGATCATGGCGGGGATCAACACGCAGAGCAAGATCGCTTTGAAGATGATGATGCCGCGCGGAATTCCCAGCTTGCGGAAACACCAACGCGCCACCGGATTGCGCTCCCGGTAATAGTAATGCGGGCGCATGACCAGGTAGGTGGAATGCGCGTCCAGCCAATTCAGCACAGTGAAGGTGCTAAGCAGCACCCAAAACAGTGGTTTGGAATACAGAATATCGAACATATCATAATCTCTTGTTATCTCATTTGCCTTCGGTCATAATTGCAGTGACCAGATTTTTGGCAAGCATAAAAACCATGCAGGCACCGAGGAACAAATAATTCTTTACAAGATTTGAGTACGGTAATTAATGGCTCTAATGGGGTGTAAAACCGACATTGAGAATTGCAGATAGAATTTGGTTGATCAGAAAACGCTACCGGATTTGCTCTCCACATCATTGATAATAAATAAAATGAATAAAGGATAAAGCATGGACAAAAAGTGGCTCATCCCACCGGGTCTGAATGCTGAGGAAGAAGGGGCTATACAGAGCTTAAGCATGGAGCTTAAAGCTCCCGAGTTAATCGCGGAGCTGATCTATCGGCGCGGTCTGCGCAACCTGGCGGATATTCAGGAGTTCTTCAACCCCGATCTCTCGCAGCTCACGGATCCCTTCCTCTTTGCGGATATGGAAACCGCTGTTAACCGCATTCTAAAAGCGGTGGAGGATAACGAACTGATCACCATCTACGGCGATTACGACGTGGATGGCACTACAGCCACAGCCCTCTTATATCTGGGGCTAAAACGCATCGGCGCTAATATCGATTTCTACATTCCCCATCGCATGATCGACGGTTATGGGCTCTCTCTGGGCAGCCTGGATCAGCTCGCTGAAAATGGCAGCAAGCTCATTATCAGCGTGGATTGCGGCGTAAACGCCCTGGAGGAGATCAAGGCGATCACCGGGATGGGCATGGAGATCATTATCACCGATCACCATAACCCCAAAGCCGAACTACCCAAGGCCTTGGCGATTATCAATCCAAAAATCCCCGGATGCAAGTTCCCCTACCCATATCTGGCAGGTGTGGGCGTGGCCTATAAGCTGTTGATGGCCATATATAAAACGATGGGGATTGATAGCACCGAAAACGTTTTGAAATACATGGATCTGGTCGCGGTGGGCACGATCGCGGACATAGTTCCCTTGATCGGCGAAAACCGGATCTTTGCTTCCATCGGGCTGCAACACCTCATCGAGATGAAGAATCTGGGGCTGAACGCTCTGATCCAGCTCTGCGGACTCAATCAACGCACGCTGGATACCACGGATATCGTCTTTGGCATCGCCCCCCGCATCAATGCCGCGGGAAGGATGGGAAGTGCGGCGCTGGCAGTGGAATTGCTGATCGCCACCGATGAAGCTCACAGCCACGAACTGGCAGAAATGATCGAGCGGGACAATTCACTGCGCCAGCAAGAGGATCAGAAGACCTTTCATGAAGCATGTGAAATCATCGAAAAGAAGTATAAAAACCTTGCCCAAACCCCTTGTATGGTGGTTTCTTCAGACGACTGGCATCAGGGAGTGATCGGGATCGTGGCGTCCAAGCTGGTGGAAAAGTACTACCGCCCGGTGATTATGATCTCCTTCAAGGAGGGTTTTGGCAGTGGCTCCGGACGCTCTGTAGCAGATTTCGACCTCTTTTCCGCGCTTCAGCACACCGAACACAATCTACACAGCTTTGGCGGGCACAAGTATGCCGTGGGGCTTACTATCTATCAGGAGTTCCTGGATCGCTTTGAGAACGAGCTTTCCCGCTATGTGGCCGATCACCTGCAGCTGGAGCAAGTCCAACCTCCGCTTGTAATCGATCACGAGATCGAGCTCTACGACATCAATGACAATCTTCTGGATAGCATCGAGCGCTTCGCTCCCTTTGGCCCGGAAAACCTGCGCCCGACCTTCATGACCAGAGGCGTAAGTGTGGCAAACTATCCCTATAACGTGGGCAGAAATCATCTGAAACTAAAGGTGGTTAAGGACGGTATCCCGCTTGATCTGATCGGCTACAATCTGGGAGACTACCTCACTCTGCTGAAGAAAAACAGTATCATCAATATTGCATATACCCTGGAGTACAACCGGTTTGGAAACAAATCCTCGATCCAGGGCAAACTGAAAGACCTGCAAATATAAGGAGCTTGACTTATGAAAAAGCTATTCCTTTTACTGCTCGGGGCTTTGGTTTTGTTTGGCTGTTCCGGCACAAAGAAATCACCGCCCATGGTAATCTCTACCTTCACCTTGTTCGAGACCGTCAGCTTCACCGGCGATATCGATAAAGCCTTTTACCACACCGGCAGCAAGACTATCTGCGCTATGCAGAGTAACTCCCAGCAGATCGTGTATTGGCGCAACGGAAAGCAGCAAAACACCATCGGTGGGATGGGCAACCAAGCAAGCAACTTCCGCAGTCTGGCTGATTTTGTTATGGCGGAGGACGGCAATCTCTATGCGCTGGATGCCGTGGCCAAGGTCATCAAGAAGTTCAATGCCGATGGCAAACTCCTTGGCTCCATGGAGCTGAACTATGTTCAGCAACCTAGTAAACTCGCCCTGGGCAGCCGGCAGAACATCTTCGTTTACGATTCCGCCGGAGCAGAGATCATTGCCTATGACCTGCTAGACCAGCAGGAGCTGTACCGCTTTGGCAAGTTCGAGCTGAATCGCGTGGATCTCCTTTTTGCGAACCGGGACTACGTGATCGCCTATGACTCCCAGAAGGGACAAAGCGCGCTGTTCTCCAGCCTCGGTCAATTCATCGCCCACGATACCGGGCAGGTAGTTTATGACACATATAACAACGCAATCAGCCTCACCAGCGAAGCTATGATCAGTAAGATGAGCGCAGCCTGGCTACCGATGACCCCGGGTGTAGGCCTCATGACCATCATGCGGGATACCATCGCCATCGTGGTGGGAAACCAGGTACGTCTGCTCAAGCTGGATTATGCTCCGGTTCTTTAAGACCTACTATCTGCCGCTTCTCTCGGCTCTTTTGCTGAGCGTTTCCCGGCTTCCGCTGTATTTAAGTTGGTTGGTGTTCTTTGCCTTCATTCCCCTGCTGTTTTACTTTCGGCAGAGAAAACACAGCATACCTGAAAACGCCATTTCCGCGCTGATCTTCAGCCTCGTACAGATCGTTCTGGTCTTCTATTGGATCGGCTCTGTTACGATCGGCGGGCTTTTTGGCATCTGGCTTCTGTACGCGCTGTATTACCTGTTGTGTTTTATGATTGTCGAGCGGGTTTGGGACCGATTGCCCTGGTTGAACTATCTGATATTCATCAGTGTTTTCATCAGCTTCGAATACCTGCAGAACTTTGGTGAAATGCGCTTCCCCTGGTGGAACATCGGCTATTCACTGGCAGATTTTCTGCCCCTGATCCAAGCCCTGGAACTCGGCGGAATGACGCTTCTGGCCCTGTTGATCCTTAGTTTTAACTTCTTGTTTTACCTGGTTGCGCAGCGTAAGTTCTGGTCATTGTTTGCTCTCAGCATGATATTCCTGCTCTGGTTTGGCTACGGCAATTTCCGCCTGCTGACCCTGCCTGTGGTGATGCAGCCGGATCGCATCGGAGTGATGCAACCCAGCATCGTTCAAGACGACAAGTGGGACGAGCAGAAGTACCAGGAGATCATGCAAACCTATGATGCTCTTACGGCAGACGCAGCCCTGAAAGGCTGGAGCATGCTGATTTATCCGGAAGCCGCTGTGCCGGATTACCTGATGCTAAACCCGGGAGTAATGCATGATTTTCGGAGCATCCAGGATAAGCACGGAATCAGTATCTTCACCGGCTTTCCCCATGCCGAAAGAGCTCCGGAAAGCTATCCCGAACCATACTATTCTTACAACGCGGCAGCCCTCTTTGATGCTCGGGGAAACACCCCCAGCCTATACTTCAAAAACATCCTTGTCCCGGTTGGTGAACGCATGCTGTGGCTGGAGTACTTCCCCTTTCTGTGGAAACTGCAGTTTGGACAGGCAAATTGGGAGTTTGGTACCATGATACCCCGCTACACCGTGTCCGGCAAACAGTTCTCCCCATCCATTTGCTACGAGCTGGCCTTCCCCCACTTCATGCAGAAGGCAAATTTCCGAAGCGAGGACGGTGCGCGCAGGAAAGCGGATTATCATGTAAACATCACCAATGATGCCTGGTTCGGCACCTCATACGGCCCCTGGTTACACGCCGTGATGACGAAGTTCCGCGCCATCGAAAGCCGAACCCAGATCTACCGCAGTGCAAACACCGGGATTTCCATGATCGTGAACCCCAAAGGCGAAGTGATTGCCGAAGCCGGGCTGTTCCAGCGGACAAACATCAGCGCGCCGCTATACACCAGCCCCACCATTCCCTTATACCAGAAGATTTACCATTATCCCTGGATATTCGTCGCCCTGGCGGCAATCCTGCTTTTCACCAGCTTCATCTTTCCGAGGAGAGCCTCATGACCAAGCATTATTACAGCATTGGCGAAGTAAGCAATCTTTTGGACGTCAAACCTCATGTATTGCGCTATTGGGAAACCGAAATCCCCGCCATCCGCCCCAAAAAAAGCGGGCATAAAAGACGGTATAACATTGCCCAAATAGAAACCTTGAAGAAGATCAAGGACATGCTTTACAACCAGCGCTACACCATCGAAGGCGCCAGACAAAAGCTGAAGCAGGATAAACTGCTGCTTCAGGAAGCCCGAACCGAGGCCGTGGCAAAGCAGAAGTTGCAAGTCAGCGCTGCCATGCCGGCCATCGCCACCGACCTCATGGAGCTCCGAACCAAGCTTCAGGAGCTGAAACAGCAATGCAAAAAACTTACAGGAAACTAGATATGGAATTTCAGAGAATAATCCTCAGCCTCCAGGAATACTGGGCAGACAAAGGCTGCAACCTGATCCAACCCTACGATATCGAGATGGGAGCGGGCACTTTTCACCCCGCCACATTCTTTGGCGCTCTGGGCACCCGCCCCTGCGCCATTGCCTATCCCCAAGCCTGCCGACGCCCCAAAGACGGCAGATATGGTGAAAACCCAAACCGCTTCCAGCACTACTATCAATTCCAGGTGATCATCAAACCTTGCCCGGACGACATTCAAAACCTCTATCTGAAAAGCCTTCAGGCCATCGGCATCGAGATCGAGAAGCACGACATCCGCTTTGTGGAAGACGACTGGGAATCCCCAACCCTGGGAGCCTGGGGCCTGGGCTGGGAAGTATGGCTGGACGGCATGGAGATCTCTCAATTCACCTATTTCCAACAAGTGGGAAGCGTCGATGTCTTCCCCGTCGCGGTAGAGCTGACCTACGGCCTGGAACGCCTCGCTATGTATATTCAGGACGTTCCGGATTACCGCCAATTGGCATACAGTGCCACCACAAAATACGCTGATTTGTATTTTGATAAGGAAGTGGAATACTCTGCCTACAATTTCGAATTTGCCGATACCACCTTGCTCTTCGAGCTTTTTGCAAAGTATGAAGCAGAAAGCCAGAAGCTGATCAAAGCAAACCTGGTATATCCGGCTTACGACATGCTGCTGAAAAGTTCGCATACCTTCAATCTGCTGGATGCCCGAGGCGTGATCAGCGTTACCGAACGCGCCGCCTACATCGGCAGAATCCGCAATCTGGCAAAGACTTGCGCGACAACTTATATGGCAAAATACTGTGAGGAAAAGCTATGAATCACCCCTACTCTGGAATATTGAATTCGCTGGGCAACATCTCTGACCGCCTGATTCAGGTGAATGTATATCAAGACCTTATGGGTGCTTACAACGCCGTCGTCATCCTGGATGAAGACCCGGACGGCTGGCTGGAAAAACTGGCTCCCCTGGCAAAATATGTTTACAAACACAAGCTGACCCTGCCTCTGATCATCAATCGCAGGTTCATTCAATATTCGCTGGATTCGTATCCGCTGGAATTTATCAACATCATCAGCTGCCAAAACCAAAACCTGCTTGCCAAAGAGGATCTCCTGGCAAACCTGAAGATTGCCCCCGCCGACGTGCGCCTGCAAATGGAACGTGAGTTCAAGAGCAAATGGCTGCTCACCCGGCAGATAGTTTTGGAAGGCAAGATGAATCCGCGCAACCTGAAGAGCACCATGCGCCTCTCGATTTCCGCGCTGATCCCCGCTTTGAAAGGCTTCTTTTTCCTTAGCAAACAGCCTTATCCGCAGACTACCAAAGACCTCTTTGCCCAAGCCGCTTTGATCAGCAAGACCGATCTGGCCGCCTGGAGTATCTGGATGGAAAAGAGCAATATTGAACTGGCTGATGTGGAGCGGTATCTGGCTATCCTGCAAAAGCTTATGGAACTAATGGAGACCTATCCGGTAGAACAATGATTCAGAGCAAATTCAACCTTGGAAACCAAGCTGACCCGGTGCTGGCGCTGGCTATCCACAATGGCCATCAGATGCCGCTTGCGCTTGAACGCTATACCAAAATCTCCGATGCTGATCGTTTCCGCGAGGAGGATCCCTTCACCGGCCAAATTGCGCATCACTTCGCAAACCACATCATCGTGGAAAGCAGCCGCTTCGCGGTCGATCTGAACCGCGTAGCGGAAAAGTGCGTGTATCTGAAGCCGGAAGATGCCTGGGGCTTGGATGTCCGGAATTGCGAACTCCCCGAACCCTTGTATAATGACCTTTTACAAAGCTATACAGACTGGTACAGTACTCTGGTATATCAAGTGGAACGCTTGCTGCAGGTACACCCCTTCCTGATCGTGCTGGATCTGCACAGCTACAACCATCGCCGGGAGGGGCCAGATGCCGAAGCTGACCCCCAGATCGATAATCCGGATATCATATTGGGTCGCAGCAATATGGGCAAAGCTTTTTACCCCTATGTGGATGATCTGCGGGAGCATCTGGATGGCAAAGTGCTGTGGGACAGGCAACTGGATGTGCGTTGTGACGTCAAGTTTCCTGGAGGTCAGTTAGCACGGTTTTTGCATCAAAGATTTCCCGGGCGCTTGCTTTGCATCGCGATCGAGTTCAAGAAAATCTTCATGAACGAATGGACCGGAAAGCTGAATCCGGTTCTCCTCTACGCCTTTCGCAATATCTTCTTAACCGAAACCATCCCCTGGATTGAGCGCACACTCGAGCATATAAAACAGCAATAATTCCACCAGATCACTGTTTCTCCGCTCAGTAAAGCCGGTTTCACGCTGATTTTAAGCTGTTGTAGTCGCATGAGCACAGCTTAGACACAGCTCAAAATCAGCGTAATCCTGCCCTTATGAAACAAAGACCATTGCACATAGCCCCTACACTGGCTGCAGTGCTGAGGTAAAATTAGACATTTTTGTCAAGACCAGGGCGCCACTTCCGCTCATGAAATGCTTACACTATAGACATTGGATAATCCTATTTCATCAAGAGCATTCTCTTGGTCTGTATCCCATTCTGGCTACTAACGCGGTAGAAATATACTCCGCTGGCTACAGCAGTATTATTCATATCTTTGCCGTTCCACACCACGCTGTGTAATCCGGCAGACACTTCAGTATTAATCAAGGTCTTGACCAATTGCCCCTTAAGGTTATAGATGTCAAGTCGCATTTTCGTTGCTTCCGGTAAACTGTAGCTAATGGTAGTGGTAGGATTGAAGGGATTTGGATAGTTTTGATGCAGAGTAAGCTGGTTCAGTCCTTGCACCACCTGATCATCATTTGAGACCCAAGGCTGGGAGCCAAACTCAAAACAACCTATATCGATGCGATCGTTCCACACCCGCTGATTTCCCACCAGATCATAAGGGGGCAAAGCCAGCTCGGTGATATCCGGAGTTCCCGCATCAATGCCGGCAGATGCGCTTGAAAGGCTGTAATACAGGGGATCGTGGATGTCATCGCCTCCCTGGAAAAGGGGCTGACCATAGAGATTACCTTCTCCCCAGGTTGTAGTGACGCTACCGGATAAATGGAAAAAGCTGTCACTCCCTCCGGTGATTAAGCAGTTGTTAAATGTCACTCCGGCATAGCTTGACTCATCCCAGGCAAAGGTTGCAACTTCATACGGAGTATTTCCCGTGACTATTGTATTATTGATCTCTATGTTTGTGTTTTCCAAACTCAAATTCAAGCCCCCACTTTGCGTCACGGAACTGTTATTGGCTATGGTGCAGTTGTTGATAGTGAGGTCACAATTTCCGCCCTCAATGGTAAAGGCCAATCCACTGGTTATGTCTGGCCAAAACTGAGAAGTATCGACAATATCCGTAATCAAGAAATTGGATATATCTATCGTAGTATTTAGTGAAGCAGCTCTTAGTGGCTTGGAAATGCCTCCTCCGGTGCAGGAAGAAGAGTACATGTCATAATTGGTAGCAGAAAGCCGTTGTACTCTGAAGTTTGAGAACACACCAGTTTCATAGGCCCAGATTACAAAGCCATTACCCACCTGCGAATCCTCGATGATCAGATTGTCCACAGTTAAATCATGACAAGACATGATCACAAAAGCACCCCCGATCGCCCATGAGTCCTTAATATGGATGTTCTTCACCGTTATCTTATCGGTTTCTCCGTCTCGATGATCATCTAGCCAGAATAGGTTTGAGTGCTTTTCAAAGCCATTAACTAAAGTGAAGTTGGCAATTGTCAGATAATCCTGAGCCATGTAGCCCATGATATATGCTCCATAATGCTCCGCGTCCAGGATCACTTCCTCCATCGTTTCACCAATCAGGTTAACATAGCTTTTTAGCTGGAGAGGTAAGGCCTCCCCGGTTTGGCTCCAGGAATATCGGCCGGGCAACACATGCACAGTGGGATTGCTGTTTCCATCAGGTTGGACCTTAGCCAGAGCATAGGATATGTTTCTTAATGGCGCAGAAGGGGATAGTCCGTCGTTTGCATTGTCACCTTGAGGGCTTACCCACAGATCCTGGTTAACCTGCGAGATTGAACCTTGATTAATATGAACGGGATGATGGCTGGGAGAATAGTAAAAGTAAGGATCATTATTTAAAACAGACCCTCTTTCCAGGTAAATCACGGTTGGATCACAGGACACTCCATAAGTAACATCGTTGCCCCTGCTTGAGGTATTGAGGTATATGCTGTTTCTTTCAAACTGATCGAAGGTGATACCGCTGTTGGGGCTGAATGCGCTCAATCCCCCACCACCTGAGAGGCCATGATTCAGATAGATATCATTCCCGATAAGCGTCAAATATGAATACTGTGCGCTGACCCCTCCACCATAGGACGCCCGACAATGGTGAATTATACAATGCTCCACAAATGCTGTGCTGCGCATCAAACTGATCCCACCACCATTTGAGTACTTTTCCGTCAATGGGTAAGAGTTGCTCCGGCAATTGCGAATGGTAAGACCGCTGATCTTTAAAGGAGATGTCGCTGTTCCGCTATTCTGGACGATGATTCCGGTCCGTAAATCCTCTCCATCAATGATGGTTCGGCTGATATGGGTGGTATCACCATCTGCAATGTAGAAACTTCCGAGCGTGATAGATTTGTTCTCGATAAGCACATCACCTGTCCATACGCCCTGAGCAATCAGCACCGTGTCACCATCGGCTGCCATGTTGATCCCGGCTTGGATGCTTTCCGCGTCTGCGCTGCCGTCAGAGCCTACGATGATAAATGCGGCGTGCATTACCGATACAGACATAAGAACGAGCAGTGCTGTTACAATTGATGGTATTTTCATCCAATCCTCTTTAGTAATTCGTGTGCAATGAGATTCCGGGTTTTCAGATCAATCCTTGTACATTTGGCACATAATTGGAAAACTACCAGGCGGGTGTGATCCCGCCTGATAGTCCTCGCGGTTATGCTACTCTACAACAATCATCTTTTTTGTCAATGCATAGTTCCCAGAGTTGATCTTACAGAAGTAAATCCCCTTGGCAACAGCTCTACCGTCATCAGTTTTTCCGTTCCAGACAATGGTGGAGCGTCCTTTGGATATCTCGGAAGCCTTCATCCTCCTGATCGTTTGCCCCCTTAAGTTATAGATCGTTATATCCACCAAGCTTTTCGAATTCGCTTGGATCTCGATATTGGCGATACCACGGCTTGGATTGGGGTAGATCAGGCTTATCCCGTCAATATCATTCATAGGTACCTGTTTGACTTGTGTAAACACAAGCAACAGACTTTTTGACCTTATGGCCTCTCTCACATGCAGCATACGTTATGCTACACGCGGACTAATGGACAATGTTCCAGGAGATTGAACGCATCATTTAACCCGGTAGAAATAATACTTCCCTTCAATTTTGATCACGATGACCTTTTCGCTCTGGTGGACGATCAGACATTCCGGATTGTTCAAATCACCTTTGTATTCCGGTAGAATGGTGGTTTCATAACCACCGACATTTTCGGCATTAAGCGCCCGCGGGGTGCTAAGCATGAGTAGTGCAGTTAAAGCTGTCATAATAATTACCTTCATTTGTATCCTCACTATATTTAAAGATGAGTTCCAATTAATTCAAAGTGTTCCCCAATTATTCCATAACTAACTGCAATATATGCTTATAAAGTTTGATGGAGTTTGTAGGCATTGGATAGAACCAGAATGCGATCACATGATTATACCTGGGATTGCTCGTGAGGGTACAGTCGACGCTGGCGCAGGGATATTGATGCTACACTCCGATTGGCAGATCAAGCGAAGTCTATAGTTTACAGCGAGATTCGTTCACAATGGCAATTCGGAGATAGCCGCCCCAAACTTGCCACTACGCTGGATGAGGAAGGAGTTTTGGCAGCATTATCACACACACATTCATCAAGAAGGATACTAGCCCAGTGGTTCATAGTGCATGTTAAGGGATGATGGCCGCTGATCTGTTGCTGTCTTCGTCCAAAGCGCTGAAAAAGAATCGGTGGTACTGTGACCGCCTGTACTCGCTCAGAGCCCTGGAAAAGCATCAGGGATCGGGAAAAAGTCTGTCTGGATTGTGCCGTTAACGGATCAGCTTTATTACATCCTCAATAGTCAGCAAGCAACTGCCTTTTTCCATGGGCAAGGGCTCAACCACACTCTCCGGAGCAGATCCAATCAGTACCGGAACATAGCAATCGACAATCCGGATTTGATTTGATCGGTTGATGCGAATGCAGATCAGCGCAATCTTTGGTTCAAACGGGATTGATGCGTCCACAATGCTGATTTGATATTGATTGGGTAATTCCATGTGGACTCCCCAGTCGTCAATATTCACAAAACCAGCCAAAGTATTGCGCAGCTCGGTTCTTAGCTTCACAGGGCAGTAACGGCGAAACTCATTGAGCCCGGTTCCTGCAGAATACTCTACCAAGGTGGTCATGAAGCGCTTGATGTTCTTTAGCGTTTGATAATCCAGAATCTCCGGTGTATCAATCCATCCCTGTTCGCGCAGGAAGCAGGACTTGAGCTTTTTTGCCAGAATGTGCTTTCTTTTTCTTGCCCCGCTATAATTCATTTCGTTTTGCTCAGCGTATTCCTTTAAAGACTTGAAGCCTTGCATACTGTTCCATTCTGTAAATTCGGAGGGGGTGAGTATCCGCTTGATATCTTTCAGGGTTATCGCTTCCCTCAGATCATCAAGATCCTCATCCGGGCTTTGGTTTTCGATTCTCAGTTTGGTGTCCAGTTCATGCCTTATCGCGGTTTCATGCGATGCAGCCTGATAACCCTTCATCACCAAGTTGAAGGCTGTCCGCCGTAGCCAACCTTTGATGAAGATGATCTGTTTCTTGCTATTCAAGAACGCGACCATGACAGACTGAGTGATATCCTGCGCTTTATCCGGATCATCAGTCAGGCTGAGTGCATACCCAAAAGTGAAGTGCCAGAGATTTTCCACATGAGCTTCGGTTTCGCGTTCCACTTGCCTGGTTATCCAAGAATCGAGTTCGGAATCGCTGTCTGCTCTGTGCAATAGCGAAAGCACCACCGCATCCGTAACATCTTGCACGATATTTCCATGGCGCAAATAGTTAGCTGCCCGGGCTGCGATTTGTTCCCGGATTTCGTTGAATCTGCCTTCATCCTCCGGCAGATACTTTATCTTTATATTCATAGTCATCCTCTGTCTGGATTTATTTGGCAAAGCGGATGCATTTTTCTCACAGCTGAATTTTGCGTCAAGCTTGATGAAACATGCACTGCTGGTTTCAGCTTGACGCATGAAAGAGACTCAGCTAAATGCGAATGAATCTAAACGTGATATATGGATATATGGTCTTGATATGTAGTTGGTTATACTGTATAGTCGATAGTGTGTCGTGAGTTCGGAAAGCAACTGATTATTGATCTGAGCCTTGAGTATCAAAGGAAACAGAATCTCATTCAGAATTTATGTCGTTGTCCGACAGCAACACCATCAACCGAGTTAAGTAAATTTCCTGTTGACAAAAGATGCTGCGCTTTATATACTTGGCGCAGTTATTTAAATACATGGAGGTAAAGATGATAGCTCTACGTCAAGTTTGGCATTGCCCGATTTGTGGAAACGTTGTGGAAGCAGTATATGGTGGTCAGGGGGAATTGGTTTGCTGCGGTGAGCCGATGAACCTTTTGAAGGAAAACACTGTAGATGCTGCAAAAGAAAAACACGTCCCGGTCGTGACCGACCTGGGCAACTCGATCAAAGTGGAAGTGGGCTCTGTGCCTCATCCGATGGAAGAAAAGCACTATATCGCTTTTGTAGAAGTACTCACCAAAAAGAAAGTGTACCGTCACGAGTTCCTGCCCGGCGATGCCCCGGTGGCAGAGTTTCCCGTGAAGCAAGCCGAAGTGGAATCAGTGCGCGAATACTGCAATCTGCACGGTCTTTGGAAAGCGTAAACAGAATCACCAGGAGGTAAATAAATGTCCTTTAAAGAAACCAGAACAGCTGAGAACCTGATGAAATCCTTCGCCGGCGAATGCCAGGCAAGAATGCGCTACGAATACTCGGCTAAAACAGCCAAGAAAGAAGGCTATGAGCAAATAGCGAATATCTTTACAGAAACCGCAGCGAATGAGAAAGAACACGCCAAAGTTTTCTTCCGCCACTTGCTGAAAAATGGCATAGAGGGCGAGATGGTCAACATCACCGCTGCCTACCCAGTGGGCTGGAGTGAGACAGACGGTGCCACCCTCAAAAACCTTCTGTTTGCCGCAACCGGCGAGCA
This sequence comes from Cloacimonetes bacterium UBA5210, assembly GCA_002412625.1. Lineage (GTDB taxonomy): Bacteria > Cloacimonadota > Cloacimonadia > Cloacimonadales > Cloacimonadaceae > UBA5456. The sequence continues at coordinate 26,114 of DHVK01000003.1, forward strand.
CGAAGAATGGACCGACTTGTACCCCATATTTGCCGATATCGCCGAGGAAGAAGGCTACAAAGAAATAGCCCTCTCCTGGAGAATGGTAGCAAAAGTGGAAAAAGAACACGAGAAGCGCTTCCGCAAGCTCTACGACAACGTTAAAAACCTGAAGGTATTCAAGAAAGAAGAAAAAGTCTTTTGGAAATGCATCAATTGCGGTTATATTCATGAAGGGGACCTTGCACCCAAGGTATGCCCGGTGTGCAATCACCCCCAAGGTTATTTTGAAGTTCATTTAGAAACCTACTAAAGAATCCTGGAGGATACCCATGCAGAAGTATCAGTGCATCGCTTGCGGTTGGATCTACGATCCCGCCGATAACGACAACGTACCGTTTGAACAACTTCCCGAAGATTTTGTTTGCCCGGAATGCGGCGTCGGCAAAGACATGTTCGAACCCCTTGACTAAAAGTCCTATAACGCCGGGAAGTCCAAAAGCTTCCCGGCATCTTTTTAGCACCAAAAACACGATTGAGGAAACATGACAATCACCGAATTCAATGAAATCTTGGATTTTGCCATCACCCGCGAACAGGAAGCAGTTGCATTTTACCGAGCCCTTCAAAGCGAGAATAAGTTCACGGCTCATATAAACATGCTGAAAGAGCTGGAACTAATGGAAATGGGGCACATCGTGGTAATCGAGAGTATCCGCAAAAAAGGGGTGAACCCCCAAAGCATTCAGGCTGTCCCCAACCTGAAGATTAGCGAATACCTGACCAAAGAACTTGATGAAGAAGAACTGAGCTACCAGAGCATACTGATCAAAGCTATGAAGCGGGAAGAGAACTCCACCAAACTCTATACCGAGATGAGCTTGAAATTCCCCGATCAGGAAATCCAAACTCTGTTCCGTCGCTTAGCAGCAGACGAGGCAAAACATAAGCTCCACTTTGAAGAGCTTTACGACGAGTTTTTGAGCAAAGGGAATTGAAGCTCGCCATAGACAGTTCCCAAAGCTCCGGCTCGATCGCGATCATCGACAAAGACCGGCTGCTCTACAGCGCATTCTTCGATATCCGCATCACTCATAGCGAGACCCTGATGCCTGCTTTGGATAGCGCCATGAGCATGTGTGGGTTTCAGCCCAAAGATATCGAAGAGCTGTATGTGTGTCTGGGTCCGGGCTCTTTCACGGGCTTGCGCATCGGGCTGGCCACATGCAAGGGCATCGCTTTTGCAGGCGATATTCCTGTGTTTGGCTACAGTTCCCTGGAGATGGCGGCATTGCCCTGTGTGATCGCCGGAAAGCCCATCCTAAGCGTGATTGATGCCAAGATGCAGGAAGTATATGTGGCAGGCTTCAACGCGGAGCTTAAACCCACTATTTCTGCGCGCGTGATCTCTCCCAAAAGCGTCGCAGACCTGGATATTGAGGGCTATATAATCACCGGCAGCGGAGTGCCGCAAGTTTCTGGCATTCTGCAAGAAGCCGGAATCCGAGTCTGCTATGCCCCACCTTACCTGCATCAGCTGAAAGCCGAAATGCTTTTTGAGCTCCCGCGCTACATCTCCCCCAATGTGTACCAGGGCAAGGATCTGGCAAATCTGGAACCACTCTACATCCGGGAAAGCACAGCGCAGATCAGGGCGTCCACCCCCAAACCCCAAACACCTAAGCCCTGAACAAGTAAATCAACAGCGGCAAATAGAACAGCGCGATGATGATCGAAAAACTCACCATCGTGGCAGCAAACTCTCGATCCATGTTCTCAAGATTGGCAAAGATCAAAGTATTGAAGCCAATCGGTAGGGCGGAGCAGACAATCACTGTGGTCGCCGTGAGCCCCTGCAAACCGAAGATCATAGCCAAGAGATATCCGATCCCCAGCCCCAGGCCCATCCGGATGAAGATCGCCAAAAAAGCCTTGCCGATGTTCTTGCGGCGCGGCTCGAAGTATAGCCCCAGCGCGATCATTACCAGCGGGGTAGTGGGTTGCCCCACCAGAGCGAGGAAATTCAACGATACCGGAGGCAGGCTGATGCCCCCCAGTTTGATCAGAAACGCAATCAACATGGCATAAAGCGGGGGCAGTTTCAGGAACTTGTTCCAGGCAATCTTATCTGTATGAGGGTTATCCCCATATTTAATGGCATTGAAGTATGTGAAGGTAAAGATCATGAAGGTGTTGCCGATATCAAACAGTGAAGCCCGCGCTAGACCTTCATCCCCAAACGCAGCATGAAAGAAGGGCAAAGCATAGGCCGTATTCATGATCATCGTCCCCACCAAGAAACTGCCAAACATCTGCTTGGGCAGCTTCAACCCACGGTTCGCAAGGTTCGAGATGCCATACATACAGAGCACCACGGCGATGGCAAAGACGGGGATCAGCAGCATATCAGCACTCACCCGGACATTGTTGATGGCGATGATCGTGAGCGCAGGAAGCGAGACGGTTAAAACAAACTTCAACAAGATGGGAGCGTCATCTTTGCTCAGCAGCTTCAGCCTTTTGGCCAGCACTCCCACAAAGAAAGCCAGGATCAGCGGAATGATCTTTTCTACAAATGGATTCATCTCTTAATCTGTTTGCTCCTCAAGCAGAAATGCCCGAAACAATACATCCAGTTTGCCCTGCAGCAGTCTGTTATCGTTCTTTTGGTGTTCTGTAAGTGGAGAATCATGCAGCTCAAACTCTGCCTCTTTGGCAAGATCCGCCTGCAGTTGCCACTTGTGGCGGTAAACCTGTTCGTTCAATTCTTCAATCCGTTTCAATTGATTCGGGGTGAATCTGTTATGCATCCCGCTATTTTGGAGTTTCGCGAAATCCACCTTCAGGCGATGGATCTCGGATAGTTTGATGATCCGCAGCATGTCGTCCCGGGACAGACTCTCATGCTCCTGCAACTCCCGGTAGATATCCCTTTCCGAAGAGAAGCTGCGGCCATTCACGGTGGAAAGCGTGGAAGTATCAAAACCTTCTTCAGCGATCTTGGTGATCGACCTGCGGTCAAAGATATAGTGGGTTTCCTGCTGCACTTTCGTCTCAAATACGTTTTGGATGATGAACAGCAAGGTGAAGCTGATCAAGGCCGCCAGCACGGGGGCAGCTACCCAGGCGATGGAGATTCTGGCCAAGATATTATAGCGGATGTTCTTGCCGCCCTTGGACAGCCCGATGCCTACAACCGCTCCCACGATCACCTGAGTGGAAGAAACCGGCACCAGCGGGATGGTGGGCAAACCCAAGCTGAGCAGCAAGTTATATAGCCCTCTGGAAGCAAATAGAAACAGGACAATGGCCTCCGCGCTCAGCGCAATCAAGGCAGTAATCGGCGAAAGATGAAAGAGATCCTTGCCCACAGTGCGCATAACTTTGTGCGAATAGGTATAGATGCCCACAACGATCGACAGTGCGCCCAAGAGATATAGCTGCTGCACTCCGCTGATGGTGATAAAACCGCCCAGATCGAGATCCTTGAACGGTGAGACCGGCACGAACACACCCACCACGTTGGCAATGTTGTTTGCGCCCAGGGAATATGCCCCAAAAGCGCCAACCACCACCAGTGCATAGCGCACAAACACATCCTGCTCCAAAAGATGCGCCTTGGAGCGGTTTACCAAGGGCTTAGCAAGATGAAACAAGAACGCGGCAATAGTCCCGGAGAGCACAAATGCCACCACCCAGGAGGATGCAATCGTGATCAGCGACCGATAATCTGTAAGCCTGCCGGAGAACATATTCCAGCCTATGATCGCCCCCACAATGGTTTGAGAAGTGGATACCGGAATGCCGATGCGCACGATCAGGGTGATGGTAAGCGCTGCCGCCAAAGCGACGGTGAAGGCACCGCCAAGGGCATCCACGGAGCCCAATCTGCCCAGTGTGCCCGAGGGGCCTCCCCCTTCCAATACTGCCCCCAAGGTGATGAATATGGCTGCGATTAGCGCGGCTTTCTTGAACTTCAGCATGCGGGTTTCCACCGCCGCGCCAAAGATGTTTCCGGTATCGTTTGCCCCCAGCGACCAGCCCAGGAACAAACCGCTCAGCAGATAGAAAAAGAACATGCCGGCTTACAACTGCCTTTTGATGGTATAGATGGACAGCCGGTCGCAGACATTCTGCGCGGCGTCCGAGATCTTTTCGATGTGGATGGCAAAGAAGCGCAACTGGCTCTTGCGGGAAAGCTCGATATCCATACCAAAGATCAAGCGGCGCAGGCGCTCACCGATGTGGTCTGCTTCGCGCTCAAAGAAATGTACTTTGTGAATATAGTTATTCACTGCGGCCAGATCCCGGAAAAAGGAGCGCACGGCAAAGACGAGCTGCTCTACCGCTGCCACGGAGGCGCGCGTGGTCTGCATCCAGAGGTCGTTCAGCTCTGTCGGGATTTGCGGCAATTCTATGGAAAACTGCAAAAGAGAATCCTTGATGTTGTCGATCACTTCATCCGTGTTTTCCAAGATTGCCAGCACATCTCCCCTGTTTTCGGGGATCAGGGTGCGTTCATAGAGAAAGCGTTCAATGCTCACCCGCAGGTCATCGGCACGGTGCTCAAATTCCCGGATCTGTGCCAGGCGCTCTTCAAACTGCTCGATTCTGCCTTCAAGGTAGTCCTCCACTGCCAATTGGAATGTGGTGGCAGAATCACTCACGATATCCAAAAACGTATCTATCTGAGATTCAACAAATCGGGTAGTCTTTAGTAGCAGCGCCATAGTGTCACCTTTCAAGCATTTTTGTTCTGTTTGCCTGATATATGCAAGCTCTTTTTTTGTCAAGCTTTAGCGGGACTATGTTTTTATTTGTTGACTGTTTTGTCAGCTTCTCCCAGACTCCATGAACTGAAGATTGTTAAGAAGATTAATGGATAGAAATCTAACTCTGGTTGAACAGCAGGATGATATCTCCTTGGCCGCAATGAGGTAACGATGGGCACATATCTCTTGCCAAGCAGAATCTTAAGAGGATGTGTGCAGGCAGATGCAGCGGAAGGATTGCTTTGCTAACCTTGGGCACCGCGTTCATCATCAGCGCTAACACGAATGCTATCCGGCCCTCTATGAATCCATAGCGATTGAAAGATATGATGCAAAAGCGATAAGCAGCTACATTCCGTTCAATACTTCTTAATCAGAGGAACCTCTCTTCCGTCAATTTCCAGTGAGAACTTTGTTCCAAAAATGCTTTGTTTCACGTGGACAACTACAAGTCTTTCTGCATCATCAGTTTGGATAACGCCTCTTAGCTTGAAAGCACCGAGGAGTCCCGATATCTGATCTATCTTCCGGTTGTTGATGATCAGCGAATATTCTGCCGCCACGATGTTAGCCCTCGCTTCCACTTCGATATGGTGCTTACCCTCAAAATTGCAATACGCATAGTCTTTAAACAAACCCATGTTTTACTCCTTTATTTCAGATAGTTGTTCAAAACTCTCATCTGATTCCTAACTATTTTTGCTTTTCACTTGTGTCAAGATCAAATTTGTCTTGCCTTCGCTTTTTTTTAACCCAGCCAGATTTCTGTCTGCTATCCCCGGAACACTTCTTTCTGAGCCGTTTACCGGAACACGCCTCTCTGAGCCGTTTTTCTGTCGATCAGCACTCAGCCACACAATGTATGCTATCCCGCAGATACATCCCATCTCCCCGTATAGCTTGTAAACAGCTGATATGCGCGGCTAAGCAACGAATACTGTTGCTCCGCAAAAATGGAGAATTGCAGCTCCTCCCTGAAGCTTAGCCCTTCTTGTTATATCTATTTTAAGCTGTTGTTGTGCTGTTATAAAGCTATGAGCATGGGAGCAAAACGCCTTCATCTCAGCCTGAACAGAGCTTAGAATCGAGGGGGAACAAAGACTTTGGAGCGAGGATGTTTCGCATTTCGTAGCTTGGTGCTGATCGACAGAAAAACGGCTCAGAGAGGCGTGTTCCGGGCGATGGTGGGTTGTCTTTGGCTGTGGGATTGGATATACCAGGAACTGTGTGAGGATTAAGCTATATATCAACTAAATAGTGCTTTACTGTTTTCGGGAGAGCGCGGCGAACCATAGCTGCCACAAAATCATTGACATCAAAGGCGGGATTCAAAAGCTGATACAAAGGATTTGTGAGATAAGATGAACAAACAGCAGAACCGGCTCCTGGGGCTGGATAAGATTTATGATTTGATCGAGGTGCCTGCGGAATTTCTGGAGGCTGTGAAGCGCTATAAGCTGGGGCAAGAAAAGCTTTCTGAAGCTGAATTGCGACTAGCCTATCAGCGTCGTGCCGCGATTATCCGCCATTTGACAGACAGCCCAAACACGAAGTGGCAAGACCTGCTGGCTCACATCAACGAGATCAATCCCACCAATTGCTGCACCACTAAACCGGCAATCCATGACCTATTTGAGCTGAAACGCTTTGTTTATCACTATCAAGCCTTGCGAAGCTATACTTTGGCGCGGAAATTGGCGTTTTACGAGCTGCCGGATTTGGCAGAGTTGTTCATCCTGCTTGATCCGGAAAAAGGCAATATCCCTTCTTTCAGGCTTTCGCCGCTCTACAGCAATGCCCTGCAGGAGCTTGACAAGCAGCGCCAGGAGCTGAGCCAGCGCTTGAAGCATCAGCGCCAAATGCACCTCAGCGAAGCCCGGACAGAGCTTGGCATTCCGGAACTCAAAGAAGAATTTGCGCTCTCCCGCTTCCAGACAGAGCTGATCTCCAAGATTCAACACAGCAAGCATTTCAGCCTGAAACAGGAAAGCATCGCCAACCTGATCTATAGTCTGGCAGAATCTCCGGAAACGCTGCGTCTCAAAGCCGAAATCGCCGCCCTCAACCGGGAGTTGGAAAGTGAAGAAGAAAAAGTCCTGACCATGTTGGGCAAAGAAGTCAGCCGTTTCACTCAGGCCTTGAAGACGGCAGTTCACAGCGTGAAAGAGCTGGGTTGGGATTACTCTCTGGCGGCTTTTGCCAAGCGTTATGAATGCTGCATCCCGGAAATCGCAGACCGCATCCGGATCAATCGGGCGCGCAACCTTCCTCTGCAACTCCATCTTGAAACTCACAACCGGCATTATCAAAGACCAGACCTTGAGTTTTGCACAGGCGCAAACCTGATCACCGGCCCGAATATGGGCGGAAAAACCAGCATCCTGAAGTGCATCGCCCAGTTTGCGCAGTTACTGAACCGGGCAATCCCGCTCCCGGCAGATCAGGCAAGCATGCCGGCATATGACTTTGTGTTCTACAATCATGTCCACGAAGGGGAGAATCTATCCTCATTCGGGTCTGAAGTGGTAGCTTTTTGTGAAGCTTTAAAGCGACCGGGACGCGGATTGTTTCTGCTGGATGAATTTGCTAAAGGCACAAATCCCCGCGAGGGCGAAGCCCTTGCCACAGCCGTGATCCGCTATCTTGCCGCCAGCCGGCATACCACCGTGGCTGCCACTCATTTCACTGCCCCGGCGATGCTGAAAGAGATCCGCCAGTTTCAGATCAAAGGAATCTCCACAAGTTCAGAGGACTCTTCCGGAGCGGATTTGGCTGAACGCTTGCGCCAGCTGAACAATGCGATGGATTTTAGCCTGATCCTTCTTGAAGACAGCAAAAACCCGCCCATGGACGCGCTGCGCATCGCCGAGTTACTGGGCCTTCCTCCGGCGATCCTGGAGCTGGTGACGGTGGAGGACTAAGTGGCTGAAGTAAGCATCAAGCAATGTAGCAAACTTGCCCTGGAAACCGGCAGGATCCTCCTTGAAAGCGGGGCTGCCACAAACCGGGTGGAATTGATGATGCAAAAAGTATGCAGCGGGCTCGGTTATCCGGAATGTGAATCCTTTGTAACCCCCACCGGGATTTTCCTTTCCATAAGTGCCGCAGGCGATGACCTGAGCACCAGCATCAAGCGCATTGGGCACCGAAGGATAGATCTGGGCAAGATCACGGATATCAGCAAGGTGGTAAATTGCCTGCATGACGCAAGCTGCAATCCCCTCCCGGAAGGCAAAAGCAAAAGCGCGTATCTGCGGGATGAGCTTCGCCGCATTGATGAGCAAAAGCCGTATCCGATGTGGCTCACCAATATCTGCGGGGCAGGTACCAGTGGGTTCTTCTGCCTGCTCTTCGGTGGTTCCTGGAGTGAATTTGGCGTGGCATTGATCGTGGGCTTTTTGGTCGCAACCAGCTTGAAGTATATCTCGCGGCTTCCGGTGAATAACTTTTTGCTAAATGCTTTGGCTGCCGCCCTGATCGTGTTGATCAGCAAAACAATTGACATCTGGGTTCCGGGAATCAGGCTGGATTTTATCATCATTGGCGGCATCATGATCTTGGTGCCGGGTTTGCAGATTGTAAACGCGATCCGTGATACCATGAGCGGAGATCTGGTAGCCGGAACCGCCCGCGGTATGGAAGCGATCATCGTCACCATCGGGATTGTGGCCGGAAGCGGCGCCATGCTGAAACTCTGGGAGCTGTGGTCCTGATGCGTCCTTTTGATTTGCTTACTCTGATGCAGTTCTGTTGGGCATTTCTGGCCATCATCGGCTTTTCCCTGCGCAGCAATCTGCGCGGATCAAGAGTGCTCTTCACCGGTCTGGGGGGTGGATTGTGCTGGGCAAGCTACCTTATTATCTTGTTCTACAGCAAGTCTATGTTGCTTTCGGTGTTTTTATCGATTATCTTTGTATGTATATATTCGGAAGTGGTTGCCCGATTGCTTGATACTCCGGTTTCGGTGTTTGTGATCTGTGTGATAATCCCTTTGGTCCCCGGCAGAAGCCTGTATTATGCAATGCAAGCTTACATCAGCGGGAACAGCTCATTGGCTTCACGCCTGATCTTTGACGTCCTCATGATATCCGGAACCATCTCGATCGCTATCGCCATGGTCGCTTCGGCTACCCAACTGGTGATGAAGATCAAAGCGCCACATCTGACAAGGAGATAATGATAATGAATAAATCTATCAAACAACAGCAACTGGAGGAGCGAATCCTGAAGCTGCTATCCGGCAAAGCCTTGAAGGCCACGGAGCTGCTTTTTGCGGATCCCGAGATCCAAGCTTTGCAGGAATATGCCAATATCGTCTCGATCAAACGGCTCGGCTTCAACGACCACGGCCCCGTTCACATGCGCAAAGCCACACTGAACGCGATCAAGATGTTCAAACTGCTCAATGAAGCTGGTATTCAGATGAATCTGGAGAAGGAAAGAGTAGGCACAGCCGACGACTCTCTGGTGGCTGTGATCATGGCGTCTCTGTTGCATGATCTGGGCATGAGCATTGCCCGGGATACTCACGAGTTATTAAGCATTCAGATTGCCACACCTTTTATCGACAAGGTGATAGCGGCAATCCATGACCCGGAGGAATACAACATCAAAGCCGCCATTCGTTCGATCGCCATCGAAGGTATTTTCGGGCATATGGCCACGCACAAGATCCACTCTCTGGAGGCCGGATTGGTGCTGATCGGCGATGGCAGCGACATGGAAAAAGGGCGCGCGCGCATCCCGGCAATGCTCTCTACCAAAGTGCGTCCGGGGGATATCCACCGCACTTCCGCCACGGCGATCCAGAAAGTGCGCATCATCAAGGGAGAAGATAAACCGATCCGGATCGAGGTGGAAATGAATGCCTCGGTGGGCTTTTTCCAGATCGAAGAAGTGTTTTTCCCCAAGATCAACATCAGCCCGGTGAAGCCATACATAGAGCTTTATGCCGGAGTAACAGACCGGGAGCAACTACGCTATCTGTAAGTAAACATGCCCTTTGGGGCTAGAATATATCGTGTATTTATTGTCGCGGGAGTGAAAGATGTCTGCTGTGTCGCAAGGCGCAGAGGAAAGTCCGGACACCATGGGCAGGATACTTCCTAACGGGAAGCTGCAGTAATGCAGAGCCAGCTCCACAGAAACAAACCGCGCGGCACCAAAATTGTGCTTTGGCAGATAAGGCGCAATCTTGGTGCCGCGTAAGGGTGAAATGGTGGTGTAAGAGACCACCGGTGCCATTGGTGACAGTGGCAGCCAGGAATGCCTTATCCGGTGCAATGCCAAATAGGGAAGCAATGGTGTGCCCACACCGCTTCCGGGTAGGCAGCTTGAGCCAAAGCGCGAGTTTTGGCCTAGAGGGATAGACATCGTTCCCCTTTCGGGGAATTACAGAATCCGGCTTAATGAGCTCCCGCGCATTATCATAAGAGTGCCGTCCCTAGCAGATGAGGACGGCTGAACATGCCAGTCTGGTTACTCGCCGCGCACTTCGATGGTTACGGCGGTACCGGAGGCTGAGACCATCAACATGCTTTGACCTACAACCTCATAGTCTATATCCACACCCACGACAGCGTTCGCGCCCATTCTGGCCGCAAGCTGTTTCATTTCATTGATAGCGTTATTACGTCCGTCTCGCAGTTTACTTTCGTAGGCTCCGCTGCGTCCGCCGATTATATCGGTAATGGAGGCCATCAGATCCCGCATGATATTGGCGCCCATGATGGCTTCGCCGGTTACGATGTCGTGATACCGCAAAATGCGGAAACCTTCCAGAGTGGGGGTAGTAGAGACGATCATATCAAGCTCCTTTTGCTGCTCAATCTTCTTTTGTCCTCAGCTTCTTCCACCAAGCAATGCGCTTGGCGATATCGCGTTCAAAGCCAAAATCTCCCGGTTCGTAGTAGTTCTTTTCGTCCATCTGATCCGGGAAGTACTTCTGATAGCTGTATTTGTTCTCAAAATCGTGGTCGTAGCGATATTCCCTGCCATAGGAAAGATCCTTCATCAGCTTGGTGGGGGCGTTCCGAATATGCAGCGGAACCCCGTAGTGGCTGGTCTTGCGGGCATCTGTCGCTGCTTTATGATATGCCACATCCAGCGCGTTACTTTTGGGAGCCGTTGCCAGATACACCACCGCCTGAGAGAGCGCCACGCTGGCTTCCGGCATACCGATGAAGAGCAGGGAGTCCTTTGCCGCAAGGGCTTGGACCAGTGCCTGGGGATCTGCCAAGCCGATGTCTTCACTGGCAAAGCGGATGATTCTGCGCACCACATAGCGGGGATCTTCGCCTGCTTCCAGCATCCGCGCCAGCCAATACAAGGCCGCCTGGGGGTCGCTGCCGCGCATGGACTTGTGTAAGGCCGAGATCAGGTTGAAGTGTTCTTCGCGGTTTTTGTCGTAAAACATGGTTTTCTTGGCAAGGGTCTTAGCCAGATCTTCGATCTTGGGATGCGGATTATCCCTCAGATAACCCTGGATCAGCTCAAGCTCGTTCAGCACCCGGCGGGCATCTCCCCCGCTGTTGCGCGCCATCCACGCCATCACATCCTCATCCGGTTCCAGCTCCAGCTCGGCAAAGCCTTTGCGCAGAATCTCCACCAGGTCTTCTTCGGCAAGAGCTTCCAAGACAAATACATGGCAGCGAGAAAGAAGCGCGGAGATAACTTCGAAAGAAGGGTTCTCCGTGGTAGCTCCGATCAGGATGATCGCACCGCTTTCCACAAAAGGCAGGAAGGCATCTTGCTGAGACTTGTTGAAGCGATGGATTTCATCGATAAAGAGGATGGTTTGTTCACCCTTTCTGCGATGCTGATAGTCGGCATCCTTCATCACGTTTTTCACATCATTGATCCCCGCCAGCACGGCACTGAAATGAATGAAGCGATGCGGAGCTCCATGCTCGATGATGCGCGCAATCGTGGTTTTCCCGCTCCCGGGAGGCCCCCACAGGATGAAACTGTGAAACTGGTTTTGAGAGATCATTTGCGAGAGCAGCGAGTCGTCTGAGATCAGCTTGTGCTGACCCCGAAGATCACTCAACGATAGAGGGCGCAGTTTCTCTGCCAGCGGCGCCTTGCGGTCTTTAAGCTCCCGCTCTTCAAATAGATCGCTCTGATCCTTCTTCAAATTAGTAATCCATCAGACCATTCAGTTCCGAGGGGTCAAACCACTGCAGGATACCGTGCAGCTTCTCCAATTCCGTGAATAGCAGTTCTTTGTGCTGAACTTCCTCTTGGGCTAGTTGTTTCAGCAAGGCGCAGGTATTTTCATCCGTGCTCTGTTCTGCCAGTTTCAGATATATGTTTTGAGCCAATTCCTCGCGCGAAATGGCAAACTCCAATACCTTTTTGGGGTCGTCCAGCTTCACACCCTCAAGCTGCATATCAATATCATCCACAAGCGTCAGGCTCTCACCGGGGTAGTCCCGTGCAAAGAGTTCGCGCATTTTGGCTTCATGAGCCTCTTCATATTGCACTAGTTGTTTGAAAAACTGTTCTGTTTCGGCATTGTTGAAGCTTTTTGCCAATGCCTTATACAGGTTCTGAGAGCGAATTTCCGCTTCGATGGCAATGCGATATGCTTGTTTGCGTTCCATGTGTTCTCCTCGTAAATTTGCTAGGCATTGCGGCGGATCAGTTCCACCGCGTTGATTTTGTTCAATCTGTTAAGTGGTAGCAGAACGCTTAGCCATGTCAGCAAATACGATACTGCTATTACCAAAATATAATCACCAAACTGGATTTGGACAGGCAAAACTATCGAATCATCCAGTTTTACCAAGCCGGTGCTGTCCTGAATAAAGAGCAATATCCCGCTCAGGATCAGCCCGATGATAATCCCCAGCGTACAAAGCATCATGGCCTGCCACAAAAAGAGTCGCCTGAGTTCGCGATCCCTGTATCCCAAAGCTTTCAACAGCCCCAATTCGCTTTTCTTGAAACTGATCAGCTTCAATAGTGAACCCGTCAGATTGAAGCTGGCAATAACGAACATGAAGAGCAGGATGATAAACATCAGATACTTCTCGAAGCGGATTGCGCCATATAGTGAAGCATCATAGCTGCTCCAATCTTCCAGCCGATAAGCTCCCAGAATCGTCTGCAGATGGCGGATATGCCGCTTGCTGCGATCGGGGTTTTGGCTGCGGATTTCGATGTAATCCACTTCATCCGCGTATCCGTTAAATGATTGTGCAACGCCAAGCGGTACAAAGCAATAGCTTTGGTCATACTCGGGCATTCCGGCGGCAAAGATGGCCATGACTTCCAATACCTGAACCCTGGGTAGAAGCCCGAAGGGAGTGGGGATATTGAACACCGGCGAGATCAATTGGACATTATCTCCGAGATACAGACCCAACTCCGCTGCCAGTCCGGAACCAAGGGCTATTCCGCGCTGCGAAAACTCCTCAGAAGCTATGCTCCCGGCTAAGATACCATACGGTGAACTTTCTCCTCCGTGTTGTCTCAGGACCGGGCTCAGTTCGTGATGTCTGCCGGCGTCGATCCCAAAAACCAGTGCCGGAGCGCTGTGGCTCATGTTTCGGAGCATCAACTCGCTGCGAACCACACCCGAAGCGGCAAATCCTTCCGCGTTGATTTGCTTTACGATATCCTGATACTGCGCCAGAGGGCGCGCGTCCCGGGATGTCAGGCGCATTTCGGAAAGCGTTCCGATTATCCGCTGCTGAATGTCCGCCCGGAAGCCGTTCATCACAGAACTGACGGTAATCAGAGCCATGACTCCCAGGGCGATGCCACAGAGGGTTAGAATGTGGCTCTTGCTGATCCCAATACGGCTGCGGCCGGCAAGGTATCGGCGGGCAAGGAACAGGACACTGGCATTTCCGGTAGTTTTACTCATGTTGGGCATGCTTTTTGTTTCAAAAAATAAGTCAAGAGAGTTTTTTAGCTGCCGCGAGTTCAGCAAGAGTTTATAGCTTCAGCGGAGTGCTTGCCGGGACACCCAAGGAATCCAGATCTGGTCCCAAGTGCCAAGCCTCGTACTTAGTTTATTTTCAAGCTGAAGTCAAGCTGTTATGCTCGTATGGCCACAGCATGATAAGGGCTCAACATCAGCTTAAATCCCGGAGCGAGCGAAGAGCAAAGGACCTGAGAGCAAATGCAGAACCCTTTAGCAGGTGCAGTTAATTCAAGTTTTGGATCAATTCTTGTATGCTAAAGCACTAAAGGTTTAGAAAATTATCAGAGTTCATAGAATCTGGAGGTATTATGAATAATTCAAAGCGTTTAAGCATCCATCTCATAATCGGATTGATGCTCATGACTTGGGCAAGTTTGGCGGCAGAGTTCGTGAGCCCTCAACAAGGCTTGGATGTAGCGAAAAACTGGCTGCAATATTGGCAGGGTGGCGAAAACTTCCAGCTACGCGAAGTCAAAGGCTATAGTAACCGTCAAGTTCAGGAAATGAACCTGAGAACCGAGTTTTCGGATGAGATTCTTCCTGAATTGTATATATATTATTTCACGAACGGCAGCTATGCGGTAGTCCCGGCAGACGACAATCTGCGGCCGGTGCTGGCATATTCCTCGCGGCCTCTCGAGGATGCCGAAGACATGCCTCCCGCGTTCAAATTGTGGCTGGACTTCTACGCACAGGACCTGCTGAGCATCCGCGGCACAGAGTTTGAACATGCGGAGAATAAAAGACTGTGGCGCGAAGTAAGCATGAACAACTTCGGCAGCATGCCTCGCACCAGAGATGTGAGCCCCCTGATCAAAACCAACTGGAATCAAGACTGGCCTTACAACGAACTCTGCCCGCTGGATCCCGCCGGTCCCGGTGGCAGAGTATATGTCGGTTGCGTAGCCACCGCCATGGCGCAAGTGATGAAATACTGGAACAAACCGGTAACCGGTCAGGGTTCATCAAGTTATTTTGCTTCGGGTTATGGCTATCAGTCGGCGAATTATGGTAACACCACATACCTGTGGGATGAGATGCCAAATTCAGTGAGCGGATCAAACATCCCGGTTGCCACCCTGATGTACCATGCGGCAGTCTCTGTGGAAATGGGGTTTGCTCCGGATGGTTCGGGCTCGAACGGTATGCGAGCCAGAAACGCTCTGGCAAGCTATTTCCGCTTCCCCGGCTCTACCTATGTGCAAAAGCAGAACTATTCTGCCACGGCTTGGGAAACCCTCCTGCGCGCTCAGCTCGATAATGGGGTTCCGATGTATTATAGCGGGTCACACACTACTTCGGGGCATGCTTGGAATTGTGACGGATATCAGGGAACAGACTATTTTCACTTCAATTTTGGTTGGAGCGGCTCTTACAATGGATATTACTACTTAAACTCGATTACCCCCGGATCCAATACATTCAACTTGGGTCAGGCTGCCATTACTAATGTTATCCCTGAATTCTATACCATTAATCAGCCCAGAATCCAATTAGCAGCCACCCCGCCATACGCCGGAGACCCTTTCACCGTGAGTATCAGTACTTATCCTGTTATGGGGGATTGGAATGTCAACAACGTGAGCCTAAGCTTGTTCTTTGACCATTTTGCCGCGGAGTACACCGGTTTTGATACCGCCGGAACGATGACCGCCGGTGGGGATATGCAAGTGGTGGACAATGGCAACGGCTATCTGCATATTCTGTGGACTCGCGCTGCTCCATTAATTGGTAGCGGGAATCTCTTCAAGTTCAACTTCCGGGCAATTGAACCCGGCAACTACTACTTTGGCCCAGTGGACATGAAGTATAACAATCAGATCCTGCAAAACGTGGAACCCTTGTTGATCGATATCATTTCACCGGTGGCAAGCCTGGCAGAATCCCGCATTTCGCTGACCAATGTAATGCACCTGGGGCATAATCAACTGGGCACAATGACCATGAATACCACATATTTGCCGCCCTCCTGGAATGTAAGCGAAGTGAGCTTCAAGGCAAATTTTGATCCCGCCAAGATCGAGCTCACCGGCATCAACCCAGAAGGTACCCTGATCGCAACCAATCAGAACCTGCAAACCACCATCCTGGAACCGGGCGTGGTGCAGGTAACATGCCAAACGGATCAACCGATAAGCGGCAACACGCTTCCGCTAATGAAGCTCGTGTTCAGAGCTATCGGCAACGGCCCGGCGGCAATGCCCGCAGTTGTGAGCCTGAGCGATTTCTTCTACAATCAAACCCAGATTCCAAGTACCAGTACCGGCATAGTGGTGCTGGCTCCGATATCTTCCGTGGATGAGGTTGTTCCGCAAGCACTAACGGTGGTTAGTTGTTATCCCAATCCGTTCAACCCCAGCACGACCATTCTGCTGGATATCCCTATTTCCCAGCCGGTTGAGGCCGTTATCTACAACCTCAAAGGTCAGCGAGTATTCTCTGTGCATAGCGGAGCTCTGAGCGCCGGAGAACACCGCATCGTATGGAACGGAATTGACGACCGGGGCAGTGCGCTTAGCAACGGAGTTTATCTGTTACGCGTAAGCACGGCTTCCGGAACAATCAACAAGAAGCTGAGCTTGATGAAGTAACCCAGTTTTACCGCAAAAAAAAAGAGTCCCAACTCAGCGTGGGACTCTTTTTTCATTTAGGTGTCCGGAATTGTCTTTTTCAATAGGAATTAAGGAGCTCTCGGGCAGCTCCTGCGTGTAGAATCTTTTCCATCTGTATTGATGTAATTTTTCAACACTTTATGGAATTGATGATTGTTCCTGAGTGAATTCCGGTTCATTGTGGATAGCTAACTGAATGTCGGGATACATTATCTGGCTATTACGCGGAAGCTGGGTGCATGGCATACCTGATCATGATAAATAATCTACTAGTCACCCGACTTGTGGACACGCTTCAACACCCACTTTTACATGAGCTAAGTGCCTTTTTTTACTTGACTTAAAAGCATATAGCGTTACTTTGTCACCATGTTATAGAGTGATGATTCTATAGGCCGGATTCTTGGCAGATTCGGCAATAAATGTCAGGCTACTGAGTTTTCATTGGAGGAAAATGATATGAGCAAGAAACTACTATTATTAGTGTTGTTCGGGTTATTTGCAGCAATGGTTTTTGCTGCAAGCATTGCAAATGTGCATGCAGGCTTACACTCCAACAACCACGATCCCCGATTTGCCAGACCCGGAGATACTATCACGGTAACTTATTCTTTTATCCCATCAGGCTTTGACGAGATTTTTGGGAGTGTGCAGGGTTCTAAACTTGGAGTCAGCACCTATGATAAAATCCGGATTCAATGGTATTCAAACGCCGATGGAACCGGCAACACAAGTTATTTAGACGTCGAAACAACACAGTTTGATGACCCCAGTGTAAGAAACGACATAGTGAACTATAACACACTAAGCTTCGTATTGCCTGCAATTCCTCCAAACCGGCGGAGCTTCAAAATCCGTTCAGTTCTCTATGGGGATGATGGTTTCTTTAATGAAGTCATCAGCGATTATATTTTATCAAGCGGTGTCGGCGAGGACACCTTTGCATTTCTTCCGCTGGACACAAATACCGCTCCCACCGCCACGGTTCAAATCACCAATCCCCAACAATCCAAAGTGGGACAGACCTTAAATGGATCATATACATACTACGATGCGGATGGAGATCCTGAAGGTGCCACTCAGTTAGCGTGGCTTCGTTCTACCAGCTCGGATCCTAATGGCTTATATGCGCGGATTGTGGGCGCCGCAGGTACTTCATACACAGTGGTAAACGATGACCTCAACCGGTTTATCAAGTTCCAGGTAACTCCAGTGGCCATTACCGGAGTCACACAGGGCTCTCCAACGAACAGTGCGGCTTCCAGCCAAGTATTGCCCGCCGCCGCAATCGCACTTGATCCCACTACCAGGGAGCTGATTGAGAGCGCCACAAATGATGGCAGTGTAGCAGGATACGTTATCGTTGCTCTCTCCAATGGTAGTTTTCAACCCACTGTTTCCACCGTTACCATTAACAATCTGCCGGCCGGCTTGACTGTGGGCAATATCGTCCGTATTTCTAACTCACAAATACGTGTATCGCTCAGCGGAGCTGCTTTGGAACATGAACATGCATCTTCGATACTAGACGATTTCACCCTTTTCGTTACTGTCCCGGCAAACCAGATCGTAGGTCAAACTGATGATTTGCAGACAGCAACCGGTTTCCGCATAGACTTTGCCAACAACCCTGTATCCAATTTCGCTTGCAGCTCTGTGGGAGACGGCAAAGTGACACTTTCGTGGAACCGGCCAAGCGGCCTTGCCGGCAGCACTGCCTTGGCGAATTTCAAAGTGTACCGAAATGGAAATTATATCAACCAGATTGTTTACTCATCGTCGCAAGCCTCATATAGCTATACCGATAGCGGACTAACTAACGGCACTTCCTATCTATACTACATTCTGGCAGATTACGACAACCCCGGTGTCAGTGAAGATCCCTCGAGCATCAATATTGCTGCCACGCCAATGCTTATGTCTTCATTTTCTTTCGCAGCCCTGGGAGTAAGCGGCACCATAGATCAAGATGCCAAATCGGTTTCGTTAACAGTCCCTGTCTCCACAAACCTGACTGCTCTGGTCGCCAGTTTCACAGTTAGCCCCTCGATTTCTGCAAGGGTAAACGGAAACCTGCAAACCAGCGGGGTTACAGCCAATAACTTCAGCAACCCCGTGCAATACGTCCTGAGCGCACTTGACGGAACCAGCAGCAGCTACACGGTTACAGTCAGCTTCCAAGGCGACGTGCTATCTGCTCCTGTGCTGACAAGCGGCCTTCCCACCACTTCCAGCGTTCAAATCCTGTGGAATCCGGTGAGTGAAGCTGTTGGATACTCGCTTGATTTATCCACAGATTCGCTGTTCGGTTCCTTCATTCCTGGGTACCAAAGTTTGGAGCTTCCCGCAAGCCCCGAGACTTTCGTGATCAACGGACTGGCAGCAAACACGCAATACTATGCCCGTTTGCGTGCGCTTAGCCCGAACCCCAGTTCCCACAGCAGTTTCTCTGAAGCGCTGAATGCACAAACTCTGGCCACCGGAAACGGAACAGGGAGTACTGAAATCAAGAGCAGCGATGCGACTCCGGTGAACATCGGCCAATACTATGACGCTAGCTGGGATTACACCATCAATCCTGCTCTGACGATTGATCCGCAAAGCTTCAACCCCCAAAGCAACAATGTTGTGGAAGCATCAATCAGCGTCGGCACCAGTCCCGAAGGTCTGCGCTACTTGCTGGATTTCGACAACCCTTCAATCGGGATCGGAACCTTCACGATGTCCTATGACGGCCTCCCTTACGATCCCACCGATCTGGGTTTCAGAATCAACGATGGCCGGATAATCCCCCTTGGCAGCATGGGTATCAATACTCTGAACAAGACTTTCACCATTTCCCTGAATGCCCTAAGCAAAAACCAGAAGGGTACTTACCGGCTCGAGCTGATTACCAACGATGCCACCGGGCAGACTCTTCCGGTGATGCTATCAAACTTCAGCGCGATTGTGCTCACCGGATCCAATGTTAGAATCAGCTGGACCACACAAGCCGAATCCGGAGTCCAGGGGTTCTACGTCCTCCGCGGAATCAGCAATGAACTTTCGGCGGCAGAGACCATTAGCCCCCTCATTGAGGCAACCAACACTTCAGCTACGACAAACTATACCTTCACAGATTCCGAACTCCCCGGTCTCGGTGAATACTACTACTGGCTACAGATTCAGGACATAACCGGCTCTACAAGCTACTCAAACTCGATTCAGGTAAAAATTGAGACAGAGGAAGAGCCTATTCCCGAGGTGATTAAATCCACTTCCCTGAAAAACGCTTATCCAAATCCCTTCAATCCCCTGATCAGCATCTCCTATGACATTGTCGTCGCCGGTCATGTCAGCATGGAAGTTTACAACACTCGTGGACAAAAGATCCGCACCTTGGTTTCGGAGAACAAAGAACCTGCTGCATATACAGTTACTTGGGATGGCAAAGATGCCAGTGGCAGAGAAGTATCCTCCGGTCCGTATCTGGTCAAGATGAAAGCCAAGGAATATGAAGCCACCCGCAAAATCACCCTCTTGAAATAACTGCTATACCCAATAACGCCCTGCTGCACTGCGGGGCGTTTTTTTTGGTCCGGGGCTTATCTCAAACATTCACACTATGCACATCAAAGATCTTTCGGGAGATAAAACCCCCTATTTATATATAGTGGACAAGCACTGGACAAATCCGGGTAAAACCTCACTTATTTTTGGCAGACCCACTTTTTTGTAGCACCAAGAATCACCTGCATGAAAAGGGCTGGCCATGATCAAGATACAGCGCAGCCTATTTTTACCTTGACCCCAGACCCTTAAGTGCGAAAGTGTCCCAATGACATATCATGAAATACAAATCCCCACAGGAGCGGCACTTTATGCTACAACCAAGTTGGATTGAACTGGATAGCAGCGCGCTCAAAAAGAACATCCGCTATCTCACAAAAAGAATCGGAAAAGAGAGCATATTTGTCTCCGTGATCAAGGGCAATGCCTACGGTCACGGAATTGAGGAGTTCGTTCCATTGGCTGAAGCCTGCGGAGTGCAGCACTTTGCGGTTTATGATGCCCATGAGGCATACCGGGCTTTGCAGGTGAAACGCAGAGACAGCAATCTGATCATACTGGGCATGCTTGATGATGACCAGATGGATTGGGTGATCGATCACGAGATCTCCTTTTATGTGTTTTCGCTCGAAAGGCTGAACAGCGCGATCCTAATGGCGCGCAAGATCAAGAAGAAAGCCAAAATTCACCTGGAATTGGAAACCGGCATGTTTCGCACCGGGCTGGAAGAAGAAGTGTTGCCGGAAGTAATCCGCCTGATCAAGAAAAACGCCCGTTATCTCACGCTTGAGGGCATCTGCACCCATTTTGCCGGAGCCGAGAGCATTGCCAATTTCTCCAGAATACAGAACCAGCTGAGCAATTTCATCAGATTGCGTAAAAGCCTGAAGAAACAGGGCGTTACTGCGCAGTACTACCACAGTGCCTGTTCAGCAGCCGCGCTGATCTATCCCCACACGATCATGGACATGGTGCGGTTCGGAATCGCTCAATACGGCTTCTGGCCTTCGATGGAAACCAAGATGAAGAATCTGCTCTCTGAGGAAGCCAAATTCACCAAAGATCCCCTTAAAACTGTGCTAAGCTGGAAAAGCAGGGTGATGAGCGTGAAGAGCGTGGAACGCGGAAACTTCGTAAACTACGGGAACGCGTATCTGGCAACCAAAAACATGCGCCTGGCCACAATCCCGATCGGCTATTTCCACGGCTACAACCGCAGCCTCAGCAATTTCGGACACGTGCTGATTCACGGCAAAAAGGCCGATGTGGTAGGCATGGTAAACATGAACATGTTTATGGTAAACATCAGCCACCTGCCTTCGGTAAAAGCCGGCGATGAAGTGGTGCTGATCGGCAAACAAGGCGATATGCAAATAAGCGTTGCATCCTTCTCGGAACTGACAAACACGGTCAACTACGAGCTCCTGGCCCGTTTACCATTCCAGATTCCCAGAATAGTCGTCAGTAACTAGGCGAGAGCTATTCCTTTGCTGCCACCCAACTCACAAAATCCTGAGGCAAGCGGGAAAAGCCCGTTTTCTCGAAGACTCTGCTGGTTCCTGGGTTATCCGAGAACAAATACAGGTGGTTTTCGCTAATCCCTCTGTGATATTGCACCAAAGTATGCACCATGCTACCGGCATAACCTCTGCCTCTGAACTTCTCGCGGGTGAACAGGTCTGAGATGCGGCTGTAACCGGCAAACACGCTCACGGAAGCCAGCGCGGCCAGTTCGCCATGATGATATCCGCCCAACAGATGATAAGACGGGTGCAGCAAATGGCGCTCCACAACCCGGATGGTCCAGTCTCCACCATATTCCAAAGCAATGGTCTCCATGATATCGATATCCAGTTGTTTGATTCTGTGGATTTGCAGATCATCCGCCGGTTTCACACTGCTTTCATGGTCATGCAGGAAGTATTCATGATCTTTGATTTCCACCTTGAAGCCATGCTTTTCGAGGGGTACGGATACCTTATCCAGTTCATTGGACTGAAGCGAGCTGAAGATCCGAGGCGCAATTCCCTTGGCCTTATAGAATGATTCGATGTCTCTCAGACTACTTTCTATGCCGATGAAATCTGAGATTACGGCATGGTTACTCTCCATCGAGTTTTTGTTGCCCTCGTTCCAAAAGATCAGCCCATAGTCTTTCTGGGACATACTTGCAAAACGTTCCGGGTAATGCAATTCCGTCTCTTTCATACGTCGGATATTGAAGGGTATCGACATGTCTTTACTCCTTACATTTATTCTGCATTTATCTACATGATACCCCGCTTGCGGGTTTCTGACAACCTAATTTACTCTATTTGCCGGTTTCGATACGCTTGTATGCCAGAAACAGCAACCGACCACCCACAAAACCCAAGGCCGCTTGCAAGATATTCGGAGGAAAATCCGCGATTGCCGCTGCCTTGCCAAAACTGGGCATAAACCAGGTTCCTGCAAAGTAAATAGCCACCATTAGAATTGCTCCGATTATCGGCAAGATGTACCTGATCCGGCTGGGGGAATCGTGCGCCAATCCAGCAAAAAACCCCAGTGTGCCCTTTGCAACCAAGGTTATCGGTGCAAACAAGGGAAAGCCAATGATATCCGCCATTGCGCTTCCCACACCTCCGGCAATCAGGCCGGAGCGCTTGCCGCCATATAATCCGCAGAATACGATTACCACGTCGCCAAAATTGAAATAACCGCCTCCGGGAACCGGGATCCGGATCAACAGTGTGCTAACCATTACTAAAACCGTGAATCCGACCGTGATGTACCACTTCATGATAGCTCCTTTTCAGTATAGAATATGTATATTATAAATTGCTGTTGTTCACTGCCCCTGGCTTTGCGGGGGACTCAGTATGACAGTTTGCCAAAAGATTATCGATGCGCTCGCCTTTGATCTCCGCCTCGGCCAGGATATACAGAACAAGGGCCAGAACGGTGCTCAATCCTGCCTTGAAACGAGCTCTCATACCCCTCTGCTGCAGCCGCATCGAAGGCACATAGTTCTGCCACTGTTTCAGTTGCTGATGAGAGTGTACTGCCGCGTCGTATAGTATTTTTGCCAAGATTATGTACTTCAGTTTGTGGATGCTGATCCTCGAATGCAGCAGAGAATCTACTGAAACGAGCGCGAAACACAGCCGAAACGCCAGCAAAGCATTCATGAGGAGTAAAACCCTGGGTAAACCGTATGCCAGCCAATAGCTTAGCGCTCCATCACCGGCGGGATCAATCCCGAGCAGGATGAACAGGGCATAAATCAGTATCAGCATTGCGATAAAAGGCCAGAGGAGTTTTACCTGGGCGATCAGCTGGGCTCTGCCCAGGATGAAAAGCGTCAACACGATCAGGATTGCCAACATCATGCTCTGCAAAGCCAAATCCTGAAACCAGATAATCGCAAACAGCAGACACCAAATTGTGAACACCGATGCGGCAATAATCAGCCGGCTCATATTTCTTCCCGGCCTTGCGCCTGCCGCAAGAGTACTTCACTCTGCGTATCCGTTTGGGGAACAAACTGCAGGGCTAAACTCCCGGCCACAGTATAGCTGTGAGAACTGTATATCAGGCAGTGCGGGCGCTTTAGCCCTTCCGGAATCGCGATCCTGTGGGCTTCATCGGATATAATCACCACAGGTTTGGTATCGGCAATACCGGCGAGATCCTCCCACAAGAGATTCCACACATCGGCTTCATCTACAATTTTCTTACCCGGATGGCAGACAGCCGCCCAAGCCCGCAGGGCATAGAGTTGCATATACATCTGTTGCTCAAGGCAGATAATGTGGAGATCCTGCCTTTTGCGGATCTTGGCAAGCAGTACTTGGTGGATAAAACTGCTTTTCCCGCTGCCATTCGGTCCGTCCAGCCGGTAGTTCATTCCTGGCTCAAAGCGGATATCTGCCGGAAGATGCAGCGAAAACCCTTGCCAGATCGGATACTGCCCCTGCTCAATCGTGATCATCAACCCTCTGCCAGATGATCTCTTTGCCACTGCGCCGGATCAGATCTTGCAAGCGCGCGGCTTTGTCCGGGTCCAGGGATCGCTCCAGATTCATAAAGCAAATCCTTCGTGCCGGAGAGTGCAATGCCAACAATGCCATCAATATCACCTTCTGCCCACCGGATAGATGTTTCAGGATATAATTCTCGTTCAAGCGCTTATCTGTCAGTTCAAAAAAATCCGCAAAAAGGGCTTCTGCTCTGCGCGGAGCGATATTGTACAAAAGCAGCTCATCCCACACCTTATCTGTACAAATCAGGGGGTGTTCTGCATCGGCAAGCAGATAGTTTTTTGGTGCATCCATGTTGTACAATGCCGGATATCCCGCTCTTTCTGTCAAGTTAATCCCCTGATTACTGAAATCAAAATGGATAGATCGAAATATAAATTGTACTTGACACATGGATATCCAACGTAGAATTGTTGTTCAGAGAGTTGGAAGCATAATCTCTTTGAGAAGGGTGTCGCTGGATGCGGTTCCATTCTCGGTTAAAGAACATGAACACGACGAAGTATTGGTCACCATTGCTAGTAGAATTCTGAAAACTATGCGCATATGGGTTCAGGATCCAGGGGGATTGTTCTGCATTGTTCTGTATTTAATCGCCAGGAGTAATAAAATTATGGAAAAAATTGGATATATGGTTAATTTCATTGTCGCAATGATGGGTGTTGCCTTCCCTTTACTGCTAAATATGATATCTGACTTGAGCAACAAATATGGCACAATGCGAATAGTCGACCAGTTTAAAAAAGAACCAATATACAAGTACTTTTTTTGGTCTCTTTTAGCATCGGTATTTTTTTGCGTTTGTTGGATATTTAATATTCCACCCATTAAGATAGGTATAATTGAATTAATCTTTAGTGGTTCAGCTGAACGCATGCTGCTTCTATTAGGAGTACTTGCAATCTCCTCTTTCTTTGGATTAGTATCTCGGATGTTGACATACTATGACCCAATAAAAACCTCTAGACGTCTATTGCTACACGAAACTCAAGCGAACAGGAAAAAATCAAGCGGGAAAACTGAGGAATCGCTGAAGATAGTAGCTTCAATTATAGTATCCTATGTGAAGACTGGCGATGAAGACATTGTTAGTGAGATAGTTAAGCTATTTTCAATGTCAATCGGGGATAGTGTTTCTAATCCCGTCAAGAGTAGTGAAGACAAGATTTACTATGACCTAAGCAGAAAAATCTTCAATGCAACCCTAGCTAGGGATGACAGTGTTTTTGAAGGGCTTTCCAAGGATATCCTAAGAAATGTGTGGTTCCAAAAACATTGTATAAAGGATTTTGATAACCAAAATCTGACCCAGCATACTTGGTATAATTTGATCGAAGTAATAAACAGAGACAGAATCAGTATCTTCATGGATTATTGGGAAAATGCAGACAGACGGGTAAGAGATTATCTGTATAATCATGAACTCTCTACTAACATGCTTTCAGATAAAAATTTTGACGATTTAATGCTTAAATGGGTTAATGCATTGCAAGCAGCATCAGGATGCGCCAAGGATGGAGGATATTCAAGCATGGAAGAATTCCCAGAGTACTTAGAGGCCCATATCGACCTCAACAACAATAAACTGCTGCCATTACTCAAATATGTATGTTACCATGCCAATCTGGGTGGGTTACTATTGTACTTACGCAAGTATGAAGTTATTCGCAGAGTGTTTTCATACACATCATCATGGCCCCCAAAGATTATCTACTACCGGACACTTTTACAGAAGTCTTTCGTCTCTTCCTGATGTCTCATGATCGTTACGACCTCTATTACTCTTTGACGCCCATGACCTATGAATATCCAAATATGGAAGGCATCAACCAGACTGATGCAACTCGCGGCTTTACTTGCACTTACATAGCGATTCTATACATTCGCTTGTTCACTCTGATCCCGATATATGGACACTCATATCATTATGATCTTCCATCGTTGCCTTGTGATATATCCGTGCTAACTGCATGGGAATCAAGTGCGGAATATCTAAAAAGGGAAACAGAAAGTCTGTTAGATAAAATTGATATACTCCATGGTATCGGCTATGAAGGTATAGTTGAAGAGAATAGGAAATTTATCATCAGTCAATTAGATGAGCTAATTGCCAAGATACGTGCGGAAATCAAACGCCTTAAGAAAAATTACCAGCCAGATCAACTACTGGAAGCAGAGTTCTTGAATAGAATTACTGATTCACTTAGTGAGTCGATAAAGAACACCATGGTCATTGCTAATACTGATTCACTAAGTGAGTGGATAGAGAAAACCAAGGTCATTGCTAACAAAGATGAGATAAGCAGTGAATACTCGAGCTGGCATATTACAGGGACAAGAAGAATTATTGGGAAGGAAGATTTTCAGAACGCTCCTTGCAGAGAAGATTTTATCACCATTCCGCTTATCTCTGAGAAGCAGAGTGAGCTATATAATTCATTTTGTGCTCAGAATGGCAAAAAATATTTGGTGCCCATGGAGGATTTGTTCCCCGCAGTTAGCAAGCTTAATGCCGAGGCTGAACAATTCGTTCTTATCGGGTTTAACATCAATATAAGATTCCATATTGATAACCTCAATATTAAGGGCTTGTCAAAAAATGAGTTCCAGGGCATTGAATTGCATCTCTTTAAAGCAAGTAGCAGGCACTCCAGATATTCACTATTTTTAGTGAGAAAGAGCGATTTGCCTTGGTTCATACCTCACGGTAGCAAGAAATCAGATATTGAGAAGTATAGCTTGAAAAAAAGCAACACCGAATATAAGATTTATACCTCTCTGCTTGATTTAAACAAAGCCGAATATGAAGATATAGCAACGGAGTTAAAGCCCACACTACTGGGTGTCGAAGCAGAAAACTGCATGCTTGCTTGCGTGGATTATCATATTGAGATAAGATGGAAAAATGACCCTCAAATAATACATCTGCAAGGATACAACAGAGATATGAAATTGGGGATTCCTGTTAAAATAAAAGATATTCCATCTCTGAAGTAGCTTATTATCTTAATCTTATCAAGGTCATTCAAATCTTCTACTTGCTGCGTTGGATATTCCTCTAAAGATATCATGACTTAGTTTAAAGCCCTTATCAAGCTCTGCTCATTCGATAATCACAGCTTTATATCAGCTTCATGATAGCCCGGGTAACTTTGTGAGGCACCCGGAAACATGCTGCTATCACGGGTTGAGAGATGATATCCGCGCCAGAATAGGGTAGGGGAGTTTTCCATTAC
>DHVK01000013.1 GCA_002412625.1 Cloacimonetes bacterium UBA5210
AAGGCGAATTGCACGGTGGCATGAAGATCTGCCCGCAAAGGCTGATTACGTCCAGAGAGAACTGATCTTTCTGAATGCGATACACTTCATGCCCGGGGGCGATTTTGGGGAAATTCAGCGGTTTCACGATTCTGGATTCGCGGGCGATATATGAATGTGCCTCTTCCCTGTCCCACAAGTGATTACCGCCGGTGACGGCATCTACACCCGCGGAAAACAGCGGCTTCAGCGTCTTCTCTGTAAGCCCTCTGCCATCGGCAAGATTCTCGGCGTTGGCGATCACGATATCCACGCCATGCTCGGCGATGATGTCCTTCAGGTAAGTAAGAAGCACCATTCGGCCGGGCTTTCCGAACACATCACCAAAGAACAGAATCCGCATCTATTTTGCCATCGCTATCTGGCGGGTCTCGCGGATCACTGTTACTTTGATCTGACCCGGGTATTGCACCTGTTTCTCGATGGTTGCGGCAATCTCGGTGGCCAGAAGCGGGGTTTGGTTCTCTTCCACAATTGAGGGCTCTACGATGATGCGCAATTCGCGACCGGCCTGGATGGCATAGGACTTGCTCACGCCTTCTACGGAATTAGCGATCTCCTCCAGCTTGGAAAGGCGCTGCATATAGGTTTCCAGCATCTCGCGGCGGGCACCGGGGCGGGCACCGGAGATGGCGTCAGAAGCTTGCACCAGCGCGGCATATACAGAAAGGGCTTCCACCTCTTCATGATGCGCTTCGATAGCGTTTACGATCAGCTTGCCTTCGCCGTTCTTGCGAGCCAGGTTTGCGCCGATGATGGCGTGAGTGCCGTCAAACTCGTGATCCACAGCCTTTCCGAGGTCGTGCAACAAGCCTGCGCGGCGCGCCACTTCCTGATCCAGGTGTAGTTCCGCGGCCAAAATCCCGCAAATCCACGCTGCTTCTATGGAGTGCTGCAACACATTCTGTCCGTATGAAGTACGGTAGTTCAAGCGACCCAATACTCTGATCAGGTTCGGGGATATATTGTGGATATTGGTTTCCAAAACGGCTTTTTCACCGATCTTGATTAAGGTTTCATCCATTTCCTTGGTAGTCTTGGAGATCACTTCCTCAATGCGGCCGGGGTGAATTCTGCCGTCCGAGATCAGCTTTTCCAGCGAGAGCCTGGCAATCTCTCTGCGAACAGGGTCAAAGCAGGAGAGCACTACCGCTTCCGGAGTATCATCGATGATCAGATCCACTCCCGAGGCTTTTTCGAAGGTGCGGATATTACGGCCTTCACGGCCGATGATGCGTCCCTTCATCTCGTCAGAAGGCAGCGACACCACCGATACAGTGGTTTCGGACACATGATCCACAGCCATGCGCTGAATAGCGGTGGCTAGGATTTCGGCAGACTTCTTGGAGGCGTCCAGCTTGATTTGTTCGATCGTCAGCTTGGCATCATTTGCCGCCACCTGACGCGCGGTGGAGATCAGCTCCAGTCTCAGGCGTTCCAGAGCTTCTTCGCGGCTGAGGCCGGCTACTTCTGCCAGCTTGGTCTTCTGTTCCACGAGGATGCTCTCATATTCCTGTTTCTTGCCCTGAAGCTCGTCTTCCTTGTTTTTCAGTTTGCGTTCTTGTTCGCTGAGGCTGTTTTCCTTTTTATCCAGGGAGTCCAGGCGCTTATCCAAGCTGCCCAAGCGTTCGTTATACTTCTTTTCTTGTGCGCGCAGTTCACGTTGGCGCTCTTTCACTTCCTCATCGAGGATGCGTTTTTGTTTGAACCACTCTTCACGGGCTTCCAGCAAAGTGGATTTCTTCTGGTTTTCGGCTTCAGTCTTGGCATCTTTCTTGATGTTTTCGGCAATCTCAGTAGCCTGAGAAACCAGCTTGAACGCTGTATTGCGCTTTACAAGATAAATAACCGCGGCTACGATGAAGCCTGCTACAAGGCCTATAGCCAACGCAATGTATGGATTCGGCATAATTTATTTCCTTCAATCTATTTACGTCCCCCAAATTGCTCTGGGGGATCGGAATCATAAGCCCGCGGGAACCGTGTATGTTTGACTTTTTTCAAAGCCGACTTGCAGGTGGGAATCTACCTGGTAAGCTTTGTGTATCCGGGACTTGCCGGCACGCACGCCACTCATGGCTCGACTCCCTTCTTAGTGTATGGCTTTTTTGCAATCCATATCACGCATTCCGCAGGCAAATATCAAAATGTCATGATCTTTTCGATCATCTGGTTCACCCGGTTGAGTTCAGACTTCAGGGTATCGTTTTCCTCAAGGGCATGTTGCAAGCTTTCTTCGCGTTGAAAACACGCCAAGAGCAGAAGCCTGGCAAAATCCAGATGCTCGTAGGTTTCATAGAGTTCAGTCAGTTGGCGCGACAACTCTGTCGCGATCTTTTGAGTGTGGGTGGGGTTATCGCTTCTCAGACGGAAGCGCCGCCCGAAAATCTCCACCTCTACTGATTGCATGGTTTACTCACTATCCTCAAGTTTGGGGAAGATGCCGTCGATTTTTTTGATCGCGTCATCGGCAAAGCTTTCGATGCCAAAGAGCATATTTTGCATATCATTGTGGGCTCCTTGCAGCTTGTCGTGTTCTATCTGCAAGTTCTTCAGATTGCCTTCGGTATCGCTGAGCAGCTTGGAGTAATCTTCGATCTGAGACATCAGTTGCACGTTCTCTTCTCTGAGCCGGGCGTATTGTATCTTCAGCTCATCCATAGCCTTTTTATCTGCAGTATATTGATCGATCAGTTTCTGCAATCTCTCTTGCAGGTTTAAAATCGGGCTTTCCATTTTTTTACCTCATCGTAATATTATATTTTTCTGATAGTGTTTTTTGCACCGAAGTCATCAGCGCATCAACGCGTTCATCTGTCAATGTTTTTTCTTGGTCTTGCAGGACAATGTGCAGACTGAGACTTCTAAATCCTTCAGGGATTTGCTTTGAGCGATATTCGTCAAAGACCTGAACATCGCGCACCAAAGCGGGCTCCAAGCCCACTATCTGCTGCCGAACCTGCCCATATGTGTAGGCGTCCGAGAGCAGGAAGGAGAGATCCCGCACCACCGCCGGATGCTTCGGTATATTTACAAAGGTGACACTCAGGCTCCTGGTAGCAGAAGCAAGCGCATCGATGTCCCAAAGCAGCAGCCAGACTTCTTGTTTGAGGTTTGTGGCGTCGATTCCCCAGGCTTCCAATACCGGCGATTGAATTCTGCCGAAGCAACCCAGGTGCTTACCATCCAGCTCATAGGCAAAAGCTTCACCCTCTGCCAGGTACGGGATAGAGCAAGCTTGTGCCTGAGGGGATAGCCCCAGGTGCTGCAACAAGCCTTCAAAACAGCCTTTAGCCCAAGCAAAATCAACTGCCTGAAGCTTGTTTTTATAGTGCTCCTCGTTGATCGCCCCGGTGCAGATTGCGCCCATATGCTTGGGCTCCGTGTGCCCCTTGGCGTTCTTCAGATACACCTTGCCCAGTTCAAACAGCTTCACATCGCGCTCAGCATGATTGATATTGTAGGCCAGATTTGTAAGCAACTGCGGAACAAGCGAGACCCGCATCACAGACTGATTGCTGCTCTGGGGATTGATCAGGTGAATATAAGGCTGATCTTCTTCTTTCAAGCCCAGGCTCTGCATCTGCGCAGGATCCGTAAAGCTATAATTCAGAGTTTCATAAGCACCCCAGGCTACGATCCATTCCGCCGCTTTCTTCTGAATCCGGTAAGCGTGACGGTCCATCACTTGTTGTAAAACAGTTCTTTGAGGCACTTTATCGTAACCGATCAAACGCGCCAGTTCTTCCAGGATATCAGCCTCGCGGGTCACATCTTTGCGATAGCCCGGAACCCTGTAATACTGCGCCACTTGCTCTGCGGTTACAGCCGGGGCGAGCTGATTCAGATCTGCCACAAGCCCAGGTTGATGCGCGGCATCTTGGATATATGCAAAGCCCAGCTTTTGCAGGATGTCCTTCATCTGAGCCGGATCGATCTCCATGCCGATCAGCAGCTTAAAGCGTGAAGGACGCACACCCAGGATGATCTCTTGATCTTCGCTGGGGTAGCTATCCAGCAGATTTCCCATAGCTTTTACCCCGCCCAGGTCCAGGATCAGGGCAGTGGCTCTTTCACTGATCTCCCGCGCGTATCGGGGAGACAGGTGGCGCTCGAAGCGGTAGGACGAATCCGAGCTGATTTTGTGATCATATGAAGTCTTGCGGATTGTACCCGGGTGGAAGGCTGCGCTTTCCAGCACGATGTTTTTGGTTTCAGGATTGATCCCGGAATCTTTGGAGCCCATTACTCCCGCCAGAGCGGAAGGATGCTTGCCATCAGCGATCACCAGATCTTGAATGCAGAGCTCGTGGTTCTTACCATCCAGGGCCAGAAACGCTTCTTTGTCCGCAGCTCTGCGCACCACGATATCCGGATGTCCGGTTGCCCCGTCGCGGGAGGCGAGAGCATCATAATCGAAGGCATGCAGCGGATGTCCACATTCCAGCATCACAAAGTTGGTGATATCCACGATATTGTTGATCGGTCGCAGTCCGCTCTTGATCAGGGCGGTCTTCATCCACAGAGGGGAATCCTGAATCTTCACACCCTCGAACACTCTGGCTGTATAGCGCGGGCAGAGCGTGGGTTCTTCGTTGAATAGACCCAGTTGCAAAGTGCTGAGCGGCGCGGACAGATCCTGAACTTCCGGCTCGATCGTAGGCACATTCAAGCGGGCGGAAAGATCGCGCGCGATCCCTTTGTAACCCAAAAGGTCACTGCGATTCGGAGTAATCTCCAGTTCAAAAATGGTATCCGGAAGAGCAAAGAGGCGATCTGCCAAAACGCCAACAGGTGTATCCGGAGGCAGATGGATGATCCCCGCATGGTTCTCTGAAAGCCCCAGCTCACGCTCGGAACAGAGCATCCCGTGGGAATGAATCCCGCGGATCTTCGCTTTGGCGATAGTGATATCCTTCAGCGCGGTTCCCGGCAAGGCCAGCACAGCCATCATCCCGGCTTCGCAGTTCGGCGCGCCACAAATCACCTGAATGCGGTTATCCGCATCTTTTTCGGGATATTCGGTATCTCCGATGTCCACCAGGCAGAGCTTCAGATGGTCAGTTTTGGGGACCGGTTCGGCAGAGATTACTCTGGCTGCAATCACGGTCGCGCCCAAGGCCTGAAGTTTTTCAATGCCTTCCACCTCGATGCCGGCAAAGGTAAGCAGATCCGCCAGCTTGGCCTCGTGACCAGCCAGCGGCAAATAGCGTTTTAACCAAGATAGTGCGATTCTCATTACATCTCTCCTTTGAATTGACGCAGCATTCTAAGATCGTTTTCAAAGAGGATGCGCATATCCGGAATGTTATACTTCAGCATGGCAATCCGCTCGATACCCAAGCCAAAGGCAAACCCGGTATATAGCTCGGAGTCTATGCCCAGGATGTCAAACACGGCAGGATCCACCATCCCGGCACCGCCCATTTCCAGCCAGCCGCTTTGTTTGCAAACGCGACAGCCTTTGCCTTCGCAAACCACGCAGGAGATATCCATCTCAGCAGAAGGTTCGGTAAAGGGGAAGAAATGCGGTCGGATCCGGCTTTTCACTTTGTGACCAAACATGGTGGCAGCAAAGTTTTGCAGGGTATCCTGCAGGTCGCTCATGCTCACGCCTTTATCCACTACCAGTGCTTCCACCTGATGGAAGACGGGAGAGTGGGAAGGATCCGGTTTGTCGTTGCGATAACACCGCCCCGGCGAGATAATGCGGATCGGGGGTTTATAGTTTTCCATGACGCGGATCTGCACCGTGGAAGTTTGGGTGCGCAGCAAGAAGCCACCCTCCACATAGAAGGTATCCGCCAAATTGCGGGACGGGTGATCCTGCGGTGTATTGAGCGCGTCAAAATTGTGAAATTCGTCCTCTATATCGTTAGCTTCGGCAATCTCGAAACCCATGCTGAGAAACACTTCATCGATTTCCCTGCGGATAATGCTGAGCGGATGATAGCCACCCCGCCCAAAAGGCAGACCCGGCATTGTGGCATCGATTGCCTTGATCTCGCTCTTCCAGGAGGCTTCTTTGATGGCAACAGCGCGCAGATTGAGCAAATTCTCGATTTGGGAGCGGACTTGATTCAGCTGATTGCCGAAAGCAGGGCGCTCTTGCGCATCCAGATCCTTCATTTTGCCATACAGACTGTTGAGGACGCTTTTTTTGCCCAGATATTTAGCTTTTGTGTTCAAGATATCGTTGGGATTGGAGCATCCGGATATTTCCTGCTCCGCTTCCCGTAACATTAGTTCCAACTGTTCTTGCACTATACAAACCTCTGATAATATGTCTATTACGCAAGAAAGCGGTTTATCTGTCGAAAACCGCTTTCTCGTTTATCTATATGGTGATACTCAAAGGAGCATCAAATTTACATCATCTTGCTAAACGTTTTTGGCGATCTCAACAAGGCGGGCAAAAGCGCCGGCGTCGTGCCACGCAAGGTGAGCCAAGGTCTTGCGATTGATCTCGATGTTGCTCTTGTGCAATCCGTTGATAAACTTGCTATAGCTCATATCATTCAATCTGCAAGCAGCGTTGATACGAGTGATCCACAGTCTGCGGAACTGGCGTTTTTTCAGTTTACGGTGCGCAAAGGCGAAAGCCATGGCGCGTTCTACGGTCTGGCGTGCAACGCGGTATGTCTTGCTCCGGCGGCCAAAATAGCCTCTGGCGGCAAGCATGTATTTTTTTCTTCTGCGATGGGCTGCTACGTTATTAGTTACTCTTGGCATCTCTATTCTCCTTTACATTCCCAGCATTCTGTAAACTCTTTTCTCATCGGCTTTGACCACGATGGCGCTGGTGCGAAGGTTACGTTTCAGTTTGGCGGATTTTTTGGTCTTAATGTGCGCTGATTTGGCATGATGGCGCACGATCTTTCCGGTGCCGGTTAGCTTGAAGCGCTTAGCGGCAGATCGATTGGTTTTGATCTTTGGCATTTTATAACTCCTTGATTTTATCTATATGGATGGCAGGACTCTGCTGCAACGGCAGGTTTGGACGCCGTCGGCCGTGCTGCCTGAAACATCAGTATTATTCGCCGGTCAGGGTTTCGGGATTCACCTGTTCTTCCTGAACCACTGGCTCTTGTTCGGTAGTGGGTTCGCCCCCCAATATGCGGTCGATATCCTTTTTGGGAGACACCACAATGAAAAGAAGATTGCGATCTGAGATGGCTTCTTGATCCACATCCGCGATGTGTGCCAGATCTACTTTCAGCTTTTCCAACACTTTGTAGCCCAATTCTTTGTGAGCCATCTGACGCCCACGGAAACGGACGGTGAATTTCACCTTGTTGTGCTGTTTCAGAAACTTAATGGCATTGGTCTTCTTGAAATCGTAGTCGTGTTCTTCGGTGTTCGGACCAAATTTGATCTCTTTGATTTCCACTTCATGCTGTTTCTTCTTGGCTTCTTTGGCTTTCTTTTCTTTCTGGAAATAGTATTTGCTGAAGTCCAAGATGCGGCACACAGGCGGATCGGAGGTGGGAGAAATCTCCACCAGGTCCAATTCTAGCTCATCAGCACGGCGTTGCGCGTCACGCACGGATACCACACCAATCTGTTTGCCGTCGGCACCTATCAGGCGGACTTTATCAGAGGTTATCTGATGGTTGATCCGTTCTTTCGGCACCACTTCCTTGGTCTTAGCTTTGAAACGCTTAATCCGGATTATAAGAACCTCCTTCTTACCGGAAATGAAGCAGGCGAAATCTCCCGAGGGAAACTCCGCCTGCTTCACAGTAATTATATGACTGTATTTTATAGTTTTCGTCAGGCCTTACACACACATCCAGGCAGTAAGGCAGAAGCTGGCGGCTCCGTTTGTTGCCATGTTTTCTATACTCATAATCGTGTCAATCAAATTCTTTGTCCTTGAGCGTGCTTTACTGCGAGTCTGATCAACCCGGCTTGTGCAATTGGCTTCATTTGACCTTGTGTATCTTAATGTTTACCTATATGTTATACGGTCAAATGGAATCAATATCAAGGGTGGAAAACATGCCTTGCCTGATTTCAAATCCAAACATAAAGGATTATAGGTGTCCCCAGGCATAAAACGAGGATCTGGATGGGTAGCCCCAAACGCCAGTAATCGCTGAATTTATATCCTCCGGGGCTCATCACCAGCGTGTTTGATTGATGACCGATAGGGGTTAGAAAGGCAGATGATGCTCCCAGGGCAATGGCCATCAAGAAGGCATCCGGGGAGAGCTGGAGACCGCCGGCAATCTTCAAGGCTATAGGAGCCATCAGGACTGCGGTGGCAGCGTTGTTCACTACATTTGAAAGCAGCATGGAAATCAGCATGATGCCCCCGATGATCTGCCACACAGCCAGATTAGCGCCATGCTTCACAATGTTTGATGCTATCATTTGCGCAGCACCGGAGCTCTCCAGAGCCATACCTACCGGGATCATTGCTGCCAAGAGCACGATGATCGGCCAATTGATGTTTTCATATACTTCCCGGAAAGATACAATACCACTGAAAACAAAAAGTAAGGCAGCCAGCGAAAAGGCGATCTGCACCGGCAAAAGACCCATGAGCAAAGAAGTGATGGCTGCTCCGAAGATCAGCAGGGCACTAATAATTCTGCGGGGGTGCCCGATGCGAATTTCACGGTAGGAAATAGGCAAACAACCCATTCTGGTGATGCTATCACTCAGCCTGTCTTCACTGCCCTGCAGCAAGAGCACGTCACCGGCTTTGAACTTGGAGTGGTCGATGCGCTTGATCAATCTGCGATTGCCCCTGGCAATGGCCAAAAGATTTGCCCCATAGCGCTCCCGCATATGAATGCCGGCGGCTGTCTTGCCGATTAAACGGGAACTATCCAGCATCACTACTTCGCGGATCGTGAGTTTCTCGGCTTTTAACTCAGAATCCTGCTCTTCATCTTCGGAATCAGGATATCCAACCAAGCTTACCTTGCAAATATCAATAAAAGACTTGAGGTTTTCGGAATCTGATTCCAAGATAATGATGTCCCCTTCCCGCAATATTTCTTGGGCTTTGGGCACGTTTATGCTCAACTTGTTGCGAATCAGGCTCAGAACATTGATCTCAAAATCATCGCTGTCTCGCAGCTCGGTGATTGATTTGCCGATGATCTTGCTATCTTCAGTCAGCTCCACTTCGGTGATGTAGTCCTCAATCTTAAAGATATCATCGTCATCAGGTTTTGCTTTCCGCATCGGGATCAATCTCCAGCCGATGGCTGCCATAAAGAGGATGCCGATTCCCGCCAGAGGAAGGCCTGCAGGAGCAAAATCAAACATCCGGAACGATCCGCCCAAAGCTTCTTGGCGAAGAGATGCAATAATGATGTTCGGTGGGGTTCCGATGAGAGTAATCATGCCTCCCAGAAGAGAGGAAAAGGCCAAAGGCATCAGGATCGCAGATGGGGATCTGTTGCTGTTTCGGGAAAGCTTGATTGCAACCGGCATCATGATCGCCAACGCTCCCACATTGTTCATAAAAGCAGAAGCCAAAGCCGTGATGATGCATAAAACAAGAATCTGCCAAAAGAGTCTATCACCTATTCTTTGCAGATACTTGGCCACCACATCGATTAGTCCGGAGCTCAGCATGCCTTCACCGATGATCATCACTGCGGCCACGGTAATCACTGCCGTGTGAGCAAATCCGGCAAATGCATCTCCGGCAGGAATTATCCCCAAAATTACAAGCAGAAATAAAGCAGAAAGCGCTACGAAATCATAGCGTATCTTATCCCAGATGAACATGATCAGGGCCAAGCCCAGAGTGACGAAGACGATGATTTGATTCATATCAACCTTATTGAGAGCTTATTGCTCAATTATCTTGTATGATCTTGATAAGGCATATGCCAGCCACAAGAGACGATGTATGTCCCCAATCAGTGAAGCCATCCCGGGCACATCATGCACATGGTGCTTGCTAACACATTTTGGTGTAAAGAAGCCACTGCAGACAGCTGGATATTATGCAGTGGCAACGATTAGCTGGCTTATATTGTTTGGATCAGGATCACTTGAACTTAGACAATACGGACTTAAAAGTATTTGACAGTTCTTCGAAAACATTTTCAGCCCCGTTTTTCAGCTCTTCCCAAGCGCTTTCTGCGGCCTCTTCGATTTCCTTCAGCTTGATTCCGGCTTCCTCTTTCTTTTGCTTAAGAGTATCAACCTGTTCTTGAAAATCTCCCTCAGCTTTAGCTGTGGCTCCTTGTGCTTTAGCCTCCAGCTTTATGACTTCCGCATCCCATTCTTTCATCTGCGCGGTCAGCCTTTGAATCAGTTCTTGTCTTGTCATTTCCCTTTCTCCTTTACAATATAAGGGCTTGCCTTTCTTGCCGGTAACTACCCTGAGATTATTCTGCAAGGCTTTGGTTAAAATTTTGTATCTATCTTCAACGTCCAGCCTGTCATTAGGATTCGGCACTCCGTCTTTGCTGCCATTCAAGATCATTTGCGCTTGGCTGCTGATGGCAACTCTGTGCTCAGGGCGTCACGCCTGTTGCGCTAATTAGGTCAAAGCTTCCAGCAAATTGATTGTAACCGCAGCATCAGTTCCTGCAAACTGGCGTATCTGATCAAGGCAGCATTAGTTATACCTGAAAATGTAATTGCTTTTGTCTCGGCACGCAAATTGTTATTATCATCATAAGGCCTTGCCGAAGGAAACTGCTTACTTATCAGAATGCAGTAGATGAAAGCAGAAATGAAAGTTCCCAAAGTAAGCTGGTTTCCCTCTTCATCATGAAGTGTTTCCAGAGACGTGATCCAAACTGAGATGATGCCAAAAACTGACTCTTAGGTTATGCCAAAGGTGCATCAGATTTGTAAACAATACACTGTATAGCTTGGATATATGCGTGATTATCGTCAATGTGCTTAGCACTCCGCAGGGGACGTATTCGTGCTTTGGTAGCTATGCCATACATCAAAGTATCTGGCAGAGAGCGGCTCGGGAGAGGCGTCATGCCTAGTGCACCCCACATTTCTCAAGCTGGAATCAGGCTGATATCAAGCCCATATCTTGCTATGCCCATGGGAGAATTACAGCTTCATATCAGCCCAATCCGGGCACAGTGGCGGAAGCAGGCAACGGCTATGAAACATGCAATCGCACTTGCATAGCGCGCTCCAAAGGATATAATATCGGCAAGAGGTAAACAAATGCGTCCTGACAAAAGTGAACTAATTCGCATGCTAAGTCTTTCCACAGAGGAAGATTTGAACGCGCTATATAAAGCAGCCTACGAAATCAAAAAGCAATATGTGGGCACAAAAGTCTATTTCCGCGGCTTGATCGAGCTCAGCAACATCTGCACCAAGAACTGTTACTACTGCGGAATCCGCAAAGCAAACCCGGATTTTGAGCGCTATACGATCAGTATGGATGAAGCTCTTGCCGAGGCTCAATGGTGCCATGAGCAGCGCTATGGCAGCCTCGTGATCCAAGCCGGGGAAAGAACCGATCCGGACTGGGTGAATTTCATCGAGGAGCTGCTGCTGGGGATCAAACAGCTCAGCGACGGGAATCTGGGTATCACCCTATCCTTGGGTGAGCAGGAAGAAGATGTCTATCGCCGCTGGTTTGATGCAGGAGCGCATCGCTATCTGCTGCGGGTAGAAACTACCAATCCCAAATTGTACAAGGCTTTGCATCCGGCAGATCACGATTTTGAGTATCGCAAAAACTGTCTGAAGCTGCTGCGTAAAACCGGATATCAGGTGGGCACCGGAGTAATGGTGGGCTTGCCCGGACAAACGGTGGAGGACATCGCGGATGACATCCTCTTCTTCTATGATGAAGATGTGGATATGCTGGGCATGGGCCCCTATATTCCGCATCATGGGACTCCACTGAATCACCTGGTGGAGAGTTTTGATGCGGATTACGCCTTAACGATGGGCTTGAAGATGATCGCAAGCTGCCGCATCGCTCTGAAAGATGTGAATATCGCCACCACCACCGCCTTGCAGGCACTTCATCCTGAAGGCCGCGAGTTAGGCCTCCTGGCCGGAGCGAATGTCTTGATGCCAAACATCACAGACACCAAATACCGGGAAGGATACCAACTCTATGAGGGTAAACCCTGCATGGACGAAAACGCTGACCAGTGTATTGGCTGTCTATCCCGCCGGATCGAGTCCATCGGAGAGACCATCGGCTTTGATGAATGGGGAGATTCGCGGCATTTTGATGCCAGGGTGAAGTAAACAAACGCAGATCCCACCCGGCGCGCTTTCCCCTGATATTGCTGAACCGCGTCATTCAGATAAATTGGCCTGTTGCAAGGGGTTTGGGAACAGCTGTTTTGCCGGTGGCAGGGGCTTGTGATGAGCGATTAACAATGACCTGCGCAGGGTTGAACACACAAATAATCATTAAAATCCCCCATTGTTTCCAGAATCTGCATATTTCGGAACGCTTCTTGCATAGTAGTTGGGAAGAGAAATTAAACAGTTCCAATCGATATATGGAGGATCTTGATGTCGAGAAAGATTTTATTATGCATGGCGCTCGTGATTATAATGGCAATTGCAGGTTGTGCCAAACGCAATACAGCTTTTGAGGATTCGAACGAGCTCACAAAGCTTGCTCAGGTACCGGTGGTGGGAAACCCTTCAGAACTTGACGCCGACGATACTCACGCTTATATAGCTTTGGATCAGGGTGGCATGGCCACGATAAACCTGAACACTTTTGAGCTATTTTGGTATCCCAATATGCTGTCTGCCGATGAGTCGGTAACAGATTTCTGGCGCACCCGCAAGATATCCGTTGCTGCCAAGCACAACCGCTTGTTCCTCAATGAGATTCAGTTTACAGACAAGATTCACATCATCGACAGCACTGATCCTGAAAACCTGCGGGTGATCGATTCCATCACCGGTGGGACCTACGATATCCAGGATATCGCCATCCTTGAATACGACGAACCGGTTGAAGGCAACGTAATCGAAGTAGCATTTTGCTCGAACATCAACTTGCGGTATGGCCCCTACAACGGCCAATACTGGCTTGGCATCGACCCCATCTACCCCGTGGATGCGCCTGCCCTCTTGGCGGGAGTGGATATGGATGAAACATACATCTACGGAGCAGCTCAACAGCGTGGTATTGTAACTTTCGTAAAACGCACCGGAGAGATGCTTCATGAACACGCCGTGCGCGGAGAAGCACAAAAGCTGGTTGTTCGCAACGGTTATGCCTATATTGCCGCTCGTCAGGGCGGTCTGCAGGTGGTGGACGTTCGTGATATCAACAACTTCAGCACTGTTTCGGAATATCCTACCACAGGTTACGCCTCCGATGTGGACTATTCCAACGGAAAGTTAGCCGTGGCTTCAGGAACAGGCGGTGCCTATGTGTTTGACGTGAGTGACCCCTCCAATATCCGCTTGTTGCAAAGAATTACTGAAGCCGGATATGTGAACGTCGTAAAGCTGAAAGGCGATGTGCTGATGGTTGGCAGTCGTGACAATGGTATATACTTTTATCAGATGAACTGATGAAATCGGTTTTTCAATAGACCACTTATTAAGAGGGGAACCTGCAGCGATGCTCAGGTTCCTTTTGCGTATTAGGAGATAAGCAAGAAATGAGAAAACTGACCCTGCTGATGGTGCTGATGAGTTTGTCGGCGCTAATGTTTTCGTTGAATCCTGTCACAGTGGCTTCTTCTCAGGCTCGGGAGCTAAAGCTGGTATTCAGAGCCCCGAAACTGGAAATTTCCACAGAGCGTATTGCAAGCGAGGATTTCCATGTTTTAAGCATGGCCAATTCTGCCGGAGCGGCAGAATTGGGCAGCCCCAACCTGCCGGTGTTTGGCGGCAGCATCATCCTTCCCCCCAGCGGATCTTACACCTTGCAGGTAAACCCGATCCGCAGCAAGACCATTCAGGGCATCCGCCCCGTACCGGTTTATGATGAGAGGGAAGATAAAAGCGCCCCGGTGTTTGACCCCGCGAAGTATTATGCAAATCAACACAGAGCTCTGGTGGAACCGGGAGAAGTAGCAGTCCTGCGCGATTTCAGAATCTTGCAGTTCAGTATCAACCCCCTGCAATGGAACTCCCAAAATAGCGAATTGAAGCTCTATGAAGAGATCAGTATCAGCATCAGCTTCACGGACGAGAAGAGCTCCACGGATCTCCCTGCCTATACCGGATACTCTCCGGCATTTCGTAAGATCTACGAAGCAAACCTTTTGAACTTTGCGGATTACCGCAACCTCAGCAGCGGTGATTCCTACGGCAGAATTCTGATGATCTACGGCCACACAACAAACGCAGTGTACATCGCGCAGCTCAAAGCTTTCGCAAATTGGAAACGGATGAAAGGGCACGATGTGGAAATGGTAAGCACACAGCTTGCCGGGACCAACAATGCCGCCATCAAGACCTTCATTCAAAACCAGTATAACAATCCCTCCACCCGGCCGGATTACATCCTCCTGGTGGGCGATACACCGCAGATTCCAACCTATTTTGAGACTCTGAGCAGTTACAATGGCGAAGGCGACTATCCCTATACTTTCCTGGCCGGAGATGATATGCTGGGTGATGCCTTTATCGGCAGAATCTCTGTCGAATCCGTGGATCAGCTGGCGGTAGTATTGGAAAAAACCTATCGTTACGAGAGAGAGCTGGCAAACGATCCGGCGTCCGCAGAATGGCTGAATCGCATTTTGTTGATCGGAGACCCCTCCACGTCCGGGATTTCTTGCGTGTACAACAGCAAGTATATCAAGGAGCTGGCGGAAAGCGTGAATCCGGATTACAGCTTTATCGAAAACTACAGCAGCGGATTCTCATCCACGATAAACACCGCGATCAACCAGGGGATTAGCTTCTTCAGCTATCGCGGATACATCGGCATGAGCGGCTGGAACCCGAGCGCTTCCCTGATGAATAGCCCCAAATTCCCCCACGCCGTGATCCTGACCTGCGGAACCGGGAATTTTGGCAGTTCCTACGGTCCCGGCACCTCTGAATTGTTTATCAGGCTGGGCACAGCTGCCAATCCCGCCGGAGCTGTCACCGCGATCGGGATGTCCACCAGCGGAACGCACACGATGTTCAACAACACTCTTAATGCGGCAATTTATAACGGTATCTTTGCCCACGAGATGCGCAGCATGGGCGAAGCTCTGCTGAACGGCAGACTCTATATCCGGGAAGTCTATGGCGCAACCCACAGCAACCAGGCAAATTACTTTGCCCACTGGTGCAACCTGATGGGGGATCCATCCATGGAAGTCTTTGTGGGCATCCCCGAAAGCCTGCAACTTGTGGGCGCGGATAACGTCACTACTGGAAGTAGCGTGCTGGACTATATTGTAGCCGATTCTTCCGGCAACCCTGTGCCAAATGCCAGCGTTACCGCCTATAACCCGGTCACGGAAGCAGTTTCTGCCCGGGGTTTTTCGGACGAATTCGGCAACATCAGCCTCTACATCAGCGGAGGAGTGACCGGCAGCCTCGCCATCACTGCTTCCAAGAATGACCACAAACCCGCGGAACACATGGTCTTCGCGGATGGTGGCGGATTGGTCTATTTGGAAAAACAAGTGTTTGAAGATGGCAGCCACGGCTCTTTGGGCAATGGCGACAGCTTTGCCTCTGCCGGGGAAAGGGCAGCCTTGCTGCTCACGATCAAGAACACCTCCACCGAGACACTGAGCATGATTAGCGGCACAGTGAGCAGCAATGACCCCTATATCACACTTATAACGCAAAACATCTCCTTCCCGGATATTGCCCCCGGACAAAGCGGGATCGCGAACGCCTATGTGCTGTTCGATATCGCCGCAAACGTTCCCGGCTATCACGACGTCCGCCTGGTCTTCAACCTCACCGATAACAACGCTGAGCTGCATGAGTTCCCCGTGCATCAGGCTACCTATAACGCGGTTCTGGATGTGGAAACCATAAGCATCCTGGCCGGTGGAAACAATATCCTGGATCCCACTGAAACCGGCACCCTGAACCTGGGCATCCGTAACAGCTCGGTGGCAGCAATTCACGACATAAGCGCGCAGCTGTTTTCCCTCAATGATCTGGTTCTGGTGGAAGACCCCCAGGCCTACATTGGCAGCATTGCTCCGGGATTCCTGGGCAGCACTCTGGATAGCTTCTCGCTATTCGCGCGCTCTTTGCTGATTCCCGGCATGCAAATCCCCTTCCGCGTGCGCTTCAGCAACGATACCGGCTTTATGCAGGATGCTTTTTTCAACATCACCATCGGCAGCGTTGGTCAAAACACACCGATGGGGCCGGACAGCTATGGCTATTTCATCTACGACATGAGTGATACCCAATTCAGCG
Source organism: Cloacimonetes bacterium UBA5210 (assembly GCA_002412625.1). Lineage (GTDB taxonomy): Bacteria > Cloacimonadota > Cloacimonadia > Cloacimonadales > Cloacimonadaceae > UBA5456. The sequence continues at coordinate 16,366 of DHVK01000013.1, forward strand.
ATTGCCCCAGCTATGATTGGATCGAGATCACCCCCAGCCTGGGTGGTTCAGGCACCAAACTAACTTCCCTGAACGACACCGGCGCTGTCGGTGACGAAGGAGATCAGGTAGGTGCCACCAGTCTGGCAGTGGTAAACCTCCCCTTCAGCTTCCCCTTCTACGGCATTCCTTACGATCAAATCACAGTGTGCACAAACGGCTTCATCGCCATGGGTGTCACTCAGAACGCGGAATTCCGCAACAGCCGTCTGCCCGGCGGATTGGGGCCATCACCGATGATCGCGGCTTTCTGGGACGATCTGATCCTGCTCAATGATAGCGGCGTGTATCACTATTATGATCCCCAGGAACATATCTTTGTGGTCTCATATGACAAGATGCGCAACGGCTTTAACCGCACTTCTCTGGAAACCTTCCAGGTGATCTTCTACGATCCCCTGTATCACCCCACAAGCTTCGGGGATGGCAAAATCAAGATTCAATACAAGGACTTCAACAATGTGGATTCCGGCGGCGGCAGTTATACCCCTCTGCATGGAAACTATGCCACCATCGGCATCAAAGACCACACCAACACCCGCGGTCTGGAGTACACTTATAACAATCAATATGCTCCCGGTGCAGCTCCCCTGAGCCACAACTCCGCGCTGATGATCACCACAGTACCGGTCTTGCACGAAAGCCCTTTCCTGATCGTGCAGGATCTGATCCTGACAGACGGCAACGGCAACAACATCGCGGAACCCGGCGAGACCATCGAACTGGGTATCCGCCTGGTCAATCAAGGCTTGAATACTGCCACTCAAACCAGCATCGCTGCCACCATGACTCATCCCTACGCGCAGTTGATCAATGCCGGTAGCGCTTATCCGGAAATCCCCGGTGATAATGGCGCGGTGAACATCGAGCCGATCAGCATTTACATCGATCCCGCTTGCCCGAACAACAGCATTGTGGATATGATGCTGCTCGTGGTAAACGGAGAAGCCGAATGGAGTTACCCCGTCAGCTTCATGGTCAAAAAGCCCGCCATCTCTGTCTCCGGATACATGATGAACGATGCCGGAAGCAACAGCAACGGACTGGTGGACCCGGGTGAGACCATAGACTTGATCGTGAACTTCAGCAACAACACCGATCTTGATGCCCACAACATCAGTGCGAACATCATGAGCGTGTCTCAATATGTCAGCTTTGGCAATACCGGAGCGATGATCAACCGCCTTCCCGCCCACAGCACTGTTCAGGTAATGTATTCAGTGACCCTGTCCCCGGACACCCCGGTGGGCAATAACATCACTTTCTACATCAGCTATCTGGGCGACCTCTTGGAAGTGGGAACTGCCCAATTGGTAGTTAGCGTTGGCACAACAGGCATGAGCGAGAACTTCGAAAACAACGACGGATACTTCGTTGCCAGCCCAAACACAAACGGTTGGGAATGGGGCGAATCCACTTATGCCGGAGCACACAGCGGCACCAAGATTTGGGGCACCAGATTGAACTCGAACTTTGCCCCAAGCGCAAACTACAACCTCACCACACAGCCGGTTTACATTGGCTCGAACTTCATGCTGGAGATTTGGCATAGATACAACACAGGCTCTGCCAATGCCGGTGGAAACGTGAAGATCTCCACCAATGGCGGCAGTGTGTGGCAAGTGATCACTCCGGAAGGCGGATATCCCGAAAGCAATATCTCTCCCCTATCCGGACCGGGTTATCAGGGCAGCACCTCAGATTGGGTTCTGGCGCGCTTCCCGCTTGCGGCATATGCCAATCAGAACGTCCAATTCCGCTTCAGCTTTGCCTCTGCTTCAAGCGGCACTGCCGCGCAGGGTTGGTTCATCGATGACGTCCGCACCAGCGGATACCTGGCCTACGCCGGCAAGATCATGGGCACGATCAGCAGCTCAGACTCCTCCATAGACTTCAGCAAGGTCTATGTTCACAGTGCGGACTTCATCAGCACGGTGCCAAACTCCCAGGGCGAGTATGCGCTGTATCTGCCCATGCACAGCCAGGAAGTATCCGTTAACAGTGAAGGCTATTATTGCCTGGACCCGGTGACCTTGCAGCCTTCCCTGGAGAATCCGCTGATCATGCAGGATTTCTATCTGGGATATCTGAAACCGATTACCGGGATCAGCCGCGGCATTCAAGACGTCGTGCTGACCCTCAGTTGGAACCCGCCTGATACGCCCGAGTATGAAGTGTATTCTTACCAGCTATATCGCCGCTTTGGCGCAGGCGCATTTGAACTGGTGAGTGAAGCAGCCTCCCCCGGCTACACTGAAGACCTGCTAATCCCTGGCGAATATCACTTCTATGTGAAGGTGATGTATCCCCAGGGCTTGAGTAGCGCCAGTGAGCGGCTTAGCTTCGCCTGGGGCGGTTCCGATGCCACGGAAGAGATCCAAAGCCCCGCGATCACCAAGCTGAGGGGGAACTACCCCAATCCCTTCAACCCGGAAACCACCATCGTCTTCAGTTTGGCCTCAGCCTCCGCCACGCGCCTCTCGATCTATAACCTGAAAGGCCAGAAGGTGGCAGATCTGCTAAACGATACCCTCAGCGCCGGCGAACACCGCATGGTCTGGAACGGACGAGATGCCCGCGGACAAAGCGTCAGCAGCGGAATCTATTTCGTGCGTCTGCAAACCAAGGACGGCAACTTCAGCCACAAGCTGATGCTGATGAAATAAGCAACAAACAATACATACACAATAAGGCAGGATTTTGGATCCTGCCTTATTTCTTGTCTGCTGCAGCGGAATCAGCTACAAAGATGCAGTGCCCTGGGGCATAGTGTTTTGTGATTTAGCACATGGCTTCTTTCCGTGATGATGGATGTAGATTGGGCTTCCGGGACTTGAGCAGCACCCAAAAGCCTCCTGAAGAGTTCCCGAACCGGGCTCAGGAGCTGCTCAAGAGGCTATCAAAAGCTTGTCTGGGAAGCGAAGTGGTCGCTTTACTGAAAGCGGTAAAGCAGGATGCCCTTGTCCCGCGAAGCAACAGCCAGACGGTCTCCCACAAACCTGACAGTGTTCACATAACCACAATCGGTAATACGCTGAATCAGCTTCGGCTTTGCCGGGTTGCTTACATCAAACAGATACAATCCTCCACCACCTGAACTTATTGCCACTTTTCCATCATGATAATCAACACCCGAAGCATATCCGGTCGTATCAAATCCCCCCAAGTATTCTGGGGCATGAGGATCACTCACGTCAACTATCTGCAGCCCCCCATGACGCGCGGCCACATAAGCGATACCGCCATTTAGCACCAGTTTCTGGGCATAGCCGTAGAAGGCAATCTCCGAGAGCATTTGTTGGTTCGCCCGGCTATAGATCATCACTCCCCGTTGACCTGTAGCCACATAGATGTATTCGGCATCCATTTCTAAACCAGTGATGGGATAACCCACCGTAAAAGTGAATTCATTGCCCATCCAGAACCCACCATCATTCCTGCCATAATGGACTTTCCCGGAAAGAGCATAGAGGAGCTCTGCATTGTTTCCGGAAGGGTCGTTTTCCAGCTTGCGCCAGATCATATCACGGATGTTCTGAGACTCTCCCCTGATCGATCCGAATGGCAGCAGGGACTCCGGATTCTCCGTGTTAATAAAGGTGATATCATCTGTCCCCGCGGTATCATACACGTATAGTGAGTTGTTTTCCGGGATGCAGTCCACCAGCCGCACACTGTTCAAACTGATGAGGGAGCTATCGGCGGCGATAATGCTGGTATACCAGTGCATTTCGTAGCTTTGCGTGTCGATCAGCGCCAGCCCGCCCAGATCCAGCGCTACATAAAGCCATCCCCCACCATAGCTCATATCGCAAGGATTACCCACTACCGGGATTGTTCTTACAAGTTCCAGAACATCGTTTTCTTCGTAAGCACTATTCTGTTTTGCACAGCTCATCGCGGCAAAGAGCAGAATAGTTAAGACCAAACAAGTCGTAATTCTTAACATTGGATCCTCCCGTTATAAGATCATTTTTATAACAGAGAAAAACCTTGCAAATAACGTTCCGTTTTCAGCAAATCGAGTAGGGTGATGCTGGATGATCAAATCCAGCATCATCCCTCTCACAGAACCGTGCGTACGGGTCTCGTACACGGCTCCTGATAATCCTTGTAATTACTCAACGTAGTTAAATAAAACACCGGTCTTGATACTTGTCAAATCAAACAACTTCATTTCGACAAACCACTTATTGGACAAGGCAAA
>DHVK01000057.1 GCA_002412625.1 Cloacimonetes bacterium UBA5210
TCTCCCGAAACGTTTTTCTGTCAGACAGCACCGAGCTAGAAACCAAAACACCGCCAACTCAACGACAGCACCGTTTAAATATTCCGAAAGAGATAGATACAATAGGTGGCTTGAACTCCAGTGCATGATTTGGGTTGCAGCAAGGAAAGCAGATAATGCACATTTGTGCCAATCCTTTGATAGCAAGTTCTTAACACGAAAACTGAGGCTTCCCACCACACGCGCGAGTTCAATAATGTTCAATCCGCTTTACGCAAAGCCGGGATCAAGGAGATCTTGAGCCGTTATCCAGCTGTGGGCATAGCTTGATAACGGCTTATTATCAGCATTATCTATCCTTTGTTGTTCATGGGTGGTATTTCGGAGGCTGGGAAAAAAAACGGGAAAGTGCCTAAAAATATACTGAATAATGACCATGTAACATATGCACAAAATGTAGCTTGACAAATTGTGCCCAGCTCTATACTAAGTCACATAAATGTGCTTGTTGGGGACAGGATGTCATTATTTCTATAAGATTATGCTTGCTTTCCCTGTAGAGCCAAAACCCCCGCTGAGGGATAATATGATATCAGGAGTTAACTATGAAACAATCCACGAGATTCATTATGATCATATTGATGATCATCTTGTTTACAGGGCTTTATGCCGCTCAACGCCAAAGAAGCCCGCAAGAAATGGAAGCACTGCGCATGAACCGTAAACTGCGCATGGCACCTGCTACTTCTGCGCAAGACGCAAAACGCACGCTAGCTTTGACTGACTATGTTGAGCAAGAATATTTAGGCGATTGGGTGGATAGCCGTAAAGTGTTGATCGAATACGATAGTCATCAAAAACCGCTTGTGCTTATCTCTCAGTTATGGGATAGTGGTGCAGAATTGTGGTATGATTTTGAAGATGCTACGGCTTCATATTCTCCGCAAGGCCAGCCTTTACAAGTAACAACCAGATGGTGGGATGGCACAGCGTGGCTTCCTCAAAGCAGAGTGGAGTTTACCTGGGAAGGCAACCTTTTACAGAGCATTCAGCATTTGGTTGATGACGGTTCTGAGGAACTTCTGATGAGTCAAGAGTTGTCCTACGATCCTCAAACTCAAAGGCTTGAATATCTCGTCAGCAGCATAGCAGTATGGGATCAATGGTGGACAACCCGCGTTAGCTTTGTCTGGGATGCTTCGGGAAGAGCCAGTGAGATATCCACTGCCATGCTGGCCGAAGATGAATGGGTGCCCTATTTGAAGACACAAGTATCATATCGGCCGGAAGATCAAAGCAATTACCAAGTGTATTATGATTTATTGATCAAACAGCTCACTTTTGGTGATTATGACCTGTACTACCTATCCGACCAGATTCTGGTGAATGAAGAAATGGAATATGCCATGAACGACGCATGGGAATGGGAATTGGAAGGTAAATACGAGTACAGCTACGATGCCAGCTTGAACATGCTGCAATCTCTATATCTGGCTTGGGATGGTGAGAGTTGGGACCTGAATGGGCAGGAAGATTACAGCTATGACGAGCATGGCAATGTGCTTTCCTGGACCGCTTATGATGCCACATGGGGAGAGCTTGAGCCCTGGATGCGCCGGCTGAACACCTATTCGGAAGTTACCTCAAACGATGATAACGTTAATCCTCCGGTTGGGGCAAACATTCGTGTATTCCCCAATCCCTTCAATCCGCAAACCAATATCGCCTTTGAGCTTGCCGCAAGCTCGCCGGTGAGCCTGGATATCTATAACCTGAAAGGCCAGAAGGTGCGCAATCTGATCTCCGATGTGAGAAACGCGGGTAGCCACCAGATCGTCTTCAATGGTAAGGATAATAGTGGCCGGGATCTGAACTCCGGGATCTACTTCCTGCGCCTGAGCACCAATGAGGGTAAATCCATAAGCAAGATGATCCTACAGAAGTAAAACTGACTGAGACACATAGATAGAGAGACCGGAACCATTCCGGTCTCTTTTAACATAGAATCAGAAACTCAGTGGAAGCTCAGAACTCCGCTTTGAGTTCTCTTAACATCAGATCCCGCATCGCGCTGTGGGGATCCTTGGCTTCATAGAGAATCTTGTAAACTTCTCGCACGATCGGCATATCTATGCCCAGTTTTTGCGAAAGCTGATACACGCTGCGTGTCGTGGCAACGCCTTCCGCCACCATTTGCATTGATGCCTGAATGTCTGCCAGGCTTCTGCCTTTACCGATCTCGAGGCCAACATGGCGGTTACGGCTGTTTGGGCTAATCGCTGTGGTGATCAGATCACCGATCCCGGAGAGCCCCAAAAAGGTCTCCGGCAGGGCATTCATCTCTTGCCCAAAACGGCTGATTTCCACGATGCCTCTGGTTAGCAGCGCTCCCATCGTATTGTCGCCATAGCCCAGCCCGCTCACGATGCCGGCTGCAATGGCGATGATGTTTTTCACCGCGCCACCGATCTCAACACCGATGATATCCATGCTGCGGTAGGCTCGGAAATATTGATTTGAGAATACATCCTGCAGCTGGATCAGCAATTCTTCATCAGATCCGGCGATTACCACCGTGGTGGGAATTCCGCGCGCCACTTCCTCGGCATGGCTGGGTCCCGAGAGCGCGCAAATCTTGCCATGGATAGCCGGGGGAAGTTCATCAAAGAGGATCTGGTCGATGGTTTTCAGGCTTTGTTCTTCGATGCCTTTTGCCACATTCACGACTGCTTTCAGCTTTGGGTTTTGCCAGATGTGTTCAGCCTGGGTGGCAGGAATGCGGCGCAGAGTGGCGCGGATGAATTGGGATGGGGTGGACAAAACCACGATCTCACTATCCCAAGCGGCAATATCCGCAAAAGAGTCCGTGAACGAGATATCTGTCGGAAGTGTAATGCCCTTCAACAATGCGGGACTGCTGTGAGTCGTTTTTAGCGTGCTAAGAAACCCGGGGTTGAACTCCCAGACCAGCAGCTCATGTTTGTTTTCGGCCAGCAATTTGGCCAGGGCCAAGCCCCAGCCTCCGCCGCCAATTACGGAAATCTTCATTTCTGAATCATTTCACAAAAGACGCTTAAGTCTTCGTCGTCCTCATCGTCATCAAAATCGTCATCGTCTTCATCTTCAGAAACCCAATCCGGGCAAAACAGCATGTCTTCCTCAAAATCCCAGCCGTCCACATTGGCAAGACCGAAGCGGTTGAGGGTTTCTTCTTCCCAAAAGGAATAGTGACATACTCCGTCGAAGTTTGCCCAAACCAACACAGGGCTCTTAAAGTGGCGCAATTCTATTTTATGGTTTTCCACAAGATCAAGAAACTCCCTGATCTTTTTTCGATCATTTTCTTGGCGAAACTCCATTTGTACCTCGCAGCTTAAAATTTATAGCTTACCGAAGCGGAGAGCCGGTTTTCGCTGAATTCTTTCAAGCGAAGGACACTCTCATTCGGAGATTCTACATTCCTGAATATATGCAAGTAGTCAAGAGATAAATTCCAATCCGGTTGAACTTTTATGTTTAAACCCGCCTTGGTGCCGTAGATAGCATATTCTCTTCCGCCATACCAGGCGCTGTCTCCCTGGTAGAAACGGTCCTCTTTGCTAAGCTCCAGATACGGTTGCCAGCTTTGCTCTCTCGTGCTTTCTCCGCTCAGCGGCATTTGCTTCATGCGGATAACACCACGGTAGATATTGCTGTCCCAGCTTCCATCATCGGCGTCCACCGCTTTGTAACCGGTGTTGTCGTAGCTTCTGAATGTGTAAGAGCCTTGCAGGCTGAAACTGGGAAAACTGTAACGCGCGCCAAGTTCGGTGGTCAGACGATTTCCGTCTGCTTCTGTGAAGTATTGGTTGTAAAACAGATCTTCATAACGGATGTTTGTGTATGCGGTGAGCTTCTGCAACGGACGAACAATCAACTCCGCCCGGTACAGGTTGCGCTCGTAGCTGTACTTCTCGGCAGTTCCGGTGCCGTCACTATCAGTGAAGTGACGGTAGTAAATATAGGGATAATAGCCATAGAGCACAGTCGCGCTCCAGTAATGTCTGTCCACGCGGAAGCGAACGATGGAGTCCGTTCTGTACTTATCTGTGTTTTGTGTGTTTTGGCTGATGGTGCCGGTTACGGAAGGAGTGAAAGTCCACCACCGGTAGGGGATAGGATAGGCCAGATCAATCTTGGTATAGAGGTTTAGGTCGTCTGTTTTCTCTGCCCAGAGCAAAGCCGAGCTGTTGTTTTTCCAGCGGCTGAGGTCGGACTCCGAAAACTGAAACACGTTGTCCGAATATCCTGCACCTAACGTGATTGAGCCCTCGATCTGAGCGTGGACCAGCCCAAAGGAAAGCAGGCTGAGGGCCAGGCACAGAATGATGGGCCGGAAGTTTTTCTTGCGGCTAAGGTTTCTGTTGTTTCGCACTTTCTTCTCCTCCGGATTCTTCAAATCTTCTTGCATATCCGGGTAGATTTCCCGGCTGCTTTTGGTTTCCGTATTTAGCTCTTGCGGAAGATTCATGAGTTTACCTGTTTAGGAGGATGACCGGCCGGGCCAGAAACAAGTGGTCGGAGTCCGCCCTAAGTTCATACTCACTGCTATCGGCATTTTCGGGTAGATCCAGCTTCATCCCGATGCTCAGATAGCGGATTCCCTGCGCGCTGTACTTTGTGCTGCGGGCAAGGCTAAATTCATAGTCGTCAACTTTGCGGCCATTGTGCCAAAGGCTGAATTTGGGCAGGCTACGGTCGGTGAGCCGGGCACGGACATAGAGGACGCCGTTTTTGGCGTTGTTGTGCGTAAACCTGAAGGCTTGGGCGGGGTTGAAGGTATAATATTCGCTGGAGCTGGAGTTGTGGTTGAGGTCGATCATCCCGGCATGAGCGTGCACCTGGCGATTTGGGACGCGGACCGGTTTGATTTTGGGCTTGATCTCTTCCATTTCGTAAGCGCGCATATAGATGCTACGCTGGTAGCACAATACTTCTACCTTACCGGTGCCGGCAGGGACGTCAAATTCGATATCTTCATAGATGTAATAGCCGTTCAGGCGTTCTGCCAGTTTGAGCTCAAATGATGTGCGTTCTTTGCCGATCAAGATGAAGATCTGGGGCTTGCGCAGGTTTTCGATGCTGAAGCTGCGGATCTGGATGCGCTCCACACCTTTGCTGTTCAAGGTCATGGTCTTTTCCGGCAGGCTGCGGTAATACCAGTGATTTCCGTTTTCAGTCTTGCGGATGCGGCGGCTGCCGGGGTTCTCGAAATCCATGATTCGGGTTCTGTAGTTCTGAGCAAAGGCGGCAATAGCGATCAGGCAAAACAGGATCAGGATGCTTGTTTTCTTTATCATTTATCTGAAAGTCTCCTATAATTCGTCGTCTGTATCCACGATGTTGGCCATGAAGCGGCGGTCGTGCCGGTCAAAAATGATTACCGCGATGATGGCGGCAAGCAGGATTGCCAGGCAGATTCCGGCGATAGTAACGTTGTGGATGGTGGAACTGAACGCGCTGCCTTCGCCGGGAACCGGTTTGGTTTCCAGAGAGAGGCTGAGGTCATACTTGTTTGCCCAGCGCAAGATGCGGCGAACGTGGAGCACGGGAACGTTCATTTTGGCCATCTTCATCATTACGCCTTCTTTTTCAAAGTTGCGTTCTGCCAGCTTGGTGTTCAGGCCTTCTGGAATCAAGCGGGCGTTTGGCTCACTACCCACGTTTGCCAGGCCACCACCGATGTTTACGAACATCCTGTAGCGGTTACCCGCGCCCAAAAGCTCGTTGTAAGCGGCCATGCGCAGATCCACATTCTCTTCCAGGCTGGCGCCCAGGAGCAGGGGCACGTCGTTGCGGCTCATCGCTTCACGCAGAGCCTGCACACCGAAATCACTAAGCCCGATTCCACGGTCTTCACTGCCGCCGATGGACGCATATTTGGTGCCGAAATTCAATAGCCCTTTCTCTTTCAGAATCGCTTCCATATCCAGCCAAGTGAGCTCTTCCCGGTTCGCGCCATAGGACGCCGAGGAAAGCGAGACAATGATCTGGGGATCAAGGTTCAGGGTTGCAAGCGCGGCATACAGCGCAAGATTCACTGCGGGATTACTGCCGGTGATACCGATGGCGATTTTGTCTCCGGCTTTGGCTCGGGAAAGCTCTTCCACGAAGATCGCGGCGATATTCGGGTTGATGGCGGCTTGTTTTTCCGATAGCAGACCTCTATCGGTGGTGATGGAGGATAACCGCATGCCGATCAAGCCACTTTGGAAGGGATCGTTGATCGGGTCGATTTCGATATCACGTTCACGGATGCCCGCTTGAAGGCTATCCAGATAGCTTTGCATCAGATTCACCGCGGCAAGCTTTTCATCATAATTTGAGGCACGAATTTCCACATAGTTGCTGGAAGCGATCAGATACAAGACTACCGAAAGCACAAACAGCAAGATCAGCGACCATCCGGATTTGAGGTTGGGACGATACATTCTGCGATACATCTTAAACCTCCCCGCCAAAGATAACCATCAGGATTAGTCTCACCAAGACCGCGGCAATACCCATCGTTGAAAGGGTCTTCCAGAAGCCTTGACGCTCGAACCAGTTGGCAATCAAACCGGGGATAATGTATCCGATGGATTGCATCTGCAACTGATGAATAGTAAGCTCGTGAAACACCAAAAGCCGTGAAGACCAGCCGAGGATGAATCCGATCAGGATGCTCAGCACCATTCTCCGTTTGCCAAAAAGCAGTGTGAACTGCCCCACCAGGCGGATGATCCCCCAGGTAAGCAAACTGATGATCAGGGTGCCCAGGATTTGCATGGGTTTGTCCAGGTGGAGCGCGATATAACCGGGGACGACGATGCCTCCCGCGGATGCTCCCAATAATTCCGAAAATATCAGACTGATGATAACGCCGAGTCCTACTGCGGCTTGTACGATTGCATCAACCACGACCAGCTCCTTTATGTGCTTTTGGTATTTTATGTTTAAAATGTGCTACGATTTGAGCGCCGTATTTGAATTCGCCGGCGATGTTTCCGATTCCCAATACGTGGGATTCTTTCTTGGTCAGCTGCCAAACCTTTTGATAGACTTCCTCGGTGAGCGGTTGTCCCAGGGCAAACAGCCGATCTTTGCGCACACCGTGGCTCAGCGCGTAGTCTTCCACCTTTTCCGGGATTTCGCCGGTGAGCAGCAGATAATCGTACTCCACTTCTGCCAAGGCGTCGATCAATTGCTGAGAGCGGAACAAACGATCCGCGCGCGAGTTCAGGATGATGATCCGCTCCGCTCCGCTCAGCTTTCCGGTGACCATGTTGATGATGAAAACCGTGGATTCCGGATCATTGGCGGCAAAAACATTGTAGAAATGAATCGATTTTCCCCGGTCTTCCACCTGGTATTTCTTCAAAGCCCCGGGATCCGGATGAGCTGCCTGCATGCCGGACATCGCCACAGCCCTGGGGACTCCGGCTTCGGCGCAAACTGCCAGCGCGAGCTGAACATTGTCCTTGTGCTCAATATAGCGAAATTTGCTCAATTCTTCGTCGGTGACATCCGTGGGGACGATCTTGTGGATCTTCGTCCTACGGCTGTCCGCCACTTTCTTCAGGATGGAAAACTGGTTGATCTCGGATGTATAGCAAACCCCGTTTTTGGGGATAGAATTTGCCAGGCTCATGGTAACGCTTTGCACGGTGCTGCCCATCAAGTCCAAATGGTCCGGACGGCTGTTCGTGATCACCGAGATGGTGCTTTTCACAAATTTACGTTCGGTGATCCACTGAAACACCGGGTTCACCGCCATGCACTCCACCACGATTGCATCCGGCTTAATCGTCGCCGCGTAACGGAAGATATACTTCTGCTCGATGATGTTTGCGCCCTGCAAACGGATGATTGCGGCTTCCCTGCCATCGGGCAGGACTACCCTGGGCAAGGTGCCGGTAATCTTGGCTATGGTTTTCTTGCCTCCGGCACGCAAGCCGGCGGCTATCAAGCGCGTTACACTGGATTTTCCCCTGGTCCCATTCACATGGATGCGGATCGGTATGCTCGCAACGTTACGGCTGTGCCGGCGATACTCCCAAGCCCAATACAGAATCAGGATCAGAGTCGCAATGAATAATATCGTCATCTATTTCCTCATGGTTTCCAAAATCTATTTCTCGATGTGGACGCAACTATAACCCTTGTTTAGTCCACTGATAATGCTATGTGCAATATCCATTCCAGTAATTGCTAAAATAGCGGTTTCCGCTGATGAATGGATGTTTTTGTGGAAATTTCTCCCCGTGCCGTAGCTTTCCGAAGCTACGAGATCGTTGTAACGTAGCTTTCCGAAGCTACGAGTCACCCTTTCGGAGGATCGGAATCCTCCGCTACCAAATCCCCGTACCGTAGCTTTCCGAAGCTACGAGATCATTGTAACGTAGCTTTCCGAAGCTACGAAAGCCCCATACCGCAGCACCAAATAACCAAGCACCAAAAAAACCGCCCCCTCGAAAATACCCCCCAACTAATTTTAACTGCACCTTAAACCCCGAAACAAACAAACCGCAAAACCGAGATAGCCGTTATTCCATACTCTTCGGCAATATGGCCTTTGGCGGGTACTCGACAGAAAAACG
>DHVK01000047.1 GCA_002412625.1 Cloacimonetes bacterium UBA5210
ACTACTATTAAGAAATTTACCATCAAAAAATAAGGAGAAAATATGAAGATAAATATTTGGCTATACTCATTAATGAGTGTGCTATTAACCCCACTTTTTGCCACGAACGATATGCAGATAATTGCGGAATTTCAGGGCGAACACCACCGTTCGGGATATGGTTTTACAATAGAAAGCTTAGATTTCAACCATGACGGTTATACAGATTTAATTGTCTCTTCCCGGTTTTATGATTATGTAGCAGGCGAAAGCGGTTCCCGGGGGAAGGTGTATGTCTATTATGGGGGACCAGATTTCAATTCCGACACAATTCCCTCAGTAACTCTGGAAGGCACGACCACCATGGTAATTAAAGACATCTACAACGTTGGCGATATCAACGGCGACGGCTTTGAAGATTTGTGTATCTATGATGGTTTTGCTGGTTCAGGTTATCCCCCTCCCAATGCGTATCCAAGACTTAGGTTCTATTATGGCGGTAATGACAGTCTGGATAATCCGGATCATGTGATATCATTCCCGTACGAATCTATGGTGCAACGTGTCAGCAACATCGGAGATTTCGATGGGGATGGTTTCGGCGAAGTAGGCTTACATTATATTTATGCAATATATCAAGCCCCTGATATTAAGAAGTTCACTATTATGTGGGGGGGTGACTTTATGGAGCAAGTTGTCTTGGAATATGCTTACAATAATGCCATAAGCTCCATCTCCGGAATAGGCGATATTGATGGAGACGGCTACAGAGATTTTGCCTTGGGTTTTACCGATCCGGATCCCGAAACGGGTTATCACATGATTAGGATCTATCACGGGAACCCCGAGCGGGATCTTAGCGACCCCGATGTTTTGATTCAAACACAAGAACCCATAACAAAGGATAGTAGACCGATTGGAGATGTTAATGGGGATGGCTTTGACGATTTCATGGGTTATTACTCAAACGTGGGCACGCATGCCTGGCTGGGAGGGCTAAGCATAGATTATTTAACCCCCAGTTTCAATTTTACTCCCGGCTGGACTGGGAACGAGGCCTCAAGTTGTCTCAAATATGGGGATCTGAATGGAGATGGTTTTGATGATGTAGTTGGTACAAATTATCACGCGTTAAAGTTTTCTGTCTGGATGGGATCAGAGCGGATGAATGGTACTTCGGATTTGATTAAGGTTGGGTATTATGATAACTTCGGTTATAGCATTGCTACCGGAGATTTCAATGCCGATGGTTTTTGCGATGTTGCTATCGGGGCTCCACGTTCTGAACTGTATAACCCACCCAACTTTCCAGGATACCTTTGGGTATATGGTGGGAATAGCCAGCTACAGGATACTACTGTCGCCAATGAAGATCTGTTGATTCCTGGAGTGGCAGACCAGTTATACATCAGCATTAGCCCAAATCCGGTTCGCAGCTCTAATGGAGTAGCGTCAATATTTGCACGTTGTAAAGCGCCATCAGCTATCGATGAAGGGGTTCTCTCTGTTTTCAACATAAAAGGACAGCTTGTTTATAGCGCAAATGTCCCGATAGATCAATCAAAGATGGAGCATCAGATCATCCTAAAACAATTTCCGGCAGGGGTTTATCTGTGTCGGGTGTCTTTGGGGAATATCTCTGCCACAAAAAGGATAAGTGTAATAAAATAGGGGCTACAATATGAAAAGTATGTGTACGCTGGCATTGGTTTTATTTATTTTCTGCAATCTTTACGCAGTTGATGCCGATGAGTATTTGATAGGAGCTTACTCTCACATACCCACATCAAAGCTGATGGGAGTCTGGTTACTGAACCATCTAAGCTTTTCAGACAAGGACTATCTCTGCCCGGCTTAGATTGATCTTGCTTTAGTGCCAGAACAGAACATACTTTAAGCAAATAATGTATTTAATTATGGAGTATGCATGAATAAGACAGTGACGCTACAGCTAAAATGTATCTATTGCGGTGAATCCTTCATGGATCCTAGCCACAAAGTTGACGGGTATCCCGGGATCAAGCTGAAAGCCCGGACGGGTGATATTACAGGCATTGTCTGGTTATCATCGGTGCTTGGCAGCCCGAAATTTGAAAGTGAAGTGGAGTTTACCAAAAAGGTAGTGGCACGCTTTTCATGTCCCAATTGCTCTGCAGAGCTTACTTCGACGCAAACATGCGACATGTGCGGAGCCCTTATGGCCAGGTTTAAGCTCTCTGATGGCGGTAAGGTAAGAGTCTGCTGCCGGAGTGGCTGCAAAAATGTCTGGCTGGAATTATAGCATCATCACTTTGTCAGCACAGGAATAGTAAGGGGCCTTCACCCTCTGGTATCTGAAGGTTGTAACGGCTGGGCATACATTTGCCGGAACTGCCTTCAGTGCCAGCGATTCCGCTTTCTCCGAGTAAAAGCAGCAGGATACAAACCAAGAACTAAAAACCAAGACTCAAGGATAGAGACAGCGAAGTGCCACCCCATTGCCGGGTTTTGGTTGCAGAAGGTCCCGGGTCGAGATCGATATCCTTTATTTTGTCCCATTTGATGGGTGCCAGTTGGGTGAGATCAAGCTTCACCGCTGAAGCTCCAGAGCTGTAGGATAGCCCCAGATTCAGTTGCAGATGGGCGTCAATCCGGTCCATAAGCTCAAAATCCAGATCTTCATAGCTAAACAGAAAGGGATACAAAACCACTCTGCGGTTGCGGATCAGTAAGCTCTCCGTACCAAAATGGTGATTGTAGGTGCTACCGAGCGTGAAGCTGACGCCGGCTGTGTGTTCTGCTTTCCTTTGATAGTGAATCCCCACAAAGGGAGAAAGGGAATCGAGATCAAAGCGCTTGATCCTGGTGCGATGCGCCAGAAAGGCATCCCAGGCCGAGAATGGCCAGATGTCGAAATAGGAATCCTCTCCCAGGCGAGAGTGGTAGGTATTCAGCCCCAGTTTGCAGGAAATGTGATTAGTATCATGGCTAATTGCCATGGAGCTTGAGAGCAAATTCAGCTGATCCAGTTTGCCATATAGATCCCCTTTGTAGCGCAGGCGAGCGGAGGAATGCAGATAGTTTGCGCTCAAGTTTGCACGGAACCGGTCACACAATTGTGCCTCATATCCGATAGCTGCCTGATAGCTGCTCAGGGAGTTGTCGTAAAGCGAGTCCTGGGCAATGGGGATAAAGGCGGAGAGAGTCAATTCGGCGGAGCAGGTGCTGGAGGCAGCCCCGGTGGCAAGCTCCGCAAACAGCCATTTGAAGGGGATCGTTCCGGAGTCCGTCGCGATCTCATAGTTTACTTCCGCCCTTTGTTGATTCAGCTTGAGGGATGAGTGCCAGGCGGGAGATTCATAAGCGAAGCCGATACCGGGATCATGCCCGAGATCCAGATGACTTTGTAAGGTGCTTTGGGCAAGAGGCATCGAGTAGCCCAAGCGGAGAAAGCGATTGGGCATTTCGAAGCTGATGGTACCCGCGCGATTGACGAGTTTGTTCAATTCTCCCTGAAAATCGCTAACATGGTAGCCGCAGCTTATGCTTTGCCGTTGATAAGCGATATCCCAGGTGGTATCCGAGCTCCACGAGTATAGAAATCCACCGGGTTCAGTGGGATTTTCCTGGCGAAAGATATCGGTATAGCGCCAGTTGCTACGCAGCTTGTGCCTTGTGGGGTTTTCCGCGGACAAAGCCAAAAGGGGATACATCCACAGACATATCCCCAGGATAAGTGCCGGCGAAAGTCCCTGGCCGGAAGCTATAAAGGCTCTGCTATTCAAAGAGCTGGATGAATTTGGCGCGATTCATGCCGGGCAGGATTCCTCCGAAAGTATAATCCGGGAAATAGGGGATTTCATCGTCCATGATGGCAATACCGGTGGCATCGGTGAATTCGCCGATCCGCGCGGACACAGTTTTATGTCTGCGGGTCACGGTATGCAGGTCCTCGAAATGGTAGTATTGATCGTTCATCCAGAAATCGTAACTATCGTAGTCCCAAGACCAATAATCGTAGAATGAGGATTCGATCCAGGATTGGTTTGAATTCCATTGGAAATAGGGCAGGATGTCTCTCACGTCTTGAATGCCGCCGCTGAAGTAGGCATTTAGATTTACGGAGAAGCTAACCCCGTTTTCATTCAAGGCATAACTTTGGGTGACTATGGTCTCCAGCCAATCGGCAACGTCGTCGATGCAAGTCCAGTTTTGCATGAAGTTAGGGTCGTTGGGTCCGATGTTTGAAAAGTCGTCATTCATGGAGAGAATGTTTTCGATCTTAATGACATCATTGGACTGCGCATCGTTTTCGTCCAGAATGTAGGCAACAGCGCTTTTCACGTCTGCTGCGGCAGCCAGAATGCCAGATTTGGCATGAGTAAGATAGCTCTGACTCTTGAGCTTGCCAAATGATGGGTTGTTGTCCAGATTGTGTTTCAGAGTCTTGCTCATCAGTTCGAGTCGGCGGGCATCGGCAAGATCATAGGCGTAATCCCAATCGTAGTAATCCAGGATCAAATGGCCGTATTGCAGGGTATAGTCATAAGGATCCCAATCGTTTATGTACTCCACTTCGATGTCATTCAGCTCTGTGATCCAGCCGTAGGAGTTGGCGGCATCCTTCAAGTCCATATCGTAGGCTACCAACATGTTAAATGCAGCGTAGATCATATTCACTGCGGCCCGGAAGGAATAAATTTCCCCGCAATCCACTTCCATCATTTCTTCACCGGTGTCGATCATGATGGCATTGGAATCTGCCAGGGCGACGGCGTGATTGAGCCGGGTGAGGGATTGATTGAGCCGGGGCAGCACGGAATCAATGATGTAGCTCTGCATGCGTTGAACTGAAATGTTGTTTACTCGCGTGGGCTGAAGCTGTTTGATGATCAGCTTCGGGGTTTCTGCCAAAAACTGAATGTTGTTGTTGATAATCCGTTTGGAACGGGTATCAGAGCCGGAAAGCTCGTCGATCATGTCCCACAATTCCTGATCATAATTGATTCTGACAATATCCAGGATGGACATCCCCAAGTTCGCCATCGGGTTATCCCCATCCAGTGCCAAGGCCGCACTAAACTTGCCCTCGATCGAATTGAAAGTGCTTTGCAGCATGAGGTCGTTGGCATCGTTCATATCTTCGGAATCATCCAGATCCAGAATTGCGCTGTTCAACATCTGCATGCCTTCACGGGCAAGGGTATTCGCGCCATACATGTCACCGCTGGGCTTGGTCGGAGAGTCCTTGCAGGATGCAAGCATAAAACAGCCAAGTAACAGTAATGTAGCCAAAAAACTGAACATCAGTTTCTTCATTTGTTCCTCCTGTGTTGGGTGTTCAATGAAGTAAGGGTATCGATTTGCTCCATTGGGGATCTGCAGTCTATGTAACAGAGATCTCAAGGCATTGTGCACACAGGCAATTGCTTGTCAATCAAAATGACCGATTTTCTTCCAGAAATCGTGGAAATTGTTCCACATAGCCTGATGGCGCTTACCCAAAGCTCTGCTTAGAAATGGCAGCATCCTCTTCCCGCTAACACCCACCCGATGATTAGCGCAGCGCGAAGATCAGGATACCGATGATCCCTCTCAAGACAATGGCGGAGGCCATCAGAGTGAAATACCAGTTTAGCTCCGGGAAAAAAAGATAGATGATCGCCGCGATGATCCCGATCCCGGAGCCACTGTAGCCATTGATTTCATGAGACAGCTGCAGATCTCGTTCGTCCGGTTTATAGCGCGCCATGATCAGCGGATTTGCGATGATTACGGGGACTACGCTAATTGCAACCCCGTTGATCCCCCATTTTTGGGAAGCGAACCACATCACGATTCCGCTGATCGCTTGGATGGCATACATTAGGATGAAATTTCCTTTGATTCTCATTGTTCCTCCACAAGTGTGAATAGTTCTTCTACAGTTGTTTGAAAAAACGCGGCCAGCTTCAGTGCGCTGACTATCGATGGACAGAATACTCCCTTTTCAATGGAGTTAATGGTTTGACGGCTCAAGCTGACGGCTTCTGCCAGCTCGGCCTGAGTGATGTTTAGCTTTGCCCGCCAAACTTTCAGCGAATTTATGAGTTTCATATTCACCTCCCGGTTTCATGTAAGATATACGCTACATTTTGTCAAGTATATTATACATTTTGATGGATTTCTTTCGAAAATCCGCTCCTCTCTGCCTTCAAAGCATTAATCACATCTTAATCCCCTCTTAATCAAGCGTTAAACATTAAGGCTTGATTAAGAGGGGATTAAGATGTGATTAAGGCTGCCAAATGAGGGATGAATTTCAATTTATTTAAAATTCCATTTGGGGTGACTGGCCTATAGTGCTGAAAACCTTTCCAGTGGTGTGTATCTGCTAAAATTTAAGGCTGGAGACGTATCCGAAACCAAGAGAATCACCCTCTCCAAATAGTTGCCTTGCTGCAACGAGCTGGACCCTGTCGCGCATGGCCTCAAACGGTATGGGCTTTTTCGGGGTCCTCTGATTCTGGTAGAGAAGCCTCATAAAAGGCTTTGAGAGCTATTGGTAGAATTGGATTGCTCAGATTACGAGGTCTTCATATTCCTTGAAATCTTGAGATTTCCGGCGGTTAAGCAGAACTACGCCAAAAGCGATGGGACCGATCCGGCCGATAAACATTAGTACAATGATAACATGTTTCCCAAAGATGGATAGGGTAGAGGTGATTCCCGTGCTAAGACCGACGGTGCCCAAAGCAGAGGCGGCCTCAAACACGATGCTCTCGAAATCTGCATGTTCTGAACTTAGCAGAAACAATATGCCGAGGGCAAGAATCAGGAAATAAAAAGTGAAATTGGCCACCGCATGGATGACGCGATCATAGGGAATCGTGCGTTTCATCATTTTGATCTTGAATACCTGGCCAAAAATCGAATCCAAGTCGTCGGCATGATCAATAACTGCTTCGGTGCTATATTCCACTCTACTCTTGGAAAATATCTTCAGCAGGCCTTGTTTCTGCGGAGGATAGTTTCGGTGAAGATGTCTATCACGCTTTGGTTTGTAATTAACATACTCTTTATTCTTTGAAAACAGGCTGCCAAGCACGCCAAAGATGGCGCTTATCGTGGTCGATTTAATCCCTCCCCCAGTCCCGGATGGCGATGCCCCGATGATCATCAATATCATGATGACGAATATCGAGGATGATTGAAGATCACCAATTGGAACGGTGTTGAACCCAACCGTCGTTAGCGCCGTCATCGCTTGGAAGAAAGACTTGAGGAACGCGGAATCACCATTGATTACCCCATTACCGACAAAAGATTCGGTCCATAGAGACAGAGTTCCAAACGCGAGCAGGAGCGCTGTGATACTCAAAATCACCTTGCTGGTAAATGTCATCGAATCCTTTTTCCCTTTGATCACAAGCCATAGGTCCACCATGACGATGTATCCCACCGCCCCCAAAACGCTAAGCGCAAATACTACGGAATTCAAATAGATGGCATTTGCATAGGATTCAAAGCTGTTTGAATATAGACTAAATCCTGCTGTGCAAAAGGACGACACACTGTGGAAGATTGCACTCCAGATAGGGTTTGCTCTACCGTCCCCGGTAAAAGCGAAATACAGCAGGATTGCTCCGATAAGTTCTATGACCAGAGTATATACCACGATGCTGCGAATAAACTTGCTAATCACGAATTCCTTTGGAAGACTAAAGGCTGTCTTGTGGACTAACTCTCTATCGGACTTGATGCTACTTTTAATGGATAATATGATGAATGAGCCAAAAGTCATGTAGCCGATACCGCCCAACTGGATCAATAATAGAATGATCAGCTGTCCAAAGAGATTATAGGTAGATGAAACGTTTACGGGGGACAAGCCGGTAGTAGAGATAGCTGATACCGCGACAAACAGGTTGTCGACAAATGAAACTGATGTCAGTCTTGAAAACGGTAAGGAAAGGATTATGAAACCGAGCAGTGAATAACTAAGATACCCCAAGAATAGGGTAACCTCAGGATTCCGCTTCTTCAAATATGTTCTTACAAAATTCACGATCGCCTCTTTGGAATCTTCATTGGTATTGGATCCTGTAGCCTGATGCTATTGAGATACTGCGCACTGAGTTTCACCAGGAAACACATACAGCGAGCGGTTATCATTCCAGTAATCCAGCAAATCCATTGGGCAAAGCTATTTGAACCCTATCTACCGTCAAGTTAATTGTTGAAAACAATTGTGGACATCCCAGGCCTCCAGATCAATCTCATCATGAATATCTGCGGAACTTCCCAAGGTGTTTGAACTCCCGATTTTCATCAAATCCTGCATTGATTCAATTTATTTTAAGCTCATCTTATGCTGAAATCCTGCAGTGCCCACAGTATGATAACAGCTTCACATCAGCTTGAGCAGGATATCAGAAGCCAAGCTGGAGGGCGACATCTCCGGCGAACTGCCTAAAATTTGTGAGGTGGAGCTGCTTGAGCATAGCTCTGGATCGGAAGTAAACTCCACCTGAGCCTGATATTGTGTCATTTGCAGAAATGGTGATCAGAATTGCTGTCTTCACTGATAATATTGCGCAATGGTCAAAGATGAATTGGTGAAATCGCTTGACAGAATTGTAGAAGGCAGGAAAGCTTACTTTAAGAAGAAAAAGCTTAGTCCCAAGGGGGAAGAATGACACAAAAAGACGCTTGTGAAAACATCGGAATTTTCAATGGTTTAAGCGAAGAAGAAGTCAGCAGTTTCGCATCGGACCTTCAGCGCATCAAGTTTTCCAAGGGAGCCAAGATTATCACGGAGCATGAATCCGCGGATACTCTATACTTTATCTGCAAAGGCAAGGTAAAGATCTGCAAGAAGCTAAGAGACCCCGAAACCCCCAACGCGGAGCTTACGACACTGGAGCCCGGCGATTTCTTCGGTGAAATGGGGATTATCAACGAAGAGCCGCGCAGCGCCACCGTTGAAGCTCTGGAAGATGTGGAATTGCTCTTGATCCCCAAAGACGTGTTCGTGGCCATCTCGTTCAAGCATCCGGAAGTAATGTATAACCTGATGCGCGCGCTATCCGGCAGATTGCGGGATACCAATGACCGGTTTGTGAGTCTGATGGACGACATGATCAGCAAAAACCGATTGATGGCGATTGGCATGGCAGCCAGCAAGATTATTCACGATATCAAGACTCCTTTGACTGTGATTGTGCTAACCGCGCAGTTGATTGAGAATCTCTTTCCGGGAAGCGGTGAATTCAGCCAGAGCATCGTGAAACAGACGCGCCTGATCGATCAATTGGTGCGTGAGATTTTGGACTACGCGCGGGGAGTGGAGACTACGCCACTGATCCAAAAGGTGAACCTGAGCGACTTCTTTGATGATCTCAAGGAGATCAATGAAGCTACTCTGAAGGGCAGAAACATCCAATTTGTGGTGGAAAACAAGGTGAAGGACTATGTGCACTTCGATGAATCCAAGATCCGCAGAGTGCTGATGAACCTGATCAAAAACTCCAGTGAAGCGCTGAACACAGATGGCGAAATCAAGCTTTTGGCATCCACAAATTCCGGTTGGCTGCAGATCAGTGTGATCGACAATGGCCCCGGAGTTCCGCTGAGGATCAGAGACAACGTGTTTGATCCTTTTGTTTCGGATGGCAAAGCGCACGGCACGGGATTGGGTTTACCGATCTGCCGCAAGCTGGTTCAGGAACATCGTGGCAGGCTGGAATACATCCCGCTGGAGCAGGGTGGCAGCCGCTTCGATATCCGCATTCCGCAGAGTGTGAAATAAAAAGGCTTGTCAAAATCCGGGCAGGAAATACTTTGGCACTCAAATCAATAATTTAAGGGACGGTTTATCATGTCAAGAATATGCGATGTCTGCGGAAAGACAGCTCAGGTTGGTAATCATCGTTCACACGCAGTGAACGCCACCAAGCGTCGTTTCTATCCGAACTTGCACGAAATACGCGCCATTATGGGCAGCGTTACAAAGCGTGTAAAAGTCTGTAGCTCTTGCCTCAAAGCAAATAAAGTCCGTAAAGCCGTATCCAAATAAGATACATCTTACGCGTCTAAGAGCTTTTTTTGATAATCGGGAATTACGGTGAATCCGGATTCCCTTTTTCACTTTATCCACCCGAAAAGCAAGACCCAGGGGGTTATGTGTTGATCGAAGAAATCCAGGAAAAAGTGACGCAGAGCTCGGTTGCTCTGCGAGATGTGCGACAGGAAATAGGCAAGGCGGTGATCGGGCAGGATGCCATCATCAGCCGGCTCCTGATTGCGATCTTGGCGGATGGCCATGTCTTGATCGAGGGTGTACCGGGGCTGGCCAAGACCCTGATCGTGAGCAGCCTGGCGCAGAGTCTGCAGGCTAGCTTTGCCCGCATCCAGTTTACTCCCGACCTCTTACCCGCGGATATCACGGGGACCTTGATTTTCAACCAAAAAACCGCAGAGTTCAGCCCGAAAAGGGGCCCGATCTTTGCCAATTTCATCCTTGCCGACGAGATCAACCGCGCGCCGTCCAAAGTGCAATCAGCCCTGCTGGAAGCGATGCAGGAGCGGCAGGTGACCATCGGCGACAGCACGGAACTGCTGCCCAAACCATTCTTTGTGATGGCCACGCAAAACCCGATCGAACAAGAGGGAACCTATCCCTTGCCGGAAGCGCAGGTGGACCGCTTTATGATGAAGCTGATCATCCGCTATCCTTCGATGGAGGAAGAGCGGCGCATCCTGCAGCTGATGGTGGATCCCAAACCGATAACGATCAATCCGGTGCTTTCACCGGCTCAGATCGAGGCGATGCGCGGCGTTATGCACATGGTCTATATGGAAGACAAGCTGAGTGACTACATCCTGCACTTGGTAATGGCGACCCGGCATCCCGAACGCTATCCGCGCCTGAGCGCACTGGGACCGCTGATCAGTTTTGGCGCTTCCCCGCGTGCCAGCATCAATCTTGCCCGAGCCGCCAAAGCGCATGCCTATATGGCGGGCAGAGCATTTGTGATTCCGGATGATATCAAAGCCATCGGCAAAGATATTTTGCGTCACCGTATTGTACTATCATATGAGGCTGAGGCCGAAGAAATCAAAAGCGAGGAGATCATCGGCCGCATTCTGGATGAAATCGAAGTTCCTTGATCCAAGATAGGAGAATGATGTGCATCTGGTAAGCACAGCCGATCTGATCCGGAAAATCCGCCGTCTGGAGATTCACACCAAGAATATTGTGAACGAGATCTTCAGCGGGGAGTATCACTCCAGCTTCCGGGGGCAGGGTTTGGAATTCAGCGAAGTGCGGGAATATCAACCGGGGGATAATTACCGGGATATCGATTGGAATGTTTCGGCGCGCCTGGGCTTGCCCTTCATCAAGAAATACCGGGAAACAAGAGAGCTGAATGTAGTGTTTTTGGTGGATATCTCCGCCAGCCAGTTCTTCGGAACGTCATATGCCCTGAAAAAGGAACGCATCGCGGAGATTGTAGCCACGCTGGCGTTTTCGGCTGTGGCAAATGGTGACCGCTGTTCGTTGATCATGTATTCGGATGTCGTGGAGAAGTATTTGCCTCCGCGCAAAGGGCGTAACCGCGCTCTGGAGATCTTGCGGGAGATCCTGTATCACGAGCCCAAGGGGAAGCAAACTTCCCTGGCAGGCGCTTTTGAATATGCGGCCAAGATGCTGAAGAAACACGCGGTAGTGTTTGTGCTCTCGGATTTTCTGGATAGCGGTTTTGAGAAGCAAATGAATATTTTGGCGCGCAAGCATGATCTGATCGCGCTGCAGGTGCTGGACGACAGCGAGCTGGAGCTTCCGGACGCCGGGATTCTGCGGCTTCGGGATCCTGAAAGCGGAGTGGTGGAATACATCAACAGCAGCAATAAGCAATTACGTCAGGCTTATAAGGCGCAGGTTGATCTCCAGCAACAAAAGCTGGCGGCAATCCTGAAAAGCATGGCTTGTGATCACCTGGTCTTTCGCAACCGGGATTCCTATGTGAAAGTGCTGCGGCAGTTCTTTGCCCTCAGGAAAAAACGGAGGATGAAGTGAAGCATCGGTGCATGATCATGTTGCTCTGGGTGAGTATCATGAGCTTGGGGGCGCAGGTATCGCAAAGTCTGGTGGGCGTGGATAGCCTCAGAATCGGCACTCCGTTTCAGTTTGTGATCGATACCGAGTTCCCCCTCAAAGAGATCGAGATTCCGGACACCCTGAGCTCGTTCAGGGTAGTCGGGCAGAGCATTGAAACAAAGGGCAAAGGCAGTATCGCGCGTTTGAGCATCGTTCCCCTTAGGGTGGGAGCGCTGTCTTTTCCAAAGCTGGAGCTGAAGAGCGCGCGGGTTTTGGGCTCCGGGGGAGAAACCGATGCCTTCCGGGTGTTTGTCTTGCGTAGCAGGGCAGACGCGGATACTTTGCTTCGGGAGATCAAGCCCCTGCGGGAGTACCCGGCGCAGTTTCCGTTCTGGCTCTATATGCTGGTGTTTGTCGCGGCTCTGCTGCTAGCGGTATTGCTGCTGATCATGGCTTTCAGGAAACCGGCGGCACCGCCCCCTGTGGTGCTGGCGAAGCCTGCTGTCAAGGTGCAGATCCCTGCGCATTTGGTGGCACTTCAGCAGCTGGAAGAGCTTACGCAAAGCGGCTTGCTGTATCGGGATGTGATTGCTTATCACTTCCGGGTCTCGATGATCCTGCGGGAGTTTCTGGAGACAAGCTACGGATTCGGGGCAATTCAAATGACTACTTCCGAGATTGCCGAAAGCCTTTTGATCTTGCGACCGCGCTTGATGGCAGAGTATCTGGGGATCCTGCGCTACTGTGACCTCGTGAAGTTTGCCAAACACGAGCCGGCAATCGAGGAAATCATAGCGCAAACCGAGACCTTGCGCACGATTCTGCAGAAAACGGATGCTTTAAACCATGTTTAGATTTGCAGCCGCTCCATACTTGATTCTCTTGCTCCTGATTCCGGCCTACTTGTATCTGGAATTCAAGATGCGCAAAACGGGTAAGCTGGCGCTTCCATCCAGCAGATTGCAGTTGCTGTTGCAGGTCTCCGGCAAAAAGAACTTCGGGAAGTTCTTGTATCCCACGCTGAGATCGCTGACCCTGCTGGTTCTGGTGCTTGCCCTGGCGAGACCGCAGTGGGGAAATGCCAGCCGGGACTTCCGCAAACAGGGTGTGGATATCGTGATCGCGCTGGATGTGAGCGGTTCGATGCTGGCGCTGGATTTTCTGCCGCAGAACAGGCTGGGTGCGGCGGTGAAAGTGGCCAAGGACTTCGTTTCCGGAAGGCCGAACGATCGCTTTTCGCTGGTCGCATTCTCGGAGTATGCGGTAACCGCCAGCCCGCTCACCTACGATCACGCGGCAATAATGAACGCGCTGGACAAACTTGAGGTGAATCTCCAGGCTTCCGGCACTGCCGTCGGCATGGGGCTTGCCAAAGCGGTGGCGCGGTTGAAGGATAGTGAAGCAAAATCCCGCGTGGTGATCCTGATCACAGACGGGGTAAACAATACCGGCGAAGTGGATCCGATCTCCGCGGCCAGAATGGCAGCAGCGCTGGGCATCAGAGTCTATCCCATCGGCGTGGGCAGTGGCGGCATGGTGCCGTTCCCATATGCCGATCCTTTTTTTGGTACCAGAACGATCCCCACGCTCATCGAACTGGATATGGAAAGCCTGAATCAAATCGCCTCCATTACTGGCACTTCAGAGGCCGCCAAAGCCACTGACGCCCTGGAACTACGCAAGATCATGAAAGCCCTGGATGAACTGGAAAAAAGCGAGATGAGCACCAAGCTTGTGTATCAATGGAACGACCAATTCCCGCTTCTGCTTTGGCTCTCCTTATTCCTGATCGGGCTCGAGATTCTCTTTAGAAGCCGGATTCTGCCGGTATTTCCGGAGTAAATAAGCATGAACATCTATTCTGCCCACAATCTCTTTCTGCTAGTGCTGGTTCCGCTCTTGACGTGGTTCATTTTGCGCGCCCAAAAGAGCTTTGAACAGCGGTTTAAGCGTTTTGCTGAATCCGGCTTTTTGCCGATGTATCTGGGCAAACGCTCTCCGTTTTATAGCGGGCTGAAGCTGTTTCTGTTGCTCACCGCGTTTATCCTGGTGACTGTCGCCGTGGCAAGGCCGCAGTGGGATTTTCGGGAGCAGGAGCTCAACAGCACCGGGATGGATATCATTTTTGCCATCGATGTCTCGCGCAGCATGGAAGCAGCAGACATCCAGCCCAACCGCCTGACGCGTTCCATTCTTCAGGTCTCGGCTTTTGTGGATCAGCTCAGTACGGATCGCATCGGCATCATCTCTTTTGCCGGTTCTGCTACGGTGGGATGCCCTTTAACCGATGACCGCGAGGCCATCAAGATTGTGCTGAGCAGTCTTAGCACAGAAGCTGCCGCCCGTCCGGGGACAGATATCGGCAGAGCGCTGGATCTCGCCCGTTCCGCCTTCAACGCCGGCAGTGGCGGCGGAGTGCTGATCCTGATCTCGGATGGGGAGGACATCCCCGGCAACGCCATCACCAAAGCGCGGGATCTGGCTTCAGACGGCGTCAGAATCTACAGCATGGGCGTGGGCAGTGAAGAAGGCGCCATCATCACCAATCCCTATACCGGGGCCGAGCGTGTAAGCAGATTGGATGCCGCAACCCTGGAGCGTATTGCCAAAGTGAGTGGAGGAGAGTTTTACCGCATCACTCCCTCGGCTTCAGAAATCCAGCTGGTGCTATCCCGCATCTATCAAAGCGAGCAGGCGCAGAGCAATACCCGCAAAGTGTTTATGTATAAAGAGCAGTACCACATCTTCGTGCTGGCAGCCTTGCTCTTTTTTGTGCTGGAGAGCCTTATCTTGCCCTTCAGGAAGCGGGATCAGGGAGCGAAGGGATGAAACGCAAACAGAAGATCATGCTCATTGTGCTGCTTTTGTTGCTGGCGCTGCTGCTCGCGGAGCTCTTGTTCCGGCCGCGCACGGTGTTCAGCAGCCTGGCACAGATGCTATACAAGCAGCAGCGCTATGAATCCGCCGCCAAGATCTTTGATCGCTACAAAGAAGACGAAGCAGCCGCGGCAAATCTTGCAAAATCCCGCTACCAGCAAGGAGAATATCAGCAGGCCCAGGAAGCTTCCGAAGCAGCATTGAAAAAGCAACCGGACAACGCGGAATCCCTTTACGACAGAGGAAACATCGCGTTTAAGGAAGAGGATTACTCCAAGGCAGTAGAATACTTTGAAGAAGCGCTGCTCAAGGATCCGACCGACAATGATGCCCGCGCGAACCTGGAACTGGCTTTGCAACGGTTGGCAGAGAAGCCCCCGCCCCCAGCTCCGGAACCCAAGCCGGATAAGGATAAGCGTGAAGAAGAGGAAGTGCGAAACATGCTGGAAGCATTGGACAACCTGGAAGCGCGTGAGCGCAAGAATCAACGCCGGCAAGAGATCCCCAAGACGGACCACTGGTGGTAGAAATGAAACGCCTCTTTGTGCTGATTGCTCTCCTGATGCCCATTCTGCTCGGTGCAATCACGGTCACTGCCTCTGTGAACAAAAACCGCGTCGATCTCGCTGATCGCCTGGTTTACACCATCCAGATCAAGGGTGAAGAGAACTTCGATGTCTCGGAGCCTCAGGCCCCCAAGATTGATCTCTTCAGCTTTGTGAACATGAGCAGCTCCAGCCGCAGCAGCAGTACCATCATCAATTTCAAAACGCGGCGAGAATACATCCGGACCTACGCCTACAGTTATGTTCCCCTGAAAGAGGGCAGCACCAGCATCGCAGCCCAAAGGATCCGGGTGGGTAACAAAGTTTACACCACCAATTCCTTCACTATCGACGTGATCAAGAGCTCCCCCAGCCCCTCGCAAAGCAATCCCTCATCTCCTGGAGGTCAAGCAATTACGGATCCTGATATCCCCTGGAATTCCGGCAGAATGACCGGCAACACAATGCTGCTGGCATCCCCTCAGCGTCAATCCGTTTACAAGGGGCAACCCGTGATCATCTCCTATTATCTCTACACGGATCAGATGGTGCGCTCATTCAGCCTCACCGAAGAGCGGGATTTCCCGGGCTATGGTAAAAGCGTGTATGAACAACCCAACAGCCTGGACTACGAAGTGGTGAGCCATCAGGGCAAGCGTTATCAACGCGCGTTGGTGAAGCGGCTGGTACTCTTGCCGAACGAAGCAGGTGAATTGAGGGTTCCCGAGCTTTCCGGAAATGCCCGGATCTATGAATTTGGCTATATGAATCAGAAGGTGCGCTCTGCGGATGCCTGGCTGGATGTGCTCCCCTTGCCCAAAGCCGGTATGCCTGCCGCTTATTCTGGAGCTGTGGGCAGCTTCGAGATCAGCGAAGATCTCAGCCGGGAAGAGATCAGCCTGGGTGAAGCCGTCACCTTCAGTCTGCGCATTGCCGGGAAGGGCAATTTCAACCAGTTTGGCAACCCGCATTTCCCCGAGAGCGATGCTCAGGTCTCCAGCCCGGTGGCGGTGGATAAACTCAACGCCGGGATCGAAGGGAGCCGCATTCTGTATTATACCATAATCCCTTCAGAAAAGGGCAGCTACACTCTGCCTCCGCTCAGTTTCAGCTGGTTCGATGCCCAAAGCGGAAGCTATCGTACATACAGCAGCAAAGCCCGCCAGATCAAGGTTAAAAACGCGAATGTGGTCAGTTACTTCTCCGGCCTCCTGGATAGCGGGAAGCCTCAAACCCTGCGGCCAATGCTGTCGCGCGCCTCATACCCGCCATATTCCCAGTATTTGCGAGAACTATGGTTTTGGTTGCTTGTGGTGCTTATCGTTATCGGCACGGGCTGCGCGATGTATATTAGTCTGCACCGGATCAAGCGGATGCGGGAACCTCAAATTTATGCCAAAATGATGGCAGACAGAGCCCTGAAGAAATATCTGGCGGAAGCGGAAGCAGCAGCACGTAGAGCCAGCAAAGACTTTTACACCCTGGCAGAGAACGGGCTGATGCGCTATCTCAGCGAGAAGTTCGAGATCGCGCTGGGGCTTTCCACGCTGCAGAAGATGGAGCTTTTGGCCACCCAGAACATTCCCGATGCACTGATCGGGCAAACTCAGCACTTTATCGATACCTGCCAGCGCCACCGCTTTGCCCCGCAACAACCCACAACTTCTGATCTTGAAAGGGATATGGAACAAATGAAGAGCATTGTAGCGGCATTCAGCCGTCTGGGGGGAAGACGATGAAGTATCTACGCCTGATCCTGATCCTGCTTGGGCTGCTGGGCAGCCTTTATGCCAGCGAATTTGAGAAACTGAAAATGGCGGAGGAGCGCGGCACAGAGAACCCGGATCTGTATTACAACCTGGGCGTTACATATTGGCAAACCGGTCACAGCGGGATGGCAACGTTATATTTTTTGAAGGCCCTGAATCTGGACTCCGCGCACCGGCTCGCCCGGGAGAACCTGGAATACGCGATCAATCTGTCCCAGGATCGGGAGCTGTATCCGCAGAGGCTTTTTTTGGTGAAGGTCTTTCTTTCGGCATACAACTTCATGAACCTGAATCGGATGGCAGTGCTGTGCCTCGTCTTCCTGGTCCTAAGTGCTCTGAGTTTGCTCTGGTATGTGAACTACGATCCGGATAAAGAACGGGGATTACCCGGGCTGCTGTTGGGCATAACGCTCACTCTGCTGTTCACGCTTGTGTTTTTCACCGCGGTCAAAGCCTATCGCCGAAGCAACAACAAACAGGCTGTACTGATCGAGAGCGAAGCAGAACTGCGGGAAGAAGCTGATTCCACCGCGAGACGCAGTGCCAAGATTCATGAAGGCATCATACTTCAGATTCGTAAAAGGGACGCAGACTGGAGTCTGGTGAATCTTCCCGATGGCCGGAGCGGCTGGATCTTGAACCAGTACATCGGGATGGTGAACTGAACAAGACCGTTGAATAATCGGGGCATGGGGCGGAGCCCCATACATTAAGGGTGGTGGGTGGGTTTAGACGGTTTTATTGAATCGCTTAGAATTACTGATCCAGCGCTGATACAGTTTAATAAAAACACGTGCAACGCTCTTTGAACTTATCCGGCATGGAGTTACCAAACTGAACAAAAAAATAAAGGTGGAAGCTGCGAAACAGTTTCCACCTTATTCTTATTATCTTGGTTTAGCTTATTTTAGTCTTCGAAGTTCTCAAAGCCATCCAGATTACCTTCCAGGCTGTCGATCATGAACCGGGCGGATTCATGCAGATCTCCTTCCGGGTAGTGGGTCAGAAAGTGCTTGAAGAGATTGATGGCGGCTTGAGTATCCCTGATCTCTTCGGCTACTAGAAAAGCCTTCATAAAGAAAGCCTTATAGTCATCCGTGCCATTGGCATAGTTTTCGATGATCTGATCATAGAATACCGTGGCATGGTCATACTTCCTGTTTCTCGTCGCGGCATCGGCATACTCGAAAAGTTGATCGGCGCTTAGAGTAAGCTTCACTCGTTCCGGATACTTTTTCATGTTGTATTCCACAAAGAGTTCTTCTTTCACCGTTTCCTGTTGGGTTTTTTGGCGTTCTTGCTTGAGCGCGCCCAATATCCTGGGTTCCACTTCCACTGCGGGTCTATAGCTCTTGGGGGTTTCGGAGATGGTGCGGAAGAACACGATTTCGTCATTGGCAGCGGTGAAAACCGGGGAGAGGTATCCCACCTTGTTGTCCCAAATCCGTTTGGAGAAATCCGCGTCCTGTACCAAGCCGGTCACGATGCCGTTATCATATTGATTATCATAGATCGATTTATCCGGCTTTGTGGAATATTTATTGATGATTTTGGTGATGTTTTTCTCGTTTTTCCGTTTGTGAGCAGTACGGAATTTGCGCCAGGCTTTATTGGCGGTTTTGGCATCTTTGAAGAACAGCACCTGAATGCTGCGGCTTGCCGGAATAGCATAGTTTTCCTTTTCCTGTTCGTAGCGCTTGGTGATATCTTCGTTTGTGATCTCGATGCTATCCAGGACCAGTACTTCGAAGGCTCTACGCAGGATCGTGTTGCGGCGGAGCATTTGATAGTCATCACTCGTTGCGAAATATTGCTCGTAGCCCATAGCTTTGGCATCCAGGTGGAAGAGCTTTTGGATCAGAGTTTGTTCTGCCAGGGCAACCGAACCTTCGCCGCGGGTATAGAAAAGCTGTTCCTGGGGCGAGAGCTTGTTAAAATCGATCAGTAGCTGACCCACAGAGATGTTTAGCGCGGAGTTCGGTGAAGAGACTACCAGAAGCTCCAGGATGTCTTCGTTTTTGCTCTTATCTGCCAAATTGATCCGATCTGCCAGGTTTGTGTTCAGCGTAACGGAGTATTTCTCTTTCAGTTTCGCGCGAACTTGTTCCAGCAGTTCTTTGTCCTTGAGTGGGCGCACCCGCTGTTCGATCTCCTGCTTCACTTCCACAAACTCTTTCTGACGTCCGGGCAGCCAATCCACAGTGCGGAAGATATGCCAGCCCATGGCGGTCTGATGAGGTCCGTGGACCAATTCCGCGTTCACGGTAGTGTTGCGGATCAGTTCTTCAAGCTCAAAATCGTTGCCTATTCCCGGGATGTTGCCATTCAGTCGCACATTCTTGATCACCCCTTTCAGGCCTTTAGCATAGGTATTTTGATTATATTTATCCGAAACCGCGGCGAAGCTGCTGCCGGAGTTCAATTCGGCAATGGCGTCAAGCGCGTCTTGCTCACTTGCGGTTTGGATATAGTGAATCGTGATGTTCGGGGGCATATAAAAGAGATTCAGGTTCTCATTATAAAACGCTTCGAGGTCCGCATCGGTGATCTTCACCAGGTCAGTAACGTTTCTTCTGTAGTATTCCTGCAGGAAAAAGCGCCTGTCCAGATCTGATAGCAGCTCCGATACTTCCGGGCTTCGGTCCAGGCCCATGTCTTTGGCTTTTTTATAAAATACTTCTTCGGTGGCAACAATGTCCATGACCTGAAGTTGGCCATCGATGGTCAAGAAACGTCCCTGATGCTCAGCTGGCACCTTGTTGATTCGTTCCATGATTTCTTCACGCAGGATCTGCCCGCCGTCAAACTCGGCAAGGATGTCGCGGTCTTCCAGCAGATTTGAATTGCTTACGGGAATCGGGCCGGTTGGCGCGGCAACCAGGATTCCCAAGATTAGCAACAACATGCTGAGGGATAATAGTTTAGGTGCGGATAATGACATTCTATGCTCCTTTTTATGCTATTTGTAGAATACAAAACAAGACAAAAACCTACGCTTGCCATCCGCGTCAAGACTTTTGTGTTATTGGCTTTGGCAGATGAGTGGAGTATGTGTCGAACAAAGGGATAAAGTTCTGGCTTTTGCCCTGCTCATCCTTTCCCTAATTTCTAAAGCTGAGCTTAGGCTGATATTGTGCTGTTAATATGCTATGCTCACCCGAAGACAACAGCCTGATATCAGCTCCATAATACCGGAGATCGCCGTAGTACCGATAACAAATAGGTGGGAGAGTCCCGATGGGACACAGGCGCAGCATCGGAATGCTGCGATTCAATTGCTTTGATACAATTGCTGCGATAGTGCTGCTGCGACACGAACCGAGTCGGATCCTAAGATAAGCAATCCAACTCAGTCCAAGCCATTTGCCGGCTTATAAAACTCTATTTCCACAAATCCAGGAGAGAATGTCGGCATTTTTGGGCGATATTCCAAGTCCAGTATTAAGCGGCTTTAAGTGGCATAAATGAAAGGAGGATAAATATAGATTGACAATAAACGCGGGGGTGGGAGATTTGAAATTCATGGACAAAATGCGGTGCGAGCAGGTGCTTTTTGTGATTTTTTGGCACGCATCGTGCATATTGGTTAAGCATGAAAAAAAACGATCCCCCAGGAGGATACTAAAATGCTCAGAAAACTGAAAAACCAGAAGGGTTTCACCCTTATCGAAGTGTTGGTGGTGGTTATCATCGTCGCTATTTTGGCAGCGATCGCGGTGCCGCGTTATTTGCGTTATGTGGAGAAATCCCGTAGCACAGAAGCTCAAACCGCAATTACAACCATCCGCAAAGCCTTTGACATTCAGTTACAGACCACCGGTTCCACCGAAGGTTACACCATCGAAAACGCTCAGAAAGATGCCAATCTTGGTGAAAGCACTCGGAAGAATTGGAAGTTTGAAGTTACCGGAAATCCCCCCCGGCAGTACATTGCTACATCTCTGCAGGATTTCCCTGGCGGCGAAGGTAAACAAGTTGTTTATGACGTAGTGGAAGCAAAATTCCGCGGTTATGGCATCGATACCTGGACCAACCCTGAGTCCGGTGGAATGGAGACCGACTAATCAAGGGAGGACGGTACTTTGACAATCCATGAACTGTTACGCTTTACCGCAGAAGCGGGGGCGTCTGATCTTCATGTTGCCGTAGGCTCGCACCCCATGGTGCGAGTCAACGGTAAAATGAAAAAACTCAACCTTCCGGTGCTCACTATGGAAGATGTCGAGAATCTCGTCTATGGCGTGATGAACGAAGTGCAGCAAGAGATGTTTCGAAAGAATCTGGAAATCGACTTTTCCACGAAGCTTTCAAACGATGTTCGCTTCCGTGTAAACGCGTTCCATCAGATTAATGGTATATCAGCCGCATTTCGTGTGATCCCCAACGAGATCAAAAGTTATGACGAGCTGAAATTACCGGAGATTCTTAAACGTCTCACCAGAAAAGAAAAGGGATTAATCCTGGTAACAGGCCCTACCGGTAGCGGAAAGTCCACTACGCTCGCAACTATGATTGACAGTATCAACGACAATCGTTACTGCCACATCATCACCGTAGAGGACCCAATTGAATTTGTGCATCGCAGCAAAAACAGCCTCATCAACCAGCGCGAGCTGGGCCACGACACCTGGAGCTTCACCGCCGCACTTCGCAGTGCCTTGCGTGAGGATCCGGACGTGATCCTGGTGGGTGAAATGCGCGATTTGGAAACAGTGTCACTTGCGTTGACAGCTGCTGAAACCGGTCACCTGGTATTTGCAACTCTGCATACCGGAAGTTGTACCAAATCTATCGATCGCATTATCGATATGTTCCCCAAGGAACAGCAACAGCAGGTTCGCTCCATGCTTTCGGAATCTCTGGAAGCGGTGATATCCCAAACCCTGTTGCCTACCAAAGATGGAAAAGGTCGTGTGCCGGCGGTCGAAATCATGCTGGCAAACGCAGCCGTAAGAAACCTGATTCGCGAAGAAAAGACTTACCAGATCCCGTCGGTCATTCAATCCTCTACCAAGGAAGGAATGCAGACCAGAGATCAATCTCTGTACAACCTGGTAATGAATAACTTTGTGGAACGCACGATTGCCGAAGAAGTGGCGGAAAACCCGAAACTCTTCGCGTCGAACGCGGGTTTCTAAGGGATGGTTTAGGATGACGCCCCGCTTTTTGGAAAACAAGACCCACCTGCTCAAAGATGAGCGGGGTTTCACTCTTATTGAAGTGTTGATCGCCGCAATCGTACTGGCGGTTTTGGTGCTGACCGTTTTTATCGGTATTATGTATGCCGAAAAACAGTCGGTCATGAACCATCAGTACCGTGCGGCAACCAACGTGGCATCTTCAGAATTGGAGCGCCAGTATTTCTATAACAGATACAATTTGGATCAAACTACACAACGCACCAAAGCCTTTACCAACCGCTCTGTATTTCTCGCCGATCTGGATGAAGACAACAAGCTGATGGGCAGACTTAGCGTGACGGTGGAAGACAAATTGGAAGTTTATGGAAACCAGTATTACCCATACAAAAGAGTTTATTCCACTGTGGAATGGGAATATCCTACTCCCAGAGACAAACACAAGATCGTGTTGCAGGAAGATCACTACCCACGGTAAAGATGATGATGAAGAATATTCTTAGAAACGACAAGGGAACATCTCTTATTGAAGTGATCAGTGTGGTTCTGATCTCGACTATTCTGATTGCGGTGTCCGCTGTCGGGGTGATCGCTTTCTATAAGTCTTACAACAAAATAGATTCCTATGTTAGCCTGCAGCAAGGGGTGATGGAGACATTGCATATGATGCGCTACGGACTCCGCATGCCGGCAAGGCCAGAGCAACTGCAAACACTTGCCAGATATGATGCCGGAGCCACAGAGTATTGGGGCATCTCCAATGCCGGGAGAATCGAATTACCGGGATTCCAACCCTTCTTGGGCTATGGTAACAGAGTGAAAATGTTCCCCGCGACACTGCAGACAACCGCTCAGGGAAACGATTATCTGGAATACTATCTGGATGATGGCGCAATCCGTGCTACCTACATCTACAGAGGTAACCGCATTCCTTCCCCTCTGCAGATCTTCCCCAAGAAGAAAGATGCGGACCGCGTGGAAGTTACAGGTTTCAGAGTTTATAACGAGAACGTGGGCGAATACTTTACCCCGATCGAGGGCAATGTTATCGCCCTGGTGGGTGTGGAGATCGAAGCCAGAGTATTGATCAAAGACGACCCGCTTCCTTACAGACGTGAATTCGAGACAGTTAGGTATAAGACTACCATTGCAAAGAAATATGCTGGTAAATAAGATGACGAACAACCTGAAGACAAATACTGAGGAGAACTTATGTTGAGCATTCTCAGAAAAGAAAACGGGAACCTCTCCATTGTCATGCTCATGGCAGTGATGGGGATGGTCTCCGGCCTCACTATGTCCGGTTTGGTATTACGTGATTTCCGGAACTATAGCTATGAATACGAGCAGTTGCAATGCAGGCACTTGATGCGTAGCGACGCATATCGCGGGCAAAACTTTCTGGTCGAAAACCCCTTGGTTTTAAATCAGGTGACCACCATACCGCAAATCACCAGAGTGATCGACTCAGGTAAGTTCAGACGCACTTTCCGAGTGCGCAGCATGCTCACTAAAACCCAGGAAAGCACGGTTATCGGCTCCGATACCGGGATCTACGGTACCACAATGAGCGATGCCTTCAAGCTGAAAACCATGGTGAATACCGCCGTGGGCAATTCCGTTGCCAATTTTGACAATAACAGCTCCCAAGTATATACCGGCGCTGTGCTGACCCTGAACCAATCCAGCCTTGCAGAGTTTATGTATTTTTCGGATCAGGATACCTCCCCCGCGGGGAAACCGGTTTACTTTTATGGTCAGGACGTGATCGAAGGTAAGATCCACAGTAACTCGGACATCTATATGAAACAGGCAGGCGGCGGCACGAACAACGGCTGGCCCACCTTCCTGAACCTGGTTACGACCTCGGGCAACATTGTGTCCACTCCCCAGAGCTACCCCTTGGAACAGGTTTTCCAGGGTGGCTTGATTGAAGAATATGAAGGTTATGATTTCCCGGCAACCGCCGAGACTTTACGCAGAAACGCCCGCGTTCGCCTGGGGATCCCAAGTGCGGATGAAAACTTGATCTATATGGTTACGGTTGACGGCAGCTACGGCGAAGTCATGAAAGGCAATATCTCTCAACCCAGACGCGTCTTTGCCGATGTGTGGAATCCTTATCCCCCGTTACCCCTTGCCGATGCCGATTCCCTTTACCGAAACACTTTTTCGATCAGCGACACCACCTGGACTGCCTCTACGGTATCCAACCTGCGCAATAGCGGAATCTTTGTGTATGGTGACCTCTGGCTGACAGGTGAATTCAGCGGTTATCAGACTTGGGGTTGTTCCAGAAACGTCTCTTTGATCGGTGATATCAAGCTGAAGAATACTGCTCTGAACGCGAACCCCGTCAACAATCGCCAGGACATGGTTGGCATCGTTTCCGAAGGCTCGATCTATGTGAAATACGGCTATATGAACCCCAGCGATTCGCTTCGGCTCCGCCCGAATTTGGGTTCTACCGCGGAATTCCCTGAGCCTGCCGGCGGTGGCATCTTTATCTATGCCGCAATGTGCGCATTGGGAGATGGGGGCTATGTGGCTCCGGATCAGCCGAATTTTGAGCATGGAGTGTTTACCTTTGAGTATCAGCACCCGCATGGCTCTACTCCGGCAGTGAACGTGGTCTTCAATGGCGATACCTATTATTTCGATTGGATCGATCTGCACCGCAGACGGTTCCCTCCCACCCAGTCCCAACCTTGGCCGGGAAACCTGGATTATCCCTGGTACAACCCGCTGTGGCCGGAACGCAACCCTTACACCGAACGCGGCACGATCAACATCTTTGGCGCGGTCGCGCAACGCCGGCGTGGCTTTGTACATCGTAGCGGTAATGACAGCGAGTATCCCTCGAACAGTGGCGTATGGAATATTCCGCTGGATATGTGCGGCGGACCGGTTGTTTTGACCCCCTTCCCGGATCCCGTGATCAACGGCTTGGTCCTACAAGCTCGAAAATATCCGGATACAACCGGCACCGGCACCGGATATCGCAAGAACTATAACTTCGACAAACGCTTCCTGAGCACTCAACCTTTGTTCTACCCGGAAGCTCGGCTTGCCGGGGGCAAAGAACCGATGTCCCACGGATCATGGAGTGTGCAACAGCCCGATGTCGGTGAATTCAACCGCTACTTCTAAACGAATAGAAAGATATATATAGAATGTGGAATAAAGAGGAAATATGAAGAAGAACAAAGCCGTTCGATTCAAGGAGACTGTGGGAATCGATATCGGTACCCACAGCGTGAAAATCGTACACCTCAAGAAGCTTCATGATGGCTTTAAGCTCTTGAACTACGAGGTGCGCCCAACTGTACCTCAAGGGGTGGAGTATGTTCTCAGCGACCTGCGTCCCGAGCGTTATGCGCCGGTGATTGCGGAGATGCTGAAGACACTGAGGATATCACCAAAAAGCATCAAACACCTGGTATCATCGATTGGGGGAGACAACACCAGCATCAAGCAGATAAAAACCATATACCTGCCGGATGATGAGCTGGAATCCGCCCTCTTCTTTGAGGCCAAGAAACACATCCCTATCAGTGGATCGGACATGGTGCTGGATTATCAGGTACTATCAGTGGAAGAAAAGACGAACAATATGAATATATTGCTTTCTGCTACTTCCAAAGATGTGCTCAACCAACACACCGAAATTCTTGCCAACGCAGGCTTGAACTCCCATATCGTGGATATCGATTCCCTGGCAGTGGCAAACAGCTTCATCATGAATGCCTTCACCGAAGAAGGTGTGTATGTGCTGCTGAATCTGGGAGCCCATAGAACGAACATGATCATCTGGGGTCCGGAAGCCAAGTTCTTTGCCCGTGATATACCCTATGGTGGATATAACTTCACCATGGATATCATGCGTAAGCGTCAATTGGAATGGGGAGCAGCTGAAGAACATAAGTTCAATTTCGGAATGCTGGATGATCCCAAGAATCCCACTGTTCAAACCATTAGCATGCTTGATATCTCGGAGAAGCCTACCGAAGAAGCCATAGCTGAAGAGTTACGTCGCTCGCTGCGCTTCTACGTGAAAGAAGCCGGTAACAGCGACTTCCGTAAGATCCTGCTAACCGGTGGAACTGCAAAGCTGAAAGGCCTGCCGGAATACCTGCAGGATAAAGTGAATGTGCCCACCGAGGTGTTTATGCCCTTCACTAATGTGGAAATGCCAGAAAAGTTTCATGATAAAAAGGATCCACAACTTGCTCTCGCCCTCGGCTTGGCAATGAGGATGGAGTAAGGGGATAGCGATGACATACGATTTCTACTTCAAGATAAATCTAAATAAATACGGTGAACAGCGCCTTGAGAAGGAACGCGAGACTCGCACCTTCAGAAACGCCTGCATCGTGTTTGCCATCGGTTTTGTATTAGTATTGGCCGCATGGTTCTATATAATCGGTAACACCAAGACTAAGGTGGAAGCACGCCAGAAGTATCTGGCTGAAACCAAGGCAGAGCTGGAAAGCTACCAAACCAGTGGCGAATACCTCTCTTCAAACGACCTGGATCGTCTGGCTCAGACCTTTACCAACCGGATCTTCTGGGCTCGCAAGATGGTCGCCTTGGGCGAGGAGATCGATTCCAAGCTCGCGGTACGTAAATTCAGCTATGCCAATGGTATCCTCACGATCAACGGTATTACCGAAGTTGATGCTAAAGTACGGGAGTTCGATTTGATCAACGAATTCATCCAACGTTTGAAAAGCAACCCGGAAATCTCCAATGATTTCCCGGAAATAAAAGCCGGTCAGGTCGTTAAACAGGTGGTGAAAGATACAGCTATTTTCGATTTTGTGATCGAGTGCTACACCCCTGGAGCTATGGGAGCTATCCGATGAAAGAACGCTATCTGATCCTCATTCTCATCATGCTTGGCGCCGCTGTAGCGTTCTATATGCTTAGTGCCGAAAGCCTGGAGAGCAACATCGCCCAGATCAACAACCTGGATAACCAGATCAAGGTATCCCAGGAGAAGCTGAATAGTGCCCGGATCCTGGATCAGGAACTATCACAGTTCGCCATGATCATCGATAACAGCCTTTCTACCAGTCGTCAGTTTAGCATCGACGAGATCAACGAAATCAAGGTATCCATCGGTAAGATGGCTCATGAACGCCAGATCTCGATCAATAAGCTTTCCGACACCAGCAAGTGGTCCTTGCCCAACCTGATCGAAAACACCTTCAACCTGGAACTCGAAGCCACATATGTGCAGATCGGCCAGTTTATCTCTGATCTGGAGTCTCAGGATAACATCATCAAGGTTCAAAGCCTGGATATCAGCCCGGCTCAATCAAGCAACCAAAATGAAGCTTCTCCCAATGCGCCGTCTCGCTACCGCGTGTTGCTGGAGCTCTCTATCTTCAAAGTCCGTAGGGAGGTTTAAGATGCAAAGTAGATTTGTAAAAGACCTCGCGATCGCTCTAATCGTGATCATCTTGGGAACCCTGGCAATTCGCCTGGTGTTCGTGGACCGCAATGTTGCGGATATCCCGGATAGCTCGGTGTATAGCCGGGAATCCGTTTCAGACAGTCTGATGAGCAAGATCCGCACCATTGAACATTCGATCCAAGATCGCAAGAACTTTGCCTTTACTACCAAAAAAGATCCTCTGCGTCAAGGCAACATCATCAAAGACAGAGCCGACAGAATGCAGGAATTTGAAGATATGGTTCGCAACACCTTCCGGTTAGCTACCACCGCTATCGATGAACTGGGCAACAAGATCGCCTATATCGAATATCAGGACGCAATTCACGAAGCCCGCGTGGGCGACATAGTTGCCGGCCGCCGGATTCTTGAGATAAACGACAGAAACATCCGCTACTCTATGGGCGGAACTTCCTATACCGCAAACCTGATGCCGCGCCCCGTTTTGAAAGATGCAGAGCCTAATATGTACATCAAATCGGGTATCAGCGGTAATTGGTAAAAATATATTATAACAGTGGGAGAAAATATGAAACACATGCTTGCAAGTAAGCAATATCTGTGCTTGATCCTAGTGCTACTTTTCGCTTTATCAGCGCTCGTCGCACAGGCCAACCCTTTAACCAGAAGCGTAACCTTCAACGCTGACGACGCCACCCTGTCGTCCGTGCTGAACGCCCTGTCACGCCTCTCCGGAACCAACATCGTGCTCGCCATCGATCAGAGCGGCAGCAAAGAAGACAACAACGAAAAACGCGTGACAATCAACATCAAAGA
Source organism: Cloacimonetes bacterium UBA5210 (assembly GCA_002412625.1). Taxonomy (GTDB): domain Bacteria; phylum Cloacimonadota; class Cloacimonadia; order Cloacimonadales; family Cloacimonadaceae; genus UBA5456. The sequence goes on from DHVK01000047.1 coordinate 28,605, forward strand.
TGTGCCGATCGAAACCGCTGTTGCCTTGGTTGCCAGAACCACCGGCCTTTCTTACCGTGTTGTTTCCGGAAACACCTTCGTGGTGGGTCCTAAACAAAACATCATGGAAGAAGTCGGCGAACGCAGCAACATCCTGTATCTGAATAACCTTGATGCCACCAAAGTGGCCGCGTCCCTGGCCAACTCCGGTGGTCAAATCGTCCCCGTGCAAGGCCAAAACGCGATCATGGTATATGCCAATCAGGAAACCTTCGAACAAATCCGTACACTCGTGCAGAGCATGGATACGGTTCAAGACCAGATCGAGATTCGCGTACGCCTGATCGAGATCAATCTGTCCAGCGCCAAGAAAGCCGGTATCGATTGGAGCCGCCTGAACCACTTCACCACCATCCTCGCTGAGGATCCGGTGAACGCCGACGGTGCTGGTTTACCCTTTAACTATACTGATGTCTCTGGCTACTTACCTCACGGCGAACCGCTTGAGTTTGAAAGACTGCCCACAGATCAATACTTCCAGAGACTCAATGGCTTCAACGACATCGGTCACTTCAGCCGTCAGCTCACAGCCTTTGATATCACCATCGACTGGCTGCTGGAAAACAATGCTGCCAAGCTGCTCACTGACACCCGCGTGACCGCGCTCAATGGTGAAGAAGCTACTCTGCACATCGGTGAAGTGATTCCGTTTGTAGTGATTGACAACGACAAGCAAGTTCAGGTGGAACGCGAAAACGTTGGTATCGTGCTTGCGGTTACTCCTTCTGTAAACAAAGATGGAAACATCACTGCCAAGATCGCGCCAGAAGTATCTTCTGTCCAGGATCTGGTGGGCGGATACGTGCCCCGCACCAAAGTGCGTCGCGTAACTTCCACTGTTACCGTTCCCAACGAGCACAAGATCATCGTGGGCGGCTTGCTGAACTCCAGCATCACCCAAAGAACTAATAAAGTTCCCTTCTTGGGTGACCTTCCTTTCGTCGGTAGAATCTTCCAGCATCGCTATGAGTTAGTCGAGACTACAGATCTGATCATGGAGATTACTCCCAGACTCGTTTCTATGAACGAAAAGAGCCCTGAACCCAAGCTTGACGAAAGACTCACCCGCACTTTAATCGAATATGAAGGCGAGGAGGACTAATGAAGAGACTCAATTCCTTAATCCCGATTATTACTCTGATTGCCATTATCCTGGTAAGCTTCTCAGCTTCTTGCGATAAACGCAACCCACCGCCCATTATCCCGGCACCGCCGATACCGCCGTCAGCCAGTGATCTGCGGATTATCACCCGCATCACTGCTACTCCGGATACCATCTATGCCGACAACAACGTAACTTACTCCGAGATTCATGTAGAAGTAAAAGATGGTGAAGGCTTTGGCGTACGCAACCAGATGGTTCTGTTCAGAACCGATATTGGTCGCGTTGTGACCAATGTTGCCACCGATAGCACCGGTGTAGCCAAAAGTTTATTCTGGGATGCCGGCGATTCAGGACTTGCAACCATCACAGCTATCGTACGCAAATTCCAGGAATCCAATCCGGATTCCCTGCTTTCGGATGATACTGCTGACGTGCATGTGCAGATCGATGATATCCCTGCAATCCAAAGCGTAGCCCTGGAAGTGAACAACACTCCCAATACCGGTGCTCCCTACGAGATGAAAGTGTCTCAGCAGATCCCGATTTCTGCTAAAGCTTTTAATACTCAGGGATCTATTTTGCCGAACAACTCTCTGATCACCTTCTCCTGTACTACCGGAAGATTCTTTGATACTCAAGGCAACGACCTTGGTCAGGAGACGGTAGCCAAGACCTTTAATGGCAAAGCTACAGTTCAGTATAACTCCGGAACCCAAGCTAATACATCTCCGGGCAGCGATTTAGCCAACGTTAAAGCCACTATAGGTGGTGTATCGGATGAGCGTCTGATCAGAATATCTCCCGGAAGCCCTTCTTCCATCGAGCTCAAAAGCTTTCTGAATATCGACGGAACGGATGTACCTTCCATCACCAGTGAAGTGGGCAGCCCCCACCAGATCTTCATGGTTGCCACCCTGAAAGACATCTACTTCAACGAATGCCAAAACCAGAGAGTGGATTTTAGAACCGATCTGGGAACATTCCTGAATACCGCGCAGACCATCGCTCTGAATACAGACACTGCCGGTATGGCCAGAGTGCGCTTTACTCCTGGTCTGTCCGCAGGCGCAGCGACTATCAGAGCCTCTGCCAACAACGATACCCTGAACACTCAGCTGATCTTCACCATCGCTTCGGATGATGTCTTTTCCATGGATTTCACCCAGGAAGAATCAATCAACCTGAACGTGGCAAACACCGGTGGAGCATCTTCAGCGATCCTCAGAGTGAAGCTCAGAGATATCAACTACAACCTTGTTGATTCTCCTTACGAAGTATCATTTAAGATCGTGAACAACAATCCTCCAGAAGGCGCGAACCTGAACAACAGACCCGTCAATGAATGGGTAACGGTAACCTCAAATGGTGGAGAGGCGCAAGTCTCGGTCAATGCCGGAAGTGAATCAGGTGTGCTGGTGATTCAAGCCAGATGCACAAACAACGCCGGCGTCACAATCGATGCGACCAAGCCCAATGTGCTGATCCATGCCGGTCCTCCTTTCACCATCACGCCTTTCATGGGTGGTTTCAACACCGGAACTGAACTTCAGGGCGGTGTGTGGAGAGTGGTTGCAGGAGCCCATGTGCGCGATAGATACGACAATCCAGTGTCTCGCAACACAGCAGTTTGGTTCAGCATCAAAGCCTATGATGAGGGTACAAATGCGCAGATCGACGCTATCGGAACAGTTGGAAATGTAAGCGTTGAAGGCGATTCTCTGGAAGGCGTGGCATACACTGTGGTTACCTATCACGGTTCTCAGACCAACAGTAGGATTAGAATCGCGGCAAGCAGTGGTAATGTCTCTTCTCCTGGAGCGGATTATCCCTCTCCTTGGGAACCGGATTACATTGAAGGCCTGTACACAGAAATGAGAACAGTGTTTCCCTTGCCGCTCAACCAACCGAACTTGTATCTGGATACTGATCCCGGTGCGGTTCACTTTGGTGCGACGGCCCCGGATACAAAGGAAGCCGACATTCTGGTGATGCTCCTGGACGGCCAGGGAATCCCGATCAATAACAGCCAGATTATGCTGAGCACGGCTCGAGGTCAGATAATCTTCAATACTAACTATCCCAGCCCCGGTCCGAACTATCAGACCAACGTCGCCAACCGCGTGTTCACTAACACCGGTGAGGCCTTTGGAAGAGTAAAAACCTGGAGAATCGAGTATCCTCCGGCGGTAGACCCTAATGCTGGTCCTTTGGAATCTGCAGTGGATATTCAGGGCTGGATTGTGGGTACCACAGAACAACCCGGATCTACCACTCTCACCGTTTGGTCGCATCCCGGTGATGCACCATTCTAAACTAATAGTATATCGAGCGTGGGGGGAGTATTTCCCCCTGCGCTCACCATTAAGAGCAAGGAGTGAATATCGAGACCAAGCGCAAGCGGTAAGCCGCAAACAGTTAGTAAATTGATATAAATGAAAGATAAGGATATAAACATGAGTTTCAACCCCCAATTTGCCAGGCTGGGTGAAGTTCTGCTTCACCTAGGCTACGTCACTGAAGACAAGCTAAAGGAAGCTTTGATCAAGCAGACCAATTTTGGCCTGAAGATCGGCGAAACCCTGATTAAACTCGGTTATATTACCGAGAAGCAACTCTTAGCAACTCTGCACGAGCAGCTCGGATACGACATCGTGAAAGAAAACGAACTGATGGATCTGGACCTGAAGGTTGTATCCCTGATTCCCGAACCTTACGCTCTGCAAAACAGAGTTATCGCCCTGCGTGAAGAAGGTGACGGAGTGGTGGTCGCATTTGCCGATCCCGAAGACCTTACTGTGCTGGATAGCCTTAAAAAGCTGATCGGCAAAAACATCAAGCCAGAGCTGATCGGCGATACCGTCCTCCACGATACCATCGAGAAGTATTACAAGAGCATTCGTACCACCAGTCAGGTGGAAGATGCGGTTGGTGGGTTCGACTTTGTGGCGGTGGATGAAGAAGAAAACGAGATCTCGATCTCCGCTGCTTCCGGCGCTGCTGAAGCCCCTGTGGTGAAGCTTTTGAACCTGATCATCAATGAAGCCATAAAAGCCAATACCACTGATATTCACATCGAACCATTGATGAAGCACACCCGCGTGCGCTACCGTATCGACGGCGCTCTGCGCGAAGTGATGACCCCGCCCATCGGTATGCATGCCGGCCTGATCTCGCTGGTGAAGGTGATGAGTAAGCTGAACATCGCTGAACGCCGCTTACCTCAGGATGGACACATATCCTTGAAGACATCTGTGAAGAGCGTTGACGTCCGTGTATCAATCACTCCTACTGTGTTGGGCGAGAAAGTGGTTATGCGTCTGCTGGACAAGGGCGATTTTGGGTTTAAGCTCGGTACTTTGGGCTTTGAAGAAGAAGACATGGTGATCTTCGACAAGATCATCCGCCGTCCATACGGCATTATCATTGTTTCCGGCCCCACCGGTAGTGGTAAATCCACGTCCTTGCATGCGGCACTGAAAGAGATTCAAGACCCCGAAACAAACATCATCACCGTGGAAGACCCCGTGGAATATCGCCTCGAGGGAATTACCCAGATCGAGACCAAAGAACAGATCGGGCTCACATTTGGCTCCGCTCTGCGTTCCGTATTGCGTCAGGACCCGGACATTGTGCTCATTGGTGAGATTCGTGACGAAGAGACCGCGGATATCGCGATCAAGTTCTCGCTCACCGGTCACCTTGTGTTCTCCACACTCCACGCCAATGATGCCCCATCCACCGTAACCCGTCTGATCGATATCGGAATCAAACCCTATCTGGTCGGTTCATCGCTTTCGTTGGTGATGGCGCAGCGTCTTGTGCGTAAGATCTGTCCCTATTGCAAAGCGGAATATACTCCCACCGAGCAGGAACTTTCTGATGCCGGCCTAACCGATCAGGACATCAAAGAAGCTAAGTTCATGATTGGCCAGGGTTGCGTGCATTGCGACAACACCGGCTTCTCCGGCCGTACCGGTATCTTTGAACTACTTACTGTGGACAAAGAAATTCGTCAGCTCATTTATGATGGTGGCAATCAGGATCTCATCCGGGCCAGCGCGCTCAATTCCGGGATGCGCACCCTTCACGATGCGGCGGTATCCAAAATGAAACGTGGTATCACCACCATCCGCGAAGTCGTCAAGATGACAATCGTAGAATAAGATAGATTAAGAAGGTACACAGATATGCCAAATTTTGCCTACATAGTTAAAGACGCCAAAGGCGCTCGCGTAGAAGGCATGATCAAGGCTGATACCCTTGATATGGCGGTGGAGAAGCTTGCCAAAGAAGGCTCCACCATCATCTCAGTGAAAGCAGCCGCCGAAGGAGCATTCAAAGGGAAACTCTCGCTCTTCGACAAAGTCATGCTCGCTATCTACAAATTCCGCACCGGCGTTTCTCTTAGAACCCTCGTGTTCTTCACGCGCCAGCTTTCAACGATGTTCTCCGCCGGTCTCACGATCGAAAAAGCGATCACGGATCTGGAGAAAGAAGAGAAAAACAAAAAGTTCTCCAAGGTGCTGCGTAAGATCGGGGAAGATATCCGCAAGGGTTTCGCCCTTTCCGAGGCCATGGAACAGCACCCTGGTGTGTTCAATCCGCTCTATGTCGCATTGGTGCAAGCCGGTGAAGCATCCGGTACTCTGCACACCGTTTTGGATGAGCTTTCGGACTATCTGGAAAAGATTGAGGACACAAAACGCAAAGTAACCAGTGCCATGGCGTATCCTGTGTTCATCATGGTCTTCCTGATTGGTGTGATCTGGGGTATGTTCTATTTCATCATCCCCATGTTTGCCGAAGTGTACGCGGATTTCAATGCTACTCTTCCAATGCCCACGGTGATTGCCATCAACATCAGTAATTTCATTGTGAACAACTTGCTTCTGGCCATCCTGGTCTTCATCCTGGCCATTGTGGGTCTGTTTTTGATCTACCTCACAGACCGTGGCCGCTATGTGATGGATACCATGAAGCTGCGCATCCCCGTTGTTGGTGGTGTGATTACAAACTCCATTATGAGCAAGTTCTCCCGCACCTTCAGTATTCTGATGGCTGCCGGGGTACCGATCATGGACACCATGGAACTTACCGAGAATGTGGTACAAAATGCTGTGGTGGAAGGTGCTGTTAGGCGGGCAAGAGTACTGGTGAAAGAGGGTTACGGCGTTGCCAATGCCTTCCGCAGAACCGGTGAATTCCCTCCCACTCTCTTGCAGATGCTTTCTACCGGTGAAGAAACCGGTGATATGGACAAACTTCTGGGCAAAGCCGCCCAATTCTACGAGAAGCTGGTGGATAGCGTTATTGACCGTCTCACCTCGCTCATCGAGCCACTGCTCATCGTTATGATGGCCCTCGTGGTTGGAACCATTATCATCGTGATCTACCTGCCCATCTTCGATCTCGGTGAAGCGATCTCGCAGGGATTTAATTAAACAACAAAGCCCGTTTGTAAACTTGAAAGCCCCGGCCCAAAAAGCCGGGGCGATCTTTTATGGCAGATTGGCAGGCGCGGCGGAATCCCCGGCATACAGCTACCGAATGTTGTGTTTACGGCAAAAAATTACTTTACAGATTTTGGTATCCCATAAGACTTAGCACACGAGGTGATATATGGAAAATACCCCTGTAAAAAGCGCAGAGTTTCGCTTCAATGAAATATCTTTTTTCCTGAATGGTAACAGAAGGGCAGCAAGGCTTTCCCCCGGCATCAGTACCCTGGATTTTTTGAATAAAGAGCTACATCTGTACGGCAGTAAATGCAGCTGCAATGAGGGTGATTGTGGTGCCTGCACTGTGGTTATATCATATCCCCGGGAAGGTGAAATCGTTTATGAAGCCATCAATTCCTGCCTCTATCCCGCGGCTAAATTGCATGGCAAACACCTGATCACCGTGGAAGGGCTTGGCACTTCCGAAGATCTGCATCCCATCCAAAGAGCACTTTTGGACCATCATAGCACCCAATGCGGATATTGCACCCCCGGTTTTGTGATGAGTCTGTTTGCCCTGCTGGCTTCCATCGCGCATCCGGATACCGAAAGCATCATGGCCGCTCTGGAAGGTAATCTTTGCCGCTGCACCGGCTATCAATCCATTCTGGATGCAGCGCAAGAGCTATCCCGGGATTTTGAGCCCGCAAACATCGTTCCCTCGTGGTGTCGCAAAGTGGAAGCCCTGCTCTTTGGGTTCAAGGATCCGGCTCAATCCGTATTTATCAATAGTGATTCCGAATACAGCATCAATAACTACCTGAAGCCAGAGAGCTGTCAACAGCTTGCCTCGCTTCTCAATAAGCATCCGGAAGCATCCCTGATTGCCGGCGGCACGGATATCATGGTGCAGGTGAATGTATCCCGCCGCAAGTTCTCTACCCTCATCGATCTTGCCGAAATCTCTGAACTCAAGAATCTTCAGCTGAAGCGAGACGGCATCCATATCGGGGCAGCGGTGAGCTACAGCCGGATAATGGATTCCGGCATCGTTAGGAGCGATTTGCCCGCATTGACAAAGCTCTGCCGTTTAATCGCCTCCAAGCAGATCCGCAATTTTGGGACACTGGTGGGGAACATCGCCAATGCTTCACCGATCGGGGACAGCCTGCCCTTGCTTTTGGTTTACGACACAAAGCTGATCGTCAGTTCTTTGGAAGCTGATCGTGAAATCCCCCTCCAAGCCTTTTTCCTGGATTATCGCAAGACCGCGCTCAAACCCGGAGAATACATCCGGGAGATCATCATTCCGATCCCCCCGCGGGATTCCTTCATCATGGCGCTCAAAACCGCCAAGCGGAAGTCTGTTGATATATCCTCTGTGGTATCGGCAATCCGCATTGACCACGAGGGGCAAAGTGCAGCTCTGGCCTTTGGCGGAGTTGCCGCCACTCCGGTGCTCAGCAAGCTCTTCGCGCAGCAGTGGAAAGCAGCGCAGAATGGAGATTGGCAGGCTTTGGCGCAAAGCGTGGCAAGTGAATTTTCCCCCCTATCGGATGTGCGCGGCAGCGCGGAGTATCGCCGGCAGATGATCATCAACCATATTCTGCAATACGCGGAGGCATACCATGGCTAAATATCCCAAGCACATCAATGGCAAACTCCATGTCAGCGGAACATCCCGGTTCATTGGCGATGAAGCCCCGCTGCACGGCATGCTCTATGCCAAGTTTTTCTTCTCTCCGGTAGCTCATGCTAAGATCCTGTCCTTGGATGTTTCTCAAGCCAAAGCCTATCCCGGAGTGTATGCCGTGCTGGGTGCCTCCGATATTCCCGGCGAAAATATGATCGGACATGTGATCAAAGACGAACCGCTGTTCCCGGAACAAATCATCATGTATCACTATCAACCTCTGGCCATGGTTTTGGCGGAAGATGAGAGCATCGCGGAAGCGGCGGCAAAACTGATCAGGCTGGATTATGAAGAACTGAAGCCGATTCTGGAAATCGAAGAAGCGGAAGCAAAGCAGGAATGGTATATCCCGGAGCGGCAGATGCATTGCGGACGTGTGGAGGCGGGACTGCAGAAAAGCAAACATGTGCTGGAAGGCAGCAGTTATAGCGGGGGACAAGAACACTTTTATATGGAAGGGCAGCGGACGCGTGCCATTCCCACCGATCACGAGCTGATTCATCTCTTTTGTGCCACGCAGAGTACCATGGAGGTGCAGGAGATCGCGGCTCATGTCCTGGGCATTCCCGCGCACCGCGTCGTTGTGGAAGTACCCCGATTGGGTGGCGCTTTTGGCGGCAAAGAACGTGCTGCAACCATCTGGGGCGTGATGGCGGCTTTGGGCGCGTATGTGACCCATCGCCCGGTGCAGGTAAAGCTCACCCGCGATGAAGATATGCGTGCCACCGGCAAACGGCATCCCTTCAAAAGCGATTGGAAAGTGGGCTTTGATGATAATGGCAAAATCAAAGCCTGGGATATTGAACTGATGTGTAACGGCGGTGCCTATGCCGATCTGTCGGTAGCGATTTTGGAACGAGCCATGTTTCACGCGGATAATATCTATTTTGCTCCAAATGTGCGCATCAGCGGCAGAGCCTGCCGCACAAACCTGCCTCCTAATACCGCGTTCAGAGGCTTTGGCGGACCTCAGGGCATCTTTGTGATCGAATCCGTGATCGAAAAGATCGCGCTTCATTTGAACAAAGACCCGCTGGAAATCCGCAAGTTAAACGCTTACACCAATGGCAGCATCGCGCCCTATGGGCAGACCATCAGGGATTCAAACGCTGCCGAACTGCTGGATATCGCCGCCCAAAACGCGGGGTATCATGAAGCTCAGATAGAAATCGCAGAATTTAACTCCCGGAACAAGACCCTGAAACAAGGGCTGGGCATCATGCCCGTAAAATTCGGGATCTCCTTTACCACGGCCTTCTTGAATCAGGGTTCAGCCCTGATCTGGATCTACATCGATGGCAGCGTCTCAGTATCAACCGGCGGCATCGAGATGGGGCAGGAGCTTAATACCAAAGTCGCGCTTGTCGTTTCCCGAGTATTGGGCATTCCCTTTGAAAGCATCCGCGTGGAAAGCTCGCATACTCAAAGAACCGGCAATGCCTCGCCCACGGCGGCTTCTACCGGAAGTGATATCAACGGCAATGCCGCTCGTATCGCCGCTGAGAAGCTGAGAGCAAATCTGGCACCCGTGGCTGGGAAAATCTTTTACGAAAGGGAAAACGGTGCTGTCGGCGATTTGATCTTCGAAAACGGCATGGTGTACGATGTGGCGAACCCCCAAAACTCGATCAGTTTCAAGGATCTGGTGCTACGCGCGCATCAGGAGCGGGTTCCGCTGGGCGCATATGGCTACTACGCCACTCCCAATCTATTTTTCGACCGTGAACTCGGCATGGGGCATCCGTTCTTCTACTATGTGTTTGGCGCGGCCATCGCCAGAGTGGAATTGAATACTCTGTCCGGCGAGCATCGCCTCCTCAGCACCCATATTGTGCATGAAAACGGCAAGAGCCTGCATCCGGAAATTGATCTGGGTCAGGTGACCGGCGCCTTCATCCAGGGGATGGGCTGGTGCACCATGGAAGAAGTGGTGGTGGATGCCAAAGGACGCTACACCAGCGCGAATCCCAGTACCTACAAGATTCCCGGGATACGGGATTTGCCGGAAAAGCTGGATATCGAACTGCTGGAAAGCGATTCTGAGCAGGCCAGCGTGTTTGGCTCCAAAGCCACCGGGGAACCCCCCCTGATCTATGGCATGGCAGTATTTTTTGCCTTGCAGAATGCTGTACGCAGCGTGAAACCGGGAGTGGACCTGCGGTTTCCGGCTACTCCGGAGGCACTCATTGCTGCCCTGAATGGCTAAGCCCGCGGGGTGGGGAAGACGCGCAGGGATACGCCCCGGAACACGGCTCTCCCGAGCCGTTTTTCTGTCAAAGAGCACCCAACCCAAAATAAAAGGAGTACCCTGCCCAAAATACGGTGCTGTAAACGCTACGGCATTGATGACCTTGGGTGCTAATCGGCAGAAAAACAGCTCAGGAAAAGCGTGATTCGGAATCCTCCTGCTCTATCTCGGTGGTCGTGGCACTCAGGGCGATCGGCGTGCCAAAATCGTCTTTCACCACCTTGGTCCGCACACGCAGATGCCTCAATCTGCCATCTTTTGCCCGATTGATCAGAGTGCATTCATAAGAGTTGAATTTCAACGCGTTACTCAAGATCTCTTCTTCCGTGATGGGAGAATCTGGCTCACTGCCAAAGAAGCTGACATGCTTTCCGATCAGCTCATCCCGGCTATACCCGGAAGATCGGCATTCGGCCGAGTTTACATAGGTGATGTAGCCATTGAGGTCTGTTACCGTGATGCTATCACCGATTTGGTCCAGCACCATGCTGTGCATATTCATGGTTTTCAGCAGCTTTTCACGCTCGATATAATGCTCTTCTACCAGCATCCGGTGGTGGTTCATGCTGGAAATCATGGTGGCAAACTTGGTTAGGAAGTTCATGATGCCCGCCACCTGCTCGTAAGTGTATCTGGGAACTTTGGTAAGAGCAAGCATGTATTCAGCTTCATCGAATCCATACATAGCGGCTTGCTGACGAAAAACCTGGATTTCCGGTTCGTTATCTCGGAAAAAAAACTGTCCGAAATATAAGGTTGCAAGATGGATTCCTCCAACCATAAGCGGAGTTGCTACATCCCATAGGTGGTTTTGGCACTGATACAGTTTGAACTCCCCGGGCCGAATATTCTGGGCTAGTTTGGTGTCGCTGTCTCGGCAGTTTAGTCTGCACTGTTCATTTCTGCGATGAAAGACTTCGCAGATATCCTGCCATCCGGTTTTGATCAGCACGTTCCCTTCCATGTCGACTATTGCCATGGTGTAGCCGGTGATGGTATATAAATCGTCCATGATGCTTTGCAACATCACGCAGTCCAAAATCTTTACGGGGTCAACCCGCGTGCTCAGTGCACTCGCCGAGGCTCCGGTTGGGTCGTTTTCCGGTACATACATAGTGTGAACTCCTAATTGCCTTAATCCTATTAAATCCAACATGTTGAATCGTGAATATTTGGTCAAGAAAAATATTTCTGCTGCTGTCCGAAATCAGCTTCACAGCGAAACTAACAGTCATCCGGGCATTGCCTGCTATCCGCCCGGAGGCTTGATCTGAGCGCGGATCATTATGCCTGTTTTGTGCTGATTTTAAGCCATTTTTCTCCCATGAACATTAGAGGATAACAGCTTTAAATCAGCTTTAAGCTAAGAGCATAAGTCCGGGGTTCAACACGCCAGCCAGACGCAGAGATTATCTTCGGAGACCCGGGCCGGGACTCTTGGGGGCTATGATGTATATGCGCAAGAATCCGCCAATCCTCACTTGCTTTTGGGGCTGCTTAGTTTAGTTTGTCTGGTAGAGAAACACAAAAGGAGAAAATGTATGGAAACTCAAGGAATGCCCTTGCTTGGGGATAAATTCCCTGAACTGAAGGTTCTTACTACCCGCGGCACGATGATCTTGCCCAATGACATGGCAGGAAAATGGTTTGTGCTGTTTAGCCATCCGGCGGATTTCACCCCGGTCTGTACCACAGAGTTTGTCGCTTTTCAGAACCTCTATAAAGATTTCCGGGCGCTCAATTGCGAACTCATCGGCATGAGCGTGGATCAGGTCTTCTCACACATCAAGTGGGAAGAATGGATCAAGGAAAACCTCGATGTGGAGATTGAATTTCCCATCATCGCCGATACCGGCGCGGTGGCAAACCGTTTGGGCCTCATTCACCCCGGTAAAGATTCCAACACCGTGAGAGCGGTATTCATCGTGGACGATAAAGGCACCATCCGCATTATTTTGTATTATCCCCAAGAGCTGGGACGCAACATGCAGGAGATCCTGCGTGCCGTGAAAGGAATGCAATACAGCGACAAAAACAAATGCGCTATGCCGGCCGACTGGCCAAATAACGGCATCATCCAGGATCACGTAATCGTGCCCCCGCCCAAAAGTGTAGACGGAGCAAACGAGCGCAAAGCCAAGGCCAAAGCTGGTGAATTCGAGTGCTTTGACTGGTGGTTCTGCCATCGTAAAGGTTAAACCAGATTAACCCTGTAAGATTAACAACGCCTGCCCACATCGGGTGGGCGTTTTGGCGTTGTGCTTGACACATCCTGCAGGTTTATTTGCCTTGCGATGTACAATATCCAAAGGGAGAAATATATGATTAAACGATACATAATCCTTAGCCTGATCTCGCTATGCGCGCTCACACTGTGGGCTTCCGGAGCCGCTCGCATCGGAACCAGAAGCTATTCTGCCCAAGAGCTGCAAGAAGGCTTTGACGCCTATCTGCAATATCAGAACCGTAGCAATCTCAGTATGGCAGAATCGCAAGCCCTTTTTGCCCAATATTTTGATGAGCTGATCGGGATGTATGTTTACAACCAGGCGATCGCGGAAGGGATGGTGAAAGTGAGTGAATCGGAGCTGGAGCGCTATATCATGGAAAACGTCCCCGATGGTATCCGCGCGATTCAAGATTTCTATACCAATGGCAGCTTTGACCTGCAGAAATACCAAAAAGGCCTGCGGGATAACCCTGACTTCAAGAAATCCGTATTGGACTTTAGCCGTGAAGTATATGGCTATCGCAAGCTGGTGCAGAAGATCCGCAGTGAAGCTGTGATCGACAGCCAAAAAGTGAAGACGGAGTGGATGCAAACAGGAAACAGCGCTGATGCCGAAATCATCTATTTCAACTATAACCTGTTAAGCGAGATTGAAACCAGTGAAGAAGACGCGCGCCGGCTCTACGAAGAGAACAAGCAAGACTACAGGCGAGAACACGGACGCAGCCTGCGCTATGTGGCGTTTCGCGGGATCAACTCCCGAGAACACGCCGGGAACAAAGCGGAGTTTGAGCGGATCAGTGCGGTTTTGCACGATATGGCTACAAGAGCTGGCTTGGTGAATGCCGCCTCAGCTTTGGGCTACGAACTTGCCGAAACTCCATTTTTCAGCAGAGAAGACGACGTAATCCGGGGGATTGGCAAAGACGCCGGTTTGGTGGCACAAGCTTTTCAGAACAAACCGGGAAGCCTGTTGGAAGTGTATTACAGCCCCTTTGGCGATATCTTTGTGATCGAGGTAGGCAGAGAGGTGGCAGAGTATTATGTGCCTTTTGAGGTGGAACAGCAGATCTTGCAGCTTGCCGCCAGATCCCGTAAGCGGAGAGAAGCGAACCGGGAACTCGTGCAGCAGTTTGTCCGCACCAACAAGTCCCCAAGCTATCTGCAAGAAGCGGAAAAAGCCGGAATCCCGATCATTGCCGCCAAAGCTGTCCGTTTGGATAGCAATATTCCCGGGATCGGTATGATCGATGCGCTGAACCGTGCCATCCTCAGCACTCAGCCACAGGAGTTTAGCCCTTTGGTGGAGCAGGACGGCTTTTATTATCTGGCAAGGGTGCAGAATCGCAGTATCCGCACCGAGCGGGTCTGGCAAGTTCAAAGAGAAGATATCCTTGCCCAGGCTTTGCAAGATGAACAGACCCGGCATTTGGACGAATGGTACCGGGCGCGCCGGGCGAAGCTGGAGATCGTATATCCGGACGGCTTGGGCAGATAAGGCAGTTTGCGGCCACGGTAGTATGCGGGTACCCGATGTGCGAAAGCACTTGAGTGCTCCAATCCCGATCTGAACTGCCCTTCCCCAAAAAAAATCCTTTACTAAAAAACGCCTTTGAAAGATGTAGTAAGATACCGTACAGGTGGAGGTAAAATGCTTTATCGTTTCAAGCATAACTTGCTCATTATTGCATTACTTGTGCTCTCGTTCAGCCTTTGGGGCATTGGAGAGACAATATATGAAATCCGGGTGGAAGGTACCCAAAATATAGCCCCGGAACTTGTGACATCGGCCATGAGCCTGAGAGTGGGAGACGCGCTTGATCCCGAAGACGTGTCGCGCTCGATTCGCAACTTGTATCGCATGGGCGTGTTTGCCGATATTCAGATTCACTCCGAGCCGTATCGCAATGGGATCAATCTGATCGTGCAAGTGGCAGAAAACCCGGCGGTTAGCTCCATCAGCTATCAGGGCTTTAAAGTGGTGAAAAAAGAGAAGGTGGAAGAGCTGGGAAACCTGCGCGTGGGCTCCTATTGGAGCGGTAACCAGAAAGCGCAGCTTTTGCAAAAGCTGAAAGCCGAATACGCGGGGAAAGGTTATGGCAGTGCTCAAATCGAGATTGTGGAACAGGAAGTACAGAATCATCAGGTGGCGCTTACCATCCGCGTGGATGAAGGCAGCAGAATCGTCCTGAAACAGATCACCTTCCTCGGAAACGACAATTATGAGGACAAAGAACTCATCCGTAGAATGAAGACCAAGCCTCAGGGCTTTTTGCGTTCGGGACGTTTCGACCAAGAGAAATTCGATGTCGATATCGTCTCGCTGGCGAACTTCTATCGGAAAAACGGATTTATCGACGTGAGCGTCGGGCCCTATGAGCTGCAACAGGTTTCGGACCGGCATCATGAGCTGGTAATCACCCTCAGTGAAGGCAATCAATTCACTTTTGGCAGCATCAATATCCAGGGCAACGACCACTTCACAAACCAGAGAATCATGGAAAACTTCAGCATGAGAGCAGGCGATACCTTCGATCAGGAGAAGTTTGACGCTCAAATGGCCAGAGTGTATTCGATGTATTTCGACGAAGGCTTTATTTATGCCGATATCCGTAGCAACTACAAGCGTGACGCGGATACACTGAACGTGGATATTGCGGTGGTGGAAAACACCCGCGCCAAGATCCGCCAGATTCATATCACCGGCAATGAACGCACCAAAGAGAAGGTGCTGCGCAGGCAACTGGAGATCGCTCCCGGAGATTATTACCGGCAATCGCAAGTGATCCGCAGCCAACAAAACATCTATAATCTGGGCTATTTTGAACCGAACATCGGCCTGGATTATGACCGCATCAACAACAATGGTGATATCGATCTACAGCTCGACGTAATCGACAAATCCAGCGGTGTGGCAAACGGCGGCGTGGGCTATAACTCCCTGGACAAATTGGTGGGGCAACTCTCGCTTTCCCAAAACAACCTCTTTGGCAACAACTGGAGCGCGGGGATTACCTGGGATTTTGGGGGCAGCACCCAGAACTTTGAACTGAACTTTACCAATCCCAATCTCTACGACACAGACATCCTGCTGGGCTCAAATGTGTATTATACCCGCAAAAGCTGGACTTCGTTCTATTACGAAATCTATACGCGCGGAGCAGCAGTGCGCTTGGGACAGCCTATTCCCTGGGTGGACCGGACCCGGGCATCCGTGGGATACTCTTTTTATAGCAAGAAATACAATATTACCAATACCTCCGCGGTCATGGCAGATAGCACCGCGAACGCTACTTTGATCGAGCTGGATACCTTGGGCTGGCGCTATACTTCCGCGCTGAACTTCACCCTGAGCCGGGATACCAGAGACAACATATTCTTCCCCACCAAGGGTTCGCAGATCACTCTCTATTCGGAGCTGGCGGGCGGTCCGTTCATGGGCGATTTTGATTACTTCAAGCAGATCGCGCAGGTGAACTGGTATTCCGAAGCCTGGAAAAAGCTGACCTTCAGAACCAAATGGCGCTTCTCCTTTATCGCTCCCTACGGGGATTCCAATGATGCCCCTCCGGATGAGAAGTTCTATCTGGGCGGAACCGGCGTGGATGGTATCCGCGGATATCCGGATCGCTCGATCGGGCCTGCCGGCGGCGGAACCAGAGCTATTCTGTTCTCTTCGGAAGTGGGCTATCCCATCGCCGGAGATCAGATCATCGCTGTCACCTTCTTCGATGCCGGTGATAGCTATAACAACCTGCGGGATTTCAACTTCCTGAATTTCAATAAGGGTGTCGGCGCCGGAATCCGCATCCGCAGTCCCTTTGGGCTGATCGGTTTTGACTATGCCTACGGCGTGGAAAACCGCAGCTGGGAACCGCATCTGCAGTTTGGCACGACATTCTAAACTATGAAATATAAACACCTCTTTGGACCCGTTACATCACGTCGGCTGGGGGTTTCCCTGGGCGTGGATCTGGTGCCGTATAAGTATTGTCCGCTCAATTGTGTGTATTGCGAGATCCAAAATACTACTCATCTGGAAACCGAGCGCAGGGCATTCTTCCCCGTAGCTGAAATCCTGGAGGAGCTGGATGCCTTCCTGCAAAAAGCACCACACCTGGATTACATCACCTTCTCCGGAGCCGGAGAACCCACCCTGAACAGCAGTATCAACACCATTATATGCCATATCAAAGAGAAATACCCCTCCTACAAGCTGGCGCTGCTGACCAACGGCACTTTGCTGGATAACGATGATGTGCTGCAGGATATTCTGCTCTGCGATCTGATCCTGCCCTCTCTGGATGCGGCGAGTGAAGAGGTCTTCAAAATAGTGAATCGGCCGCATCCGAGCCTGACGGCGAAAAACCTCATCGAAGGGCTGGTGAAACTTCGGAAGGCGTATCAGGGACAAATCTGGCTGGAAGTGTTCATTATTCAGGGTATCACGGATACCCCCGAAGAAATGGCCTTGCTACGCCAGGCGATCGCGCGGATCTCCCCGGATCTGGTGCAGCTGAATTCTCTGGACCGCCCCGGTGCGGAAGAATGGGTGGAAGCGGCAGAACCGGAGCGCCTCAAAGAGATTCGCGAGTATATGCGGTCCGGGCTGGCTATGCCGGTGGAGATAATTGCCAAAATCAAATATCAGACCGGGATGAGCGTGCTGGATGACGAACTGGTGGAACTGATCAAAGGGACCATCACGCGGCGGCCTTCCACCGCTGAAGACCTCGCTGCCGGCCTCGATATCCATATCAACGAAATATCAAAAGTTCTGCGCGAGCTGAATATCCAGGGTAAACTGCATACCGAGCGCAGAGCACGCGGAGTGTTTTATACATGGATAGCCTAATCAGCTCAACCGCCATCATTACCGGCGCGGGTTCCGGCTTGCGCATGGGCGGAGAGATCAAGAAACAGTATCGGCTACTGGCCGGGATCCCCATCCTGATCCGAAGTCTGGAGCCTTTCTTCTTCTCCCCGCTGATCTCAAACATCATTGTGACCGCCCCGGAGGAAGATCTTCAGTATTGCGAGGCACTGATCCGGCAGTATTATGAACCGGCACCCAAACCATTCCTGGTGGTGGCAGGGGGCCTGGAGCGGCAGGATAGCGTGTTTGGCGCGCTGCAGCAATGCCCGCAGGATACATCACTGGTCTTTATTCACGACGCGGTGCGGCCCTTCATCAGCCAGGATCTGATCGAAGAACTGCATGCCATCGCCCTTCAGGACATGGCGGTGGTGCCCGCAGCCCGCTTGAAAAACACGATCAAGCAGGTGTCTGAGGAATACCTTGAGCAAACCCTGGTGCGAGACCGCCTGGTGCAGGTGTCCACCCCACAGGTCTTTGATTACAAGCTGATCCTGCAAAGCTACGAGAAAGCCTATCAGGACGGCTACGTGAGCACAGACGACGCCGCGCTGGTGGAGTACCTGGGCGCGAAAGTCCGCTATCACCTGACCGGCGATTTCAACTTTAAGATCACCGACGAGTGGGACCTGACCTTGGCCCACCTGATCATCGAAAAGAATATTATCATATAAAAGGGACTAATATGCTACGCAGCATTCTTTGCAAACTTCATGATTTTGAACTGAACTTCCGCTTGCCAATCCCCGGCTTGGGTTGCGGAGTGTTGGGCATGGCCTTGCCCAAGGTATCTGTAAACTTGGGCAAACACGCCTCCCAATTGCTTCGGGCTCTGGAATACCGGGGTTACGACAGCACCGGCGCCGCCTTCCTGAAAGAGAACAAAGAGATCACCCTGCTAAAAGACGTTGGTGCGCCCTCGACCCTGGTGAAGACCCTGGGCATCGAGAAACAGCCCGGCAAGATCTTCTGCGGGCAGGTGCGCTGGGCTACTTTCGGCTTTGTGGACAAAACCAATGCTCAACCCCACGAAGTGAAGTGCAAGCGCCATCTCTTTGGCGCGCACAACGGCAATATCACCAATACCCGCGAACTGAAGGTCTTTCTTACCAAAGAAGGACACACCGTGCTCTCGGATAACGACGGCGAGATGCTGGTGCACAGTGTGGAACACTACTTTGATATCGAGCTTGCTAAAGCAAATAATCCCAGCGCGGCAGAAGAGCGCAAAGCCTGCATGCGCCGGGCTATCATCCAGACTGCCGAGAAGATGATCGGGTCCTATGCCGCGGTGGTGGTGGATCCCGAAACCGAAACCTCTTGGGCGATCAAAGCCGGTTCCAGCCTTTACTTCGGAGTGGGCACTGTGGACGACATGCCCTTCTCGCTTGCCTCTTCGGATCTCACCGCGGTCTTGCGCTTCACCAAGATGCTGGTGAATCTGCGCGAAGGTGAGTTTGTAGAATACACTTCAGATTACTACCAGGTTTACGCGCAGAAGAACCTGAAGTTCAAGCGTCTGGGCCAGCCGGATGAAACATATGCAACCGGGGATATGATCGACGTGAAGCCGGTATATTCCAAGCTGAGAGCCGAGGATGTGGAGCTGCTGCCGGAGTTTGAGTACTTCATGGAGCAGGAGATATATGCTCAAAGCGAATCCACCGGCAAGCTCATCAAGCTGTTCCAGGGTGGGTCAAATACCGGCCGCTACATGCTGGATGTGATCGCCCAATCAGGCATGAAAGACCGCCTGAGCAACGCCATGCTGGAGATTGTAGGCGCGCAAGATCTGGAATTCAAACAGCGCCGCTTTGACGAACTATGCGAATCCTCCGAGGTTTCCACCTTCATCGAGCATGCTCACAAGAGCTACAGCGCCATCTTTGATGTGGCAGTGAAAGAGGATTTTGACAAGAAATACTTCTTCTCGAACGAAAAGAACATCTTTATCGAGCTGCTGGGCACAGAGTTCGACCGCAAGCGCCTGATCGTGGCAAAAGCTCTGGACAGTATCTCCGAGCAAGTGTCCGTGACAGAATTTGAACACAGCGTACAGAACTTCCTGGAACTGATCAAGAACACCGTACGATGCAACCGCAACGCCTATTCCATTGCCTGTGGAACCAGCTTCCACGCCACCAAGATCGCCGCCCTCTTCTTCAACGAGATTGCCCAGATCGAGCTGATCCCGATCCTCCCCGGAGACTTCCGCGGCGAGTACTCCAACTGCATCAAGGACAACGACCTGATCATCGGAGTTTCACAAAGCGGCGAAACCAAGGACCTCATCGACATCTTCAACGACATCGACTCCACCGATCTGGACGTGCGAAAAGTGGTGCTGGTAAACAATATGAACAGCACTCTGGGGCAGGAAAAGAGTGATGTGGCGATCCCCATCCTCTGCGGTCCCGAAATCGCGGTGCCCGCCACCAAAAGCTTCATGAACCAGATCACCCTGTTCTATTACCTTGCCATCCGTGTAGCAGATATGAAGCTGAACGAGCTGGAGCAAGACCTCTCCAGAGATGAATACGACCGCCGCAAAGCCGCCTTACAGAGACGCTACAAGTCCTTGGCAGACATCCCGCTGCTACTGAAAGAGACGGTGGAAAAGACCGATGATATGATCGACAACATGGCCGCCAAGATCTACATGGAACCCTCCCTGCATATCCTTGCCACAAAGATCAGCGGAGTGGCCATGGAAGGCGCGCTGAAGATCCGGGAGACTGTGCTGAACCATGCCGAAGGCCGCGAAGCCAGCGAGTTCAAGCACGGTCCGAACACCATTTTGGGCAAAAACACCGTCTTTGGCGTGAAGCACGTGCGCAGCTTTGTGCGCGCCTTCAGCAATATGATCGATACCATCGACGAGAAAGCCGAAGCCAAAGACATCCCGCAGAACGAACGCAAGGACATCCTGAAAGCATTGGCAGACTATGTCTTCACCCACAACACGCCCTTCAACCTCTCCAGTGAAGGCACCAAGATCTTCAACGACAGCATCCGCGGGCAGGACTTCTTTGAACCCCTTTACCGCAACTACCCGCTGATCTATGTGACTGGTCCGGACGAGCGAGACGTGAACCTCACCATTTCTCAGATCAACACCCACAAGATTCGCGGCGCGGACACTTATGTGATCGCCGAAGAGAACGACAACCTGATGAAGAACGCTTCCGGAAACCCCAAAGAAGGCGCTTATTACGGCTGGGCATACATCATGTTGCCCAAGACCGGGGACAGCCTGATGACCTGTTTTTCCGCCACCATCGTGCTGCAGCTTTTAGCTTTGCGCATGAGCATCCGCAAGATGAAGAAGCTGGATCTGCTTGGCGTGAAGGACCATGGCGTGCACCCGGACGTGCCCAAGAACGTCTCCAAATCTATCACGGTGGATTAGAGCGATGCGTATCGGCTTTGGCTATGATGTTCACCGCCTCACAGAAGGCCGCAAGTTGATCCTCGGTGGCGTGCAGATCCCGCACGACACCGGGCTGCTGGGGCATTCCGACGCGGACGTACTGATTCACAGCATCTGCGACGCCTTGCTTGGCGCATTGGCGATGGGGGATATCGGCGGTCATTTTGCGGATAGCGATCCCGCGTTCAAGGATATCGATTCCAGAATCCTGCTAACACGCTGTTACAATATGGTTTTGGCAAAGAATTACCGGATCGCGAACCTGGATGCCACCATCTGCGCGGCAGCTCCCAAGTTAGCGCCCTATGTGGCTGAAATGCGGCGGAATATTGCCCATGATCTGGATTGCGAAGAAGACCAGATCTCGATCAAAGCCACCACAGAAGAGGGGCTGGGCATCTCCGGCTGCGGCGCAGGGATGAGCGCCACTGCTGTGATCCTGATCCAACCTGCCGGATGAAAGCCATCGCCGTAATCGGTTACCACCACACCGGGAAGACCACCACCGTGCTCGCCCTGGTGCGCGCGCTCACCGCCCGCGGCTACAAAGTTGCCACCATCAAGGACATTCACAGCGGGAAATACCGTGCCGATTCACCCGGCAAAAACAGCGCTCTGCATGTGGAAGCCGGCAGCATCCAAACCGTTGCCCGGGGCCTATATGACACCGCCCTGATCTACCCCCGCACTCTGCCACTGAACGAGATTATCGCTCACCTCCAGGCAGACTTTTTGGTGATTGAGGGCATGAAGGACGCTCCGGTGCCCAAGATCGTTTGTGCCAAGGAAGCCGCCGAACTGCCAGAGCTGATCGACGACAGCTGCATCGGCATCAGCGGCATCATTGCTTCTGAAGGCTTTCACCACCCGGAACTACCGGGCTTCAAGCTTCCTGAAGATGCCGAAGCCCTGTGTGACACAGCCCTCAACAAGTGCTTTGAACTGCTTCCCGCGGCAGATCCGGATTGCTGTTCCCGCTGCGGCAGCTCCTGTTTACAGATGGCAAAAGACATCGTACAGGGACGCCGCAAACGCAGTGATTGTGTGCTGGATGGCAAAAGCGGCATCAGCCTCACCGTGGACGGCAAAGCGGTGCAGATCGTCCCCTTTGTGCAGGACATCCTGAAAGACAGCATCCTGGCGATCGTAAAGAACCTGCGGGATATCCCCGCCAACAAAGAGATCGAAATCCGCATCAAACCATGAACTATCAGGATTATTTCTGCGAGCGTGACCCCCTGGCCTTTCCTCAATGGCAGAAGGCGGTGGTGGGCATCGCGGGTGCCGGTGGCCTGGGCTCAAACGCGGCTATCCTGCTTGCCAGAGCGGGGATCGGCAAATTGATCATCGCGGATTTTGACATTGTTTCGGTTTCGAACCTCAATCGGCAAGCCTTCAATCTGGATCAGATCGGAGAGCCCAAAGTGGAAGCCCTGGCGGCAAACATCCGGCGCGTCAACCCCTTTATTCAGCTCGAAATTCACTGCTGCCGCCTGAACCCGGAAAACATCCCCGGGATCTATGCCCAGGCGGAGGTCATGATTGAGGCCTTTGACAAAGCGCTTCAGAAGCAAATGCTGATCGAGACCTGGTTGAGCCACTACCCGGGCAAGCCCCTGATCTGCGCCTCCGGTTTAGCCGGCTTCGGCCGCAGTGATGAGATCAGGATCGAACACCAAAACGGCCTTTTCATCGTGGGCGATCAAAGCTCAGAACTGCAGGAAGGCATCTCGCCGATTGCCCCGAGAGTGATGATTGTAGCGGCAATGCAGGCAAATCTGTGTCTGGAAATCATTAGCAAAGCACAAAAGGACAACACATGAGCAAGACGATCGAGATAAACGGCAATACCGTGGACTGGCAGGAAGGAATGAGCGTGCGCGATGCAATGAAGCTGATGAATTACACCTTCCCCATGCTGGTGATCAAACTAAACGGCACGCTGGTCTCCAAAAGCGATTACGACAGCACCACAATTCCCGCAGGCGCGGAACTGATGGTGGTGCACCTGATCAGCGGAGGTTGAGCAGCTTATGCAGTTGCAGGCTCAGTTTTACCTGCAGCCCGTCTCTTAGCAACCACTCTGCCAAGAGCTCTGCCGGCAGCATATTCGTCACCGGAGAGAAATGTAAGACCCGCCCTTCCAGCTTGTGCTCCCGCACAAAGCTCTTCGCGTATTGATAATCGTGAAAACCGGTTAAGACAAACTTCAGCTCGTCCCACGGCGCCATCAGTTTCAGGTTCGCTTTTTGAAAGCTGCCACCCTCGCCGCTTCCGGGGCATTTCACGTCCAAGATCTTCACCACTTCCCGCGGAACTTCGTCGATATACATCGCCCCATTGGTCTCCAGCAACACCTTATAGCCTTTTTGCAGAAGGACTTCCATCAAGGCGGGGCATGCTTCTTGCCACAAGGGTTCGCCTCCGGTCAGTTCCACCACCTTTGCCGGATATGTCGCGATTTCAACCAGGATCTGCTCAAAACTCATCATTTTCCCGGGAGCGTGGGAGTAAGTGGTATCGCAAAAGCGGCAGCGCAGGTTGCATCCGGCAAGCCGCACAAAGATGCAGGGCATGCCCATATAGCCGGATTCGCCCTGCAAACTGTAGAAGATCTCGCAGATTTCCAGTTCTTGCATTATCTTAAAAGGGTAAAAATGGAAAGTCTTTGTGATAGCCCAAGGCGGCATCGATTTGGTCGTTTATTTCCTGAGGGTCTCCGATCACGAATTTCTCGCGCTTACCGGTGCGGAAGATGGTGTATTCGACATCGTTGCCCGGCAATAGATCCAGATATTCACTATCGCCATAGCGGGGGATGCCATCGACCATCAGCAGCTTGATGGAGCTCATATCCAGGGTCAACAGGTTATGGAAAGGATCTTTATCGATCTGATCCGTGAGCAACAAGTTTCGCGTGTTTTCGGGATTCAAGCGCCCATAAGCGGGATCCAGATACAGCGCTCTCACCGCGTTTTCAGTTACCATCTTATACAGCAGATTCAGTTCCAAATGAGGGAACTGCTGATGGATGACGTCCAACTCCGCGATCAGGTTCACCGCGCCGCTCATCGTGGAATCCGTGCCGATCACCACGTTCGCGCCGTGCTTGATTGCTGCATCAATCTTGAAGGTTTCGCCGATCAGATACAGGTTTGAGGTCGGACACCAACACACGGAGGCACCCACCTCGGCAATCCGCTTGATCTCATTCTCGGTAAAGGCGATACCATGGATCATCAGAGTGTTTTTTTGCAGAAGATGCTGCTCGGTCAATTTGGCAAATTCTGCCTTGGTGATCTCATCTGTGCCTTCGCCCAGATGGATGATGAACGGCATTTTTGACTGGCTGAGTTTCATTTCCTGGGCAGCGCTTTCGCCGCCCCACCAGTTTCCTAAAGTGATAGAATGGCACTGGCGATAATTGCGGGCAACGATGATGGGCATGCTGTCGTAGTAGGCGCTATTCTGAATGGGGCCATGATCCTGCACGATGGAGCACCCGGAAAAGAGGTTCTTGTAAGCTCCCAGGCGGGCAATGGCAAGTGCCGCGGGTTCCATATGCTGAAACGAGCCGTCGTTGATCCAAAACTGACTGCGCTCGTGGAAGCTGAACGAATCCTTCATGTCTTCCACCCAGATGTGAGAATTGGGATAAGGGCGCTTATCACCTGCCCGTGGCACCCAGTTTCCCACCAGATGGTCATGAGAATTGATCAGGGGACTATAGGCCACACTTCCCGGGATCTCCAGGGCTTTGGCGGCGAGTTCATCCTCTCCCAGATTCAGCACCACACCTTCGCGCACATCATCCCAAGAGATAACGCTTAGGCCGGCTAAGATTTTCATGCTCTTACTTCTTTAATCCTCTTAATAAGTTTGGGCACTACTTCAAAAAGATCTCCCACGATTCCCAAATCCGCAACCTTAAAGATTGGTGCATCGGGATCTTTATTGATTGCCACAATGTAATCCGCGGAACTCATCCCGGCAAGGTGCTGGATGGCTCCGGAGATTCCGATCGCGATATAAATGCTGGGTTTCACGGTCTTACCCGTCTGTCCAACCTGGTGAGAATAGGCAATCCACTCGGAGTCAACTGCCGCGCGCGATGCTCCCATCGCTCCGTCAAGGGCTTCTGCAAGCTCTTCGATCATGGCAAAATTTTTGGCATCCTTGATGCCTCTGCCCCCTGCCACGATCACATTTGCGTCTGTGATGTTGATCAGATTGGTCTTCTCTTTGTCAAACGATATATACGTGGTATTATCTTCTTCAAGTTCAAAAATATACTCTTCACGGATCACGCTGCCGCTGCGGGTATCGTCCCGAACCAGCGGATTCATCACTTTGTGGCGCACCGTTGCCATCTGCGGACGGTGATTTGCGGTGACGATGGTGGCCATGATGTTGCCCCCGAAGGCGGGACGGGTCTGATACAGATTTCCGCTTTCTTCGTCGATCGAAAGCCCAGTGCAATCCGCGGTTAAACCGGTATTCAGCTTGATGGCGACCCGCGGGATGAAGCTTCGGCCGATTACACTGGCACCGGCAAGAATGATCTCGGGTTTATATTTTTCGGCCAGATAGCTAAGCGCTTCACTATATTTTTCGTCTCGGAAATGATCCAAAGCAGGATCATCAATGCAGATCACTTGGTCTGCACCATAGGCGATGAGTTCTTCCGCCATTCCGTTAAGATTATACCCCAGCAGAACGGCACTCAATTCGCAGGAAAGCTGATCGGCAAGATCACGCCCTTTGCCCAGTAGTTCGTGGGATACCCCGGCAACCACGCCATCGCGTTGCTCGGCAAACACCCACACCCCGCTGTATAGACTTTTGTCCACATGCTCCGCGCTTTTCTTGCGAATCACGATGGCATCAAAGGGACAGGCTTGCACACAGGCACCGCAAAGCACGCATTTATCAATATCTATTTCCGCTAATTGGGCATCGACATGAATGGCATCATAAGCGCAGGCCTTCAGGCAGGCACCGCAACCAACACATTTCTCAGTGATAACTTCAATCATTCTTTTCTCCTGAGAATTACACTATTGAGTCCGCAATAATTGTCAAGCTGATTTTCGTGCTTTGGTCAAGGAAACCTATATATTGTTGACGAATACCATCGGCAGACCCTCGCCATCATCGGAATATTGAGCTGATATCAGGCTGTGATTATGCTGTGTTCACCCGATGATAACAGCTTAACATCAGCTTGGTTAAAGGCAAACAAAACAGGCATCAGACAACCATGAGCAAAGCAAACAACTGATCAAGACCCAAACATCACACCCCGGGGATAAAATGTCGCTCGGGAGTTCGCGCAAAAAGCTTACGGTCAGCACTCTCTAACTCTACCGTAAGCCCTAAAATGGCAAGGGTTAAACCGTATTATCGACAAACAGCATAAGCGGAGTATTGGCCGTCAATCCACATTGTGCTGCTGAAGCTCTGGCTCAAAGAAGCTGCTGAGGCGAAGCTGAACATTTATAACGTCAAAGGCCAATTGGTTCACAGCCGCGAGCTGAAGATGCAAGATAAAGGATTTCACAGTTATATCTGGGACGCGTCCAAAGAAAGCAGCGGAGTTTACTTCGTGGTTTTCGAAAGCGGAAAGCTGAGAGAAACCAGAAAGATAACGCTAAGTAAATAGTATAGCAATAGAGGAAGGAGCGGACTTGGTTCGCTCCTTCTTTGCAGTTTGCCCAGAATGCTTTC
>DHVK01000034.1 GCA_002412625.1 Cloacimonetes bacterium UBA5210
ATCCAGCATCACCCTACTCGATTTTTCTGGAGATTGACACTATTCGGATTGACGCATTCCGGCAATGGGGGAGAGCTGCTACTGCATGGGGACATCGTGCTGTGCGATTCCATAGCGCTAAAAATAATGTAGATAAGAGTTTATATAGTTAAACCCGGTTTGTGTATTTGGAGTTCATGCAGCGTAATGGCGGGATATCTTTGTCTGCTAGATTGGATGGCAATACATAGCTGGGTGCTGATTGACAGAAAAACGGCTCAGAGAGGCGTGTTCCGATTGGATCTCGTTTCTCCTGAAACGTTTTTCTGTCAGATGGAACCAAAATAAAGCTGGCGGAGAGTAGTTTTGGGGGGTGAATCCAAGAAACGGTAGCGGGGGCAAGCTGTTTGATTCCAAGCGGGCTGCAGAATAGTTATAAAAGCTTAATTCTTCTTGCCGGCTTGAACTCCAAACCACCCTTTAACCCGGTTTTGCATTTGCTTTCACTTGACCTTGTATATCTTCATGTTTATCAATATATAATGCGGTCAAATGGACTTCAATATCAAGGGTGGAAACCATGCATTGCCTGAAGTCCAAACCACAGGTGGCTTTAACTCCAGTGCATGATTTGGGTTAAAACGCTATGAAATCACAGATACGGCTTTTCCCGGATCACGTCTCAATGAGCCGTTTTCCTGTCTATCATCGAACAACTATGTATTGCCTGTTCTCCGCAGCCAGGCTCGGTAAAGGTGGGCAACAAAAAAGGGATGCAGCTTATGGAAGCTGCATCCCGGACTGGGTCTTGGGAATAATCACCTCGCTAACTGCGAAATGATTTTACTAAGGTTGGATTACTTGATTATTACCAATTTCTTGGTTTGGTTCATGGAAGGGGTTTGCAGTTTGTAGAAATAGATACCGCTGCTGCAAGTATTACCCTTGCTGTCACGACCGTCCCAGGTTAGAGGATTCAGACCTTCTGTTACGGTGAAGGATCTGATCGTTTGGCCCATTACGTTATAGATGTTAACCTTGCCCACTTCTCCGGCTTTCACAGACACATTGATTGTGGTGCTGCTACTAATCTTGAAGGGATTCGGATAGGCGTTACTCATCATGGTAGATTCAGGCAATACCGGCGGCACTTCGTTTTCGACTCTGGCACTTACGGGACCATGGAATGTGGTAGAGTTCATGTCCACGCTTTCCAGCCAATAGTAATAAACATGTCCATTACTCACTTCGGGATCGAGGTGGTTATAGACATGCGTTGAGCTGGTGTTTGTTGCAGGAATCAAGGAAGGAGTGATCACAATTGCAGAACTCAGGTTTGAGTCTTCGTTGCGATATACTCTATATCCCAATAATCCGGTTTCGGTTTGACTGATCCAGGTTAGATTTACGAAGTTTTGGAAGGTAAGGCTGGCTGTGAAGCTGCTTAATTCTACCGGTAGAGTTTCATCTATCAATTCGAAATGAATGGTATAGGTATAGTTGTTGGCAGCAGTGAAATTGCCAGCTACTACATCAATGGATGTGGGTGCCCAATGAAAACCAAAGGGGGCTGTTTCCATGGTGTATGTTCCCAGCAGAGCACTGAGATCACCGTTATAGAACGAAGCGTTGGTAAGCATGCCGGTAGCCACGGCGTCCTGATAGATGCCATAGGCTTCAGGAGTAGATGTTACATTCAGAATGTAACGGATACCCAGGAAGTCTGTTGCGTAGTTCTGTTCCACGTCTGTAATCACAACTGATTCTGGTTCCCAGTTGGAATATTCAGGATGAACCACTGTGTAAGTCCCGGCTAGTAAGGGTTCGTTTCCGGGAGCGCCAAACACATAACCCGTGTAGATCGGATTTGAGAATGATACACCGTTGAACAGGATTTCGGCACCTAGATCTGATCCACCAACTTCGATAACATCATGTGAAGTTACGGTATAGGTGTATTCAACCGCATCCACTACACCCAGAGTGTAGATGTCATGAATACCGGCAGCAGGCTCGTTTCTCTTGTCCAGCCAGGCATAGATGGCGTTATTCTCGGCAGTGGTGCTATATGCCAACATGGGGAGGGTTTGATCTGTATCCCATGTGCAAACTACATATCCACCTAGCTGGCCGGCATTGGTGTAAGCGCCGTCCTGATTCAGGCGGTTAGCATAGATATCATAGCCATTGTCAGCATAATTTTCGGCTGTTTCATAGACTACGATAACTCCGCCAAAACCATCTGTTACTGCCTGGGGATTCTTTTGGTAGGAGTCGTGGGTTGTGCTGACCGGTACTCCGGTGGCAAGCCATTGGAGTGTGCCAGTGGTTGAACCTGAGATTTTTTGCGCGTAGATATTGCTGTCTGTAGCACTTAAGTAGTGTTCCCAGACAATAATTGCGCTGTTTTCACCTGCGGGCACAAGCACAGGATTAATTTGGTCCAGAGCTATGGCCATTATGGCTACGCCGTTGGCAGTCCATTGGATGGTGTTATTGGCAACTCTCTGGGCATAGATATCCCAAGTGAAGTTTACGTTGTCTTCCCAAACAATGATCGCGCTGCCAAGGGCATCGTTGATCAGACTGGGGTTTCTTTGATCGTTAGCCGCGATGCAAGCCGGAACTCCGCCATCGTCCCACATGTTATTGAGGGAGGTGTCGATTCTTTGGGCAAAGATATCGTAGGATCCGGGGCCTGAATACTGTTCATAGGCGATGATTGCGCCATGGTCACCATCAGAAGCAATCGCCGGATTAACCTGATTCAGGCTTTCAGCCAATAGTTGAACCCGTTTGCCATTGGTACTACTGTCAAGTGAGCCGTCAAGGAAAATGCGTCTGATATATATGTCATAGTCTCCGCCACGGTTATCAGACCAAGCCACATAGGCACCGCCATCTTCATCTCTCACCATTTGTGGAGGAGATTGGTCGGAGGTGTCATCGCAGATCAGCCTACCCGTTACCGGCCAGCCTTTTTGGATATCGCCGTCATCATTAATCCATTGAGCATAGATATCCTGGTTTCCCATGCGATCATCTTGCCAGGAGATTATCGCGCCACCGTCGTTATCGCTAACAGCCGATAAATTGATTTTGTTGCTTGGTCCGCTAACCACAATCTTGCCTTTCTCGTGGTCAAGCCACTGCATGTGTCCACTGTTGTCAATTCTTTGAGCGTAGATATTGTAGTTTCCTGCCCGGTTGTCCTGCCAGACGAAGATCGCGCTGCCATTATTTGCGCTCACGACTACATGATTGATCTGATTACCCACTTCTTTAACTACGGGTATGCAATCAAGTATGTTTTGACTCCAGATACTGATAGATACTATCATCATTAGGATGAATAGGGATATATGCTTACGCATGTTTAGCTCCTTGTTTTAGGGGGTTAAGTATAAGTCTTTTAATGCCTGCCAGCAGTGTATAATTCACGCAGGCCAATAAGCCCAGCTCTATGCACATAGTGACAAATATTGTAATCACGTTCTTTGTCTTCATTGCGATCGATTCCTTGTTTTCGAAGAAACTCTTTCGGTAAGTCATTAATTTTCTACCATGAATTCAATTCTGCGGTTCTGGGCACGGCCGGCAGCGGTATCGTTGGAAGCGATGGGTTCAGCTTCACCTTTGCCGACAACTTTGATCCGGGAAGCATTGATTCCTTTCGCGGTTAGCCAGTCTTTCACGGCTTGGGCGCGTCTGAGCGACAGAGACCGATTGTTTTCATCGCTGCCAACGCTATCGGTATGCCCAAGGATTTGGACGTTTACATCCGGATTGGCATTAAGGGATTCGTAAACCTTATCCAGGATGCGGGTTGATTCCGGCAGAATAGTAGCTTGTCCGGAAGCGAACACGATGCCTTCCAATACCACTTTCTTGCCTTTAGACATATCCAGCAGATCGTCTTTGGGATCCAATGGGTTCTTTCCGGCCTTGATCTCGGCACCATCGTTCATGCCACCACCGTCAGTATCGATTTTTAAGGGATCAGTGCGGTGGGTCATCAATTCAGCATAATCGCTCAAGCCATCACCATCAGTATCCGCTTTATTGGGATCAGTTTTGTATTGATTTACTTCAAGCCCGTCGCTCAAACCGTCTTTATCGGTATCGGCAGCTAGCGGGTCGGTACGATATCTCAGCACTTCTTCGCCATCAGACAGACCGTCGCCATCGGTATCTTTTTTGTTAACGTCGGTACGATAGATATTGATCTCGTCCACGTCAGTTAGACCGTCACCATCAGTATCTTTCTTGCTGGTATCAGGCTTTGGAGTCGGCACAATCGGAGCTTCGGGTTGCTTGGGTTCAGGGATTTCCTGGACGTCATCCTTGGGATCCAGCGGGTTCTTCCCTGCCTGGATTTCCGCGCCATCATTCATACTACCACCGTCGGAATCGATATTGAGGGGATTTGTACGATATGTGTTCACTTCTGCATAGTCATTCAGGCCGTCATTATCGGTATCAGCCTTGAGGGGATCCGTCTTGTGCAGGTTTATCTCAGCGCCGTCCTTGAGGCCATCGCCATCAGAGTCGGGATTAAGAGGATCTGTGCGATACTTCAGGACTTCATCGCCGTCCGATAACCCGTCACCATCAGTATCAGCCTTATTAGGGTCTGTTTTATACTTGGTGATTTCCAGATAATCGCTTAAGTCATCACCGTCTGTATCAGCAAGCAGTGGGTCAGTGCGGTATCTCTGAATCTCATCACCGTCAGACAAGCCATCACCATCAGTATCAGCTTTGTAGGGATCAGTCTTATATTGAGTTGTTTCCATAGCGTCCGAGAGCCCATCATTGTCGCTATCCAAGGTTTTGGGATCTATCTCTAGAGCAGTGGCGGTATCGATTGTCTTTTCTATCTTTTCTTTTCTTTCATAGGGGCGAGTTAAAACAATTCCTAACATTACATTGTAGTATCCGTCGTGCTTTTTGTTGGTGAACCGGTTTAACTGATCGTCAGTTCTAACCCGTTCATCATCCAACTTGTCTGAAAGGGCGAGATTGTAGCCGGTACTCAGATCAAAAAGAAAACGTGAACTAAGTCTGGTTTGAAAGCCGAACCCAGCGGGAACAACCGGCAGGATATCCGCTTTATTTTCAGCCATGTCTTTAACACCACCGAATCCTGCATAGACGTAGGGGGAAAAAAGGTTTATCTGAACGGGTCTGAACAGAATTCTAATGTCACCTTGTAGGGTTTTGGTTTCATATATCGTTGCATCATTCTCTGCTACAGCTTCCAATTGGGCATAACTTACGCCAAAGCGAACCATCAGTTGTCTGGACATTTGCAATTGTAAATGACCTCGACCCATCGGAACAAAAGATTCGTCTTTTCCGGCGTTGTCACCCCTGGCAAACCCACCTTCCAAACCATATCCCCAGATTGAGCCTACAGTCTGTGCATTTGCGAAACTGAGTAACATCAGCATCGACAATAGCAACATTAGGTAGCTTCTTGTTTTCATTGTATCTCCTAGTTCTTTCACTGAACTCTTCATGAGTTTTCTGCTCAGTGTTATTTAAAGTTCTGTACCGCAGCATAATGTCGGGAGAATCACCGGTGAAATCGCTAGCAATCATCCAATCCTGACAAGCTGTGCTCGTTGTAGCGAATGCATGTGTCATAAGGTGCATTCACATGGCTTAAACTAATGACTATGTCAAGTGACAGTATAAGCTCTTCAGCCACTGAAGCAAATTTTATCTCAAAATAATCTCATTTAGACGCGGGAAGCCAAATACAGCCTATCTTGTTGGCCGATAAATTGTTATATTCGCTCTTTAAGTGGCGAGGAGCTTGATAATCCGGAGCTTCTATCATCTGCGCTATCCTATGGGCAAGGAAGTCTCTGACAACACTGAAAACAAGAATATTGTCAGTCTCAGATAATATCAATTTGGTTTTTAGTGTTACATGGTTAAGATGTTTATTAGACAAGTCAAAAGAATATTGCTGCAAAAGGAATTGTCTTTTTGCGAAGGCTGGGAGGCCAGTAGATGACGACATTCAGGAAGAAGACACCCAAGAACAGATCCCATGAAGAATCGGAAAAAATATCTAATGCTTTTGGAATACCCAGATATGTAGCAGATGAGATCCCCGAAGCTCCAGACCCGAATACTCCAAGGGGAAAGATATTTATTGCCGCGACAGATTTGTTTTCTCAGCATGGCTTCAAAGAAACCACAACCCGAGCAATAGCCAGTGCTGCCGGAGTCAACCAGGTGATGCTGCACTACTATTATGGAACCAAAGAAGAACTGTATGAAGCTGTTTTGAAATATGAAGGTATTGCGATGCTCTCAGTTATCTTTGGAGAAAACCCCCTAAGTAAGTCCCCCGAGGAAATGCTGATCGACTCTCCCATCAGATTGATGACAGTGTTGCACGACAATCCGCAGTGGGCTTCGCTCTTACGGCGGGAAATAGCTGAAGGAGCCATACATTTACGTAGAGCTTTGCGCGAGGTTTCCGAACATGGCCCCCTTGGTGCTAATATGCACTTTCGGGATGCTTATGTGGAGGCCGTTAGAACCGGAAAAGCGGTCGAGTTGCCGGTGGAAGCTGTCCGCGAATGCCTTTTGGCTATCGGTTACAGCGCTATATATCTTGCCCCTCTCATCTCCATGATCAATGAAAGGGATTTTCATGACGATAAAGTTTGGCAGGAATGGATCCTAACCCTCAGCACGATTTTGAAAAGGGGATTGCTGACCAGGGATTGACGTGATGCTAATTTGTCCCCAAACTCGTAATTTTGCTGAAGCTGTTATCACGATAGGCCTACGGCTTGTGACTGCTTTAGCCATTCGAGGTGGACCGCGAAAAAAATGTTTGTGAAACTAACTATATGAAGAATAGGAAAATGGCTTAGATAGTGGATCCCATGGTAAACAGGATATCGATTTTCTGCTTGACAAAAAAGCCGCCTTTGAGTTTCATGCAAAAACATTCACATACAGAACAACGCTGGGGGCGTAGTTCAGTTTGGTTAGAACGTCTGCCTGTCACGCAGAAGGCCGCGAGTTCGAGTCTCGTCGCTCCCGCCATAAATTGGGACGCCTGTAAGGGCGTCCTTTTTCTGTTTGGATAACAATGAAGATATTATTACCGATTCTGGTTCGCTGCTACAGGCTCATCATCGAGCTGTTGTTCATACTCAGCCGCCCACTGTTATGGCTGATACTACCTCTATATCGTTATAAACAGACCCTTGAACCGGAAGCCCTGGTATCCGGGAATCCCATCCTTGTACATTGCGCCTCTGTGGGCGAAGTGAACGCGATTGCCCCACTACTCAGGCATTTCATGAAAACAGGTATCCCCATTATGATCAACACTGTTACCGTTACAGGCAGAGATCTTGTTTCCCGCAGTTTCCCAGAGATCCCCGTTCGTTTGGCTCCTCTTGACATTGCATCGCAAAGGGAGAAGAGCCTGAGAACAGTTGCTCCGCGCTTGATCTTGATTGTAGAAACAGAGATCTGGCCAATGCTGCTGGATAGCGCTGGCAGGCTGGGTATTCCTGTGGTATTCATCAACGCGCGGATGAGCGATAAATCATATGCTGCATACTCTCATATCGGTCCGGTATTAAGATATCTGGCAAGAAGCGTAAAACTTGTTCTGGCACAGAGTGAAGAAGACCGACAACGGTTTGAGAATCTGCTGCGTATGGATGCGGAAACCGCAGGGAATCTGAAGTATTGCCTTAGTTTGCCGGATTATTCACCAACGGAAGTGAGAACCGCTTTGGGCTTTGCGGAATCAGATTTGATTCTGGTCTGGGGTAGTTCCCGTCCGGGTGAAGAAGCACTGATGATGTCCTTACTGCCCGGATTGAAAAATGCTTTCAACAATCTGAAGCTCATCCTGGCACCCAGGCATCCTAAAAGGTGTATTGAGGTG
This sequence comes from Cloacimonetes bacterium UBA5210, assembly GCA_002412625.1. GTDB lineage: Bacteria > Cloacimonadota > Cloacimonadia > Cloacimonadales > Cloacimonadaceae > UBA5456. The sequence continues at coordinate 7,913 of DHVK01000034.1, forward strand.
GAGCGGATACTTCACGGCACGACCTACCGCAAGCTATCTGACAAGGCAACACATAATAGCCCGGATGTGCTGCTGATTGATGGTCTCGGACATCTGTCCGAGGCATATGCAATCGCTGATCTGGCTGTGGTAGGCGGTTCCTTTTATGATTTTGGGGGGCATAACCCTCTTGAGCCGGCTTTCTATAGCAAGGCAATTGTGATCGGTAAGCACTATCATTCCTGCAAGGCGTCAGTGAATAAACTGCGGGATCAGAGTGCGGTGGTGGTCTCAGACAAAGATTGCCTGGGCACGGATATCGCAATGCTGCTAAAAGATGAGGCACTGCGTCATGAAATGGGTAGAAGAGCCAAAAGGGTCTTGACAGAAAACGCAGACGCGCTTGAGAATCACATCAAAGGAATTGAGAAATGTCTGCGATAATACGCGAAGCGATGCACTACAAGGACTTGCGCCATAACATCTTGAGGTGTGAACTATGTCCTCATTACTGCTTGATGCGCTCTGGCGAACAGGGTAAATGCAGGAGCAGAGAGAATGTGTCCGGAAAGCTGATTGCCACAAACTATGCACGCGCAATCGGCTTGAGTCTGGACCCTATTGAAAAGAAGCCGTTGTATCACTTTCGCCCCGGTTCAAAGATAGTCTCCTTGGGGCCCAATTCCTGCAATCTTGCTTGCCGCTTTTGTCAGAATTACAGCATCTCACAATTTGAAAGCCCCACCAGATGGATGGATCTTGACGATCTACATCGACTGATTGGGGAGTATTCAAGTCTCCGACAAGTAGCCTTTACCTATACAGAACCTCTGACCTGGTATGAATACATCTATGATTTCGCTACCCGGTATCCGGATACAGATGTGGTTCTAATCAGTAACGGCTTCATCAATCCTGCGCCCTTAGCGGAGCTATTGCCCCATATCAAAGCCTTGAACATCGATCTGAAATCCGGTACTAAGGAATTTTACGAGCAAGAATGTGGTGGCAAGCAAGAGCCGGTGCTAAACAGCATACAATTGATCCATGCTGCCGGAGTGCATCTGGAGCTTACCTATCTTTTGATTCCCGGGCTAAACGACAGCAAATATGAACTGGAGTGGATCAGTAGCTTTATGGCAAAGCTAAGCCCGGATATGCCGCTACATATTTCCGCGTATCATCCTGATTACAAAATGGATATCCCTCCCACAACCGCAGATGATATCGCCCGGGCAGTAACTCTCGCCCGCAAGTCGCTTAACTATGTCTATGGAGGGAATATTCCTCTGGAAGATCTGATGCAGACTGCGTGCCCGGATTGCGGGACTACTGTTATTCAGCGCGGTTTCGGGTATTGCACAAACCATTTGGATGCCCAAGCTAAATGTCCGATGTGTGGCAGAGCGATTTATGGAGTATTCGATCACAAAGTTCATTAAGACACTTCGCCTTAGCGACCTTATCCTGGTCGGGATCTGTTTGGTAGCAGCGGTTCTTGTGTATCGGTCACTGGCTTCAGAGACCACTAAACTGTACATCTATAAAGGTGAGCAGCTGTTTGGCATATACTCTTTGCAAACAGATAGATCGATCGTGATTGACGAACACAATACGGTGGTCATCAGCGGAGGCAAAGCTGCCATAAGCTTTAGCGACTGTCCTGATAAACGCTGCATGAAACAGGGCTATAATCGTTCATTGCCAATTATCTGCTTGCCGAACAGATTGGTATTGGAGTTCAAGAGTTCCGATGCTGACCGCAAATTGATCCTGCAATAGGAGTATCATGAAAATTGCTTTGTATGCCTCAAATCATGGATTTGGCCACGCTACGCGCGTTTCTGCTCTGGCAAGCAGCCTGATCGATCTCGGTGCTTATGTGTATATCTGCACAGACCGTCCCCGGTTTCTGTTTAATGACCTGCGCAGCGAATATTGGGAGTTTAAAAAAGCGCAAATAGATAGGGGAGTGGTTCACAAGGAGAACCTGTTAAGTGATATAGATGCCACAAAATCTGCGTTACTAAAGCTTATTGAGAATAGGGAAGAGCTGGTCGGTAGAGAAACTCTGTTCCTTAGGGAAAATCAGATTGACTTGGTGATTGCGGATATCCCCTTTTTGATTGCCGAAGCATGTTTATATGCCGAAGTACCGGTGTTTGCGGTCAGCAACTTCGACTGGTACTTTATCTATGAAGAGCTGTTCCGGGATGATCCGGACATGCTACCGGTCTTGAATACAATATGGGGATTGTATCATCGGATGAATCGCAGTTATCTATTGGATTTAGGATCAAGTGAGAGTGTGCCGGGTTTCAAGAACCCCAAATCCGGTGGTTTGATCGCCAGGAGAAGAAAAGAGTACACTGATATCCACACCAGGTTTTCAATAGGAAAATCTGAAAAGATCCTGCTCATGATGTTTGGTGGAGAGGGCATCCTTGACATCCCGATTGATAAGATATGCGAAGCTTGGGAAGGAACGGTTCTTAGTCCATACTCCGGATACACGGCATCGAACCTGAAGTGTGTATCCGCCGATGAAGATTTTCTGAGTATCATGCACTACGCTGATTTGGTTTTGTGTAAACCGGGATATAGCACTTTCGCGGAAGTCTTGAGTCAGGGGAAATCCATGGTCTATATTCCCAGACAGAATTATCCGGAAGAAAGGGTGCTAATCGAAGGCGTAAAGGACTATCCGGGTGCGATTATGGTGGAGCAGTTTCCAGAGGAAGTGGGGGAGATCAGGGAACTTTTTGCCCAAGTACCCCGGGGTGACTTCCGAAAGCACACGGCAAATACGAGATTGGCCGGTACGATGCTTAACGAGTATCTAAAGATAAAGTATCCGCTGGATCGTATTGTAAGTGTCTTTGACCTTGGTTCTAACAACATGAACTATGTGTTATTCAATAAAAGCCAAAACCGGGTTATTCACCGATTCTGGTGCACAACCGGCTTAGGCTTGGGTTACGCGGATGGAAAGCTGAGCGAAACCAGCATTGAGCTCAGCCTGCAAAACATGGCGGAAATCATGGATATAGATGCAGCTATAGAATCACAAAAAAAGCTGATCGCCACCGGAATATGCCGTAAAGCTGAAAACGCTGACGAGTTTCTACGGCACATTAGTGAACGTTGGAATGTATCAACCAAAATCATCAATGCGAAGACAGAAATGAAGTATAGCTGGCGGGCTGCTGAGGATTCCATGATTTCGGGTTACGCGAACATGGTTCTTGATATCGGAGGCGCAAGTACCGAAGTGTCCTGGCTTAGTAAAAGGGGAATTCAGACCGGTGTATCCCTGGATATAGGTTTATTGAGCCTGACTGAGCGGGAAGCCTCCGGAGAAAATATTCGTGATGTTGTAAGTGCCGAGTTTTCCGGTTTACCAGAGCTTGAGAAAGTCAGGTTGATTGTCGTCGGACTTACCGCAACAGTCCTTCTGCGCTACATTAGAGGGTTCAGCTTCGTGCAAACTCTGGAACTTAATGGGTCAATGTTGAGCACCCACGAGCTTAGTAAGCTGGAAAACAATATCATGACACAGAATACTGATGAATACGAGAAACTGGCGCATAGCGCGCGCGAGATTAACTCGATGCGAATCGCAGCTGTAGTTGTGCAGCTATTGCTGGACAGATATCATAGTCCAGATTTTGTGGTTTGTAATGACGGAATTAATATAGGATATGCAAAGTGGATGAAATAACACACAATTTTCCCGGCACTTTTAGTGTCATAGCAGGCCCCTGCTCAATTGAGGGCTATGACGGCTTGTATCAGAGCGCATTAGCTTTGAAGGAGCTGGGCATCAAGTATCTGAGAGGAGGAGCCTATAAGCTTCGAACTTCAGTACATAGCTTTCGTGGCTTAGGGGATTCCGGTATCCTGCATCTGGAAAACGTGGGCAATGAGCTTGGTTTGAAAACCGTATCTGAATGCACCCAAACAGACAAGGTCGAGTTTATGGCTCAACACATTGATATCCTGGTGGTTGGTACCAGAAATATGCACAACTATCCCTTGTTGGAACTATTGGGAAAAATTGACAATCCGGTTATCTTAAAGCGTGGTATAGCTTCTACTTACGACGAATGGATGGCTGCCGCCGAATACATCATCGAAAACGGAAATGAGCAGGTGATTCTTTGCGAACGGGGTATTCGAACTTTTGAACCTGAGACCAGATATACCCTGGATATTTCTGCGATTCAAGTGATGAAGCAAAAAACCGGACTTCCGATCATAATAGATCCGTCTCACGCTGCCGGTTATCGGGATTTGGTGCCTTCTCTGGCCTTTGCGGCGATAGCTGCCGGAGCAGACGGTCTGATGATCGAATGCCGGGTAAACCCTTGTGATAGTATCTGTGATGCAAACCAAACTATTGATCCACGTTCCTTAAAACACATTTTGAATGCAGTGCCGGACTTAAGGCATCATCTAATCAGGCGGGATTTGTGAAGTTCCATATAGAAACTTATGGCTGTCAGATGAATGTGGCCGATAGTGAACTGATTCACTCGATTCTGCTGGACGCTGGATTTCAGCCCGCGGATGGCTTGGATGATACTGATATTTTGCTCTTCAATACATGCTCTGTGCGTGAACACGCCGAGCAGCGGGTACTGGGCAGGATCTCTAACGAGAGATATCGAAAGAAAGCAAAACCATGGTTCAAAATCGTGCTTTTGGGTTGCATGGCCCAAAGAATAGGGCAGAGGCTGATTGAGGAAGATCTGGGCATCGATTATGCCATTGGTGTAGATCAATACAGAGCCCTTCCCCACATATTGGCCCAAGAAACCGGTTCGGCACTGGATTTTGATTCCAAGGAAGTATATGAGCAATTGCTCCCAATTCATCAAGGTTCACGATGCGCTTATGTTACAATTATGCGGGGTTGCAACAACTTCTGTTCCTACTGCATCGTTCCGCACGTGCGTGGCAGAGAACGCAGCCGACCTTATCTGGATATCCTTCATGATGTGCAGAGCGCTGTACACAATGACATGCTGGATATCAGTTTGCTGGGTCAAAACGTCAACTCCTTCCACTCACGTGATCTCAGCTTTCCGGATTTACTACAAAAGATCAGTGAGGATGTACCTGAGCTGTATCGTTTAAGGTTTGTTACCTCTCACCCCAAGGACCTCTCCGACAGACTGGTAGAAGTAATGGCGATTAACCCTAAAGTATGCGAACACATACACTTGCCTATGCAAAGCGGAAGTAACGGGATTCTCAACCGGATGAACCGATCCTACACCTTTGAAAAGTACCACGGAAGGATTCAAGCTCTCAGAAACGCCATTCCGCACATTTCGATCACCACTGACCTTATCGCAGGATTCCCAGGTGAAACCGATGCTCAGTTTGAGGAAACCCTCAAAGCTATGCAGGAGATCGAGTTCGACTATGCTTTCTGCTTCAAATACAGCCCCCGCGACGGAACTGAGGCGGCAAGCTTCGAGGATCAGATTCCTGAGGCTTTGCGTTTAGACCGCTTACAACGGATGATAGAACTGCAGCGGGATATTACTTTGCGCAAGTTCAGAGCTCAGATCGGAAAAGTGGTGGAAGTCTATGTGGAAGATTTTAGTAAAAAAAGTAAAGCGCAGATATCCGGTAAGACCCGTGATTATAAGATTGCTGTTTTGAGTGGCGATGAAAGTCAAATCGGAAAACTGGTACAAACCAGAGTAATAGACGCCACTGCCGGGACACTGATATGCGAGTAACGCATTGTTGTGTTAAGACATGTTATGTAAACATGCATGGCGCTGGCATATGCCATGAGCCTCAAACACATACCCCTATTCCTTTTTTACTGGAGATAATATGAAGAGTATGACCGGATTCGGAAAAAGCCATCGTAACCTACACAATATTGAATGCAACATAGAGATTAAAAGTGTTAACGGAAGATACCTGGACATCAAATGCTATTTGCCCCGTGAATTGAGCTTCTTTGAGTTTGCCGTCAGGAAGTCAACCTCAAGATACCTCGTGAGAGGCTCAATCGAGGTCAGGGTGAACATAAATGACTACCGTGAGCCCAAACTGCGTTTAAATGAGCCGAAATTGCTCAAGTACCATGATATCATCAAGCAAGCACAAAAAGTCCTGAATCTACAGACAGATGTATCATTGGAGTTCTTGTTGAACGAACCGGGTGTAGTGGAGAGCACGAACCAGCTGAATGAAGACCCTGAGATATTGGATGTATTGATGCAGACCCTCGACGAAGCTTTGCAATCCATCCAGAAGTCTATGGAGGCTGAAGCGAAGGCCATCAAAGAAGTTTTGACAGAATCGATTAAAGTCGTAGAAATGTCTGTCCGTCGAGTATCCGAGCATGTGCAACCTTATAAAGAAGAACTCTTTACGAACATGAGGAAAAGAATTACGGACATTCTGACCAGCTATAACATCGAAAACACAGAGCAAAGGTTGATGCAAGAGCTTGCCATATATGTGGATAAGTATGATATACAAGAAGAGATATCGCGGTTAATCTCTCATATCAATACCTTCAATGAGACCATGAACAAGCCCGATGATATTGGTAAAACCCTCAACTTCATCCTGCAAGAAATGCAGCGTGAATCCAACACCCTAGGTTCGAAGTTTTCCAATAGTAAGACTTTCAGTGATGTCCTGATCATCAAAGAAGAAATTGAAAAGTGTCGGGAGATTGTGCAAAATGTATCCTGAGCCAAAGTTAAGCTGGAGATCCTGGCCCTTTACCGAGCGTCCTCTCTCCTCTTCCCTATTACTGGTCTTCCTGCTTTTTTTAACCGCGTTTTTATATCGACTGGCAGTATTGGATTGGCAAATGCCCTTGTTCTATGTTCTCGGGCTTGCCCTCGTATATGGTAACCTTCTGCCCTACTTCATTATAACCGAATATTATCTCTATGACGACAAGATCATGGTCCGCTATCTGTTCTTTAAAGTTGAACGTCCCTGGACCGATTTTGGTTGTTTTTACCAAGACAAGCGTGGGATTATGCTTTCCACTTTCAAGATGCCCCGCAGGTTAGACCCTTTTCGGGGGCAATCTCTGCGCTTTTCAAAAACCCAAACTGAAGTAAATGCCCTGCTTGAGTTTCTGAAGGACAAAATTGGGCGGCAATACTAAAGGAATATCATGAACGACAATGAAATAAGGACCAGTATATTGGAAATGCTCTCAGGAGTGTATCCAAACGGCATGACATACAGCGAAATATGCAACAGAACGGGAGCCACAAAGAAGAACAAAACCGTGGTGAGTCAGATGCTCTCGACTTTGCTACTTGAAAGCAAACTGAAGAAAGAGCGAAAGCGCTACATCCTCAGAAAACAAGATAATGCCCCTGCGCAAACTCCAGTTAAGCCTGATTCCCCAAAAGAGCCAGCGATGCAAAGCGCGCAATTGATCGAAGGGATCTTTGATGCCACCTCATTGGCCAGAGATCGCTCGTTTGCCTTTGTACGATCCCCAGAAAAGGATTACTTCATCGATAGCGAAGATATCTTGAATGCCTACCACAACGACGTGGTTCTGATCGAACCAAAAAAACGGGGCAGCCGCGGTGAACATGCCGTAGTTAGGCGCATTGTGAAGCGTGCAAATGAACTGATCCCCGGAGACATCTCAAAAGTTAAAAACCGGTGGATCTTTCTGCCCTCAAACCCGAAGATTCACAACTGGTTTGATATTCTTGATCTGGCCGGAGCTGAGCCCGGACAAAAAGTAATGCTGAGCGTTAGCAACTGGGGAGATCATCTGGCCGGAAAGATGCCCGGTGGCAAGATCACCGAAATCCTGGGAAAATCCGGAGACCCTCAGGTAGAATTGATGGCAGTTATCCGCCAGTATCAATTGCCCCTTGATTTCCCGGATGAAGTATTGCAAGAAGTCCAGAAGATCCCTTTGGAGCCAAGCTTGGAGGATATCAGCCGGAGAAAGGATCTGCGAAAGCTATTCACGTTTACGATAGATCCGGCGTCTGCCAAGGATTTTGATGACGCAATCTCGATCGAACAAACCACTAAAGGATGGCGCTTGTGGGTTCACATCGCGGATGTAGCACATTATGTGGGTTTTGACTCCGCCACGTTTGCAGAAGCAGCTGTGCGGGGCAACAGTTTTTACTTTCCCAAAAAAGTAATCCCCATGATTCCGGAACGCTTATCCAATCAGATCTGTAGCTTACGCCCGGATGAAGACAAGCTCGTGATGACGGTGGAGACGGAGTTTGACCGCAATGCCAATGTGCTGAATCAGAGATTGTATGAGGCGGTGATCAGATCCGATTCACGCTTGGCATATGAGGAAGTGGACGACTATTTTGAGGGCAAGAACCCCAAGCTCTCCCCCACCATGCAAAAAGCTTTGGATATTGGACGAGAGCTATCTGTCAAGCTCAGTAAGATACGCATTGACAATGGCTATGTATTCTTTGATTTACCAGAAATTGAATATGAGTATGACGAGGATGGCTTTGTGCACAGACTCGGGATCGCGGAAGAAACCGAGAGTCACAAGATGATCGAGAATTTCATGCTGGTGGCAAATGAATATACCGCGGCTGAACTATCGAAAAAGGCACCCACATCGATATACCGGATTCATGATGACCCTGATCCGCAGAAGATTGAGCGCATGGCACAAGTTCTTGATTTCTACGGTATTGCATATATTGAACAAGAAAACTTGAACAAAAGCGTTCAACATCTGCTGGCATCGTTACCAAACAAGGATTACCACCGTGTGTTTGACCGCATTATTCTGCGCAGCATGAAGAAGGCCAAGTATTCCACAATGCATATCCGGCACTTTGGCTTGTCTCTGGAAAACTACACTCACTTCACCAGCCCTATTCGCAGACTGTGTGACCTCTTGGTCCACCATCTTTGCAAGATCCACGTGATTCATAGCGAAAAATTTAAACTCCGTAAGGAGCAGATCTCACGCTGGGCAAGTGTCGCTTCAGAGCAAGAACTTCAGGCAGATGCCGCAGAACGTGATATCGAGAAAGTGTACGGAGCCACCTTCATGCGGGATAAAATCGGTGAACAGTTTAGTGGACTAGTGATCTCGACTAACAGTACCGGTGCCTTGGTGCGACTATCCGAGTTACCGGTTACGGCGATGCTGCAAAAAGATCAGTTTGGCAAAGGCAAATGGGAATACTACGATCGCGAAATGCGCTTTGTTAACCCCAGAAGCGGAGAGTCTTTTGAACTCATGGACAGCGTCAAGGTGCGCATCCTGGATGTTAGTGATGATGTGTATCTTGAACTTACCGGAGAGAAAGACAGTCACATTCACTATCATCGGATTAAGCGCACAGAGGCCAAACCCAAGCCAAGAACACGCAGAATTAAGGTTGACGCCAAACCCTCGGCCAAAAATCCTGACAAGAATCCTAGGAAACAAGGCAGGAATAAAAGATAATGAAGAAACCGATCGGGATATTTGATTCCGGAGTTGGCGGCTTAACCGTTTACAGGGCAATTCGCAGCGCTTTCCCGGAAGAAGATCTGATATATTTTGGAGACACCGCGCGAGTCCCGTACGGGCCAAAATCTCCAAACACCATCATTGAGTATTCTGTGCAAAATGCCAGATTCCTGCTTCAACAGGGGATCAAAACCATGATCGTTGCTTGCAATACATCCTCGTCCGTAGCTATCCCCTATTTGCGCCAGCTCACTGATATTCCGATCATCGGAGTTATTGATCCGGGCAGCGAAGTAGCCGTCCGTTCCAGCGTTTCGGGGAAAATCGGAGTGATCGGAACCGAAGGTACGGTGCGCAGTGAAGCTTATAGCAAGGCAATCAAGCTTCACAAGCCTGAAGCCCAGGTGTTTTCCAAAGCCTGCCCCCTGTTTGTGCCCCTCGTCGAAGAAGGTTGGCAGGATCATGCAGTAGCCAAACACGTGGTGCGGGACTATCTTTTTTCCATGTTGGAGCTGGATATCGATACTCTTGTTCTAGGTTGCACGCACTACCCCTTATTATCTCATGTTATACAGGATTACATGGGTAATAGTGTGAAACTGGTTGATAGTGCTGATGCTATTACACTGCACTTAAGAAGTTTACTGCCACCTGAGCATGATGGCAGACCCGGTAAAGATAACTTTTATGTAAGCGACAACGAAGACAAGTTTGCCTCGATTGGAGGCAGAATATTGAATAACCCGATGCGAAACCTGAGACGGGTCAGGCTCTTTGAGAGCTGGTTTATTGACTAAGTAATAAAAAAATGAATATATGAGGAACACATGAAACCGATTATCTTGACAGCTGCAATCACCGGAGCGGAAACCACCCGCAAAGATCAACCAAATCTTCCAATTACGCCTCAGGAGCAGGCTATGGAAGCGAAAGCATGTTTTGAAGCAGGCGCCAGAGTAATACACCTGCATGTACGTGAAGACGATGGAGCTCCCACCCAGCGCTTGGCAAGGTTTGAAGAGTCCATCAAAGCCATTCGCGAAGCAGTGCCGGAAGTAATCATTCAGATCAGCACCGGTGGCGCAGTAGGCGAAGCTTTTGAAAATCGCCTGGCCCCACTGGCCCTGAAGCCGGATATGGGAACTTTGAATGCCGGCACGCTGAACTTCGGGGACGACATCTTTATCAATCATCCCAAAGACATTATTCGTCTGGCAGAAGCTTTCAAACAATACAATGTGGTACCGGAAGTGGAAGTTTATGAATCAGGAATGATCGACATCGTAGCCAAGCTTGTGAAGAAAGGCATCATCACTCACGAACCCTTACACATTCAGTTTGTGCTGGGTGTGCCCGGTGGAATGAGCGGAAAGCCCAAGAACCTGCTGTATATGATCGAGCACCTTGCCGAGGAAATTCCATCAGCTACCTGGGCTGTGGCCGGAATCGGCAAATGGCACATTCCGACTTCGATGCTGGCTATGGTTGCTGGTGGTCACATCCGGAGTGGTTTTGAGGATAACATCTTCTACCACAAAGGTATAATCGCCGATTCTAACGCGCAGTTGGTTGCCCGACTGGCAAGAATTGCCACCGAGATCGGGCGTCCCATCGCAACTCCCCAACAGGCACGAGAAATCCTGGCTTTACCCGGCAATTAAGGAGCGACGATGCATATAAGTGAAAACGCCTTAATTGTATTGCAGAAGCGTTACTTTCGGAAAAACGAAAAAGGTGAATGCCTGGAAGATTGGAACTCTCTGATCGACAGAGTAGCCGGAAACATTGCCAATGGTAACGAAGAGGATTTCAAGAAATTCCATAAACTGCTGAATAGCGGAGATTTCTTGCCCAATTCTCCCACTTTAATGAATGCCGGTGGAGATCTGCAACAGCTCTCTGCCTGCTTTGTGCTTCCGATTGAGGATAGCATGGACAGCATCTTTGAGACGGTGAAAAATGCCGCGCTCATTCACAAAAGTGGGGGCGGAACCGGGTTTTCGTTTAGCCGTCTGCGCGAAGCAAATGCCAGGGTACGATCTACCAACGGAGTATCCAGCGGCCCCATATCGTTCATGAAAGTCTTTAATGCTGCCACTGATGCTGTAAAACAGGGAGGAACAAGACGCGGAGCCAATATGGCGATCCTCAATGTGAACCATCCGCAGATTCTGGATTTCATCAGATGTAAAAGAGATCCCAAAGAGCTGACCAACTTCAACATTAGCGTCGGCCTCACCGAAGAATTCATGCGCGCGGTTGCCAGTGACACCGATTACGATCTGATTTCCCCCCACACCGGCGCAGTAGCAGACACAATTTCTGCCTCCATGGTTTTTGAGCTGATCGTAGAAATGGCACACAAAAATGGCGAACCCGGGATCATCTTTTTGGATAGAATCAACTCTGCTAATCCCACTCCCGCTATTGGCCAGATCGAATCCACCAACCCTTGCGGAGAGCAACCCTTGTTGCCCAATGAAGCTTGCAACCTCGGCTCAATCAATCTTTCAGGCATGATATTAGATGCTGATCTGGATTGGGAGCTCCTCAGAACCGTGGTCCGGGACAGCGTGGATTTTTTGGACGCGGTGATCGAGCGTTCCAAATTTCCCCTAAAGTCCATCGAAGATATGGTGAAGGCAAATCGTAAGATCGGCTTGGGTATCATGGGCTGGGCGGATCTGCTCTATCAGTTAAAGATTCCTTACAGCAGTCAAGAGGCAGTGGACTTGGCCGAGAGAGTAATGGAGACGATCGATTTTGAAGCAAAGCAACGAAGCATGGAACTTGCCCAACAATTTGGGAGCTTTCCCAATTTTGCACAGAGTATTTATGCCACAGGAGATCTCCCCCGCCAAGGCAAAAAATGGGCGGGACTAATTGCCGATATCCAAAGGAACGGGATCCGCAATGCTACTCATACCACGATAGCACCCACCGGGACCATTAGCATGATTGCCGATACTTCCAGCGGTATCGAACCCCAGTTCTCACTTGTATATGTGAAAAGCGTGATGGATACTGAGAAGCTGCTCTATGTGAACAAATGGTTTGAAGCAGCGCTGGAAGAATGGGGTCTTCTTACCCAAGAGCTTCTGGAAGAGGTTAGCCAGAGCGGATCTGTGGCGCATCTTACCCAGATTCCCCAGGAAATGAAGGATGTGTTTCAGACCGCCCATGATATTGACCCGGAATGGCACATTAGGATGCAAGCAGCCTTTCAGAAGTTCACGGACAATGCCGTAAGCAAAACGATAAACTTCTCCAATACTGCAAGCATCGACGATATCCGCAAAGCCTATCTCTTAGCCTATCAGATAGAGTGTAAAGGCGTTACCGTATATCGAGACGGCAGCAGGGATAACCAGGTACTTTCGGTAGGAGCCGGAACTCCTCCTAAAGAACCGATTGAGAAGAAGGTCGCTCCCCGCCAGCGTCCGGAAGTAACCCACGGAATCACTCAGCGTCTGGAAACAGGCTGCGGTCATATGTATGTAACCATCAATACCGATTCCCACGGGGCTTGCGAGGTGTTTGTGCAAATGGGCAAAGTTGGTGGATGTGCCTCGGCTCAGCTTGAAGCCATTGCCAGGTTATCATCTCTGGCTCTGCGTTCCAGCATCCGCATCGAAGCGATAATCAGACAATTGAAAGGTATCCGCTGCCAATCCCCCATGTGGCACAAAGGCAAGATGATCACTTCCTGCGGAGATGCGGTTGGCCAAGCTTTGGAAAGCTTTCTCTCCATGCATGCCAACAACGAACTGAAAGCCCTGCATGTGACCACCCAGAGCACTGATGACTATGTACAGGAGCTGCCCAAGGCCAAGGTTGCCACTTGTCCGGATTGCGGTTCAGCCATAGAACACCTGGAAGGATGTCTGAAATGCCCGTCCTGCGGGTGGTCAAAATGCTAAGGAGACGTGATGCGCTGTAATAAATGTAATACCCGCCTGGCAGACCACGATCTGTGGTGTGTGGAATGTGGCACTCAAAGCCCGGTGATCAAGGCTGAGCTTTCCGCAATGAAAAGTCTGGGCAGAACCAGAACGAATTTGAACAACAAAATTTCAGAGATGGTCCCCGCTTCAGGTTTCAGCATCATCCTTGGTGTGATTCCGATCGCACTGCTCAGCTGGATTTTTCATAACTACATTCACGCCTTGGGAACAGCGCAGATGTTGCTTAACCTGGGCATCAAATCCTTGATGTATAGCCTGTTTGTCCCATTTCTGATCCTGCCCTTCACTGTGATCAGTGGTGACGACGATTACGTCTTGAAGCTCCGGGATTTAATCGCAAAGCTCAGAAATTACCCTCGCTATTTTCTGTTTTGCCTTCTAAACTCTATCTTTTTTGTAGCGATATATCTTATTTGCTTCGGCTTCCCGGGCTTTGCCAGCGATCCGATCCTGCGTTTGGTGTGGATCGTTTTACTCAACTACTGGGCAGCGATTGTGCTTCCGGTACCGATTATCATGGAGCGCAAACAGCTGAATCCCCTGAAAGCAATGGTGCTCAGCTATCGACACTTTCATGATGTGCGGTGGAATATCTATCTGCTTGCCTTGGTCTTGGGCCTATTGAATCTTCTTGCCTTTGCCCTGGCTATATTCCCTCTGCTGTTCACCTTACCCCTCAGCTACTTTGCCATCAGAGACTATATAAAGCTATTGGAAGAATATGAAATGCTTGAATATAGGATATAACCGATGACCCGAAAAGAAATTACTTCGCTCATAATCCTCCTTGCAGTAGTGTCTTATGGCGCATATAAGTATGCTACCCGAGAGTATAGCGAGACTCGCAGCAAATACATTCTGGATACGATCGTAGAGATCTCTGCCACATCAAAATCCAAAAGTGTGGGAACTGAGATCGAGGCTTTGTTTACTTACATCAAAGAAATGGAATCCAAATTCAATGAATATGATCCTGAAAGCATGATTTCGAAGATAAACAACAGCCTGGAAGAAGATTTTCCCATGGATGACGATCTGTTCTCTATCCTGCAGATGGCAGACAGCCTGTGGCAGATCAGTGGGGGTAGCTTTGATCCCAGTATCAAGCCGGTTTGGGATTTGTGGCAGTTTAACACCGATAACCCGGTGGTGCCGGATAGCTTGCTCTTGCAGGAAACGCTTAAACTGGTTGACTTTTCCAAGATCCACTATGATCAAGAAGTGCTCTACAAACCGCAAGGCATGCAGCTTACTCTGGGAGCCCTGGCCAAGGGCTACATTCTGGATAAAGCCATTCAGCGGATGAAACAGCGAGGTCTTAGCAAGGGCTTCATCAACAGCCGTAGTTCCATGAGCTTCTATGGCTTCAAGGTCGCACCCCTGGTTTACATCCAGCACCCCCGCAATAGCGACGACAGCATTGCCAGCTTCCGGATTAACGATCTTAGTGTAGGCACCAGCGGTGACTATCAGCAATATTTTGAATCCGAAGGCATACGATATCACCACATCCTGAATGCCCATACCGGTAAGCCGGTGAAAGATGTATTTTCCGTAACGGTGATCTCGGACTACGCCGCCTGGGCCGATGGGCTTTCCACTGCCCTCTTCACAATGGATCCGGATTTCGCTTTGGACATCGTGGCAGAGATGGAAAGCACAAACTGCGTAATCTACTATAAGCAAGGTGAGGCCATCGTTTCCCTGAAAAGTGAAGGTATCCGCCAGCTTGATTTTAACGAGAAATTATGACAATACCTGATATTCAGAGCACGACAGATACCCGCATGGTTGCCATCGACAAAGTTGGCGTGAAAGGCCTGCGCTATCCCATCGTAGTGGAAGATCGCGCCAATGGGATACAGCATACGGTTGCAGACCTGAACATATACGTTGATCTCCCCCATCATATGCGCGGAACGCACATGAGCCGTTTCGTGGAAATCCTTCACCACTATCATCAGGAGGCTTTGATCGGAAATCTGGAGAGCTTTCTGATCGAGCTAAAACAATCACTGAAGGCGGAAGCAGCCTATATAGATATTTTCTTTCCCTATTTCTTGACCAAGAATGCTCCCGTTTCCGGCATCCCCTCTGTTTTGGCATACGACTGTGTGTTTAGCGCTTCCCTGAAAGACAGCTTTGATCTTCTAATCGGCGTAATTGTGCCGGTCACCTCGCTGTGTCCCTGCTCAAAAGAGATCTCAGTAGCAGGAGCCCACAATCAGCGCAGTAAGATAACAATCAAAGTGAATTATAAGGAATTCGTCTGGCTGGAAGAGCTGATCGAACTTGCCGAAGCAACCGCTTCATGTGAGATCTATTCCATTCTGAAACGGGTTGATGAGAAATACGTAACAGAAAAAGCCTATGATAACCCCAAATTCGTGGAAGACATCGTCCGTGAGATTACCCTCAGATTGCAAAGCGATCCTCGTATCACGGGCTTCTATGTGGAATCCGAAAACGCTGAATCCATCCACTTGCACAACGCTTATGCCATGATCTCAAGACCGCGCCAATGAAGATAACTGATCTCCCCCCCATTGCGCTGAAAGAATATACCGCGCCAAACGCGATGCGCCTGCTGTTCTCCGCCAAACACAGCAATCCGCTGGTCTGTTTACAGTTACATATCCGCACCGGTTCTGTGAACGAGACAGCCACACAGCGTGGTTACGCGCATTTCTTGGAACACCTGGTCTTCAAATCCACCCCGAAGTATCCCGCCAATAGCTTGAGCATGATGGCCTCTGAATCAGGGGCTGTGTTAAATGCGTATACCGATTTTGATACCACATGCTATTACCTGATCCTACCCGCGGAAAAAATGGAAGCAGGCATGGAAATCCTTGCCGAAATGGTAGTTCATACCGATTTTAGTGCAGCTGATGTAGCGGTGGAAAAGAACATCATTATTGAAGAAATCCACCAATACGAAGCAGAACCCGAAATGAGCTTCATCGAGTATGTCCAGAATCACTATTTCGACGATAGCCCCCTTCGTTATCCCGTTTTGGGAGATCCTGCTTCCATTCGTGCTGCTAGTTATGAATCTCTGCGCGAGTTTTATCTGCGGCACTATGTACCGGAAAACGCATTCTTGGTGGCCACCGGGGATTTCGATGAAACAAAGCTGAAAAGATTGTTTATCAAGTATTTAGGCCAATGGCTTCCCGGCCGGAACAAAGCCGAAGTGATGCCCAATAATCTTCCTGAAGCCTTTCGGATTTTCCACCGCAAGAAGAATGGACGGGATCTGCTCGCCATCACTCTGCCGGAGCTTAACGAAAGCCATCCGGACAGTGAAGCTCTGCATATCGCGATCCGGCATCTGGCGATCGGGAAATCATCCCTCTTACACAAAAGATTGGTGGAGCAAGAACGCCTGTGCTCTTCAGTCAAAGTCAGTTCACTCAGCGGACTATTGCCCGGAGCCAGTATAATTCTGTTTTCTCCCACACGTCCGGAATTTTCTCCTCGCATCGCGGAACGTTTCTTTGCCGCCTGGCAAGAGATCCTCACCAACGGTGTGCCGGCTGAAGATTTCCAACTGGTGAAGCAGGACATCATCCATAGCTGGCTCTACAGCTTTGATGGTGTAGAGAATATGGCAAATCTGATCGCATCGGAAGAGTTTAATGGGGATCTTTCCCGCATCCATAATTTCGGTGCTTACATCGAGTCAATTTCCAGCACGGACCTGATCTGTGCCGTCCGCAAGTATTGGAATCTGAAGCATCTGGCTTTGTTCATTCAAGCCAAAAAGACCATCGCTCCGGATGTTCACCAGCTGATTCGCGGTCTGGATAGCGTCGTTTTTGATGATCCTAATATCCCTCAGAATATGGCCCCACGCGCTACTTTTGCAAAAGCTCCTCTAGCTGTCCGGCGGGATATCGCGCAAACCTCCGCGTTTCATAGCTTTCGTCTGGATAATGGTCTGAACGTGGTTTACAACTACCAGCCAGATAGTGATATCTGCGGTTTTGCGCTTAGCTCTCCCCTATCCCAACTCAGCGAATCCGCCCCGGGGATAAATTACTTTGCCACGACTCTCATGCTTTATGGAACAAAGCACCGGGATCATGATCATATTATGCGTTTTTCCCGCGAACATGGCTTCAATATCCGCGTTTTGCATCATCTGGACAGCACAATCTTCCGGGGTAGATGTCACAAGGCGGACCTGGTCCACGTATTGGATTTACTTAGCGAGATCTTGCAAGCTCCCCGGTTCAATAAACACTATTTGCGCATGCTGAAAAATGCCGCGTCAGACAGTTTACGCCGAGAGCGTGATTACCCGGTTAGCGTGGCATATAAAGCCTGGTTCGCGCAACTCTTCGGGCAGCAAAACAACCTCTATAGCGCTACCGGAAAGCTAAGCGATATCGCGGCTATATCCGTCAAGGAATGTGAAGCCTGGTATGATACCTGGAGCTTGGGCGAAGACTTTGCGCTCTGCATTGTAGGTTCTCTGGAGCCCAAAGCGGTTGAAGACATGGCGAGCAAGTATTTCTCTGCCAAACGCAACAATACGCGCATTACCGATCCGGTGCTTCGCTATCAGGAAAGTGAATCTCGCATCAACAGACGCTACGGCAAGCTGGATCAATCTATCATCCACGTCGGTGGATTTGCCTGTCCCGCCAGTGAGCGCTTGGAAAACTCTGCCTTTCACCTTCTTGCTCATGTTTTGGGTGGGGATCTGTCCTCTCGCCTGTTCAATATTCTGCGGGAAGAGCTGGGTTATGCCTATCAGACCGGATTCGATTTTTCCTCGATCAAAGACCTTGGTTTTTGGTATGCTTATGCATTTTCCGATTCAACCGAACACCTCCGCTGTCTGAAAGCCCTGCAAGTGATATTGGATGACGTGGTGGACGCAGGGATAACGCAAACGGAACTGGATAGCGCTAAAAACTATCTGGTAGCCATTGCCCGGATGGACAACGAAAGTGTTTCTTACAAAGCCACGGGGATTGCCAATCTGATCTCCTTGGGCTACGATTTGCAGTATTATCTGAACCGTGAAGAGCGCATCAAATCCACCACTCTGGATACCATCCGCAGGCTTGCGGCGCAGTATCTGGCTCCGGATAAGCGTCAAATAAACGTATTGGTCTAGCGCTATGTATAAACTTGGCATTGACATCGGTTCGCGCAACACCAAGATCGTGGTGCTGGATTCTGCTAGCCAAGAGATCATCTTCAGCGCTTACCGTTCCACCGAGATCTCTGCTGCCAGGACAGTTGATATGCTGCTGGAAAGCCTCGTGGCCAAACTGGGTGAATTGCCCATAGAACGATCCTGCGTTACCGGATATGGCAGAAAGCTATATCCCGCGGCAAGCATCGTAAAAAGCGAAATCACCTGCCATGCCACCGCTTGTAACTTTCTCTTCCCCACCGCAAAAACCGTTATTGACATCGGCGGACAGGATTCCAAGATCATCACTCTGAATCCGGATGGCAGCGTCAAAGACTTTGTGATGAACGATAAATGCGCTGCCGGAACCGGAAGGTTTTTGGAAATGACGGCAATTCGTTTGCAATGTGATCTGGACGAGTTATCCGCTCTTGCCGCTATGTCCGATGCGGTAGTTCCGCTGGGATCTACCTGCGTGGTATTCGCGGAATCCGAAATCATTGGTCTGCTGGCATCCGGACACAAGGTACAGAACATCGCCCGCGCGGTAAACATGAGCATCGCCAAACGCATCTACGCTCAGATGGCACCCCTCGGCTGCGAAAGCCCAATCGTCTTCACCGGAGGAGTGGCGCAAGGCAGAGACTTGTCTCACTGCATCTCTGAACTATTAAAAACTCCGCTGTTGATCCCCCCTGATCCCGAGATTACCGGCGCGCTGGGAGCTGCACTTCTCGCATGATAAAATACGATTATCATATTCATACTCAATATAGTTACGATAGCAATATCAAAGCTCAGGATTTGATGGCAAAGGCAATATTACTGGGATACAAAGATATAGCGATTACAGAGCATCTGGATTTGTTGCCCCAGGAACTATCGGTCTATGGCTTGCCATCTCTGAAGCGCTATCAGGAATATTGTCTCCAATTGCAGCGCGATTATCCTGAACTAAAAGTGCGCATGGGCATCGAAATCGGAGACTATCACCAGGTACAGAGCTTTGCGGAGGAATTGATCAGAGAGTTCGACTTCTGCCCCATTCTGGGCTCTGTGCATTTCTTGAGTGATCACACAAATGTGGCCATCCCCCTGGCTGCTGAGCTGGACAAGGATCAAATCGAGGATTACTATCGCCAAAATCTGGCATTGGTAAGCTCCTGCAAGATTGATATCTTGGCTCATCTGGGCGTTTACAAGCGCTACTACTCTGCCCCGCCGGATGAAAGCCATGTGGCAGGTCTGATCGATGAAATCTTCCGTACGATTATCGCCCGCGGCATCGCGTTGGAGATAAACCTCAGCAGCCTGCGCAAGCCATACGCAAAGATAATCCCCGAAGCACATCTGATCGGGCGTTACCGTGCCTTGGGGGGAAAGCTGATCTCCATCGGTTCAGATTCGCATCACATCGAGCACTTCGCGGAAATACCCCACAGCGTCCTAGAAATCAGCAAGTATTTTCTGCCACCACTGCTCAAGTGATTGGCTGCTGGTCATACGCTGCGATCAGAAAACTCTGCTGTCCTTGTGATTCCCGAGGCAATTACACATTCTTGCTGCAACTGAGCTAAAACCAGGATTAAGCTGAGATCAAGCTATGCACACACGAGAATAAGGCCTTTACAACAGCATGAGCTCGGCACAAATGCCAGAGCAATGCCCGGCCTTCTGGGGAGCTGTATCCGCAATCTCTTGCTAATGTGCTAGTTATTGCGGTTTATGCCGTGCATCAACATCCTTACTGGAGAAAGTCCCTCAATTTTGCCTCAGCGCTTGCAATATCGTCCTTGCAAAGCACTGGGATGGGCTCAGAGTAGTGCACAGTTACTTTTGCGAAAGGCTTGGGAAAGCGGAATCTATCCCAGGAATTGAACACCCATTCTCTGTTTGCATCACATGCTACGCCCACAATCGGAATCTTGCCCAGCAGAGCTAATTGAAACACTCCCGGGTGGATGGTGCCGACCGGTCCGCGGGGACCATCCGGGGTGATACCCAAAGATACTTCTTTTGCCAGCCGCAGCATTGCCTTTAAGGCCTGAGAGCCCTGCCTGCTGCTCGAACCCCGGATGGGAATATAGCCCAATTCCTTCATTGGTCCTGCGATCAATTCTCCATCCTTGGATGCCGATATAATCACCGCGATGTGATCCCCTGCTCTCTGTAAACAGCAGAGCATCAAATTTCTGTGCCAAAAGGCATACACCACCGGTTCATGGATGGGTTGGTTGTGCACTTCAAAGCGAATGCTCCATCTGAAAAATCTCAGCAGGCTTGCCGCGCTTTTATTGAACAAGCATTTGCCGAGCTTAGCCATAGGTTTTCAGGAGCTGTTCGATGATCTTGGGAACTTCTTTACTGGGCTTTTTTTCGCCCAACATCGCTTTCAACTTGCGCAATTCCAATTGTATCACATCTCTTCTGGGGCTTCCTATCTGCATCTCCCGGATTTTCTGGTTGATCAGCTCCGGGTTTGCGTCTTTCTGTAACAATTCTGGCAGAATGTCATTGTCCAGTATGATATTGGGTAAGCCTATGTGAGACACACGGATCAGGCGTTTTCCGATCTGATACGAAATCGGGTTTGCTTTGTAACAAATCACGGTGGGCGTACCCACATATGCCGCTTCCAGGGTAACCGTGCCTGAAGTGCAGATCAAAACTTCGCAATGGCGCATCATGTCATAGGTATAGCCATCCACGATGTGCAGATTTGGCATTCCGGTTCCGGAAAGCATCTGCATGAACTTCTGATGATCAACGGTGTGAGATTTTGAAATCAGAATCTCATACTCGTCCGCGTTCCATGCCTTTGCGGCTTTCAAAAAAACCGGGAGCATCTTCTTGATTTCATTGTTTCTGCTACCGGGAAAGAAGCCTAACCACTTCTTGTTCGGATTCAGGAGGAAAAACCGGGCAAATTGATCTCGTTCCATCTTAAACTCTATTTCTTCGGAGATCGGATGCCCCACATAGCTGCAATTGAGGTTATGGATTTTCAGGAGATCTTCTTCAAAAGGCAGAATGCAAGCGGTATGTCGCGCACTGGCTTTCAGCTTGAAGATCCGCTCGTGCTTCCATGCCCAAAACTGCGGGCATATATAATATAGCACGGGGATGCGGTACTCATCGGCAAGATGCGCAATTCGTAGATTGAAGCCCGGGTAATCTGCTAAAATGGCGATGTCCGGTTTGTTCTCTTCAAACAATTTGCGAATCCGCTTCTGCACTTGCATGAAGAAGCCGATATGGCGGATTACTTCCACAAAACCCATCACCGCGAAGCGATCAAAAGGATACAAGGGCTTCAAACCCTGAGATTGCATGCGCGGACCACCGATTCCGATGTGTCTGAAGCGAATGCCTTCTTTGGCCAAGGACTTCATGATCAGTTCACAATGCAAATCCCCGCTGCTCTCCCCCGCCAGCCAAAATATGGTTACCTCGTTTTTTATCATCAGTGAACCGCCATCTTGCCCATCAGCGAAAGCGGAGTAACGATGGCGCTGGCCAAAGAAACACCGATCAGGATATATAACATGGCTTTCCAAAAACCGATGCCAAAGATTCTGGCAGCCAAAGCTCCGGTCCAGCCCCCGGTTCCGGGCAGCGGGATTCCGACAAATGTGGTGAGCCCAACCGCCTCATACTTCTCGATCGCTTTGCCTTTGCGCCGGGTGCGGGCAAACATCCATGCTGTGAAATTTGCCCCAACCGGGACTTTGCTGATTGTCTTGAAAAACCACTCGATCAGCATTAGTAGAAAAGGAATCGGGAGCATGTTTCCCAATATCGAGAGCCCGACAGCTTCCATCCAGGGCATTTTGAACAGGATGATTGCCACCGGTATCGAGCCGCGCAGTTCAATCAGCGGTAACATCGATATTATCAACACGATCAATCTGGGGCTAAGCCCTCTCGCTGCCAGCCAACTCACCGTCGTATCGGCAAATGAAGACGCGTGTAAACTTCCCCACAGCACAAGTAGCAAGGCCGTGATCAGCAGAGCTTTTATCTTTATTCTATCCATTTATTCTCCAGTCTTATAATCGAAATGCTATTCACGGATTACTCCGATATTTGTCAATCAAAAGAGTCATTTTGCCGCAGGATGCCAGCCCAGATTCAGATTTACCGATCATGCGCCGGAGCTTTGAAGTTTCTGTGCCAACAGCTGATTTAGAGCTACATAAGGTCGGACATATTCACTGATTCACGATACTGTGCTTTTCTGCGTCCCCCAAGAGCAATGATGACCTGTCATTACTATCAAACAAGTCCAAAACATTTTGAATCAAAATTATGTTCCTGCCAGTCAACTAGTTAAATGACTCATCGACTTGAACATCCTTCAAGAGACGACAGGTTACTCTAGAAACCGTATTTTCCTATTTAGAAACTACATTAACACCTTCATAGGGTAGTACGTGTTTATAGCCACAAACGTTATCCAAGGCAATAATTTGTTCTCCTTAACCGGGCATTGGCAAGACCTATGTTAATGCTCAGGGATGGTATTAGTGCTGCTTATCTTTGCCCTCATAGCCGCCTCCGGCACGCCTCTTGAGCAGTTCCCGAGCCGGGCTCAGGATATCTTCAGCAGGAGCTCAGAATGCGGTGAAGAGCATAGCGTGCCTTTGAGCTTAAGCACATCTGTTGCCAGAAATTAGAGGCCAGATTGAATCAGAAGCGGGAGTCTGGATTCCGCTTGTGATTTTGCTTGACAATGGCAGGCGCAATGTGCAGAATATCCCCGATTATTGTGAGCATCAGAGCTATCTACGATAGATACCGCTTCTAGATATCACAGATAACCGGGAGAGATCATGAGAAAGAACTTCGTCTTTGTTTTTCTTTTATTGTGTTGCGGCATGTATGTGCATTGCGCTCCGGCTTCCGGGCAAATCACCCCGGATTTGGCATTATCGGAGGCTGACAGGGCTTTGCCGATTGTTGGCTTGGACCAGTTCCTGGATATGGTCACTGAACAAAACTTTCAACTCTATGGCTTTGCCGATTTCGCGGATGTCCACAATGTCAAACCGGGGCTGGCGCTTCAGCTTTACACGATAGACCCGCAAAGCATCCTGCGCTATAGAAGCGGGACCAGCATTGAGGATATCATTGAACCCACCCGGCAATGCTATATTCCGCTGTTGATCCGGGGAAAGCCGCAATGTATGGTTTTGGCGAGCATTGAAGCGGATGGCGCGCTCAATGTGGTTTCTCTGGGATACGCCAATTTGGCGAGACAGCTCTATGCCGCCTTCAGTTCGGCGGATGTCCATCCGGAACAGGCTCGTTTGGTAGTTGTTTATCAAGCCCGGGAGTTCTTCCTTTCCGAAAAATCCAGGCCCTATAACCTGTACCCAATCCAGAATACTTATGAAGCGGGACTAATGGCAGAACCAAGCCTGGAGCTCAACCTCAGCAGAATAAGGGCAAGCGTGGAAACCGCTCTGCAAGAAGGACGTTAACATGAAAGCAAAGATAACAATTCTCGCCTTCTGCATCCTGCTTTTCTGGCTATCTGCCTCCGCGACGGTGTTGAATGTAGAGCAGATTATGCAAATCCAAACTCAATGGTGCTGGGCTGCCACGTCTCAGGCTGTGTTGCAATACTATGGCTATTACTTCAGCCAAAACGAAATCGCTCAATATGGCACGATCGGCGCTAATGAATGGAACTGGTTGTGGGGATCATCCACGAATCCGACCCGAAGGGGCATAGACCTGATTCTGCAGCACTTCGCGCACCTGAGCACATCACGCTACGAACGGAGCCTCTCTCTAAATGAATCAATCTCCAATATCGAAGCGGACAAACCATTTTTTGTGCGATGGGGTTGGAATACCGGTGGTGGGCACTTTGTGGTAGCACATGGCGTTCAAACCAGCACGATGTACCTGATGGACCCCTGGTATGGCCCCACGATAAACTCCTACGCCTGGACCGTTAGCGGAAGCGGACACACCTGGACACACAGCCTGACGATGAATACAGCGCCTTTCCTAGAGCCGGTTGCGGAGCTGCTAATCACCAGTTCAGCCCTTACTGTGCATCTGGCTTGGGAGCCGGTGGATAGAGCGAAATCGTATCTGGTGTATTCCTCGGTTCTGCCGGATCCTGCGGATTGGGGCACTCCCTGCGCGATTGTCAGCGCACCCGGATGTACTCTGAATATTGGCTCTGCAGAAAAGAACTTTTATCGGGTGATTGCATCCTCAAGCATGTTGCAAAATAGAGATTGAACGATCTGAGAAGATGTAATTGCCGTTTTCATCGCGTAAGGTATATCACCAACACTGCGCAGATAGGCCTCCCAAGACCCTATCCTACGCTCCATGAATAGGCTATGACAGGGCTATGTGAGGAGTATGAGTCTGTGTGCAGTTTTAGGTGTTTCAGCTTTGGGCTATGCTGCCAGTTATCGCTGAATTCGGTGGATTATCAGAGATTGGATTCGGGAGAACCACGAAACCCTTGATTGGCATTCGATTGCCTATCTGAAATGGCGTTCCTATGGAACTAAAATCATAGGGAGGTAATCACATGGGCTATCTATAATGCCGTTCTTATGGTACTCAATCCTCTGTTTATCAATCGTTATGCTCGACACGAGGACGTGTCGAATCCTATGGCGCTTGCGGAAATGGGTTATCTAAAGCTAAGTCTGCGTGAAAATAGCTAACCCACTTAAGTCATTATTCATCAATCAGATATACTCGTGGGTTAGGAGGGTTAGCTATATTCATATAAACTGTTTGTAGGAAGTATATGTATATATAATAGGTTGTTGATAAATAGCTAACCATCCTAACCCGCTATGCTTAAATATATGTCTGGCATGCATTTAACTGGGTTAGCACAAATTGCAAGAAAGACCACGATCCTAACCCATAGAGCTGGTGGTGGATTGGGTCAGAGCTTGAATGAGCTGAAGAAGGAAAACACAGCGGCTGAAACTCGTGGAGCTGATATCAATATATCTCATACAACGGACGGTAATACCCGTATGAGTCCCAGCGGGACGAAATTGTGCGCCTGTGAGCGATACATA
>DHVK01000038.1 GCA_002412625.1 Cloacimonetes bacterium UBA5210
GTTTTTCTGTCAATCAGCACCCAGCCATGTATTGCCTTCCAATCTAGCAGACAAAGATATCCCGCCATTATGCTGTGTGAAGTCCAAGGCGCTATTATATATAGTGATAATGCTAAACATTGTTATTGCGCTTTAAACTCCACAGATACTACTGCTCCCGGCTCAGCTTAATGTTATCCCCGCAGTCGTTTCTTGGATTCGACTCCAAAACTACTCTCCGCCAGCTATTGTTGGTTCTATCTGACAGAAAAACGGTTCCGGAGAAACGAGATCCAATAGGAACACGCCGCTCCTGGGGCGTTTTTCTGTCAATCAGCACCCAGCCATGTATTGCCTTCCAATCTAGCAGACAAGGATATCCCGCCATTATGCTGTGTGAAGTCCAAGGCGCAACATAATATGGAAATAATGCTATAGAATGTCAATGCGCTTTGAACTCCACAGATACTCCTGCTCCGAGCTCCAGTTTTCTTATAAAAATAGCCCCGCTCAACTGAACGGGGCTGATTACATATTGATCTTATCAGAAGCTAACCGGGTTTTGCCGCAGCCTGAACATCCGCTGCATATAGCTTTCCATTGTGCTGTCGGAGGCTACTGTGCTTTCTTTTAAGCCTGTAAGTTCCACCGGTTCATAGTGGGGGAGTTCCTGATTCTGCAAGGCTTTGAGCATGTCTTCGGCTTTGTTGTTCCAATATGGGATATCCGCCGTGGCAGCAGAGATCCAGCCCAGGCTGTAGAACAAGCGGCTAAGCTCGCCAAACAAGGTGGATTTCCTGGGGTTTACAAAGCGTGAGAGCTTGCCGTTATCGCCCAGGGCATGCCCCTCTATCTCCAAGAAACCGGGTGCAGGCAGGATCAACTGAGCTTCCTTGCCTTCCGGTTGATAGGCGCATATTGCTACCTTAAACTCCGCTTTGGTGGCGGGCACACAGCCAAAACCGATGGCAAAGCTTTGCGAAGACCATTTAACCGGCTGCGGCTGCATTGCCAAAAAGCCGCTGTGATTCATATAATCCGTGGTGTGCAGGATGTCCCGTGCTGCTGCCAGATTCCAGATTTGGGCTGCCATTTGCTCCGGGATTCTGTTTTGATTGTAGATAAACAGCCTGCCGGGTTTGGCTTCAATGCCCTTGAGCTTGTCGCATCTAAGATCGGCAAAGCGAACAAATGGTTCATCATCGGGATAGGCTACCAGGGTCAGCTTCTTGCCCTTCAGCTGTTCCAGACGGATCAGGCTGAGCAGGGTGCGGTTCAGACTTCCCACCACAACAAATTCTTGCGCTTCTTTGAGTGCCGCGAAGGCGTCTGCCTTGGGCTTCAGATCAAGATACTTATCGCTGAAAGCCATATGGCCGGGAGAGGCACAGAGGGTAGAGCCCAAGGATTTTGCGACACGCTCCGCCACCAACATAACTTCCAGAGTGATGTGGGGGCTGATCTCCACACATTTGCTGTCTGCCAGCTTGATCCTGGTTTGCAATACTTCCAGGGCTTCCTGCCAGGAGATCTCCCGGTAGTGACCTTCTGAGAGCAGCAGCGGGGTGGTGAGTTTCTCTTTGTTGATTTGCCAGCCGAAGCGGCCTTTGAAACAGAGGTTTTTGCCGTTGAAACCGGGTTCTTCGGGAGTGGTTACGCGCACCACTTCACCGGCTTGGATTTCCACCAGAGTATCGCAGCCAAGACCGCAGAGACCGCAATTCTGCAAGACCTTGGTTTTCTCGGCAGGATTCATCTTGTAATGCAGGTTGCGCTCCACCAAAGCACCCACCGGGCAGACGTCGATGCACTTACCACAGGCTACGCAACCGGTTTGGGTCAGGGATTCTCCAAATTCCGGTGCCATCACGGCACTGAAGCCGCGATAGATAAAGCCCAGCACATTTGCGCCCTGAATCTCTGCGCAGGTGCGGATGCAACGCCCGCAATTGATGCACTTGTTGGAGTCCCGCACGATATAAGGATGGCTGTAATCGATGGGGTGGTGGGAAATGCTGCCCAGGAAGCGATCCGGCTCTATCTGATACTCACTACAGTAGTTACGCAGGGAGCAAGAGCTGTTTACCTGACACCCGCATTCCACGCAACGCGCGGCTTCGGCACGGGCTTGAGCTTCAGAAAAGCCCAGTTCCACTTCTTTGAACGTAGTGCAAGCTTCGTTATGTTCCAGTTCGGGCATTTTCTCCCGGGGGTTTTTGCGAAAGATATCATATTCTTCCGGGGATACATCCTTCACCTTTTTAGCCTTCTTGGAATCGAACACAAAGCGGGCTTGGGGAAGTTCGCCGTTCAGCAAGTATTCCGAGATTGCCTCGGAGGCTTTGCGGCCGTCGGCTATGGCTTCGATGGCGGTGGCGGCTCCCCGCTGGAAGTCACCCCCGGCAAAGATGTTTGCCACACCGCTGTACATGGTGTGTTCATCCACGATTGCGGTTTGCCAGCGGGATAAAGGCAGTTGCGTGCCCTCCACCTCGTTTTCGGGCAGGGCAAAGGGGCGGATGTCCGGGATTTGGCTGATGGCGGCAATGATGCTGTCAAAGGCTTCAGTGAAGAATTCCCCGGTCGGTTCGGGTCTTCTTCTGCCGCTCTTATCCGGCTCGCCCAGGCGCATTTTCTCGATTTTTACTTCTTTCAGTTTATCGGCTTCGCCCAAGTACTCCACGGGATTGCAGAGATAGTGGAAGTTCACGCCCTCGTGTTCTGCCGCTTCGATCTCAAAGGCTTCTGCGGGCATTTCTTCTTTGGTGCGCCGATAGATGATGCTAACCTCGCAACCCAGGCGGATCGCGGTGCGGGCGCAGTCGATGGCGGTGTTCCCGCCTCCCACGATCGCCACTTTCTTGCCGGTGACGGGGGTATTGCCCTTGGCATGGGCTTTCAGGAAATCTACGCCCAAGTAGCAGCCTTGCAGGTCACTTCCGGGAACCGGCATCGGTACCGCGTTTTGCGCGCCTAAGGCCAGATATACGGCATCGTAATCCCGGCTCAGGCTTTGCAGGTCAAGCTCCTTACCCAGAGCTTTGCCATAGTGAATGTTCATGCCGCCGCTGCACATCAGGGCGATCTCTTCGTCCAAGATCTCTTTGGGCAGGCGGTACTCCGGAATGCCATAACGCAGCCAGCCACCGCACGCGTCTTCGGCTTCAAAGAGATCCACTTCAAAGCCGGCAAAGCTGAGGTAATAGCCGCATGTGAGACCGCTGGGACCACCACCGATCACGGCTATTTTCTTGCCGTTTTTGGGCTGGGCTTCCGGAGTGTATTGCCAATAGTCTTTCAAATCCTCATCCGCGGCAAAGCGTTTCAATTGCCTTATGGCAATGGGTTCTTCCACGATCTGGCGGCGGCATTCCGCTTCACAGAAAGCGGGGCATACTCTGCCGATGGAAAGCGGCATAGGCAGCGTGTCTTTGATCACCTTCACCGCTTCGTGATATTTGCCGTTTGCGATCAGCGATACATAGGTCTGGATATCCACATGATCCGGGCAGGCTACTTTGCAGGGGGCTTCGCAATCCGCGTAGTGATTGCTGATTAGCAGTTCCAGCGCCATTTTACGGGCGGAGTGGATCTCAGAAGAATCCGTGGTGATCTGCATGCCCGGGCTCAGCAAGGTTCCGCAGGAAGTTACAAAGCCTCTTCTGCCTTCCACCTTCACCGCGCAAACCCAGCAGGAGCCGTATGGCTTCAGTTCTTCATCGTGGCACAAAGTGGGGATATGCAGGCCTTCGCTTTTGGCGAGTTCCAATATGGTAA
Organism: Cloacimonetes bacterium UBA5210; assembly: GCA_002412625.1. Taxonomy (GTDB): domain Bacteria; phylum Cloacimonadota; class Cloacimonadia; order Cloacimonadales; family Cloacimonadaceae; genus UBA5456. The sequence goes on from DHVK01000038.1 coordinate 3,757, forward strand.
TGCCCTCGGGGGCTTCGATGGTTTTTCCGTTCAATATTACTTGCATGGACATCATCCTTTTCTGATCGCGTTAAATTTGCAGGCGCTGAAACATGCACCACAGCGGATACACTTTTCTTGATCAATCTTGTGAACTTGTTTCACACTGCCGGAGATGCATGCCACCGGGCATTTGCGGGCGCAGGCGGTGCAACCGATGCATTTGTCCTCGATTACCTCGAAGCGCAACAGCGAGGTGCAAACTCCCGCGGGACAGCGCTTATCCTGAATGTGGGCGAGGTATTCATCCCGAAAATAGCGCAGGGTTGTAAGCACCGGATTGGGAGCGGTTTGCCCCAATCCACAAAGGGATCCTTTGATGATATTGGTGGCAAGTTCTTCCAGGCGCGTAATGTCTTCCATTTCACCTTTGCCTTCGGTGATACGGGTAAGGATTTCCAGCATACGGCGGGTGCCGATGCGGCAGAAAGTGCATTTACCGCAGGATTCGTTTTGGGTGAAGTTCAAAAAGAAGCGGGCTACATCGACCATGCAAGTGCCTTCATCCATTACCACCATACCGCCGGAGCCCATGATCGCCCCGGTAGCGTTGATGGAGTCGTAATCCACGATGGTATCCAACAGTGAAGCGGGGATGCAACCTCCGGAGGGACCCCCCATCTGCACGGCTTTGAATGGCTTCTCGGTTTTCATGCCGCCACCCACTTTGTAGATGATATCCTTTAGCGGAATGCCCATCGGCACTTCAATCAAGCCGCTGCCGGCGATTTTCCCCGCCAGGGCAAATACTTTCGTACCGGGGGATTTATCTGTGCCGATCTTGCGAAACTCATCGGCACCATTGGTGATGATCCAGGTGATATTTGCCCAGGTCTCCACATTGTTGATATTCGTGGGGCAGCCCCAAAGTCCGCTTTCGGCGGGGAAGGGCGGGCGGATGGTGGGCATGCCGCGTTTGCCTTCGATGGATTGCATCAATGCGGTTTCTTCGCCACAGACAAAAGCACCGGCACCTTCCTTGATGTGTAATTCAAAATTAAAATCTGTGCCCATGATGTGTTTGCCCAGATAGCCTTTGGCTTTGGCGGCTTCGATGGCTATCTTCAAATGCGCTATCGCCATCGGATATTCGGCGCGGCAATAGATATAGCCTTCATCCGCGCCCATAGCGTAGGCACCGATGATCATACCCTCGATCACATTGTGCGGATCTCCTTCCAGGGTACTGCGATCCATGAAAGCGCCGGGGTCGCCTTCGTCGGCATTGCAGACTACATACTTCTTTGGCCCTTTGGCACGGGCGGCAAAGCTCCATTTCAGTCCGGTGGAAAATCCGGCACCACCCCTGCCGCGTAAGCCGCTGCTTTTCACTTCTTCAACGATGTCTTCGGGCTTCATGGAAAGTGCTTTCTGCAGCGCGATATAACCTCCGGCAGCTTCATAAGCCGCAATGGACTTGGGGTCAATCACTCCGCAATTGCGCAGGACGATGCGGGTCTGCCCATCCAGCAGGCTGTTGCGGGTAGCTTCCTGCTTTTCGGCGAGGATGATATTGGCTTGGGGCAGCTCGCCGCGGCGGTAATCTTCCACCCAATCCGCAATGCGCTCCGGCTCCACTTTGCCCAGGCTAAGCGTGCCCAGTGTTCCTCCGCTGAGTTCCACGATGGGCTCTTCAAAACACATGCCGATGCAGGCTGTTTGCTGCAGATCAATCGCTGCTCCGGATTGCTGATAATGCCTCAGCACCTCATACACTTCCATCGCGCCGGCTGCGACACCGCAGCTTGCCAGACCCACTTTCACGGTAACATTCGTCATTGTTCCTCCACAAAGGCGTAGCGTTCCAGGATCCCGGGGATAGCTTCCGGGGTGAGTTTTCCATAGGTGGTATCATCAATCATGATCACCGGTGCCAGCGAGCAACAACCCAGACACGCTACTTCCATCAGGGTGAAGTTCATATCCTTGGTGGTGTCTTCGCCTTTTTCCAGCTGCATGGCTTCCACAAGGGCTTCTTTGATGCCATCAGCGTCCGAGACATGACACGCAGTGCCTTTGCATATACGAACGATGTGTTTACCCTGAGGTTTCAGTTTGAACATGGAGTAGAAGGTTGCCACGCCGTAGATATCTGCCGCCGGGATGTTCATCTTTTGGGCGATGTAGCGCATGGCGTCTTTGGAAAGATAGCCGAGCAGGTTTTGAGCTTCCTGCATTAGGGGGATCAGTATGCCGGGTTTTCCGCGGTACATTCCGAGGATTGCATCAAGCTGAGAGAAGTCTTGTTCCATCGCAATTCCTTTGATCTTAGCTTTTGGTAAGAGCGCTTCCAGTATGTGTTTATGCTTGTATACCAAGGTGACAATAAATTCTGTGATAGCTGATGTTGTCAAACAAAAAGTGAAAATCGTCTGGATAAAAGATCCTCCGATGGCAGATAATCACGGTTTCCCACGGGGGTGAACACCTCGTTATGACTATTTCATAGTTCCGCTATTGTCTTCTTCCTCTGGGCTATAAAGGGTATTTGTGTAGGCATTGAACCCAAATCATGCACTGGAGTTGACGCCACTTATTGTATCTATCCATGTTGAAAGAACTTAAACGGTGGTTTCGAATCAGGCAATACATGGTTTACACCATAGATATTGATTCCATTTGATCGTATAGCATAAAGTTAAGCACCAAGATACATAAGGTCAAGAGAACTCCATTAGCACAAACCGGGTTGAACTACATTTGAGTCGAGATTAAGCTGTGATTATGCTGTGCGCGCAGCATAATTAGGGCTTAAGAACGCGATAATTCCGGCTCTGTCGCGCGGAGATGAATGCTGAAGCTGGACTAAAAGGAGAGGCGACTAGGTCTTTTCTAATATTGTTATTGGAGAAAATATGACCCTGCCCCTGATATTATTGCTTGACGATATGACATAATCAAACAGTAATGGACCCAGCTTAGAAATCAGGAGAGAATATGAATCGACGCATGGTTCCGGATTTTATCCTTCAAAAGACCCGCGCCAGAGAGTATATAGGTAGTTTCCACGCTTGGGTATTACACATCGATCTGGAGGATTTTACCGGGCTTTCCACCACCCTTACCCAGGAAAGCGAGCGCGGAGCAGAAAAGCTCTCAGACATCATAAACTCTATCTTCAGCCCCGCAGTGGAGTCCATCGAGCAACATGGTGGGTTTATCAGCCGTTTCGCGGGAGATGCATTCATCGCCATTTTCCCGAACCACAAACCGGATACAGCCTTGCACGCGTTTACTGCTGCCTGTGCGATCCGGGATATCGTGCAAAATACAGCCGCTGTGGATACAACCTGCCGCATCGGCATGGCCAAAGGAGTGGTCAAATGGCAGATCCTTCCGAACCCCAAAAAGCACCTGTTTTGGTTAAACAGCTCTGCCATCAAGGAAGCCATTGACCTGCAGGAAGCTGCCAAGACCGGGCAAATCTTGGTGAATTCAAAGCGGCTCGGCAAGCTCGCGGCGCAAGAATTGATCGCCGAAGAGGCAGGATCGGGGATTGCGCTGATCCACGCAGTAAGGCGTCATGTCCCTTGTCTGAAGACGGCAATCTGCCGCATGAGCCAAAAGTCATTTATCTCTCATGATATCCTACTGGGCAAGTCCGAGGGAGAATTTCGGGAAGTCCTTTCGGTATTCATAAACTTCCGCGGCGCGGATCATGCCGCACTGAATGCTCTGATCGAGCTTTCTTCAAAATATGGGGCATATCTGAATAAAGTATTCAACAGTGCTAACGGATTGATTGCTCTGGTGCTGTTGGGAGCGCCTACTGCGTATGAAGACATAGTGTTGCGTGGTTTCCGTTTTGCCCATGAGCTCCGAGTGCTATTGGGCAATAGAATCCGCATCGGCATGAGCTTGGGGATAGATTATGCCGGCTTCATCGGCAGCAAAAAAATGTGCGAATATACCGCCTTGGGATTGTCGGTTAACCTCAGCGCCCGCCTCTGCCATCTGGGGAAATGGGGAGACATCTGTTTCGAGGAAGCGTTGCTAAGCCCTTCCGCCCAATATCTGCGGTTTCGCAGCATGGATCCGGGTTTGATCAAGGGTTTCTCCGCACCGCTGAAATGCTACTCCTTTGACGGACTTCTGGAGGATTACGATACCGGGTATCTGAGCCCTTTTATGGGGCGCGAGATGGAGCTGCAAGAACTAAAGGAGCATGGAAATGCCGCTTTTGCGGGAGAGCATCCTTCGCTGTTTGCACTGTATGGCGAGCCCGGTTCCGGAAAGAGCAGATTGGTATATGAATACTGTGAGTCAGTTAAACCCGCACGGCAATGCTTCATCCTGCAATGCGACGGAATCCTGAAAAGCTCACTGCATCCATTTGTGTTCTTCATCAAAAAACAGTTTAATGGGCTAAAATCGGGCTCTTTGGAGCAACGCCGCCTGAATTTCCGGCGCCGATACCTTGGTTTTGTGCGGATGATCTCGCCGCGATTGAACGATGCGCAAAGAGCGGAACTAAAGCGCATGGAATCCATCCTGGCCGGCTTAATTTCACTGGATTGGGAAGGCAGTCTGTTCCGCGAACTTAGCGGAGCCAACAAAGCCGGGGCGATGCAAAAGGCGGTGATTCAGCTATTTGAATTCTACGCTCTGCACCTGCCCACAGTATTAGTGGTTGAGGATGCGCAATGGCTGGATGAAGATTCTGCCGGGTTGCTGGGTGCTTTGGTCAAAGCCTTGAAAAACAGCAGGATACAGGTGCTTGCTACTGCCAGATACAACGACGATGGCAGCTTTCCGGAGCCCTTTGGAGATGAGCAACATACAATGCTGAAGCTGAAATCTTGGGATGAAATACAGATCAAAGCCTTTGCCGCCGCCCTGTTCAAACAGCCAGTCTCGGAAGCACTGGCCTCGTATCTGAAGGACAAGACTTTAGGCAACTTGCTGCACGTGGAACAAATATGTGCCCATCTGCAGGCAAACCGGCTCTTGGAGACCATCGATGGATTGCTGTATCTAAAGGATACCGGAGTGCAGATTTCCTCCGGGATAAACTCCATGCTGGTGGCCAGAATCGACCGCCTGGATAAGAGCATGAAGGATGCGGTACAGGCGGCAAGCGTGTTGGGCAACGAGTTTACCGCGGAAGTCTTGCAAGAGCTGCTGATCCGGTCTCAGAGCTTCAGCAATGAGCTTTCCGATCCCGCTGAGATCTTGGAAAACGGGCGCAAGAGCAGGTTGTGGAACATGCTGAATGAAGTTAGCTACAGCTTCAGCCACGGCCTTCTGCGCGATACGGCATACGAGATGCAACTGGGTAAACATCTGGCAAAGCTGCACCGTTTGGCTGCCGAGATCATGGTGGATTACTGGCAGGGAGATCAAAGTAAGCATGCCGAGATTGCGGCGCACTTCGAGCGGGGAGAACTTCCGGATAAAGCCTTCGAGCACTACCAGCAGGCTGGATTATGGGCCAGAGACCTGTATCAACAACATGAGAGCCTGGAATATCTGAATAAAGCCTTAGAAATCTTGCGGATCCATAGTCCGGATAATGAACATGCGCAAGCAGACACCCTGATGGAGATTGGCATACTGTTTACAAACTTCGGGAAATACGACCTTGCCATGGGCTATCTGAAGCAATCTGAAAAGCTGTATCTCAGATCAAATGGCAGCGAATCTTGCCAGATATCATCCTGCTATGGAAACAAGGGAAGGGTATTAAAAGCCATTGGTGATTACGATGCCGCGATAGAGTACCTGAACCGGAACCTTGACATACTGCTGAAGACAAAAGGCGCTGAACATGAATATGTGGCTACTACACTGATAAATCTGGGTGATTGCTATAACCTTAAAGGGGATGTGGAAAAAGGCATAGAGCTTACACAACAAGGTCTTACTCTGCGGGAAAGCATCCTGGGGAAAGATCACTACCTGATTGGCGATTCCCTCATCAACCTGGCCTGTATGTATGCCGATAAAGCTGATTTTGTTAAAGCCAAAATGCATATTGATGCCGCGATTAACATCATGGAGAACACGGCAGATTCTCATTATCTATCCAAGACCATTATGTATAACAATGCTGGGAGGATCTATACGAATCTTGGTGAAAGTGAGATCGGCATGGCATATTACGAGGAATCCATCCGCCAGGGCAATGAAGGCTTGGGTCCCAGACACCCGGATACCATGGTCTCCATGTTCAATATCGCTTCTTCGTGTTTGGATGGAGAGCAGTATGGCAAAGCCCATCAGTTCTTGGAAGAAGTACGAGATGTTTGGCAAGAAAGCCTGGGAGAGGGGCATCCCTGGCTTGCCTTGTGTTACAACAGCCTCGGTAAGGCGGAAACCGGTTTAGGAAACCCACAAAAAGGGCTAGAACTTTGCTTACGCGCTTTGCGGGATATTCATGCAAAACTGGGCAAAGAGCATCCCTGGTGTGAAGCCGTAGAGGAGAATATTGCTTGGACCAAAGAGTTTCTGAATACAAGCGGGGAGGAAGCGTGATAACCAAGATGGCATTGCAAAGATTGGTATGCGCAGGCGAGTATTGAATACATTCCCGGAAACAAAGGATAACATTAAAGATAGTCTGGTACCCGCAACAATAGGGCTTGTTGTCTTGAAAGACCCTCGTTTTGGAATAAATATTGCGTAGCTAAAGTCATAAATATCAGAGCTAATAACAAAACTGAGTCATCGAAGGAGGAGACAATGAAACGCCTTGTTCTAATTTTGGTTTTACAGTTGATAATCTGTGGAGCTTTTGCAATTACTTGGGAATGGGAGCAGACCCTTGGTCTTCCAGCCACCGCTTTCGCCGGAGAGAATGCCATTCAGGCTGTGGGTGATACGCTCTACACCGCCTATATTGTTCAAACTCCACCAATGTACGAATATGGTCTTTTATACTTCAGCAAATCTTCGACCGATTTCACCAGCAATATCAACTTATCCAGCCAAGGTATCCCGGCGACCGGTAAACCTACCCTGGTTGTAGACTTGCCAAATATCAGTATCTTGGTAAACTCAGATATTGGTTTGTTTAAACTAAGTTCATCAGACTATGGTATTACCTGGGAATTTAATCAACTGATCAACAACATGTTGCATAGCAATGATCCCTATCCGATCCTGACACAGGGCGGGGGATCTGTCCGCTCTTTCACGGTTAACTCCATGACGGATACCACGGACGTGATGTATTATACCCAACAAAGTAGTGATGTGCGAGGCAAGCCAGTCTATTTTTGGGGACAGGATATCGTTTATGGAGCTATTAAGACAGCCGGAGATATTTATCTAAGGCAGGTGGGCGGGGGAACCAACAACGGCTGGCCCACTTTTCTGGGACCGGTGATAATCTCCGGGAACGTGGTCTCCACACCTGCTTTCTACCCGGTGGATCAGGTTTTTCAGGGGGGACTGGTAGAAAATGCCGAAATGGATGCCACGGTGATCAGATCAGGATTATACAAGCAGGATTTCATCGATAACGCTACTATTATGGAATCCCCCTATGGCCTTGAATCAATTCTGCTGTTGGAGGTAGAGGGAAATACCGCGTCAGGATATTGGGGCTTAGTAGGAGAACCTCGAAGAGCGTTTGCGGATGTTTGGAATCCGTATCCCCCTCTGCCTGTGGCTGATGCAGATTCACTGTTCAGGAACACTTTTACCATCCGGGATACTCTGTGGACAGAGATAGCCCCCTTTGAACTGCCTGACAAGCTTTTTACCGATGCGACACTTTGGATTGAAGGCACGTTCAGTGGTGTAAAGAGTATTTACAGTAGCGAAATAATCTATACAATCGGCGATATCCTGTTACAGGGAACTGCTCCCGGAGAAGATCCTTCCGCCAACCCCAGTGACAAAGTCACGTTGATCAGCGATAAGAAGATACTGCTGAAATATGGCTATAAACATCCCGGTGATAGTCTTCGCTATCATCCCAATTGCGGTCCGGATAGTGAGCCCATCCTGATCTATGCCGATCTCATTGCACTGAAAACTGATTTCTTGCCGTCGGAAGATCAACCAGATTTCGACGCCGGAGAGTTCAGCTTCGAATATCAGCATCCGCATCCTTCCACACCGGCGGTGAATCTAATATATTATGACGAAGAGCTTTACTACGACTGGATTGATATCCATCGCCGCAGATATCCCCCAACCTCGTCTCAGCCCTGGCCGGCTAACATTGATTATCCTTGGTATAACCCCCTCTGGCCGGAGCGACAACCATACACGGAACGAGGAGTTGTAAAGAGCTACGGCGCAATATATCAGAATCGACGTGGACTCATGCATCGCTCGGGGAACGATTCTGAATATCCCAGTAATTCTGGGGTGTGGAATATTCCTTATGATATGTGCGGCGGTCCGGTTACTTTAACACCTATTCCCGATCCTGTTATAAATAATCTGATTCTGCAAAACAGAAAATATCCGGGCACATCGGGATCAGGGGTTGGCTATAAAAGGTATCACATAGCTGATACACGCGATTTTCCCGGGCTTCCCCGCAAAGAAATCTGGAGCTTGGGAGCATTGATCGCGGAACATCAATATGGCTCTGAACAGATCGTGAAATGGCACAAAAGAAATGAGCAAGTAGTGCACAAATCCATCGATTACTACGATGGCGAATGGTTGTATCAGCTCAATAACACATTGCTTACAGACGATATGGCGTATCCGCATGATCCCGGCGAGGGCTGGGAGATTGTGCAGGCGAAATTGCTTTATGGTGGCGGTGTTCTCACTCTGCAAAAGAGTACAGTGGAGAGCGCTCCGGGTTATCGCCTGGTAATATCCACTCTCGAAGGCGAACAAGCAAGCAATAACTTCATTACGGAATCTCCGCATGAATTTATAGCCTTAAGCCGCATAGCGGATGGCTTTCTGCTGCCCATACCAAACTCTGATGGGAACTTGACTGTCTTACGCTTCAATGAGAGTGGTTATGTCACCGAAGAGACATCCACGATAGAACTGCCTGATGGTGCCTTGGGAGAGGATATCACGGATTCCCGGGTCACTTTTATCAATCCCTCCGGCTCCATTCTTCATGCCTGTCTTTGGTTCCGCTCTTCAAACCAAAGCAGCGCCATCCTTCACAAATACGGTAGCATAGACCCGGTGGCACTTGATGATCCCTCTGTCGCGCCAATCCTTGCGAAGGTGAAGTGCTATCCGAACCCCTTCGCAAGGCAGATCAACATCGAAGTGGAATCCAATAAGGCAATTCGCAGCCAGATCGGGATTTACAACATCCGAGGCCAAAAAGTAAGGGATTTGCCGATGGATCTGAGCAAAGGCACCGAAACCTTTGTCTGGGATGGATGTAACAAAAAAGGACAATCCGTAGCAAAGGGCATTTATTTCGTCAAAGTAAAGGGTTTGCCGGATAGCAAAACTCAAAGAATCTTGAAATTGGATTGATTCACTATAAACCAACGATGGATATGCCCCGGTTGTCTTCCACCGGGGCACACTAAAGCCTGATTCGGATAGGCTGCGCGGTGGGCTGAGGCCCAAAAACCAAACACCAAAAACCCATAATCCATCACGATCGAAAGCGGACGAGAATCAGACTGGCCGAAACATGGGGGAGTGCATGCATCCTTTGACCTTGACAGCAACGCTAAAGGAAAAAGAATGCCGAAAAAAGATGCGGAGTAGCTCATGATATTCTTACCAACCAGGATTTACTTTGGTGCAGGAGCTCTTGTAGAAGCCGGGGATCAGTTAGCCCAATTGGGCAGCAGGGCTCTGATTGTCTGCGGAAAAAGTAGCGCGCACGAAAGCGGAGTGATGGCAGAACTGTTGCCTCTGCTTGACAAAAAAGAGATAAAGCATAGCGTGTATGCCGGGATTAGCGAAAACCCCAGCACTGATCAGGTGATCCGGGGGAAGGAGCAATATATCGCCGAATCCTGCGATTTCATCATCGGAATCGGTGGCGGCAGCCCGCTGGATGCAGCCAAAGCGATATCTCTGGCATCGGCTAATGATCTGAGAGAAGATCAGCTCTATGACGCCAGCCTGCGCCAAAAGGCATATCCGATCGTGGCGATTCCCACTACACATGGCACGGGCAGCGAAGTAACTCAATACAGTGTGCTTACTGATCTCTCAGCAAAGAAAAAGGCAGGCTTTGGCAGCGATTTGATCTTCCCCAAAATCGCCATCATCGATCCTCGCTATACGACAAGCCTGAACCCCAAAGTGAGCCTGAATACCTCAATTGATGCGCTTTCACACCTCCTGGAGGGGATATATAGTACCCAACGCAATCCACTCTTGTATCCGATGATCTTCCGGGGGATCAAGCTGATTATGGATTATCTCAGCCTCTGCTTGAAAGAACCGGAGCATCTGCCGGCGCGGGAAGCCCTTGCCCTGGCCTCCATGTATGGCGGCATCGCGATCGCGCACACCAGTACCACGCTTCAGCACTCCATCGGCTACCCTTTCACGACAGAGTTTGGCGTGCCACACGGTCTGGCAAACGGCATGTTTATGGAGCCCATCATGCGCTTCTATGCCCCCATGCTGAAGGATGAGCTTGCCGCGCTGTTCGGCTTTCTGGATTGCAGCATGCAGGACTTTTGGGACTGGCTGGATGAATTTCCCATCAAGGTGAAAGTGCCAGCGGATGACGCAGTCTTGAACAGCTGGATCCCGCAGATCCTCTCTGCCAGGAACACCGCTATCAGTCCTGTGCAACCTTCAGAAAGGGAATTGCTGGCCATTTTGAAAACCGCTCAAGGAGATAGAACATGAAAGTGAATGATTTCCGGGCCACCCGCCTCAAACTTACCAAGCTTACTTTGGAGAAAGCCAATCTGAATATCAAGCGCTTTTTCGCCCTGGACACTGCGGCTTATACCGAGGGCACGCTAAGCGCCAAACATAAGGAGCTGATGGGTTTGGTGGCATCCATGGTGCTGCGGTGTGACGATTGCATCTGCTACCATCTTGACCAATGCCATGCCGCAGGGGTGAAGAATGAGGAGCTTCAGGAAGCCATGAACATCGCCCTGGTGGTCGGCGGCTCGATCGTGATCCCCCATCTCAGGCGCGCAAATGCTTATTGGGAAGAGCTTTCTACCACTTCTTGAAGATAAAGAACACCGCCAGAGCAATCAGGCAAAAGCCCACGATATAGTTCCAGCGCAGGTCTTCTTTCAAATAGAATACCGAGAAGGCAGCAAAGACGACCAGCGTGATCACTTCCTGAACCGTCTTCAATTGATATGCGTTATAAACCCCGTATCCGATCCGGTTTGCCGGAACCTGGAAGCAATATTCAAAGAACGCGATGAACCAAGAGATCATGATCACCTTGAATAGCGGAGAAGCCTTGTACTTCAGGTGTCCATACCAGGCGAAGGTCATGAAGATATTTGAGATCGAGAGCAGGATGATCGTTTTCATCGAACGGAACTCCCCTTTACTATTTATTCAGATCCGGTTGCAGCGCTTGGATCCAGAGTTCTGCGGCTTGCCTGAAACCGTCTTCCGCGCAGCTCGCGACTGCCCTGAACTGCGCTTTCAGATCATCCGGAGCATTGGCTGTCACGAAGGCATTTGAGCAGATTTCCAGCATATGCAGGTCGTTGTAATCATTTCCGATCACCATGGTTTGCTGCAGTGAAAGCCCAAGCATCGTCAGCAGGCGGAGCAGCCCGTCTCCTTTATTCACTCCGGGAGCGAAGATCTCGATCCACAGCGAAGAGAAATCCAGCGGAGAGGTAGTGCGGATCGTGGTAAGCGGGGCGAGGCGTTTCTGCAGCAGAGGATAGACCTCCTGACGTTGTTCGGGAACAATTGCCAGAAACTGGGTCGCGGAGATCCAGGAAGGCCGCGCAGAAGGGTCCAACTCAGTTGCAAATTCTCGGTAAATCCCGACGCGGTCCAGGAAGTCCGGATTCTCTCCAAAAGCTTTGTAATGCATGATATGCGTGTCCGGAACCTCTTTGTGGATCATGTAGTCCAGCTTGAGTTCGTCCAGGACCTTGCTTGCCAGAAGGATTTGCCGCTCATTCAGATTTTGGCTATAGATCAGCTCCTTGCTTTGCCAGTCCATGATCCCGGCTCCGGTGGCAAAGATCACGTAATCGAAGGGAGCATCCGGAGGGATAACCTTTTGCAGGCTGAATAACGAGCGCCCTGTTGCCAATACCCGGCAGATCCCGGATTGGCGCAGCTCTTCCAGCATGGCCAGATTGCCGGCGCTGATCTCGCCATTATGTGGTAAAAGCGTGCCATCCAGATCGCTGACACATGTTCCCAGATACTTAAGCGGTATAAATCGGATATCTTTCATTACTTTATTCATTCGCTTCCGCAAGTTTGTCCCCACTCCGGCAGCATCTCGTGCAGCAACACTCCGGCGCGTCCGTCTCTGCCACGTTCCACGGAGTATTGAATCACGCGGGAGATGAACCCGGTGGCCAAGGTTATCGCCTGATCGCGGCCAACCCCCTTCAGAGTATAGGCCAGAACAAGGGTGCTGAAGATGTCTCCGGTTCCAGTATAGTAGCATGGAATGTGCAGATAGGGGTGGCTTTGCGGCATGGCACCATAGCCGGCTGAATACAGGACAGCGTGTCCTTCCGGCGTCGGTGTGCTGGTGATGATCACCTCTTTGGCGCCCAGGCTGTGCAGCGCGTCACACAATTCTTGCATAAAGCCGCTCCTGTCTGCCTCATGTGGGTCCAGATCGGCCAAAAAGCAGGCTTCGGTGAAGTTTGGGCTTATGATATCGGCTTTGGCAATCAGCGCCCGCATGGCCTTGATCATTGAGGGATCGTAACAAGCATAGAGTTCTCCGTCATCCGCCATCACGGGGTCGATCAAGACCACCGCATCCCCGCCAAACCGATCTATGGCTTTCAGCACTGTCTCCGCTTGCGCCGGATCGCCCAAAAAGCCGCTATAGATGGCGCTAAACCGCATCTCGAGCTCTTGGTAATGCCGCAAGCTGTCTTTCATGAACTTACTGCTATCCAGAGTTTTATAGCCGGGGTAGCAGGTGTTTGTGGAGAGCAGCATTCCGGGAAGCGCGCAGACTTCGATCCCAAACTGATACATGATGGGGATGATCGCCATCAGCGAGGTATTGCCGTATCCGGAGATGTCGTGGATGGCAAGGATTCTTTGGTTCATGGTTCTGTGGGAAGCCCGATCCTGGTCTCGTAGAGCAGCTTGCCCTCGAGGTCAAAACACTGCCACAGAAGATGATCTGCCGCGTGGTGAAGCAGGTTGTAGTGGTGCGTCATTTGGAAAAAGCGGGAATTGGGGTGCTCGGTCTTCCGGTTCCGCAGAGGTGCCCCTCCACCCCCGGACACAAAATAGTCGATGCCCTGATACTGAAGATGCTCAAAGCTGTGCTCATGTCCGCTGATCACCGCCAGCACCGGGTATTTGGACAGCAGGGTGGGTAGAAACCAGCTCAGCCCCAGTTCATCGCCATGATATCCGGAACTGAACACGGGATGGTGGATAAACAGCATCAGCGGATGGCTGGCCTGCTCCAGTTCGGTAAGCAACCACTCATATTGAGCGGAGCCGGGGATGATCTCCAGGTTTGAATCCAGCACGATGAACTGCAGAACATCGGGGATCGCGACCAAGCTATAATAGCTCTTAGCATTGGGAGTCGGGAAGTTCTTTAGATAAAGCTCCAGATCCCGCTCATGGTTGCCGCGAACCGGGAAAAAGGGTGCGCGCAGCGGGCGGATAATATCTTTGAATTGATCATACTCTTTCTGCGTTGTGCCTTTTTGGTTCATGTCTCCGGTGAAGACCACCGTGTCGTAATCCAGGGCTTGCACTTGCCGGATTAGCTGTCTATGCACATCCGGATGCTTGCGGGTGTCGCCATAGATCAGCACTGTGCCAAACAGCCTGCTGATGCTGAAGAGCAGAAGCAGGAAGATCGGGATATGCCGCATCAGAGATTCTCGTATTCTTTCTGAAATGCCTGCAAGTCTTCCCAGGCAGGGCGCTTCCAGTTTGAATTGCGCAGCAGCGCGGCAGGGTGGTATGTCACCCAAGCGGGGATGCCCATGAAGTCACCGTGGTTTTCACGATGCCAGGTGAGGGTATTGGTATCCCCAAAAAGAGTTTGTGCTGCCACCAGACCCATCACCAAAAGCAAACGGGGCTGAATGATCTGGATTTGTTCCACCAGATATGGCAAACATGCCAGGCGCTCTTCCTGGCTGGGGTTGCGGTTTCCTTCAGGACGGCATTTCACGATGTTGGCGATATAGATGTCTTCCCGCTTGATATTGATGGCGGCCAGCATCTTTTCCAGCAGCTGGCCTGCCGCGCCCACAAAGGGTCTGCCGCTCAGGTTTTCCTGTTCTCCTGGCCCTTCACCGATCAGCATTGCCCGGGCAGCGGGGTTGCCCTCTCCGTAAACCAGATTGATGCGTCCCGCGGCCAGAGGACACTTGTTACAATCCGCGTAGGCTGCTTTCAGGGAATCCAGCATTTGCCGTTTATCCGGCACAGCCTCTATGTTTACCGGCGCTTGAAACAGCTGCCGGACACCGCTTTGCTTTAGTAGTTCAAGATATTGAATCAGGGCGCGGCGAGACATTATTCATCGTCGTCGTCATCATCGTCGAAGTCTTCAAATTCTTCGTCGCGATCTTCGTCGTTGTTGTTTGCAAAGGGATCCTTCACAACCTCAAAGCTATCATACTCACTGGGGTCCTGTGCCTGGATTTCTTTGACAAACTTGGCAGAGTCGTCGATGGTCTCTTCGCCAAAATCAAGGCCGTCGTCATCATCTTCATACAAGGCTCGTTCTGCGGCCAATGCCCGCTCTGCTTCTTCAAGCTCAGAGATGTAATCCGGCACTTCGTTTTCGGCAACGTGCTCCATGGCCATAATGGTTATCTTTTCCTCAAATCTGTTCTTCACAAAGCTGGGGAATTGGTTGATGCGTTGTGCTTCCAGCTTCGAGAGAAGACAGAAGAGGTAGTTCATGTTTACCTTTTCCAGGAATCCTTCGATCTTTTCGTTCGTCATTTATTGCTCCTCTTGCAAAAATTCTTGCATGGGCTTGTTGTATCTGGTCACGCGGTTTTCTTCCGCTTTGATGATGTTCATCACATCCGTAATGGCTTGTTCAAGATCGTCGTTGATCACCAGATAATCATATTCGGGAATGCAGTTTAGCTCCACTTTCGCGGTATCCAGCCTGCGCTGAATGTCTTCGGCGCTATCGGTTCCGCGTTTTACCAATCTATCTTTCAGCACTGCCATAGATGGCGGGATAATGAAGATCTTCACATAAGGGATATCCGTGGCGGCGATCTGTGATGCGCCCTGCACGTCGATATCCATGATCACGTGGCGGGGGAGCTGCAAGCGGCTTTTGATGTAGCTGATCGATGTTCCGTACCAGCTTTTGCCAAAGACCTTGGCATATTCCAAAAAGTCTCCGCTTTCAATCCGCGTTTCAAAGTCCTGCTCGTTCACAAAGTGATAGTGCACACCGTTTTGTTCTGCTCCGCGCGGGGCACGGGTGGTATAGCTGATGGAATAATCCACACAGTCCATACGCAGCAGGATCTCGTTCAAAATCGTGCTTTTGCCACCCCCGGAGGGGGCAGACAGGATGATCAGGAAGCTGCTGCTTTTTTGGATCAAAGAGCTATTACCGGCCTTTTTATTCAGGAATAATCTTCTTGTATTCAACGGCGCTCAGCAGGTTCTCCAGCTCGTCCCTGTTGCTCAGGCGAACTTTGATGATCCAGCCGTCTTCATAGGGGGATTTGTTGATCAAATCAGGGCTGTCTTCCAAGTCTGTGTTGCGCTCGGTGATCTTTCCCGATACCGGGGAAATCATATCTTCCACCGCTTTCACAGCTTCGATGGAGCCGCAAGGCTCGCCGGAGGACACTTTCATGCCCACTTCCGGTAGTTCTACAAATACGATGTCGCCCAGTTCATGCTGCGCAAAATCACTGATTCCGATGGTGGCAAGATCGCCATCAACTCTTATCCACTCGTGGCTTTCTGTATAGAACAGATCATCCTGAATAATCATGGTATTCTCCCAGATGTATTTTGTTATTTGAGCCAAGACTCACGAAGCTCACATTATGTCAAGTGCAAAGTGCCGGCTGCGGCTTCGCGTTTCCCATATAGAAACACAAGCACCCCGCAGAGCAGGATGCTTGTGCAATTGTCCGATGTTTACAGTTGTTCAAAGGTTGAGGTGAAATGGCGCATGATGGGCGCTTCATAGTTGATCTTCAAGCCCTTATAGCTTTCGCGCTTTGCCCAGATTTGTTTCAAGCCCCAAACCACCACATCCATGTGATTATTGGTGTACACCCGGCGCGGGATGGCCAGGCGCAAGAGTTCCATGCTAGGGGGGCGTTCCTCGCGGGTCACCGGGTCGCGATCGGCCAACACGGTGCCGATCTCTACTCCGCGCACACCTGCTTCCACATACATTGCCACGCCCAGAACTTGTGCCGGATATTGAGTTTGCGGAATCTGGGGGAAGAAGGCCTTGGCGTCCACATATACCGCGTGACCGCCGATGGGTCTCACGATCGGAATCCCCAGCTCCAATATCTTGTCACCCAAGTATTTGACCTGAGATATCCGGGCATGCAGATAGTTGTATTCGGTGCCTTCCATCAGTCCGGCAGCCAGGGCGTCCAT
Source organism: Cloacimonetes bacterium UBA5210 (assembly GCA_002412625.1). GTDB lineage: Bacteria > Cloacimonadota > Cloacimonadia > Cloacimonadales > Cloacimonadaceae > UBA5456. The sequence continues at coordinate 20,467 of DHVK01000038.1, forward strand.
ATCTCTGCCGCTCATCCCGCCATAAGTGAGGTAGCCTTCAAACAGAATGTTGAAAGTGGCGCATTTGCGGTAAACTTCCAGGCTTTTTAGGGCGATGAAGCCACCGATATTGACGATCGCGTCTTTCTTGGCGCTCATGGTCATGCCATCGGCATAGCGGAACATTTCTTTCACGATTTCTTTGATGCTTTTCTCCGCATAACCGGCTTCTCGAATCTTGATAAAATAAGCGTTTTCGGCAAAGCGCGCGGAATCGAAGATCAGCGGGATATTGTGCTTTTGGCACACCGCGGATACCGCTTTGATGTTTTCCATGGAAACAGGCTGTCCGCCACCGGTGTTGCAGGTCACGGTGTGAATCACCATCGGGATCGTTTCGGCGCCGTATTGCGCGATGCAGGCTTCCAGCTTGCTGATCTCGATGTTGCCTTTGAACGGACGTTCAAGGGTTGGATCGGACGCTTCATCCACCGTGCAATCCACCGGAATCGCACCGCGATACTCGATGTGGCCTTTGGTGGTATCAAAATGGGCATTACCGGGTACTATGTCCCCGGCTTTAATGGTTGCCGAAAAGAGTACGTTTTCCGCGGCTCTGCCCTGGTGAGTGGGCAAGACATGCGGGAAACCGAGTAGATCCCCGATCGTTTGCTTCATCCGCAGAAAGCTGCGGGATCCGGCATAACTCTCGTCTCCGAGCATCATTGCAGACCACTGACGGTCGCTCATGGCACCGGTTCCGGAATCGGTGAGCAGATCGATATAAACGTCCTCCGCGGCAAGGTTGAAGAGGTTATATTCCGCCGCTTTGATCTTGGCCGCGCGCTCTTCTCTGCTCAGTATCTTCAGGTGTTCCACCATTTTGATGCGCCAGGGTTCTGCATAAGGTTGCATGTTCATTCTTTTCTCCAATTATCTATTTTTATTGTTTATTTTCATTCAGAAAAACAGAGTCCTGAGCGGGGGGATTTGTGTCAAATCCTTTTTGCGCATGAGCCTGCTGGCAGGGGATAAAGCCCGCCGGATCACGTTTCTCCGGAACCGTTTTTCTGTCAGATAGAACCATATAAAGCTGGCGGAGAGTAGTTTTGGGGGTCGAATCCAAGAAACAACTGCGGGGATAACATTAAGCTGAGCCGGGTGCAAGAGTATCTGTGGAGTTCAAAGCGCATTGACTTTCTATAGCATTACTTCCATATTATGTTGCGCTTTGGACTTCACACAGCGTAATGGCGGGATATCTTTGTCTGCTAGATTAGAAGGCAATACATAGCTGGGTGCTGATTGACAGAAAAAC
>DHVK01000050.1:0-372 GCA_002412625.1 Cloacimonetes bacterium UBA5210
AAAAACGTTTCGGGAGAAACGAGATCCTTTGGAACACGCCGCTCCTGGGGCGTTTTTCTGTCAATAACCCGCCAAAGGTCATGTTGCCGGAAGATTCATATCTACGGCATTTTCGATTTTGTGGTGTTTTGAGTGGGTGCTGCTCTATTTCAAGATGAGTACTGTTTTTGTTTCAAGTTGGGTGCTAGCTGGCAGAAAAACGTTTCGGGAGAAACGAGATCCTTTGGAACACGCCGCTCCTGGGGCGTTTTTCTGTCGAGTACCCGCCAGAGGCCATGTTGCCGGAAGATTCATATCTACGGCATTTTCGATTTTGTGGCGTTTTGAGTGGGTGCTGCTCTATTTCTAGATGAGTACTGTTTTTGTTTCAAG
>DHVK01000050.1:377-7924 GCA_002412625.1 Cloacimonetes bacterium UBA5210
CGCCGCTCCTGGGGCGTTTTTCTGCCAATTACCCGCCAAAGGTCATGCTGCCGGAAGATTCATATCTACGGCATTTTCGATTTTGTGGTGTTTTGAGTGGGTGCTGCTCTATTTCTAGATGAGTAGTGTTTTTGTTTCAAGCTGGGTGCTATCTGGCAGAAAAACGCCCCGGGAGCGGCGAGTTCCGACAAAGCGGGCATCATTTTGTCCAAGTGATTGACTCTTTACTCAGATTCAATCACGATCAAGATATTGGTAATGATATACGCAATATACCAATATGGCTTTCGTAAGTTAATATTTGGGGCATAGAAAGCGTATCTGTTTTGGCATTTGCAGATTTCGGTGAGCGGAATTGCAGAATTCACCGACTCTTCTCACGCTGCACAATCGGGAACGGCATATAAATCGTGCCTCAAACGAAAGCTTGACAAATATCAAGGGATGAAATACAAAGTGCCGAAAGAAATAAGTGAGTAGATATGCCAATATACGAGATATATGTGCGCGGTCGGGTACAGGGAGTGGGCTTTCGCTATCATGCCAAAGAAACCGCTCTGCGTCATAGAGTTACTGGCTTTGTGCGCAACATGCCGGATCGCAGTGTATATCTTGTAGTTCAAGCGGAAAAATCTATCATAGACAGCTTTTGCGAATCTCTCCGCGTGGGAAACGGCTTTTCCCGGGTGGATGATATTCACATAGAAATATTGGATTCAGAAAACAGGTATCATGATTTTGAAATTAGATAAACTACGCTGCCTTGCGCTGTTTGTGTTGCTGATTCCGGCAATGGCCATGGCGCAAGAGCAGAACCACATAGTTAAGCGCGGTGATACACTCTATAGCATTGGCAGGATGTATGGCATGACTGTGCGCGAAATCCAGGAAAAGAACAATCTGGATAGCAGCAATCTATCCATCGGGCAGGTACTTAAAGTGAAGGCGGAGCCGCAGGCAGCGGTTTCGACTCCGGCTAGCCCCCCTCCCCCACCGAGCGCTATACCACCGGCAGCTGCTCCGGCACAGAGCGCGGAAGAGTCCGATCAGGATCCCCCCCGCCCCATTCAACGCTCATCCCTTCCGGAGGACTATTTTTATCAGATTCAACGCGGAGACAACCTCTTTCGCATTGCCAAAAACCACAACATTAGCTTGCCGGATATGCTGCAGTGGAACGGTTTTGCCAATGCTGATGTAGCGATTTATCCCGGACAGAGGCTTGTGGTCAAAGACCCTGCCGCGGCTCCGGTTTCCGAGCGTACTAGTGCCGCTGCCCCCACTTCACCGCGCAATCCTGATTTACCCAGCATAAGTGCCGCTCCCCCGGATACCGTTATGATCGAGAAAGTGTACATTGTGCAACCCAAGGATACACTGTTCAAGATTGCCAGAGAAAACAACATGACGGTTGATGCGCTAAAGCGTTTAAATTCTATTACTTCGAACGACATCAGGGTAGGACAAAGAATCTATCTGGCGGGCAGTCCGCGTCCCGCGGGAACCGGCCAAAGCAGCGCGAATATCACGGAAGAAGAACTGATGAAGAAGGATCGCTTACGTGAAGACCTCGCACTCCCGGTTGAGGGCAGGGTGCTTTCCGAATACGGTTTGCGCAATGGCAGGCCTCACAAGGGCATTGATATCGGCGCAAAAAACGGCACTCCCATCTACGCCGTCCTGGACGGGACCGTGGTCTATTCCGGAGTACAAGGTGCCTATGGCAATGTGGTTGTTCTGGAACACCCCGATTTTGTAATGACGGTTTACGCGCACAACGAGAAAAATATGGTCGCGGTAGGCGATAAGGTTCAGAAAGGACAGCAAATAGCCACAGTGGGATCCACCGGGAATGCCTCCGGATCGCACCTGCATTTTGAGTATCGCATCAAGGGAAAAGCCATCAATCCCCGCAAAGTTTTGCCGCTAAGATAAGGGTAGAGATATGCCAAGAGGAATGAAACGAGAAAGCGTGTTTGCCGATAAGGCATTGCAAAACTATCTGAATGAGATATCAAAGTTTAAAACTTTAACCCGCGAGGAAGAGCACGAACTGGGGATCAGGGCCAGAAATGGCGATGCCGAGGCAATGAACCTGCTGATCCAGGCAAATCTGAAGTTTGTGGTCAAGATTGCCGCTCGCTATCAGAACCGCGGCTTGTCGCTGTCCGAGCTGATCAGTGAAGGCAACATCGGCCTTATCAAAGCCATCGAGAAATTTGATCCCGACAAAGAAATCAAATTGATCTCCTACGCGATTTGGTGGATCAAGCAGCGGATTATGCTGGCAGTTTCCGAAAAATCGTCGCTCATCCGCGTGCCTCTGGGGAAATCCAGCACCGCGCACCGCATTAAGGCTACTTCAGAAAGGTTGTTTGCCGAAACCGGGGAGAAAGCCAGTAGCGAGGAGATCGCGGGACGACTGAACATCACGGAAAAATCCATTGATCTGCTGAAGGGCCAAATGCCGGAAACTTCCTCTTATGATGATGTGATGCAGACTTCGGACTTTCAGGATTTCTCGACCCGCGATATGCTGGAAGATCACGATACGATGGACCCTCAGCAATTGTACCAACATGACCGATTGAACAATCGCATTCACAAAGCTATCAATAAACTGGAAAAACGAGAAGCCGAGATCATCCGCACCTATTTTGGGCTGAACGATAAACATGAGACCAAGAATTTCGCGCAGATCGCGGATGTGATGGGGCTCTCCCGCGAGCGAGTCCGCCAGATCCAAAAAGAAGCGCTGAAGAAGATTCTGGTGGAGCTGAAGCCGGAAGAAGATGTCTTTGTGGATGAATTCATAGAGCGTTACGAATAACAAATGAGGAGCCAAGGATATGATCAAAGATTTTAACGAGCTGATTCAAAAAGTAAAAGCAGCAAAACGCGGAACGGTGGTTATCGCCGCAGCCCATACTGAGAGTGTGTTGGACGCGGCAATATTGGCGAAACGGGAATCTTTGGCAGAATGCATCCTGGTGGGCGATGCCCCGGCGATCAAAGAGCTTCTGCAAAAAATGGCTCCCGAGTATCTGCACAGCTTTGAGATCATAGATACCGGCAAGGATCTGGTGAAAGCAGCTCAAGTGGCTGTTGCCCTTGCCAGAGAAGACAAGGCAGACGTGATCCTGAAAGGGAAAACGGATACTTCTATGCTGCTGAAAGCTGTTTTGGACAAAGAAAAGGGCTTGCGCATCAGTGAGGTAATCTCGGACGTCCTGGCCTATGAACACCCCTCAGGAATCAAGCTGATGACCGATGGTGGCATCAACATCTTGCCCACTCTTTCGGAAAAGATCGCCATCATCAAAAGCGCGGTGCAGGTGGCACACAATCTGGGCAACCCCAACCCCAAAGTGGCGGTGCTATCCGCCGTTGAAATGGTGAACCCGAAGATGCCTTCCACTATTGATGCCGCGCTAATCGCCAAGATGAACGAACGCAAACAGATTCACGGTTGTATCATCGAAGGCCCGCTGGCATTTGATAACGCTGTCGATGCCGCAGCAGCAGGCATGAAGGGTATCACCAGCCCGGTTGGCGGTGCGGCAGACATCATGGTCGTGCCGAACATCGAGGCGGGAAATATCTTTGGCAAAATGCTCACTTATTATTGCCATTACAGAGTGGCGCATGTGGTGATGGGCACCAAGGCCCCAATCCTGATCCCATCGCGGGCCGACGACGGAGAAACCAAGATGCTGTGCATGGCATTGGGGCTGGCATCACTGATCTGAAGAAATGAACATCAGGATCATTCAGCTTGGGAAAGACAAAGATAGCTGGCTGAAAGAGGCCGTTCAGGAGTATCAGAAAAGGCTAAAACCCTTTTGTAAGCTTGAGATCCTGCAATTACCCGATATTAGTGTGAAAGAAACCGGAAACTCCGAGCTGGTAAAGAGCAAGGAGGGCAGGGCAGTGCTGAAGAAAATTGAGCCCACCGATCATGTTGTCTTGCTGGACGAAAGAGGGCTGCAAAAAAGCTCGCTTGAGTTTTCCCGATTTCTGACTAATATATCTGAAGCAAAGCGCATCGTGTTTGTTATCGGCGGAGTGTTTGGCAGCAGTAATGAGCTAAAAGATATCGCCAACGATTGCCTGAGTTTATCACGCATGACCTTTACTCACCGGATGACGCGCCTGATCCTGGTTGAACAGATATACCGGGCGATGATGATTAACAGTGGCCGTCAGTATCACATTGAATAACAGAGGAAGATATATATGTTAACGCTACTTATGACCCGAATGGAAACCGTGCAATACTCGCTCTGGATCATGGGCCAGGGCATGCTTGGGATATTTCTGTTTACCGGAATATTCTATATGCTAATCTATGGCTTGGAGAAGATATTTAACCCCAAGAGTGAAAAATGAAGCGCCTGTTCCTGATCCTGGGCTTGCTCTCGGTCGCGCTTTGGGCAAATGCCCGCGTGACTGTGCTGAGCAGCAGCCCCGAAGAGCTTGAACTGCGATTTACCCTTGATGCTTATGAACTGCAAGAACGTAACGGCTTCAGTTCAATCCGGCTGAATCAGGCAGGATATCCGGAGATCATCGGTGCTCCTTCCCTGCCGGTGCTGGAGTTTAAGACAGGGGTTCCGCCCTATGGCTCTGCCACTGCCACGCTTGTTTCCTTCACCGAAGAGACTGTGCGCCTGAAGCAGCGCGTCCAGCCTGTCCCCCTACCCCAGTCTGGCGCCGGGACTTCCGACTACCGCTATGAGATCGATGAAGCGCTGTATCGCGACAGCCCCCGCGATATCCTTCAGGCTCTGGACAAACAATCATTCCGGGAGCATCCGTATGTGCCTTTTGTGCTGAACCCCTTTATCTATGATGGGCAATACAGCCTCAGAGTGATCACCAGCGCGATCATTAAAGTGCAAATCAGCGGAGATACCGGCACCAAGAGCGCATTGCGCAAGGATTCCATGTCCGACACCCTGCTGCAGCAAATGATCAATACTCAGGACGCGCAACACTGGCGCGAGACCCGGCGCAGCAGCGTCAACTATGCAGACTTCGCGAAGTCCCCCTGGTGGGCAAAGATCGAAACAGACAAACCCGGGATGTACAGGATCAACTACTCTCAACTGAGTGATTTCCCCAGAGAGACGATCGACCCGCGCAGCTTCCGGCTCTTTGCCACCACCGGCAAGGTTTTGAACCAAAACACCATCAGCCCCGGAGATGCCTTCACCGAAATCCCCATCCGGGTTGTGGGTGAAGCGGACGGAAGCTTTGACTCCGGAGACTACATTGTGTTTCATGGATCTGACCGCACCGGCTATGAGCTGAACAGCGTGTATCAATCCACGGAACAGAGCATCTATCACAATCCCTATTCGCACAACGCGGTTTATTGGCTCAGCTTTGCCGGACAGTTCGATGGCCAACCCTTGCGCATCTCCCTTGATGAAAGCGTTATCGCCCCAAACAACACCGTCCAGAGCCACACCGAGGTGGTGCATATTGAGGAAGAGATTCACCGGCGCGACATCACCGGATATTCCTGGTACATGACGCGGATGTTTGGCAGCAGCACCATGGACTATTCATTTGATGTGAATCTCCCGGATCTGGAAGCATCCAACGATCAGGTCCTGGCAATGCGCTTCCGGCAAGAGAACTCCGCTGCGATCACCACTCACCGGATCCAGGTTCTCGTGAATGGCAGCCTCCTTCACAGCGCGGAAGCAGACTCCTTAATCCATAGCTGGGGCGGTAGTTCCGTATTCATTTTTTCCAAGAATACAAGCAGCTTTGTCGCGGGATCAAACCGCATCACTATTCGCGCCATCCGCAACGGCCCGGATAACTTCTTCCTGGATTACTACCGGATCAGCTACCAGCGCAAGCTCTCCAAAGGCAATACCCAATACAGGGTGAATGCATTCCTGCCCACACTCGTACAGGGAGTGCGCTACACTTTCAGCGGGGAGAGCACAAACACCGAAGTGTACAAGGTGAGCTCCCACTCCCAGATCTCCATGCTCCCCTTGCAAGCGAGCGGAAATGGATTCTACTTCACCTCCACAGGCGGTAGCTCCACCAAGTTCTATGTTTCCAAAGCCGCGGAACTATTACAACCGGCAGCTGTAAACGTGCTGGAACCCACAGACCTTGCCCGCATTGATGGCCCGGTGGAAAGCATCATCATCATCCCGCCGGAATTTGCTGCGAAAGCGGAAGAGCTGGCGCAGATGTATCGGCAAAACTGGGGCTTGAACACCAAAGTGGTGCTGCAAAGCGACATCTTCAACCAATTCAACGGCGGCTACCCTGACCCCATGGCAATCCGGCAATATCTTCGCCATGTTTACCACAACTTCCCCGAGCCCAAGCTGAAATCACTTACTCTGCTGGGGATGGGCACAATCGATTGGCGCAACTACTCCGGCGTAGCGGCAAACAAGAACCGGGTGATGATCTTTCAGCATTATCTGAACTACATTCCCGCGGACGACTATTTTGGCATGCTGACCAGCCTCAGCCACCCTGAGATCGCCATCGGCAGATACCCGGTAAGCAACCTCACAGAACTTAACACCATGATGGAGAACTTCCGCAGATACACACAATCCCCCAAGCCGGGATTGTGGCGAAATAAAACCCTGCTGCTGGCGGATGATAACGTAAATGGAAACGCAACCGCGGATTGGCAACACACCGAGGATATGCAGGCGCTTTCAAACATGATAAACCCCTCTGTATTCAACACCAAGATCTTTGCTGCAGATTACGATACGGATGAATTCCTGAACAAACCGCGCGTGCGGGACGAGATGTTTGCGCAGGTCAACGAAGGCAAGCTGATATGGTACTATATAGGCCACGGCGCTTTCGATACCCTGGGCATGCAGAATTATCTGACCGGCTCAACGGACATGGGCAGATTCAACAACCCGGATATGCTGCCGCTGTTCATCGCCGCTTCCTGCGAGGTTAGCTCTTTTGATCACTGGGCATATGTAAGCTTGGGACAAAGAACAGTGCTCTTGAACAACCTGGGCGCGATCGCCTCTGTGGGCGCGACCCGGAAGAGCTTTCCGGATCCGAACCACGAGCTGATGTCCTTCTTTGTGCCAAATATGACCAACTCCCGGCTGCCGGTCGGCTGGGCCTTGACTGATGCCAAGATTCGCTATACTCAAAGCGTGAATAACGATGCCATGTATGTGATCCTGGGAGACCCCAATCTGCGCATTGTGCCTCCCGCCCACTCTCCCACACTATTCGTAAGCACTCCGGACAGCAAAGCTTCCACCACCTATTACTCCCGGCAAACCGCGCGCTTCTCCGGAAGCTATCCCGAACAGGGCATTAATGGAGAAGCAACCGTAATCGCTACAGACTCTGAGATCCGGTATTTGGTAGGCGGATACATGGTCAGCCAACCCGGAAAACAGATTTTCCGCGGCTCCGTTAGCGTGCAGAATTCCGATTTCGACGCCGCGTTCCTGATCCCCGATGACATTACCGGAGGCCAGAGCGGGGTGGTTCTGAGCTATTTCTGGGACCCTGCCAAACAG
>DHVK01000031.1 GCA_002412625.1 Cloacimonetes bacterium UBA5210
ACTACTATTAAGAAATTTACCATCATAGAATAGGAGCTACATTATGAAAAGTATATGCACGCTACTGGCAATGGTTTTACTTTGTTTCTGCACCACTTGAGGAGGGCCTTGATATCGGTCTGCTCTTCCTGTTGCCGTTTCGTAAGCATCTCCGGGTTGCAGTTTGGATGGCATCGTCCATAAAAGGCAATATCATGCAAGCTAAAGTAATAGAGATTAAAGAAGTTTGCCTAAAAAAAGACCCCTTGAGCACAAACTTCTTGACAGTAGACTTGCTTCCTTAAATATTGCCTCAAACATCGTTTAGCGTAGGAGATAAGTATGCAGCACTATGTTCCAGGGATTATCCTGCAGGAATGCGAAGCAAAGCGCTATGCTGGGTCTATAACCGCTTTTGTCCTGTTTTTTGATATAGCCGATTTTACAGAGATGAGTAACAAATTCCGCCGATCGGGCAGCAAGGGTGCAGAAGCTTTGAGCAATTACCTAACCGCTGCTTTTGCCTATCCCATTATGCAGGTGGAAAGCCATGGTGGTTTTATCAGCCACTTTGCCGGAGATGCTTTTTGTGCCATGTTTCCCGGTAGTGATTGCCGGGCTATCCGCCAAGCGCTTAGCAACATTCAAACTCATTTTGCGGATATTGCTTATCATGATCCGGAGTTAGGAGAATTTCCCATCTCTATCAGGCTTACCCTTACCTATGGCGAGGTGGAGTGGAAGATACTGCGCAACAAAGTTCAGCATGAGTATGTATTCTCTGGTAGTCCCTTGCAGGAAATCTATAGTCTCTCCAGCTACAAAGAAGTCTGCATGCTTTCCCAGGCTGTGCAGAAAGCCTTCGCTGCTGCTGCCAAGCGGAGTTTGGAGGTGGTGCCTTTAAGCTACGATTTCTCAGAGACAACCCGGCAGCTTTTTACTAAGGCGAAGTTAGCTGATCTGGAAGTGGAAAACGAGATTCGAGATGCTGCATATTGCTTTGCAGATCTGTCCCGAATTGAGGATAGCAGCCTTGAAGGTGTGATAGAATCCATTCATACCAAATTGGAAGATTACAGCGGGTTTTTGAACAAGATAGATGCCACTGATAAGGGGCTGGTTGCGCTAGTGCTTTTTGGTTTGCCCAAGGCGATAGGCAACACTTTGGAAAGAATGTGCCGCTTTGCTCTGGAAATGATAATTGAAGAGCCAAAGCTTAGTATGGGGCTTGCATGCGGCAGTGCTTATGCCGGTTTTGTGGGATTTGCTAACACTCGGGAATTCACTGCTCTGGGTTCCGCGGTAAACCTCGCCTCGAGGCTGATGCAAAAAGCGGGAGCGGGGGAGATTGTAACGGATAGTTACCTGCAACAGGAAATGCACAATAAATACTGTTTTGCTGCCTCCGAGCCGGTGAAGTTTAAGGGCTTTATGGCAGAGGTGCACAGCCATAATCTGCTTGGCAGGCTTCCCAGGCCTCCGCAAAGCTTTCATACCGATTTTGTGGGAAGAGAGGCGGAAATTGCATTTCTCAGGCAGGAAGCAAAAGAACCGGGTAGCAGGATAATATACATTTCCGGCGAACCGGGCATGGGAAAATCGAGGCTTATAATAGAAGCTTTAAAGGCTTTTCCTCAAAGCTATTTCCTGTTCTCAGATCCCAGCGTGCATAGATTGCTGGAGCCCATAAAGCAATTGGCGGGGCAGTATTTTGCCATAGACCCGCTTTTAAGCAAGCAACGTAAAAGAGAACTCTTCAGGCAGCAATGGCAGGAACTGGCGCAAGATGACAAGGAACTTATCCGCATAGAATCCATTATCGGGCAACTACTTGGCTACGAATGGGAGAGATCGGTGTGGAGCGTGCTGCCTCCAGAGGAAAAACCGGAACAGCTAAAGAGTGCTTTTGTCAGCTTTGTTAGCCGGATTACCCGGGATGAGAAACTGATTATTCATTTGGATGATCCGCAGTGGCTTGATGATAGCACTCTTGAATACTTTAGACTTTTGGGTGAAAAGAAAGTGAATGGTGTTACAGTTTTTGCTGCTTGCCGATATCTTGATGATGGCAGTGCGGTGGATCTGGAGATACCGAACTGGGAGTCCAAATATGTGCATTTAAATCTGTTGACTCCGGAATCTGCTGCGGTGATGATAAAGCAAATACTGGGTGTGGAAAGTATCCCGGAGGATAGCCTGGATTGGATTGTGCGTAAGGCAGATGGCAACCCTCTTTTTCTGGAGCAGGTGGTGGCATATCTAAAGGAGAATAGCTGCTTTGATGCGGAGCATAAACTGGTGGGGAATCTGGATTACTTAAGCTCTTTCGGTATTGCGGATATAATTGGCGGCCGAATCGATAGCCTAACGGATAATGTGCGCAACACTTTACAGCATGCCTGTGTGCTGGGCTTGGAATTTAATACCAGAGTGCTCTGCAAAATGCTTTCCCGCAAGCTGGATGAAGACCTGGGCAAGGGTAAGCAAGCCAAGGTTTGGGCAGACTTGGATGAACTTCGCTATATCTTCACCCATGTACTGGTTAAGGATACCGCATACAACCGCATGCTTAGCGATAAGCTAAAAAGCTTGCATTTGCTGGCTGCGGAGGCGATGGTGAAGCTATACAAAGATGATGAGAAAGCGCTGGATGAGCATTCGGAGGAGATAGCCATTCATTTTCGTTTAGCAGGTGAAGAGCTAGAGGCTGCAATGTATTATGATATGGCTGGAGTGTTCTACACAGAATCTTTTCTATTCTCTAAAGCTGAAAATGTGCTACAGGGAGGATTGGGCATTCGAGTTAAGATCCTTGGAGAGGAAAACCACCTTACATTAGAATTATTAAACAATTTAGCTGTGATGTATTCAGAATGGAACAAGTATGACACTGCTGAAAATTTGCATAGCAGAGTACTTGAGTTAAAAGAGAAACTCTACGGTGTTAAACATCTCGAGACAGCACTATCATTGAATAATTTAGCATCATTATTCCGAAATCAGGGGAAACTTGTCGAGGCAGAAGATTTTCATATTAGAGCTTTGAAAGTTCGTGAACATTTGTTGCCAAGCGATCACCCAGATATTGCTGTATCGAGAAGCAATCTTGCTTTAGTATATGTTGACCAAGGTAAGTACGAGTTGGCCAGATTCCATGTGAATAGAGCATTGAGAGCGTTTTATAAACACTATGGATTTTATTGCAAGTATGTTGCTGTCAGCTTAGACAGCATCGCCTGTATAATCCAGCAACAAGGTGATTTTCACCGTGCTGAAAAGCTATTCGGTGCTGTTCTGAAAATCAATGAAATCTTGTTTGGGATAAATCATCCCGAAACAGCCAGGTCTTATAACAATTTGGCTGCATTGTATGTAGATCAAGGTAGATATAGCGATGCAGAGTTCTTGTATCGTAAGTCACTTCTTATAAATATCAGCGTTTTTGGTAAAGAACACATATCAACAATAAGTACAATGAGCAATATGGGGAACCTTTTTCAGTCTGAAGGGAGATATGACTTCGCTGAGCAATATCTAAAGGATGCAATTTGCTTAGCAGAAAAAGTGTTTTGTCCATCAAACTATAAAACAGCTATCATCATAAGTAATCTAGCTGCACTTTACTCATTTCAAGATAGAATATCTGAGGCCATTATGTTATTTAAACAAGTATCAAACATACTCCTAGAGAGTTTTGGAGAGAATCATCCCTCTACCGCAATGGCAATAAGTAATCTTGCCCATTTGTTACAAGAACAAGGTGACTACCAGCAAGCATTAGAACTAAATCAAAAAGTCTTACATACCAGAGAGAATATTCTAGGAAAGAGTCACCCTCACACATTGTCATCGTTAAACAACATAGCAGTTATCTATACTTATCAAAACAGATTTCCTGAAGCAGAAGAGATATTTAGGAGTGTGATCGAATACAGGATGCATGATTTAGGAGAAGATCATCCAGACACGGCTAATGCTGTTTTCAATTTGGGTGTTCTTTATCTGAAACAAGGACGAGAATCTGATTCAGAGATTCAACACCTCCAAGCGTTAGCAATATGGCATAAGTTGCTCGGTCCGGAAAATCCAAATACACAAAAAACTATTAAACACTTGGTCTCTATCAATGAAAAACTTGGGCGGTCAGAAAGGGCAGATGAATATAAGGCTATGTTATTACCCACAGAGGAATAGGCTAATCGCAAGCATGGTTGCTGGTTGCAACATTGATAGATACAGAACTAAATAACGTGTAATAGAGGATACTATGAAACTGATTCTTATATTAGTGTTGTCTGCATTCTTCGTAATGCTGGATGCTCTTATACCCACATTTCCCGATGATCCAGCCATTTCACCAGATGGATTAAGTGTCTGCTTCTCCTGGAATGGTGATCTGTTTAGAGTGCCCTATGAGGGAGGGGTAGCTGTTCGCTTAACTTCCTCTCCTGGTGATGAAGTTAATCCCATATACTCTCCTGATGGATCGTTGATTGCCTATCAGGGTAGCAAAGATGGATATTCTACCATTTATTTAATTCCCGCCCTGGGAGGAGATGCCAGAGAGTTGCCTGCTGCCAATTTATCTCTTTGGGCTTGGTTTCCGGATGGGAAAAAGCTTCTGGTAACTGATGGGATACTAGCAAGCTCTTTCTTAAGCCTAAACCTTGAAAACGGTTCGCTTGAACATGTTTCTGGCTTGGCAGGAAGTTTTGCGGACATCTCAATTGATGGTAATAAACTTGTTTATTGCAGCGATGGCGATCCCTTCCGCAAGGGCTATAGGGGAACATTGAATGGAGATTTGTGGGAAATTGACTTAGTTTCTCAAAAATATACCCAGCTCACTTCTACAGACTATACAGAACGTTATCCCGTTTATTCCAAGGTTAATCCCAATACCATCTATTATGCTGCTCCGTCAGAGGGTCAATTTCAATTGTTCCGGGTTAACACCAATACTATATCAACGCCTGAACAACTTACAAGTTTTAGGGATTTCTCAGTTCGTGATATTAGCATTGCCACAAACAGTGACAGACTTGTTTTTGAGCACTTCAACCAAATCATGTGTTGGGATGACAAAACGGGCAAAGCAAAAGCATTGCAAATTGAGATTAGAGAAGATGTTTTCCCTGGCAACATACAGTATAAACATTGTGAAAACAAGCTAAAGAACTGCTGCGTTTCTCCTGATGGCAAGTGGATCCTGTTCTGCCAGGACTATGATCTGTTTGCCGTTCCGGTTGAAGGTGGAGATGTGAAACAAATAACACAGGATCAACCATTAATAGTGGATTTCGTTATACTTTCTGATAGCCGCACGTTCTTGTTAAGCACGCAGGATAGAGATGGGCATAGTCTATATAGAGGAGATATTTCTTTGCCCACAAGTCTGAAAAAAATGCCCTGGGATAAAGCTAAGACAATCGAGAAACTGGGCATGGACAGAGATAGCCTCGTATATATCAGCTATTCTCAGCGTAACCAGCCTAATCGAAGAGTGTATTATGATTCATCTGCCGAAGTAATGATGTTCGAGGTTAGAGATGAGAGTGTTGAGCAAGGAATAATCAGCCCTGATAAGAAATGGTTTATATACCTAAATAATGAAACCAATGCCAACCTTGCGTTAAAAATTAGGGAAATAGGAAAATCCGAAAGCACTTTGTTGGCTAGCTATAAAGATGCTTGGGTACAAACTCTGGCATTGAGCTCGGACAATAGATCTCTTTTTGTTAATCTGGGGAATAAGATAATCCGCTATGATCTGATCCCGGAAAATGAATATAGCCATGAAAAGAACGGCTGGTCCAAAATTATAGGGCAAGATTCTGACAAGAAAGTGGCGTCAAAGCCTGTAGAAATCAGCATGTTATCCCGACAAAAAATTTGGATGAACGGGGGAAAACAATGGTAGAGGTTGATTCTTGGGTTTATCTTTTAAATGTTGAAAGTGACAGGCTACTATACATTCAGAAAAGTAATGATCGGAGTGAATTGCATAATGTCGGCTCATTCGGATCTGAGGTTAGCAGCATGGCTGATGTGGATTGGATACACTATTGTGAAACCACAAAGCGGATATTCTACACAAAAAATCAACTACTTTATAGCTGCAACTCTGCCGGTGGTGAGGTCGAAAACATCAGTTTTTCATACGATTATAAGTATTCTGAACGAATCTTGAACTCCAGGGTCTTTGACCAGCTTTGGTATGTTTATAAAACCAAGTTCTACGATCCCGGTATGCATGGATTAGATTGGGACGAATCTTATAATAAGTATAGTGTTTATGTGGAGCAAGCCCATTTATCTGGTGGATTGGGAAGCATTGCAAGAGAAATGATAGGAGATATAAATACGTCGCATTCTGGTTTTTACACCAGCAGCGTAAATAGGCAAGCGAAACGTTCTTTTGCATTATTAGGTTGTGAATTTGACTACACTAAACGTCCCAAGAAGGGGCTAGTACTGAATAAGGTGTTTAGCTTAGGAAGCCTAGCAGAAGTATACGGAGCTAAACAGGGAGATATTCTGCTTAGCTTGGATGGAGTAGATATTGCTCCTAATTCCAATCCCTATAATCTACTGTTGGATAAAGCAGGCAAAAAGATAAGCTTCACTATGCTGATTGACGGTAAGACTGTAGAGGGTTTCACGAAGGGCCTGAGTTATGGTGAGTTTAACGATTTGCGCTACCAGGATTGGGTGATGCACAATCGTGAAATGGTGGATCAATTATCAGAAGGTGTTATTGGTTATATACACATTAGAGGTATGGATAATAATAGTGCAGATAAGTTTAAAAGAGAGCTTACGGACATACGGAACTCTAAAGAAGCAATAATCATAGATATTCGCAATAATGGAGGAGGTTGGACTCATTATCAAATGCTGGATGAACTCTCAAAACAAAAGTCGTTGTCCATCGATTCACCAGGTTTGAATCCGGGATTCCATCCCGAACCACCCAACGTTGAAAATATGCCCAAGGTACTGCTGACAAATCAGCATTGCGCTTCAGCCGCAGAAGCCTTTCCTCAAGTATTCCGCAAGAGAAAATTGGGGAAAATCATCGGTGTGGGAACTCAGGGAGCTGTAATTGGAACCGGATCTATGAACTTAATTGATGGATCCACGTTGTTAATCCCTGGTCAAGGTGTTTATACAGCAGATGACAAACTATCAGATATGGAAGGAGCTGGAGTGCATCCTGATATAGTAATCGAACCAAGTCCTGAGCAAGTAATTCAGGATGATGATGTGCAGCTTAAGCGTGCCATTGATGAACTTATGCTTCACCGGTGACTAAGGTAAGATAGAGAAATACTTCATGATTATAGTGGTTATTGCTCCGGGGGGTATCCACCCAGCTAATTAATATTATATCAAAGCAGCCGGAGATTTCAACGGTGATGGATTGTGCGATCTGGCAGTTTCTGCACCATATTGGGGAACAGGTTCGAATTTCAATACTACCGGACGAGTGTTTATCTATTCTGGCAATGAGGCTTTGACAGATCCGGTGGTTGCCAACTTATTCTCATTTTGCTACTTTTCCCTTGGGAATAAATTCCTATCTGGGAAACAAAGAATATGTTCTGACGTACATCGGCATCGAAGTGATTCCCGATCCAGAACAAAGCTGCTGCTGGATGGTGGATAAGAGCTGATCTTCAATGCCCCGGAGCCCGATACTGGTCTTGGTCGGGGCCTGCACTTGGACGTCTTTCAGCCCGAGCCGCACACAGCGGTCTATTATCGCCTTGGTGGGCTCATTTACCAGTGCAGCGACCTATCCGCTATAAAGAGTATTGCTGAAAGAGAGTTTCTGCTATTTCACCACGGATAGTTTCATAATATAGCTTCCGGTTCCGGAGAAGTTCAACCGAACAAGATACTCTCCGCTCGCAAGATTCTGACCCGGAACAATCAGAACTGCCTGTTTGTAACGGCTTTCATATTCTCTCACCTTCTGGCCTTTGATGTTGTATATGCTTACTCTTGCGGGATCCAATCCGGGATTTAGCTTATCCTTGATGTATATTTCAGATCCGGAGTAATATGCGCAGAAATTGTGTCTGGATATGTATGGAGCGGTATTGCTATGGATATCCAGAGAAAAGCTGTATTCAGATCCGGCATCAAGCAGTGGGATCCTGATCTCCTGGCCCATGCTTTGCAGATAGATATCATCCAGCGGATAATCGGAACCGTTTATCAGGGTCACATTACATTTCCCACAAGATGGATATTCCAGCCTGACAACTTTCAACTCCTCGATAGCCAGCATTCGGTCAAAAATATTCTCCACTGTGTCTATCCACAAACCCCGGTGCAATTGATAGTGATTCAACATCCGCAGCATATCTTCGACTTCGGGACGCACACGGTGTTCGCCATCGTCTTCAACAATGTAGAATGAATTCACACCGGTCCAGTTCGAAAAGCAAAAATGAGTGTAGCAGATGTTTAATCCACGTTCCAGAAGCAGCTGATCCAGGTTTTCCGGAGTGACCCGATTCTTCATATCCAAAGTGATGTTGCCGCTCAGATATTCCCAGGCTTGAGTTCTGGTTCTTCCAAAAAACCACACCGGCTTTTGCAGGGAACTGATCTCATACAATCTGTGCGGCAATCTCCAGGGGTCATTAAATGCGTTGAAGGGATCCGTAGAAGGCGTATCTGCCATCCAGGCATACTTGATGTTGGTCTGGTTGATCACGTCACCGATATAGTTTGGGCTGCCTTCCTGCAAGCCATTCCAGCCAAAGCCTTCGGGATTGTTTGGTAATGAGTGATCAATCCACAACCTGATATTGTAGGGCTGCATGTCGTGCAACAAAGCCTGGGCATTTGTCCCCGGGGGGTCTTCCAGATTTGCGAATGTGTGGTATCCGATGCTGTTTCCATACTGAATGATGTCATCATGAATATCCTTTAGCAGGGGGTGATTCTCGCCAAAGGTGGTATGCGAAATCCTGATATTGTTTGCAATGATCCCCTGTTGCAAGTACAAATGACTCTCAGGATCGTTCGAGCCATAGTATATAGCCGCCAGGCGATCGTAGGTCTCGCCATCAGCGTCGTTGGTTATCGAAAAGGCAGCCCTGCGGTCTCCCAACCAGCGATTGATATTCAAGACCAGGGGCTGGTCTTTAAAGATCAGAAAGGACCAGTTGCGGATCTCACCTTACGATACGGGCAAGCAATCTCTGGGAAGGTCAGTTGTTCCGGTCTCTGGTCTGAATTGCCGGAAAAAATGCAGTTTGTTGTCGTATAGATGTATCTGTGTACCGGTTATGTATTCCACGTCCTTGGTATCGGCATAGTTCGAGGCTACTATCCAGAAGCTACGGTTGGCTTTACGGCATTCTACCACTTTGTCTGTAAAGGGGAGTATATTCACATTAAGATCCGGATTTCCATGCAGTATTGCGGCAGGACCTTTCAGAAAACTCATTGCGGGAAGTTCGTCATAAAGCAGCTCAAAATTGAGATTGCGGATCATAACATCGGTTTTTGCCATCATTCTCACTTCTGCTTTATAGGCTTCTGAACCGTATGCCGATTGCTCTGTAAACACCAGATCGAGATCAAACTGCGTGGAAGCAAAGTGGATAACAATGCTATCGGTAAAAGTCTGGGATTCTGCCAAAAAAGTGATCGGTTCATGCACAAAATCAGCTATTCTGTGCCAAGCATTGAGTTCCACTCTGAAACTGATGCTATTCACACTTACAAGGTTTGTGTCTGAGATGCTCAACGCTTTCAGACTGAAGATAGTGAGTAATGAAATCACGAGGAGGATGGACTTTCTTTGTGACATTAGGTCTCCTTATACAGTGGTTTGAGCGGATTCGGGGAACCCATCTCATACTTGACAATTAGTGATGGTCCCATGAAAATATTCTGCAAGTTCTCGTCAAGCACTTCTTCAAGATCAGCGCCGGGACAGGGCTTGCTCCGTAAAGAGTAAAACCAGAGTATGCCAAGCTTCACTGAATTATGATTGATCTGTTCAGAAGGGAAGTTGAGGGGAGGTAGCATCCTCTGGTTGGAGCGAAAAGAGTGACTCTGTAAACTTATGCTTTCCGGGGCTACGGCACTGGATCTTCCCCGGTAATTCATTATTAGCAGAATTTGGTCTTGACAAATATCAATGACTTAAGCTTTTGTACAAATCTCTAAATCACAATGGGATAAATATTGAAAAAGGTACAAAAATGAAATATAAAAACACATTCTTCGGCATCCTGCTGATCCTGCTGCTTGCCTTGAGCTCCTGCGGCAAAAACCAATCCCTAACACCTCCGGTGATCGATGAAAACCTGCTCGAATTTGGAACGGCCGAGACCCTGGATGTAATAACCTGGAATCTGAAAACCTTTCCTTTGACCTCTGCCACGATCCAGCATTTGGTGGAGATTATTCCGATTTTGAATGCGGATGTGATCGCGTTCCAGGAGATCATGGATGCCAATCAATTCTATGCCATGGCTACGCTGTTACCGGACTACCGGGCAGTGGTCTATACTGCCACTTCCTCCTACCGGCTGGCATATCTGTACAAGCCGGCGACAGTAACCCTAAACTCCGAATTCACCATTTTCAACGGCAATAGCAACCCCTTCCCCCGCCCACCCTACATCATGAATATGAACTTTGCCGGTAATAACTATATATTGATCAACAACCACTTCAAAGCCCTGGGCGATAACTTCATCGATGAAAGCGATCCCTGGGATGAAGAGGTTCGGCGCCGGCTGGCGTCCACAATGCTGGAAGAGTATATTCGCCAAAACCATCCTTCCGACCGTGTAATCCTCTTGGGAGATCTGAACGACCAGATCCAGGAGCCACCCAGTACAAATGTGTTTTTGCCCTTTCTGGACCGCCCGGATGAATATATGTTTACCACCATGGAGATCGCGCTCAATCCCAGCCCTAATTTGGTTTCCTATCCATCGGCCAATAGTATGATCGATCACATCCTGATCACGAATGAACTATTCGATGCCTTCGAATTCGCCGGGTCAGTGTGCCGCGCAATCCGGGTGGAGGAGTTCGTGGGTGGACTGTCTGTTTACTTCAGCCAGATCTCGGATCACCGTCCGGTGGGTGTTCGCCTGATGCCGTATTAGAAATACTTGCCGACAGACAATAGAATGTCCCGCGTTTCCGGGTTGCTCAGCTCAGGATTCGCGGGTTTTTTGTGCCCGCCTAAGCGTTGACCCCGGGGCAGAGCCGCTATAATTGGGGCATCCGGGCATCAAGGCAAAAAAATGTGGGTTACCCAATCACAAACGCTGCAATAAGATAAAGGATGAAGATGACAAGTAAACGAGAAAAGCAGAAAGAAAGTTATTGACAAAAAAAGGCCCCTAACGAAGATGGCGAAACCTTGCTGCTGAGCTTAATGCTTACGGCGAGTTTGATCTTTAGAAAGTTTATAGAGTGCTATAGAGAAACAGTGACAGAGATGCTCTTGTCAGTTCAATCATTTT
>DHVK01000010.1 GCA_002412625.1 Cloacimonetes bacterium UBA5210
CGAGTCCTGTAGGGACGACATATTCTAAACTGACCAAACAAAAAGATGTTATGCCGTCCTTACAGGACTCTATTTATATATACAACAATGTATTATCTATCTAAACTGCCATCCCTACGGGATTCAGTAATCAATGACGCAGATGTTTGAATCTTGTGATTATGGGCTTTGTGGGCAGCCTGAGCCTTGGAGGGGCGTCACAATTCCATTGCCCAATTGAGAGAAGCCGCCCCATGCGGAGCGCAGAGCGCAGAAACGCATAATATTGTTATTGACAGCTTTTGCCCTGCTAAATATCTTCCATTATAGGTAAGTACATACAAAGGAATATCGGGATGTAATCTTGTAACGGCAGTTTCTTTAATATATCTACAGGTAGCTGCAGCAACTGCTACAATAAACGCAACTATATTTTATTGCTCAAAAATCAAGACCAAACACCCCAAGCGTATTCTATCCTGAATTTTAGCATCATGACAAACAATGGCATAAATGACCACTCATTAGCTTTCCAAGGAGGAATAGCATGAAAATGGAAACGAGACTTAGATACCCCGGGCGAAGCGTTATTGCACCGGAGCAAAGCTATCCGCAACTATCAAAACAAGAAGGGAGGACAAGATGAAAACAAAGCTCTTGCTACTTTTTATCTTCGGATTTGCAGCCATAAATCTACTTTTGGCAGGCACACCCAGGGGTTACGTACAAAAATGCGTGCTGGACAATGGCGAAATGCCGCCCGTAAACAATACCGGTACTACATCCAACCCGGATTACATTGTGCGAGCTACCATCCTGGAGACCGGGGAAACCTTGGGGACGGATCTCGGTTCTCCAACACCGACTATCCGAATATTTAAATCCGGAAATGGCACCAGTGTTCCGTTTTATACCGCAACTTGGGTCAACTTAGGCGGATTTCCCACTCAATGGCAAGCCGGACAGACCTTACGCATGTATGTTCAATACATACCCACCGCGCAAGAAGCTACTTGGGATATTATTATACCTGCCGGAACTACTACGATTAATATACAGAATCCTGCGCAAGTGATTCCGCCATACACAGCGTCCCTCATCCCCAGCAATCCCTCGCCTGCGGATGGCTCTCTTGTTCAGATCTTGGCGGGAGATACTGTGAATCTGTCCTGGTCGGGAGCTTCGGCGGCGGAAGCTTACAAGCTGTATTGGAATGGCGCGGATGAATACATAGATTTAGCGGAGCCAGCCTGGACAACCGGCCCTCTTACAAGCGGTACATACACTTGGCAAGTGGTGCCTTACAACTCTGAGGAAGAGGGAATGAACTGCCCGATCTGGACATTTAACGTGGAAGCGATCGACTTGCGCCCGGCTCAAAGCCCCAATCCTGAAAATGGTGGAGAGATCATCCGGACGGCGGATAGTGGGCTTTCTCTAAGCTGGAGCCCACCCACGGAAGGGGTTATTCCAGAAGGATATAGCCTGGAATGGAATGAAAGCGGAGAGCTTATTGCTTTGGGTGATAGTTTCAGCTATGACCTTTTGGGTCTTGCTCCCGGCGAATACCGGTGGCGCATTGTTCCACACTATCAGACAGTAGTTTTGGAAGATGCCCCGGTGTGGAGTTTCAGCTATCTGGGTCCCTCTGCCAGTATCGATTTTGATCCGGATTTTGGCAATGTTTGGGTGGAACATAGCGTGAGCAGACCTTTGATAATCCACAACCCGGGTAATGCTGCTTTGGATGTTACACTACTCTTGGGTGCCGGATTGTTTACACTCAACCCTCCGGCAGGTTCATATGAGATTGAGGCCGGAGCTACAATGGAATTCTCCGTTGGCTTTAGTCCCACAAATCTGGGCGCTTACAGCCGAAACTTGTATATAGAAACCTCAGATCCCACGGCGAGCCTTCAGATCCTGACTCTTTCCGGCAATGGCTATGAACTGAGTGCGGATTTCACAGTTAGCCCTGCCAGCGGATATTTCCCCCTGGATTTACTAATCGCTCCCATGCTGGATGCCCCGAATATCCATTATACGTGGGATTTTGATAATGGCGAAGTGTACAGCGGAGAAGGCCCCTGGGCAGAGTTTGGTTACACATATAACAATCCGGGGATCTACGAAATCTCTTTGACGGTGGAAGACGCATGGGGATTCTCGCAACAAAGCTCGCAAACTGTGGAAGTTCTTACCTGGGCAGAAGTGGTGTCAGACCTGGAATCAGTGCAGTTTTCGGGAACATACATCGGGGATAGCTCGCAAAGCTTATTGCAGCTATCCAATGCCGGTCCCGGAGACTTGAGCATAATCTCTATCGCATTGCAAAATGGCGATGGTCCCTTTGAACTGCTCACCACAGACTTCCCTGCGGTTCTAGTTTATGACAATATGTCCGTGCTAAGTTTGGAGATCAGCTTCACACCCCAGAGTGTTGGAGTGTTCATTGATTCATTGATTGTGATTACAGACTCGCGAGAGCATGCCAGATTGGCTATACCTGTTGTTGCACAAGGCTTGTATGCTCCGCCTAAGGCACCGCAAAATGTGGCTTTGTCCATAGATGGCGTGGACGCGGTTGTAAACTGGGATGCTGTGACACAGAACATCATGGACGCGCCGGTTACAGTGCCATATTACTTTGTTTATGGAGCGATGGACCCCGCTGCCGGTCCGGAGGGGCAATTCTTCTTGGGCTATAGTACAAATACGAATTTCCGGCACATGGGTGTTGGTTTGCCCGGCGGAAATATCCAGCCTCCGGCACAATACTTCTATACCGTAAGTGCCGTCGTGCTATACTCTGCCCGACTGGATTTGGTGAGTTTGAACAATCTGGTGGGTAAAGCGAGCCGAAGGCAAATCGAAGAGTTTATCAGATAAGCTCAGGATTCTTAGTGGGGTACTCTTCGGAGTGCCCCTTTTCAAACCGGTCATGCAGGATGCGAAGTTTTGATGGCTCGATTTGGCAGATTGTAGATGCGGCTTGCAGCCGCATTTCTATTGAACAAGCGTCAAGATGACGCTTCCACAATAAAAAGACCTCCGGTCTGTGATGATGGATTTCTGAGAGCGAGATTACGGCACTGCCAGTTCCAAAACCTCTATAGCGCGCTCAAACTGGGCCAGGGCATCCATTTCCGCATCCAATTCGATAATGATCTTCAGGCTTTTGGAGGCTTCAAAGCGGTATGGTTCGCTGATCTTGGAGCAAAAACGCAGGATTTCCGCTTTGGGCGGAGTGTTCGATGCGTCATACTCGATGGTCATGATGCCGCGTTTCACGGTGCAGTTCCTCAGTTTCAAGCACTTCGCCAGCAGATCAACCTTGAAGTAAAGCAGCAGCCAGCGGGCGTTTTCCGGAACAATGCCAAAGCGATCATGCAGTTCGGTGGCAAATTCTTCGATGTCTTCCAAGCTTTTCAGTTCCCCCAGACGGCGATAAATGCGCAAGCGCTCCTGATCGTTGTCGATGTATTCCGGAGGGAAATAGAGATCCACTTCGGTGCGGATGCTTTGGCGGGTAGCCGGGCTATCTTCCGCATAAAGGCTCTCGGTATCTCCGCTTTCCACTGCTTCTATCGCTTTACCTAATAGGCGGTTGTAATAATTGAAGCCAATGGCTTGGATGATGCCGCTTTGTTTGGTGCCGAGGATGGTGCCGGCTCCGCGGAGTTCCAGATCCCGCAGCGCCACTTGGAATCCCGCGCCCAGATAGTCATATTGGGTTAGGGCTTCCAGCCTTTGGCGAGCCACCGTGGTGGTACCTTTGGGGATCAATAGATACGCGTAGGCACGGCGGTTGCTTCTGCCCACTCTGCCGCGCATCTGATATAGCTGGGCCAAGCCAAAGTTATCGGCTCGGTCGATGAGAATGGTATTGGCATTGGCGATGTCGATGCCGTTTTCGATGATGGTGGTGGAGATCAGGACCTGGAATTCACGATCCACAAAGGCTTTCATCACTTCTTCCAGATGGTGTTCGGGCATTTGTGCATGCCCCACCATGAAGCTGACATCGGGCATTTCGCGGCGCAGCTCCAGAGCGACGGTCTCGATGGTCTGCACCCGGTTGTGCACAAAGAAGACCTGACCACCGCGATCTACTTCCCGCCGGATGGCATCTTTGATCACTTCAATATCGCGCGGGGTGATGATGGTACGGATGGGCAAGCGCTCCTTGGGTGAGGTCTGCATCAAAGAGATCTCCTTCAGCTTGGCAAGCGCCATATTCAGGGTCCGGGGAATCGGCGTAGCGCTCATATAGAGAGTATCCACGTTGCTTTGCATGCGGCGCAGACGATCCTTGTGGCGCACTCCGAAGCGGTGTTCTTCATCAATGATGAGCAGTCCGAGCCGGGGAAACTTCACATCCTGGGAAAGAATGCGGTGCGTGCCGATGGCGATATCCACAGTACCGGCAACGATATCCTGGATGTCTTTGTTCAACATGGCTTTGGAGCGGAAACGGGAGAGCATGGCAACACGCACGGGGTATTGGGCGAGGCGTTCTTTGAAGACCCGGTAATGCTGTTCCGCTAGCAGTGTGGTGGGAGCCAGGACGGCTACCTGCAAGCCGCTGTTGACCGCTTTGAAGGCGGCGCGGATGGCGACCTCGGTTTTGCCGAAGCCCACGTCTCCGCAGAGCAGACGCTC
The DNA here is from genome assembly GCA_002412625.1 of Cloacimonetes bacterium UBA5210. Classification (GTDB taxonomy): domain Bacteria; phylum Cloacimonadota; class Cloacimonadia; order Cloacimonadales; family Cloacimonadaceae; genus UBA5456. The sequence goes on from DHVK01000010.1 coordinate 4,642, forward strand.
CATCGGCGAAGGCAGTTCCATATCGTCCTTGATCTCTCTGGTGGCGCGCACCTGATCTGGGGTGTCTTCATAAATAAAGGATTCTTCCAGCTCTTTTTGCCATTCGGTATCCGGAGCGTGGGCGAGCCCGGGACGACTGCTGCGCTCGGCATAGAGCTTCACGAGGTCTGCCGCGATCAATTCTATCTGTTGGGTAGCCCGATTCTTGGTGTTTTGCCATTTGGCGCTGCCCAGCCGGTTCAAGGTGGGCGCGGCACCCTCTTCTGCCACGTATTTGCTAACCAAAGTCAGCTGGAAGGTGGGCACATACACGCGGTCATCGTTGGCATAGCGTAGCACCAGACATTCCACTTCCTGGCCGTCCAGTTTGATGATCTTGAGCCCTTCAAAGACTCCGATACCGTGGTCCACATGCACCACATAGTCGCCGAGTTTCAGGTTTTCATAGTCAACAATGCTTTCGCCGGGGGCAAAGCGAGGCGCATAGCGCTTGCGTTTGTAGCGGTTGAAGATCTCGTGATCGGTGAAAAGCCCCAAAGCAGTGTCTTCGATCTCAAAGCCTTCATGCAAGACGCCGATGTGGCTTTGATATTGGGTTTCGTCTCCGATGGTCTGGCGCATGCGCTTTTCCTGCGAGGGATTGTCGAAGAGCAGATAGTGGGTCCAGCCGGATTCGCGCTTCTTCTTCAGAGAGTCCGAGAGCAGGGGCAGATCGCCTTCAAACGCCGGTTGCCCGGCAAAGGGAGCCCGGATGTTGTGCCTTATTTCCGGGAGGATGAATTCGCTTTGGGAAAGATACAGGCATTCGCTGGCCGCGAGGCTTTGATAAAAGCTGTCTTCCGGCATAATGAGATCCTTCACCTTGGGAATCTTACCCTTGCTGCCTTTCTTCAGTTCTTTGCGGTATTGCGTGTGGGTTTGTTCGGTGAGGGCTTCCAGCTCTTCTTTCACATAGCTGAAGTTGCTGAAGATGAAGAGCTTGTCCCCCGCGGGAAAGTAATCCGAAAAGGGGCTGAGCTCTTTGGTGAGCAGGCTGAAGTAGTTTTCAATGCCGTCAAAGAAGCCTTTCTCACGGATCTTGGCGATGATCACGGAGCCGGAATCCACATCATCCAGAGAAATCTCGCGGGCAGGGATCACGGTGATCTCACCCAGATCCTGGGAGATGGAGCGTTGGGTATTGGCAGAAAAACTGCGGATACTCATGATTTCATCGCCCCAAAACTCCAGTCGAACGGGGTTTAAGACGGGGGGTGAAAAGAGGTCCAGGATGCCGCCACGTTTTGCCGCCTGATACACCTTGGAGATTTGATACTCGATCTCATAACCCATATTGTGTAAACGCTGTATCAATTCATCGGGATCGATGTTGTCGCCCTTCCGGAGCGTAAAGATATGCTTTGAAAGGGTCTTGCGGGAGGGGATGAGGCGCAAAAAGGAGCGGATGGAAAGGCTGTAGATTGCCGGGACTTCCGAGCTCACGGCGTTCAACAGAGTAATCATGCGGGTGGCGCGGATGGAGTAGTGGGGAGAGCGCTCTTCATAGGGCAGGATCTCGTAATCGGGCAGATAGAAGGCATTATCCTTTCCGACCAGGGTTACCAGGTCGTCCCAGAGATCTTCCGCGATGATATCGTCCTGGGAGACCAGGATGATGTTCTTGCCTGTCTTTGCCCAGATATGCGCTGCTACGAGGGCTCTGGCGCTTTGGCTGAGGTGATATATCTGCGTGCCTTTGGTGAGGGGCAGCAGATTTTGGAAGAATCCGGATTGCTCCAGGTAGGCAGAGATCTTTGTGTAAAGCATGGTTCCCTTTCAGAAAATGAGGGGATTGCGCAGCTTGGCAATCCCCGATTATGTAGTTTAGCGGCTTAGTTTGCCTACAAGCTCTTGCGGGCTGAGGCTTTCTTGGGAAGAGTCACTCAGGTTTTTCAGGATCACCTTGTTCTGTTTCAGCTCATCCTCTCCCAGAATGATGGCATATGCGGCCAAAGAAGCGTCTGCGGCTTTCATTTGAGCTTTGAAAGAGCCTTTTTCGGGGTTGTATTCGGCATATATTCCGGCTTCCCTCAGGCTTTGCAAGATGCCGAGGACGGCGGTTTGGGCTTCTTCACCGATGGCGATTGTGTAAACATCCGGTTTAGGGATCCCAGGAAGCGGGATCTGCTCTTTCTCAAGGGCCAAAAGCAGGCGTTCAAAGCCTCCGGCAAACCCGATGGCGGGAGTGTCCTTTCCCCCGATCTGAGCGATCAGCGCGTTGTATCTGCCGCCTCCGGCGATGGAGTTTTGTGCCCCCAGAGCGTCCACGATCAGCTCGAAAGCGGTGTTGGTGTAGTAATCCAAACCGCGCACGATGGCGGGATTCACGGTGTAGGCAATGTTCATGGTATCCAGATAGTTGCGCACCTGCTGAAAATGCAGGCGGCAGGCTTCATCCAGATAGTCCAGCTGAGAAGGCGCGCCGGGGCGGAAGGTTTTGCAAGACGGCACTTTGCAGTCCAGCAAACGGCGGGGCTTGGTTTCAAAGCGCTTCCGGCAATCCGCGCAGAGCTCTTCCAGATGTGGCTGATAGTGGAGCTGAAGGGCTTTGTCGTAATCTTTGGCACATTCGGCACAGCCCACGCTGTTGATTTCCAGGCGGACGTTTTTGATGCCCAGAGTCTTCAGGAAAGTCATCTCGATGGCGATCACTTCTGCATCGTAATAGGGGTGGTTGCTGCCGATAAACTCGATGCCATATTGGTAAAACTGCCGAAAGCGTCCTGCTTGCGGACGGTCATAGCGAAACATCGGGCCCATATAGTAGAGCTTGCTGCGGCCGCCGCTTTTATCCATGTGGTTTTCCACATAGGCGCGCACTACCGGGGCGGTTCCTTCCGGGCGCAGGGCAAAGGTTCTGCCCTTTTGATCGGTGAAGCGATACATCTCTTTCTGAACCACGTCTGAGCTCTCGCCGGAACTGCGTTCGAAAAGCTCTGCCATCTCGAAGATGGGGGTGGTGATCTCGTTGTATCCGAAGCTGGAAGCTACCTTACGGAAGACATCCTGCACAAAGTGCCATTTAGCGCTGTCCGCAGGCAATATGTCATAAGTTCCACGGGGGATTTTGTAGTTCATGGTTTCCTCTTTCGCAAGTCATCAAATTTACAGGTGGATCTGCCGTCAAGCAGTTCATCAGGATATTTCACGCCAATCAGATAGAGCCCGCAAGCGGGGGCGGTGGTCACCAGGTTTTGGCGGGGGCATTGGTCTGCCAGCAGTTTGTCGATCGTTTCCGGAGGGAGATCGAAGTGCGAGATGTTGGTCAAAGTGCCCACAATGCGGCGCACCATGTTGTGCAGAAAGCGGTCTGCCCGCACGATGAAGGTGAAGAATTGATCATCTTCGCTGATGCTGATCTCCTTCAGTTCACAGATGTGGTTCGGTACTTCCGGATTCAGCCTGCCGAAGCTGCTGAAGTTTTGGCGCCCCAGGAGCTTTTCCGCGGCAGCTTGCATGGGCTGCAGGCGAACCCTGAGATGCGGAATAAAGCCGCTGTAGCAGCGGTTAAAAGGATCCCGGTCCTTGCTCAGCAGATATTTGTATTGCCGTTCGTAGGCCTGGTAGCGGGCGGAAAGATCGTCTCCCACCTGCCAGATCTGCAGCACCTTGATGTCATCCGGGAGCCAGCGGCGAAAGGCCAGCAGTATTTGCTCCAGGCTCATCCGGCCATTATATTCAAAGTGAGCGTATTGCGCAAGCGCGTGCACCCCGGTGTCAGTCCTGCCGGCGGCTGTCATGGCTGTGCTACCTTCCGCAAACTGCTGCAAAGCGGTTTCGAGCGTGGTTTGCACACTGCGTCCTTGCTTTTGCTTCTGCCAGCCGATGAAGCCGGTTCCGTCATATGCCATCTTAATCAGGTAACGCATAATGCCATCCTCAGAGGCTATTCACTATGCCCAAGAGGCAGAGAAACAGCAGTCCATAAAGGTTTGCGGCGTGACAGAGTGGTTGTTGCACCGGAGTTTTCCGCAACAGGTCTTCCACTTTGTCCTCGATCCGGTAACTATTCTCATGCATCTCCTTTCCGGCGCTAACCGCTCTATCCAGGATCCCGGAGATCTCGGCGGGCAGGGTTTTGCTCTTGTAAAGGGCAAGATATTCTTTCAGAAACAGATAGGTTGCCAGAGAGTAGGAAAGGAAAGCCCGCAGCGGGCGGTACTTGACAAGGGGGTAAAGATCTGCCCAAAGCCGGGTCCTATCCACAGAAGCCCATACCGCAACGGTGATTAGGGCCAGATAGATAATCTTGAGGGTAAACATGAGCGATACGGGAAACTCTATGCCAAAGATTAGCGCGAAAACCCAGTAGGCAGCGAACCACGTCAGAAGCTTGCGCAGGGCAAACAGAAAGCTGCCGTAGAGCCCTGTATCAGCAAACATATAGACGCACAACAGCAAAGCTTGAGCTGCCAGCTGTCTTTGTGAAACCTCAAACCCGGAGCTGATTCCGATGACGAAGATAGCCAGCTTCAAATACACATGCTGGCTGCGGATCAAGCCCGATTTCATCAACTATCGGTGTCTTCTTCCCGGGGCGGGATGATGTCCTGCGGGGCTTGTTCATTGGGAGAAGGCTCCGGTTCCCCGCCTTCCTCTTCCGGTTCGGGGTCATCACCCGGCACATGAGACAGGCTGTCGGCTTCCACCGGCGGGACGGACTCCCATTTCAAGCTATCTGCTTCCGGGAGTGAGATATCCACAGACAGGCTATCAGCCAAATCCGGGATCAAGCTGTCCATCTCAGCAGCAGCTTCGATGGTCAAACTATCGGCAATCTCGAGATAAGTGTAGTTTGCTTCTCGCTTCAGAAACTGCCTGCCATCGTAGAAACGACGCACGGCATCGGCATATATGATCTCCGCGGAATCTTCCAACACTGCATCCAGATAGGGCTTGGCCAAGCTTGTATCCGGTTGTTCAAACGAGTAAAACCAAGCCAGGCGGTAGTTTGCTCTGACACGCAGAACTTCATACTCACTTTCCGTGAACTCCTGCATCGCAGTGACCAAAGAATCCGGTGCTTGGGGATAATAATCCAAAGCCAGGTCAAATGAAGCCTCCGCTTCCTCCAAATCCGGATCCGCCAGGGTCGGAGTTCTTCCGGCCAGCACAGCCGCGGCAGCGATGGTGTACATATTGCGGGAGGAGTCCTGAAGCATTTCCCGGTAGATCTCTTCTGCCTCCGGTTCTCGCCCAGGAATGCTTCTCAGAATGCTGAATATCGAGTATTTGCAGAAGGGGATTATCTCTGTGTCAAAGCGGTTCAAAGGCTCTTCAAACTTAGCCAGTTGCACTTCGATATGGCCGATGTTTTGCCGGAGCACCACGATTCGATCGCGCGCCACGGCCAGCGGGTCATCTTCCGGTTTCTGCTCGGTGTATGTATCCCTTTGGGTTCCTTCCTCATTCTTGGTGAAATCCTCAAGCAGCGGGGAGAGTGAATCTGCCTCTGCGGTCATATCAAGAGGGATTTCCTCGTTTTCTACTACCGTAAGCGCTTCGCTGAAGTCCTCCGTTTGAAGGCTGTCTGCAAGCGGAGCAGTAATAGCGGAAGCTTCCGGGAGCACAGCGAGGCTATCCACTGCAAGCTCGATCTCCTCCAGGAGTTCCGAGACAGTCAGCAAGCTGTCTTGCGGCTCGTCAGCATCCGCCAGATCAGGTTCAATGAGGGGATCTGCAAGCTCTTCGGGAACATCCGGTACCAGCAGCAGCAAGCTGTCCAGTTCTGCATTATAAAGCATGATCTGAGCTCTCAAAGAATCGGCTTGAACGGCAAAACTATCCCGCTCTGCGATCACCCGCCGATAGCTCGCCAGGGCAGAATCCGGCAGGGCTATTGCCCCCAAAAAGCTCTCTGCTCTCAGATAATGGAAATCCAGAAACTCTTGAAGGTTTCGGGAACTGTCCAGCTTCCGGGTGCTTTTACTCTGGCTGATGGCATTGGCAAGTCTCATTCCCCTGGGAGCAAACACTGAAGCGCTGAACTCGGTACGAACCCGGTTCAGATGGGTCACCGCAGCATCCAGGCTGCCTTTCTGATAATAAAGATAGCTTCCCCAATAGTAATATGCCGCGGCAGCGTGTTCGGTTCGGGGATAGGTCTTTGTAACAGCTTCCAGCTCTGCCAATCCATCCTCTTCAAAACCTTCGGAAAGCAGGGCCCGTCCATAGAGGACTCTTGCTTTTGAGAGCATATCCGGACGAGTTTCGACGCGGTTTACATAGCGGATTTCCCGCAACGCTTCAGAGTATCTGCCCAGTTCATACAGGTTTAGGGCTATATAGTATCTGGCTTCCAGCTTGCGTTCCCGGGGGATGCCCCGGGTATTGATGAAGGTTTGATACTCTGCCAGAGATTTATCATATTCCTTCTGCATATAGTAGTTTTTCCCAAAGAGGAAGTAGGCATCTTTGAACTCATCCGATGAGCGGTAGTCCCGGATAATGCGTTCCAGCCAAAACTGCGCCCGGATATAGTCTTCATCCCCAATCTCAAAATCTGCCAGCACCAGGAGTGCCCGGGCATGATGCTTGATGTATTTGGGATCCCGCACAAAGCGTTCCAGGACTGCTTCAGATTGTGCCGGTTGATTTACTTCGCGCAATACCCTGGCCAAGTAGATGTAGGCATCCGGAATGTGTCTGCTATCCGGAAACCCCGCGATCAGGCTTTCGAATGCGTCTTTGGCCTGAAAGGCAGAATTCTTTTTGTAGAACAAGGCCCGCGCCATCAGGAACAATGCGTCATCTGCCCGCTTTCCGGTGCTGTTTCGAGATAGCACGATCCCACATTTCTGAATGGCTTTGGTATATTCGTCAACTGCTTGAGGCGTGGGGCGGCCGTTGGCATTCAGTGCGCGCCCCTGAGCGCTTTTAAAGTAGTTTTTGGCATTATACATGGTGTTGTCGATCCCGCAGGCGACAAGCATTGCCAGAACTGCCAATAGTATTAGGATGCGCGTGTATTTCATGATGCAATAGCGCATGGTCGGCCTCAATCTGTCAATTGATTTTTAATCCCGTTTCTTCCACAGAGCGCAAAACCGCTCCCTGTTTGATGAGTCCAATGCTCAGGTTCAGCTCCGGATACATCACTCTATCTTCCACCAAGCCCGGGACAAACTCTCGGAGGGTGGCTTTTGCGGTTTCCAGAGCGGCTGAGCTTTCTATCGCTCTGATGTCCAAAGCTTGCGCGGCGATCATCAATTCTATAGCCAATACCGTGCTCACGTTTTCCATAATCTGAAGAAGCTTTATGGCGGAGACGGAGCCCATGGAGACGTGGTCTTCCTGGTTTGCCGAGGTGGGGATGCTATCCACGGAAGCCGGATGCGCCAAGACCTTGTTTTCCGAAACCAGCGAGGCGGCTGTCAGCTGAATTATCATGAAGCCGGAATCCAGCCCGGGACGGAAGGCCAAAAACGGCGGTAAGCCGCGGGAAAGCGCAGGATTCAGGATCTGTTCCATGCGCCGTTCGCTGATGTTCGCCAATTCGCTTAGCGCGATTGCCATGGTATCAAGCACGATGGCAAGGGGTTCGCCATGGAAGTTTCCCCCGGAGATCACCATTTCTTCTTCCGGAAAGATCAACGGATTATCTGTGGCAGAATTGATCTCGATCTCCAACACACCACGGGCATAGGCAAGAGCATCTCTCACCGCACCATGCACTTGCGGAGTGCAGCGCAGAGAATAGGCATCTTGGACATTGTCGCAATCCCGGTGAGAATTTCGCAGATTACTGTTTTTCAGCAGATTGTGGATGTTGGCGGCAGAAGCTATCTGTCCCGGATGCGGTCTCACATTGTGGATCAGGGGATTCATCGCGTTCGGAGTTCCCTGCAGCCCGTCGATAGTCATGGCGGCAAGGATGTCCGCCTGCTTACACAGTGTTTCGCCCTGGATCAGGCTAAGCACCCCGATCGCTGCCATCACCTGAGTCCCGTTGTTTAGAGCCAGGCCTTCTTTGGCTTGCAGCACCACCGGCTGGATTGAGGCTCTGCGCATGGCTTCTTCGCCGCTCAGGCGTTCGCCCTGATATATTGCCTCGCCCTCACCGATTAGCACCAATGCCAGATGTGATAGCGGGGATAGATCGCCACTGGCACCCACAGAACCACGCATCGGGATAATGGGGTGTACACCCAGATTCAGCATCTGCACCAATGTCTGCAAAGTCTCAAGGCGGATGCCGGAATGTCCCTTTGCCAAGACCGCGATGCGCAACAGCATTATCGCTCTGGTAATCTCTTCGCTGTAGGGTGCGCCCACGCTGACAGCGTGACTGCGGATCAAATTCACCTGCAATTCCTCGATGTTTTCTTTGGCAATGCAGACCGAGCTGAACTTGCCGAATCCGGTGGTCAAACCATATACGGTGTCGCCATTGGCGATTACTTTCTCGACATACTCACGACAGTATTTTACTTTGGCAATGCTCTCTTCTGATAGACGAATGCGCGTATTTTGCTGCGCTACTTGTGCTACCGCTTCCAGGCTCAGGCTGTTGCCATCGATAATGATTTCTTGCATGATTCCTCTGATGATTTCATATTGGTAAAGATGATAAGTGCATAAAATTCTGTGATTTGCTCAAAGCAGTTGAGACGTGGCTTTTTGTCAAGGATGGAATCCCCGAAAGCACAAAAAAATCCGCGGAATTCTTGATTTCAGCGGATCCGACCTAGCCCAAGCTTTTGGCAAAGCAGCATACAATTCCGGTCAGTTCTGCAATATGGCCTTGATCTGTTTGGCCAGCTGCAATGCCGTAAATGGCTTTTGGATGAATGGAATCTGATCTTTGCTTACACCGAGTGGTTGGAGAATATCATCGGTAAAACCGGACATAAAAAGCAGCTTTTGCTGAGGGAGCAGCTCTCTGATCCTCTCTGCCAGTTCCCGGCCATTGATCCCGGGCATAATGATGTCGGATATCACCAGCTCCGGCTTGATCTCTTTGTTCAGCTTGTGCAGAGCTTCTGCCCCACTGTATGCCACGCAGACTTCATACCCCAGCTTCGATACCATTTTTTGGAAGTACTTTGCCAAAGCTTCTTCGTCTTCGACGATCAGGATCAATTCCCCATGCCCATGGATATCCGGGTCCTTGGCTTCCGGAGCTTCCCCAAAGTGCTTTCCCGCAGAATATGGCAACAGGATCTTGAAGCTGGGCCCCTGTTCCGCTTCACTTTCGACCGTGATTTTTCCATTGTAATTATCTACAATATTCATCACGTTGAATAGCCCCAAACCCAATCCCTTGCCTTTGCCTTTTGTGGTAACGAAGGGCTCAAACAGCTTACTCTGCACCTCTTTCGGAATTCCGGGACCGGTATCAGTGACCGTGAGCAATACATATTTACCCGGCGAAACCTGATATTTTTCCTCCATTTCTTTACTGTATGCTGCAATCAATGAAGTTTCTATATAGATTTTCCCCCCTTTGGGCATCGCATCTCTGGAGTTTATTACCAGATTGATGATCAATTGCTCAATTTGTCCCTGATCCGCATAGATCGTCACGCTGTCCTTTGTGAGTTTTTGCACTATCTCAATGTGTGTCCCGATCAAGCGAAGGAAGACGCCATTGAGATTGCAGATCAGCGCATTCAGATCCAGGGTTTTGGTTTGCAGCACTTGCTTACGGCTGAAGGTCAGGAGCTGTTGGGTAAGCTCTTTGGCGCGCACGCTGGCTTTGAAAACCTCCTCGGCATCCTGCTTGATCTGGCTGAGCGGGGCTGTGCCGGCGCACAATTCCGCACTGTAACCCATGATTACTGTGAGTAAATTGTTGAAATCATGAGCCACGCCTCCTGCCAGCTGCCCCAGAAGCTCCATTTTATGGGTCTGATTTAGCTGTTCCTTTAGTCGTTCCTTTTCCTGTTCGGCTAGTTTACGCTCCGTGATGTCCTGAGCAGCACCCCTTAGCCCGACAATTTGACCCGCATCATCTCTGACAGGCTTGCCATGCACCCACATCCATCCCGTAGCTCCTTCTTTCAATAAGGTTTCCAGCTCCAGCTCGTAGGGAACTCCGGTGGCAGCGGTATGGGCAAGGGCTTCCGATAAAGCATCCCAACTTGCTTTGGTGAACAGCTTGCTGTGCTCTGGGTAAGGTGGTGGTGGCAGTTGGGGATCGAAGCCATAAATCTTGTAAAGCTCTTCGGACCAGACTACATTGTTTGTGGCAAGGTCCAGTCGCCAGCTTCCCAAACGCGCAATTTGTTGAGCTTCTTTCAGATCTTCATCTCTTTCCCGGAGCATTTTTTCCGCCAGCTTCTGCTGGCTGAGATCCCGAAATTCCACCGATCTGACGCTTTTTCCTTTGTAGGGAATCACCCTTGCCTCAAGACGCATCGGGAATTTCTCGCCGTTTTTGCGCATCCCATAGGCCTCATACGGCTCTTCAGAGTGGGCAGCGACATGGTCCAGGATTATCTGCCGGGAATCCGGCGCGATCAAGAGATAGCCATTCATCCCGATCAACTCTTCGCGTGAATAGCCCATCATATCGCTCAGGCCTTGATTGCAATCCAGAATGACCCCTTGGTCGTGGATGGCGATCCCTCCAAAAGAGGCATTATGCAAAGCTTTGAATCGCTCTTCGCTTTCCCTTAGCGCTGCTTCGGCTTCCAGGCGCTCCAATTCTCCCGCCACGCGTATAGACACCATATTCAGCGTATCAGACACCAGTTTGGGATTACTCAGGGGACACCTTCCGATCACCGTTATCAGACCAATTGGAGCTCCGTTATAACCCAGAACCGTCACCCTGGTATAACTTTCTGCTTGTAGCTCCTGTAAGAGCTGATCGCGAGGAAACAACTGAGCTGCTCCTTTCTGGTAACAACAATAGGATTTGCGCTTGAGCTCCCGGCAAGGAGTATCCTTCAAGGCGAAGCTGAAATTGTCCTCAAGCTTTGCATCGCGCCACACTGCCACAGTCGTGGCACGCAGGCCGTCCGCGTTTAGACGCACGATGCACACAAAATCCATTTTCAGGATGGCTGCCAGGAATTTAACCAGGGTATCGAAAAAGGGCTCTTCCGAAAAACCGCTACTGGTTTGGGCAAGGAACAGCAAAATCTCTTCCGCTTGCGGCGTTTCGCCAAGCGTTTTTGCGTTATCTTTCGTAGTCCTCATAAGCAACAATCCTCCACGATAGGAACAATTATCCAAGCTTTACAGAGAAGACCAGTGCCAACTCCATTTCAAGCCACCATAACAATCCGGGTTGTTCATCTTTTTCACAACGGATTTATCGAGTCGTATGATTTTGACATGATACTCTGTTTCCGGGTTAATGCTAAACAAAAAGAGCCAAATGCATGAAGCTTATCCGCGCTTCGCAGTCATTCCTCACATGCTATATGCCGATTCAGCTAAGCTGAGATGAAGTTCATATTTTGTTGTGATCAATGTGTGACCACAGCATGAAGACAGCACAACAACAGCTTGAGACAAGGTTTATGAATCATGAATCAGCTTAGCTGGGGCGGATCAAAATGCTTCCTGCAGGAGGTCTTTCAGAGCTTGATGATCGTTGATAACACTCAGGATTTGCCGCTGGTTTTCATAGAATACTTTTCCTACAACGGGATCAAACTGGCGGTTCAGATTTGCATAGACTTCTTCGGCTGCGGAGGCAAACTCCCGGCTGGGACGATATGATCGTTGACTGGTCATGGCATCAAAGCTGTCCGCCACGCTCACGATGCGCGCCAGAGGGTGGATGTCCGGCAGCGTTATGCCGTATGGGTAACCTTCTCCATTTGCCCATTCGTGGTGTTGCACAATGATTTTGGAGATTGTGTCCGGCAGGCCGATGGGGTCGATTATCTTGGCACCGATAATGGGATGTTGCTTGATGATGTCATACTCGCTCTCGGTGAGCCGTTGCTCTTTGTTCAGGACGTTGCTGATGATACCGATCTTGCCCAGGTCATGCAACAGAGCGCCGATGCGCAGTTGGCGCAATTCATCGATGTTCAGTCCCAGTAGTTTCCCCAGCCGCATGGCAATGGCTGTGACCCGTTCGGAGTGTCCTCTGGTGTAGATGTCGTTCACTTCCATGGCGTTCACCATGGTATGGATAGTATTCAGGTAGCTCTTTTCCAGCTTGCTTTTGGCGGCAAACAGTTCGATAGTGCGCTGTTGTACCAAGCTCTCCAGGTGATTCTGATATTGCTCATTCTGCACTTTTAGCCGATGAGTTTCCACAGCTTGCTTAACGGTTACCACCAGATCACTCATCTCAAAGGGTTTTTTTAGAAACTCATAAACCCCCAGATGAATTGCTTTGCGCATGATTTCCGATTCGGTGTTTCCGGTGATTAATACCACCGGGATTTTGTCATCGTATTTCACGACCGCCGCCAGGACGTCCAAACCGCTGAGCCCCGGCATATTTACGTCGCTGATGACCGTGGCAAAGTCGTTGGTGTGCAATAGTTCCAGGGCTTCCCGGGGGTTTTCGCAAACCGTTACCTGATATGGGCCCAAGCTCTGCAGGCTGAGGCGGATGCAGTCCAATATCGCCACATCGTCATCAATAACCAAAATTCTGATTTTATCCTTGTTCATTTTATACCTTAGAACAGTAGCTCTTGTTGCGAGCCGTATTCTTCTATGAGGGTTTCATCGTTGTTCGAAACTTTGTTCACTGCCGGGCTTACCCGGTGGTATTTCAGGGACGGCGCGGGGTTGGACAACAGCAATCCGCGCAGTTCCTGGTGATTTTGCAGGCTGGGATCCATCCAGGGATCGATGTGAGATTGCGAGACTACCAGCGGCATGCGGTGATGCAATGCGCTCATGAATTCGTTCGCTTCCGTGGTGATAATCCCGATGGAGGGCAAGAAGCTGCCATCAGCACCTTCCCAGACGTCGTAAATACTTGCCAGATACAATAAACCGCCATCAGCAGGATAGATATAGTGGGGGATCTTGCCGGGGGCTTGCCATTCATAGAACCCGTTGATGGGGATGATGGCGCGGCGGCGAATAAAGGAGGCTTTGAAGGACGGTTTTTCGTGGATGCTTTCAAAACGTACGTTGATCAGCGGAGTTTTGGGCAGCTCTTTCATCCAGGAGGGGATCAGCCCCCAGCGGAAGAATCCGTTGTAGCGCAGAGCGGCTTTGCTGACGATAGCCATCACGGTCTGGGTGGGGGCCACGTTGTATGAAAGTTCCAGCTGTTCAGAACTGATGGAAGCATTTAGTTCTTTCTGTAACCTCACCAGTTCGTCATGCTTTATTACTTGTGCAAATCTTCCACACATATTCGGATTCTCCTTGTGATTGACAAGTCTACAGCTTTACAAATAATGGCAAGAGAAATTTTTGTGGCAGATTCATTCTCTATAAACTGCGCCGAGAAACAGGAGACACAATGACCAACACCGATATCGACATGGTAATGCAACATCTTGAAGAACATTTCTTTAGCGTGAAGACTCCGATTGTGGATCTCATCCAGGCCAAAACCAAAGACCCATTCCGGGTCTTGGTGGCCACCATCCTGAGCGCCCGAACCAAGGACGAAACAACCGCCAAGGTCGTGAATGAGCTATTCAAAGTAGTTCAGGAGCCTGATGATTTTGACAAATTGAGCGTGCAGGAACTGGATAAGATCATCTATCAGACCGGATTTCACAATGCTAAAACCAAGCACTTGAAATCCTTGCCGAAAGTGCTGCGGGAGGAATTCGCGGGACGGGTTCCTTCTGATATTGATGATCTGCTGAAGCTGCCCGGAGTGGGGCGCAAAACCGCGAACCTGGTTCGGGCGGTAGCCTTTTCGCTGCCTGCCATCTGTGTGGATATCCACGTGCATAGAATCTGCAACCGCTGGGGCTATATCCAAACCAGGAATCCGCTGGAATCCGAAATGGCACTAAGAGCCAAGCTGCCGGAAAAACACTGGCTGAAGATCAATTCCTATGTGGTAGCCTTTGGGCAAAACCTCTGTAAACCGCGCAAGCCGATGTGCGATAAATGCCCGATCTACCGTTTTTGCGATAGAGTGGGAGTTTGAAGGTTGTGATGCAAGAGACGTGTATCTTCTGCGCCATCCCCAGTTCCGCTTGGCTGATTCAGAACGAGCATTATTATGTAATATATGACCAACGCCCGGTTTCCAAAGGCCACTGCCTGATTATTTCCAAGCGTCATGTCGTGGATTATTTTGAGCTCAACGAGGAAGAAGCCGCGGCTTTGCAAAAGATAAGCACAGAAGTGAAGAGCTTTTTGGCCAAGGAGTATGCTCCCTCAGGCTATAATCTGGCGATGAATTGCGGCTCCCGCGCCGGTCAAACCGTGTTTCACTATCATATGCATGTGATCCCCCGCTACTGAGCGCTGATACCACTGCCGGGGCTTCACGAAGGAGAGACCAATGCTGAAGCGTATTGTTTTCTGCGTTTTGCTGCTTTTTAGCCTCGGTTTTGCCAAAGAGGCAGGAATCGAACCCGGAAAAGCTGTTCTGAAGCTAAGACAAGGAGCTTCTCCGGAACATCTGGAAACGGAACTAAGCAGACTCCGGATTCTGAGTATTGCACCAAGATACCAAGCATTCAAGGATAAAAAAGGCCTTCTGCGGGATATCTATGAGCTTAGCTTCGCCCCCGCTATCAGTCCATATTCAATCGCGAATGCGCTCCGGGAACACCCGGAGGTGCTATATGCGGAGCCGATCTACCTCGATGAAACACTGGAAAGCCCGGATGACACGCACTATTCTGAAGCGCTGAACTTCGCGGCGATGCAGGCAGAAGCAGCCTGGGATCTGCAGAAATGTGAAGACAACCCGGTTGTGATCGCGATCGTGGATACCGGAGTGGCATGGAAACATCCGGATCTGGCACAGAACATCTGGAACAACTTGGGGGAAGACGCCAACAATAACGGATATACCATCTATCACAACGGAACTGCCTGGGTGATGGATCCCGGAGATATGAACGGCATTGATGACGATGGTAATGGCAAGGTGGACGATCTCATCGGCTGGAACTTTATCGTGAACATCGCCGGAGATGAAAACAACGAGCCCAATGATCCGGGCAGCCACGGGACCAGAGTTGCCGGACTGGCGGGGGCAGTGACCAACAACGGCATCGGAGTAGCTTCATTGAGCTGGAACCCGATCCTGATGCCGATATCCTGCGCCAGAACTGGGGCAACATCCACTATCTTCAGAGGCTATGATGCCATCCTGTATGCGGCAGAAAATGGTGCGCAAGTGATCAATTGCTCTTGGGGCAGCACAGGTTTCAGCCAGGCCTCCAAAGATCTGATCGATTATGTGGTCGATTTGGGAGCAGTGGTGGTGGCTGCAGCGGGCAACAGCAACAACGCGACCCCGATTTATCCCGCGGCTTATCCCGGGGTGATTGCGGTGGCTTCGCTAAACAATGATGGTGCGAAATGGTCAGGTTCAAGTTTCGGGGCATTTGTGGATTTTGGGGTGCCCAATCAGAATTTCTATACCACAACGCCTGCCGCCGGATACTTTAGCGGTTCCGGGACAACTTCCTACGCATCGCCAATCGGTTCTGCCATGGCAGCACTGGTGCTTGCTCAAAACCCCGGGTTCAGCCCCCAGCAAGTACGGAATCAGATCCTGGCCACTTGCACGAACATTGACGCGCAAAACCCCAGCTACATCGATAAACTGGGGGGAGGATTGATCAATGCCTTTCTGGCGCTGAGTACAGAGAATCCCACGCAGACTCCCATGTTGAAGCTGGGGCTGTTTAGTGCCGGCACGCCCAAAGATCAAAGCGCTGAACTGTCTCTGGATCCCGGGGATGTAGTCAGTTTGAATGTAGTAATGAGAAATTATACGGATTTCAGCGGCAACGCGAACTTCACGCTCAGTTCTTCCAATCCGAATATCACGATACTTCAAGCGAATCATAGTAGCGCTGTGCCAGCAGATGAGTTCTTTGCGTTGCAGGATGCCTTTCAGATTCAGATCAACCCCGGTGCCGCTTCTCAATATGTGAGCTTGCAGATGAGTGTGACCGCGGATCTTCCGATTCATTCTGCCACAAGCTATACGCTGCAATTTCTGATCAATAATGGTGGGATCTATGTCTGGGAACCGGTGGCAGGAGGCAGAGACTTGAGCGGAACCTTCATCCGCAATACCCTTCAGGCAGAAGGGCGGGCTGTGGTTCATGGCACAGTGTTTCCCGGCTCTTTAAACAGCTTTGACGCGGTGTTTCTTAGCTTTGGTTCTCTGGGGTCAAACAATCGCCGGCTGAACGAACTGTATATGTATCAAGCGATCCGGGATTACCTGCTTTCTGGCGGACTGATCTATATCGAAGGGGCGGACGTGATTGGCTGGGATCTGGAGTATTATCTGGGCGACGCGGATGGAGGGCTGGGGGCACACACTGTGCTGTGGCAGCTCCTGGGACTTGCTTCAGCCAGCGATGGCGCCACGAATCCAATCAGCCTCCTGCAGGCAGAACTGCCCTTCAGCGAAATCCTCTTCACCGCGTCAAATCAAATGAATGTAGATTACATCGATCTCTATGTGCCCGCTACCAGTGATGGTTTCAGCGCTTTCACCGAGGACGGATATGGCACGGTTGGCGTGGCGGGGAAAGGTGTGTATGGACAGCGCAGTGTGGTCTTATCCTACGCTTTGGCAGAGCTGGTGGATGGAGAATATCCCAATACCAGAGCCTATCTGCTGAATGAGATCATGAATTGGTTTATCAAGAGCCCGGTGCTGCAGATCAGTGCCACCGAAACCGGGCTGCGACTGGATTGGGAGGATGTGAGCCTGGCAAGAAGCTATAATGTGTACTTCGCGGAAGATCCCTATGCGGATTTTGTACTGCTCGAGGGGGATCTTCAGCAGAACTATTACGAGGTTAGCACGCCGGGTGCGCGGGGCTTTTACAAAGTGCAGGCTATGCCGTAGAACTGCTTTAGACAAATCGAGTAGGGTGATGCTGGAT
>DHVK01000011.1 GCA_002412625.1 Cloacimonetes bacterium UBA5210
CTCCCCTACCCCTATTTAGATAGACCTAATCTAAACATAAAACTGATTCGAGTCCTGTGGGGACGACATATTCTAAACTGACCAAACAAAAAGATGTTATGCCGTCCCTACAGGGCTCTATTAATATATATAACAATGCATTATCTATCTAAAATGCCATCCCTACGGGATTCCACAATCAATGACGCAGATGTTTGAATCTTGTGATTATGGGCTTTGTCAACAGTCTGCGGGTTTTACACCCCGCGCTACCGACCATTGCCCCGGGTTTGGCACACAAATACAGCTTCCCCGGTCAAGACGGCTGGGTAAGACGCAAACTTCGCAGTATCCTCAGGAAACATGAGAAACGCACCTACGGTTTGGAGGGAAGGGGAGGCCAGTAATGGATACCTCCCCTACCCCAATCCAATGTGGAAACCCAAATGAGTCACAAGGCAATGATCAGAAACGATAAGTTTCTGCCGGGACAATTTATGTGCGTTTATATTGGCATTGCAGGCATCAATGGCAAATGAGATCGGACTACACCTCATAACTTGACTCTTTAAAAATTTCTATTGACGAAATTGCATGCTAATGCCAAGTTAGCCCGAGTGGAGCAGAAAATGAAGAATGCAATAACAACAGAAGCCGTAAGCAGGATCTTTGAGCTGCTGGAAGAGATGGTTCTTGTCGAAAGGACCGCTGCGCTGGAGATGTTGGCAGAAGTAGAGAGGTTTTTGGAGGAGACAGATTTTTCGGGCAGCGATGTTGACCAGATCAATATGCTGATCGGGGTGGCACGTTTTCATATCAATGGCAGAGATACCACGAAGGCATATGACGCGCTGACAGCCGCGTTGAAGATAGCGGAAGAGAGCAATTTGCCTGATGAAGTGCTACATGTGCAGTCTGTAATTGCGGTAGTCTATTCTTTGCGCGGAGATCACCTCAAGGCGATCTACATCTGGGAAGAGATGCTTTTGCAGATGGATGAAGATCATCGCATGTGGATGCCGATAGTGAATAATCTGGTGGTGGCTTATAGCTTTACCAAGCAGTTTACCCGGGCGGTGGACCTTTCCTTCCGGCTTTTGCATTTCTTGGATGAAAGGGACGGTGAACCTGCTGCCAGGATAGCAACGCTGATAAATTTGGGTAATGCATACACTCCGCTGAAGAGTCACACAAAAGCACTGAAAGTATATCATGAAGCGCTTGAATTGGCGATATCGAGTGACAACGTGCCATATCAGAGCTATATACACGGAAATATGGCGCGCACCTACTCCGAGCAGAACGATTATCTGGCTGCCTATGAGCATGGCCTAAAAGCGCTGAAGATCAGCGAAAGCCACTATGGAGAATCCCATATAGCAGACTCTTTGAGCTCTTTGGGCTCGATATGTGTGAAGTCAAAGCGCTATCAGGAAGCGAAAGAGCTGTTGGACAGATCCTTGTTCTTGTTTGACGTTGAGAACGATAAAGTAGGCTATACCAATGCATTGCTTACAAAATGCACTTTGCACCTGGAACAGGAGCAATTTGACGCCGGATATGTCTGCATGCGCGAAGCGGCAGAGCTGTGCGAGGGAACAGACATTGTGCAGCATCGCAACAATCTGTATAAATTGCAAAACGAGTATTACGCCGGAACCGGGGACTTTCAAAAAGCCAACGAAAGCCTGATGAATTTGGTCAAACTGCAGGAAGAACAGTATGATCAACTCTCCGAAAACATGATATCCAAACAGGAAGCAGAGTATCTGCGCCATAAGATCGAGCTTCAAAACACCTCATATCAACAAAAGAACAAAGAACTGGAGCGCTCCAACAAACTGATCAATCGCCAGGCACGGCAGCTGAAGAAAAGCAACCGCGAGTTGCAGTCTTCGCTATCAATGCTGAACCGCCTGATTTCCATCATTTCTCATGACGTGCGGGGTCCCGCTGCCAATAGCGCTGCCGCATTGCGCATGATCAAGGAAGGCGAGATCGGAGCTACTGCCTCTCATGAAATCATGGGTCACGTGATCGACAATCTGGATGCGGTGACGGATCTTTTGGCAGAGATTATGGTCTGGATTGAATCGCGCAGTTTCAAACAGGGCGTTGACCGTTTGATGAAGGATGTGAATGTGCTGGGCACGCTGCAACCCGTGTTGAAGTTCTTCCAGGGGCAAGTCAGGCAAAAAAACATCCGGGTCGATCTGCAATATAAAGAGAAAAACTTGCTCAGCTATACAGAGCCCAATATCATGAAAATCGTGTTGCGCAATATCCTGAGCAATGCTATCAAGTTCACGCCGGTAGGCGGTGAGATAACAATTGTGTGCCGCAAGCAGCCCGAGCACCTGGAGCTCACGATTAGCGACACCGGGGTGGGGATGACCCAGCGCGAGATCGCCGATTTGCTGAAACATGGCTTGAAAGCCAAAGCCGGAACTAGCCGCGAGATCGGCATGGGTATGGGGCTGCGGCTGAGTTTGGCCTATTTGAAGCTATTGGGAGTTGGTTTTGAAATCCACAGTGAAGTGGGGGAAGGCACCCGGTTTGTCCTGAAGTTGCAGCTTGCACACAGGGAATAGCGATTAATTGCATTGCCCGTAGCTATCCACCATTATCCGATATAACTCCAGCCTTAAGCGATTGAGTATTGCCGAGAGCAAAATCCTTGACGAAAAAAGCGATGAACTGTTTCGTGGCGTTGTCTGTCATCCTGAGATATGTTGTGTGAGGGGGCAAAACGAATGGGAGAACACTTTAATGAAGCATAAATGGATATTGATCCCACTTCTGCTCGCGCTCATCCTGGTGATTTGGCGCTTTGCAATAGCCAGACCTGAAGCCAAGACTCCGCCCGGGGCTGCTGGCCGAACGATGCAGGCGATCCCTGTGGAAGTATCACCGGTGAGACTCACAGATCTCACGGAACGCGTGAATTTGAGCGGAAACATCGAGGCAAAGAGCAGCTATATTGTAGCCCCCAAGATTTCCGGGCAACTCCGCATACTACACATAAACATCGGTCAAAGAGTAAACAAGGGTGATCTGATCGCAGAGCTGGACGACCGCATCTTGCAGCAAGAGCTTCAAAGAGCGCAGGCGGCAGTGGAAATGGCTCGCGCAAGCGCCCGGCAAAGTTCTGTGGCACTGGAATTTGCCACTACAGAGCTGGAACGCATAAGGGAGTTACAGTCACGTAGCTTCATCTCACAAAGCGAGTTCGACGTTGCTTATAACCAGTTTGCTAATGCTCAGGCGCAAAACAACATTGCGATTGCTTCTCTGAACAGCGCTCTTGCCGCGTTGAACTCCGCTGAACTGCAACTCTCTTTTACAAAGATCAGAGCAGAATGGAATGACGCCGCACCTTATCGGGTAATTGGTGAACGGTTTGTGCAAGAAGGCGCACAATTGAGTGCCGGAAGTCCGGTTGCTTCACTGATGGATATCAGCAGCGTGATTGCTGTGGTAGATGTGATCGAGCGAGATTATGGCCGCATAAAACTGGGGCAAGAAGCCACGGTTAAAATTGACTCTCATCCTGAAACCGTGTTCGGAGGCAGAGTGTTGAGAATTGCCCCGGTCCTGCAAGAAGCGACGCGACAGGCCAGGGTGGAGATCGAGATCCCGAATTCTGCTGCCTTACTGAAGCCGGGGATGTTTGCCAGAGTGGCTCTCAGCTATCAAACCAAACGTGGAGTTACGGCTGTGGATGAACGGGCGATCAGCAAACTCCGGGGCAAAGAAGGTGTCTTTTTGGTCAATCGGGAGGATTCTTCCGTAAGCTTTGTAGAAATCCAGCGCGGCATCACCGGAGAAGGCTTTGTGGAAATAGTGCAGCCCCGGATCAGTGGGGAAGTGGTAAGCCTGGGGCAGGATATGCTCGATGACGGGCGCAAAGTGAAAATCAGCGATTCCGCATCGCCCAGGGGTACGCAGTGAAGATATCCCAAGCAGCCGTAGGGCGGCCGGTGCTGACCTCGATGGTCAGCTTGATCGTGATCATTCTTGGGGCGGTAGCTCTTTCACGTTTGCCTATCGATCTGATGCCGGATGTCACTTCACCCACAATCAGCATCTCAACCAGCTATTCCAAGGCTTCACCCTTGACCATGGAAGAACTGGTAACTCGGCCGATTGAAGAAGCGGTAGCGGCTGTTCCGGGAGTGCAGGAAATATCATCCCGCTCCACCGAAGGCAACAGTAATGTGCAGGTCAGCTTCAGCTGGGGAACCGATCTGGATGCGGCATCAAACGATATTCGGGATCGCCTGGACCGGATCATCGCCCGCTTGCCCTCCGAGGCAGGCAGACCTTCCCTGAGAAAGTTTGACATGGCTGCTACCCCAGTCATCATGATGGGCGTAACCAGCGCTCTGGATGTGCTGGAACTACGGCGGATATTGGAAGAGCAGGTTAGTTACCGGCTGGAACGAGTGGATGGAGTCGCCAGCGTGAACATCTGGGGTGGAAGAACCAGTGAGGTTCACATAAATATTGATCCGGTGAAGATGAACGCGCTAAAGTTCCCTCTGGATCAGGTGATCAGCCGGATTCGATCGGCCAATATTAATCAGCCAACTGGCAGCATATATCGCGGAAATCACCAGATTACGGTGCGCGTTCCGGGTCTTTTCGAAAACCTGGATGAGCTCAAAGAGACCATCATTCTGCGCCGCGGGGGAAACACCATTGCTCTCAAAGATATTGCCGATGTGGTGGATACAGCCTCCAAAGAAACCAGAATCGTGCGGATCAACGGGGTTCCGGGCATCCAGATTTCCGTAAACAAGCAATCCGGCACAAATACGGTGAAGGTGGTGCAGGGGATTCTGGAAGAGGTGGAGCAGATCAACCGCAGCATCCCGCAGATTACGGTGGTACCGCTGATGGATAGCTCGGTGTTCATCAAACAATCGATAAACAATGTCAGCTTTTCGGCACTCTTGGGTGGAATACTGGCCGTATTGATTCTACTGATATTCCTCAGGAATCTGAAGAGTACGACAGTAATATCCACCGCAATTCCAATTTCCATTATGGCCACCTTCGGCTTGCTCTATTTTAACGGCTTTACCCTGAATCTGATGACCATCGGGGCGTTGGCATTGGGCGTGGGGCAGCTTCTTGACAATTCCATCGTGGTGATGGAAAACATCTTCCGGCACAAAGAGCTGGGCAAGGATTCCCGCCAAGCAGCGATTGATGGTGCAGATGAAGTTGGCTCGCCCATACTGGCCAGCACTTTAACCTCGATCGTGGTATTTCTCCCCTTGCTTTTTATGCGTGGCATGAGCGGCATCATGTTTCAGCAACTCGCTTT
Source organism: Cloacimonetes bacterium UBA5210 (assembly GCA_002412625.1). GTDB lineage: Bacteria > Cloacimonadota > Cloacimonadia > Cloacimonadales > Cloacimonadaceae > UBA5456. Next base: position 5,312 of record DHVK01000011.1, read on the forward strand.
TGTGGTAGTATTTGCGCTCATATGTTCGTTGATCACGGCTCTCACTTTGGTGCCGATGCTATCCAGCCGGCTGATCAAGGTTTCCCGGGAGCCGGCTCCGGACGCCAGGGGGATTAGCCCCAGGTTGTATCACAGGATCGGGGTGTTTCTGAAGAAGGTGGAGGATACCTATACCAGGGGGCTTTCTCTTGCGCTCAATCATCGGGGAAAAACTCTGCTGATCGCTTTGATCCTGCTGATTGGAGCGATGATTCTCTCCCGCTCCATCGATTCTGAGCTGATGCCGGTGAGCGACGAGGGTGAGATTCGCGTTAGTGTGGATATGGAAGCAGGCACTCAGCTGGAGCTGATCGACGAAAAGATGCGTGTGGCAGAAGACCGCATCACAGCTATCGAAGAGATCACAAACATCGTTGCCAGTGGTGGTGGCGGTGGGTGGGGTTCTTCCAACACAGGTTCTTTGCGCATCAGCCTGCAAAGCAAATCCATGCGCAAGCGCAGTGACGAAGAAATCGCGAACGAGATGCGGGCAAAACTGGGCAACATACCCGGAGCCCGTGCCCGAGTGCGCACAGTTAGCAACAACCGGCTCACCCGAGTAATGGGCGGGGGTGGAGGTCGCATCGAGATCCAGGTGCGCGGACACGAGATGGATGAAGCGTATCGATTGGCAGAGATCATCATGGTAAACTTGGAGTCAGTGGATGGTATTACGGACGTGAACCTGAGTCGTACGGCCGGAGCACCGGAGGACTTGGTGATCATCGACCGGATGAAAGCCGCGGAACTGGGGCTGAACGTGCAGCAAATATCCGGGACTCTGGAAACCGTGCTTTCGGGCACCAGAGCCGGGGATTTCACCGATCATGGCAAAGAGTATCCGATGCTGGTGCAGGTGAAAGACGCTGACCGCTTGCCAATCAACGAACTACTTGATATCAGCATCAGCAACTCAGACGGTAACCCGATTGTGCTGAGGAATGTGGTGGATATCCAACAGAGTGAGGGATCAACGGTTATCGAGCGGGTGAATCAAGAGAGAATGATTGATGTATCTGCAAATCTGAGCGGAAGAAATCTCTCCGCGGTGATCAGCGATATTCAGGATAGATTGGATCAAATCCCTGTACCGATAGGTTTTTCAGTGGAAATCGTGGGCGACTACAAAGAACAACAGGAGTCGTTCCGGGAACTAACAATCGGGATCATTCTGGCCTTGATCCTGATCTATATGGTGATGGCAAGTCAGTTCGAATCAATCAAGGATCCCTTCATAGTAATGTTCTCAGTTCCTTTCGCGCTTATTGGGGTAAGCCTGATTCTTTTTCTAACCGGCACAACCTTCAATATTCAAACCTACATCGGTATCATCATGCTGGCGGGGATTGTGGTAAATAACGCAATTCTGCTAGTTAACACAACCAATCAACTGAGAGAGCGGGATAAAATGAAGCTGCGGTTGGCAATTGAGGAAGCAGGCAGAAGACGATTGCGGCCGATACTTATGACGGCATTGTCCACTGTTCTGGGTTTGTTGCCGATGGCAATCGGTTTGGGCGAAGGCAGCGAAACTCAGGCTCCCTTGGCGCGGGCGGTAGTCGGCGGCTTGCTAAGCTCTACATTCATAACCCTGATGGTAATTCCAGTATTATACTCGCTGTTTGAAAGCAATTTCAAAAAGGAATACTGGGCAGAGCGTTAGAATTACGCAGTAACAAAAAAAAATAAAAAAAAGTGTTGACTCGTATCCGCACTATAAAAATTGTGTACACTGGAGATTAGTATAGGATATGAGAAGAATTATTATCGCAATCGACGGACCTGCCGCATCCGGTAAGAGTACCGCCGCAAAGCTTTTGGCCGGCAAGCTGGGCTATATATACATCGACACAGGTGCAATGTATCGCGCCTGCGCCCTGGCTGCAAAAAACCAAAAGACAGACATTGAAGATTATAGCGCTCTTTCCGAACTAATGAACTTTATCGACCTCGATATCCAATACCACGAACATGGCAATAAAACAATCCTTAACCACGAAGACGTATCCTTGGCGATCCGTGAACCTGATATCTCCAAGCTGGCATCTGCGATATCTGCCAAAGCGCTCGTACGCGAGAAGATGGTTGATCTTCAGCGTAAACTGGGGCGTGAAGGCGGGGTAGTCCTGGATGGCAGAGACATCGGCACCGTGGTCTTCCCCCATGCAGAACTCAAGTTCTTTTTGATCGCTCCGGTCGAAACCAGGGCGCAACGGAGATATCTGGAGCTTCGCGAGAAGGGCCTGGATCCGGTTTATGAAACAGTTTTACAAGAGATGGAAGAGCGTGATAACGCGGATTCTTCCAGAGCTTTGGCGCCATTGATCCCAGCCGACGATGCCATCAGTATTGATACCGGCCCCCTCAGTATTCAGCAACTCGTAGAAACGCTTTATGCGCATTATAACGCAGCGTTTGAGGGGTCATGATAGTACGTTTGGCAAAACACTCAGGTTTTTGTTTCGGTGTGCGCCGTGCTATCCAGCTGGCGATCGAAGCTGCGGATCAGGGTACCCCAGTCTTCAGTTTGGGCGAATTGATCCATAATCCGCAGTATGTACTTGAGCTCCAAGAAAAAGGGATTAAAGTGGCAAACTCAGCGGCGGAACTGCATAACAGCATGGTTATCGTCCGTTCCCATGGCATTACAAAACAAGAATACATGATGCTGGAAGAACAAGGCAACACTATTGTCGATGCCACCTGCCCTTATGTAACCAAGACGCACAATCTGATCCGTCAGGCAAACGCGGATGGCTATCCGGTGGTGATCTTGGGCGATGCCCTCCACCCAGAAGTGGTAGGGATGCGCAGCTTTGGCAATCCCGATACGATAGTGGTGGGGCCGGAGGAAACTCCTCCCGCGCAAAATGCCAAACGCTTGTGCGTGATCTCTCAAACTACTCAGAAGCTGGAGCATCTGAACAACTTGATCCGGATGCTGCTACCCAATGTGCTGGAACTGAAAGTTTATAACAGTATCTGTATTGCCACATCTCTTCGGCAAAGCTCCAGCGCGTGTTTGGCACAAGATAGCGACCTGATGATCGTGATCGGTGGCAGGCAAAGCTCGAACACCAAGATGCTGACCAAGGTCTGCGCGCAGTATTGCCCCACGATTCAGATCGAGACCGAGGAAGAGCTCCAACAGCTGCTCCCGCAAGGGATAGAGCGCATCGGTCTTGCCGCGGGAGCCAGCACACCTGAAACACGGATTTTGGAAGTTTATAATAAGATTTTAAAAATAAATGGGGAAGAAGACTTGGCAACAAGTATTCAGAACATCCCCTTGTTTAAGGAGGAATCATGTTAAGTCATGATCAAAACCCGGTCGATCCCGAGATTATTATCGAAGGTGAAGACACAGCGTCGAAATCAACGGAAGTAGAAACAGTGCTCGAAAACAACGAAGAGCCGAAAGTGGAAAAAACAACCCCTGAAACAGAAGTGAACACTCCTGAAGAGCCCGTGGCAGAAGTAGTTCAGCCCGAAAGTAAGGTGGAAGAAACAAGCCCCGAAACCGAATTGAACGTTTCTGAAGAGCCCGTGGCAGAAGCCGTTCAACCCGAAGCTAAGGTGGAAGAAAGCAAACCGGAAAAGAAAGCAGAACCCAAAGCTGAACTCAGCCCAGAGGAACAGGAGCACGAAAACATGCTGAGCATGTATGAGGAATCCTTTTCCAATTTCAAAGTTGGTGAGATCATCGATGGCACAATCGTGGATATTTCTGATAAAGAAGTCCGCGTGGATATTGGCTTCAAAAGCGAAGGCGTGATCCAGATCTCCGAGTTTGCCTACAGTGGTCCTCCGGAACGGTATAGCACCATCAGAGTGTATATCAACAAGATCGAAAGCGGAGATGGCCGCCTACAGCTTTCCAAAAAGAAAGCTGACTATCAGGAAAACATTGAACGCATTAAAAAAGCCTTTGAAGAAGGAACAACTCTTCCGGGCATCATTCGTCGCCGTGTAAAAGGCGGAATGATCGTGGAAGTGTTTGGCATCGAAGGTTTTCTGCCCGGCAGCCAGATGTCCTTGAAACCGATCCCCAATCTCGATCAATTCATCGGTAAAGAAATGCAGTTCAAGGTGGTGAACCTGGATGAAGAACACAGCAATATCATCCTTTCCCGCCGTGCCGTGATGGAAGAAGAGGCCGCACACAAACGTGAAGAGCTTCTGGCAAGGATTGAAATCGACTCCGAACTTGAAGGTGAAGTGAAAAACATCACCCAATACGGCGCGTTTATCGATCTCGGTGGCATCGACGGTCTTCTGCATCTCACCGATATGAGCTGGGGCAAGCTGAACCATCCCTCCGAGATGCTTGCGATCGGCGACAAAGTAAAAGTTAAAGTGATCAACTTTGATCCTGAAACGAATAAAATATCTCTGGGCCTGAAGCAATTGGTTCCGCATCCGTGGGAAAACATCGAAATCAAGTACCCCGAAGGCACCCGCATCACCGGTAAAGTGGTCAGCGTAAAGAGCTTTGGCGCTTTTGTGGAAATCGAACCGGGCGTGGAAGGTTTGGTGCACATCAGCGAAATGAGCTGGACTAAGAAGATCACCGATGCCCGTAAGATTCTCAAGAACGGCGATACCATCAACGCCATCGTTCTGGAGCTGGACAAAGAAAACAAGCGCATCTCCCTTGGTATGAAACAGATGGATCCCAACCCCTGGCTTACCATTGAAGACCGCTATCCCATTGGCACTGTGCTGAAACGCAAGGTGAAGAGCCTTACAGCGTTTGGCGCGTTCGTGGAAATCGAGGAAGGTATCGACGGTCTGGTGCACATTTCAGATATCAGTTGGACCAAGCGCATCTATCATCCTCGTGAAGTATTCCGCAAAGGCCAAGAAGTGGAAAGCATCATCCTCTCCATCGATAGAGCTCAACACCGTATCGCTCTCGGCGTGAAGCAACTCGCTCCGGATCCATGGGAAAGCCTGAATCAGACCTTGCCGGTTAATACTGAAGTTATCGGCAAGATCTCCAAGCTGATCCCCAAGGGTGTATTGGTGGATATCCCCATGAATGAAGACGTAGTGGAAGGGTTTATCCCGATTTCACATCTCGCTCTGCCCAAACTTGAGCACAGTGAAGACGCCTTCCATGTGGGTGAAGAACTGCCTCTGAAAGTGATCGAACTGGATATGGAAAACCGTAGATTGATCCTCTCCGTGAAAGCATTCTTCTTCTCCAGAGATCCCAAACTGCAAGAGGAATACATCGCCATCCACGAACAATATATGCGTGATAGAATTGCCAGACTGCAGAAAAAGAAAGCCGAAAAGCTGCAAAAGGAAAGAACTGCCGAAGCATCTCATGAAGAAGCTGAAGCAGCAGCAGCCTTAGCGTTGCAGACTCCGGAAGCAGATGAACAAACAGAAGCTCCCGCCACGGACACTGTGCCCGAAACTGAGGTCGAAGAGACTGTAGCAGCGGCACCGGAAGCCCTTGTGGAAACAGAAGTGATCACCGAAGAAGAAGCTCCTGTTGAAGCAGAAGTTGAAGCTGAGGAAGTTCCTGCTGAGGTAGAAGCAGTGGTCGAAGAAGCTCCTGTGGAAATTGAAGCTGAAGAAGTCCCTGTACCGGAAGAAACTCCTGTAGAAGCAGTAGTTGAGACTGAAGAAGCCCCTGTGGAAGTAGCCCCCGTGGTTGAAACTCCGCAAGAGACTCCCGAAGAGCTCGAAGAAGCAGCACCGGAAACTCCGGCCGAAGAAGAACCCAAAACAAACGAATAATGACATCAAATCATAAGACGCCCCCTTGGGGGCGTCGTTTACTTTTAAGCCCAAATTTCCTTATTCCAATCTTCATCATGGGGCTTTCCGCACTCGCATTCAACATCTTTGCCTGGGACAACCGGGTGCAAAGCTTCTACTACCGGGATGCCTGGTTCATGAATGAGCGCACTTGGGTTCAGGCTATCTACCGCTTTGGCAATATCCCGGCTCTGTTGGTAACAATCTTGGCCTTGATCGCTTATCTGCGGTCTTGGGCAAAAGACTCGAAGGTATTCAGGTATCGCCATCTTTCCGCCTATCTGGTGCTGGCCATGCTTATTGGCCCCGGTTTGATCGTAAACAGCATATTGAAAGACCACTGGGGGCGTCCCCGTCCGCGAGATGTAGTGGAGTATGGCGGACGCTATGCTTACGAAGCTCCGCTTACCATTGACTCGGAATCACCCGGCAAGTCTTTCCCCTGTGGGCATGCCACAATGGGTTTCTATTTCTTTGCACCCGCTTTTATCTTGGGCTTGAAAAGAAATGTGTTCGGCAAATTGCTCTTTTACTTTGCTTTGTTCTACGGAACATTGATCGGATGGGTGCGGGTAATGCAAGGCGGTCATTTTGTAAGTGATGTGATTTTCGCCGGGGCAATCGTATATTTGTGCACTTATCTGCTGTGGAAATTGATGAAGCTGGATACCAGCCCATATTTGCTCAGGCAGCATCAGCACAGGACTCTGAAACTCTGGCAGAAGGCGCTGATTATTGTGGTGGGCATACTAATCATTTTAGGCGTTACGCTTGCTACTCCCTATCAGCAAAAACAGGTGTTCACCCAAGCATCCGAGAATGCCGAACATCTGGTGCTCAGATTCACCGATGCCACCGTAAGCTTAGCTTTTGCAGATTCCGGTTTTGTGCAAAATACGGTGCATGGTTTCGGATTTCCGGGGTCCCGCGCGCGTTTGCAGCGTCATGCATATCAGGATTCGCTGCTGATCAGGCAAAACATCAAAGGCTTCTTCACCGAACTGGGCGTGGAGCTGAAGTGCGTGATCGACACCACCCAGACTAAGAGCTTGCTTCTGCATCTGGAACGGGGTGAGGTTTTTGTAAAAACGGATTCGACAGGCTATCGATCTCTGGATATCCAAACCCACAATGACAGACCGGAAAAGCCCACTGCAAGGTACCATATTGTAGCACCAAATGTCGTGTTACAATACTCTGAGTGATTTTCTGCTGGACAATATGAGGCGTTCTGAGAGATTGAGCCAAAATTCAGATCAAGGGAGAAAATGAGATTATGAAGAAAGGACTTATCGTTCTGCTCGTGATCCTGCTGATAATCGTCTTCACCGCAAGCTGGTTTATCGGAAGATACAATACCATACAGAAAGAAAAAGTTAACGTTGAAACTGCCTGGGCTCAAGTGGAAAACGTATATCAATCCCGCTTTGATCTTGTCCCCAATCTGGTGGCAACAGTTCAGGGTGCCGCGGATTTCGAACGGGAGACCCTCACTCAGGTTACTCAAGCCAGAGCTCAAATGGGTGGGCAGGTCAATCTGCCTCCGGAAGCGCTCAGCGATCCCGCCGCGTTCCAGCAGTTTCAAGCAAATCAAGCCGGATTGTCCAACGCCCTCAGTCGCCTCATGGTAGTAGTGGAAAGATATCCTGATATCAAAGCAAATCAGAACTTTCTGCAGCTTCAGGCCCAGCTGGAGGGAATCGAAAATCGCATTCGCACCGAAAGAATGAGATACAACGACGCCGCCAAGCTCTACAACCAATTGATCATCGTCTTCCCGAACAATATGATTGCCGGTATGATCAATGCCAAAGCATTCCAATTCTTTGCTGCAGATGCCGGAGCACAAAGCGCGCCGCAAGTTCAGTTTAACTAGAATCAAACATTTTCAATTGTGCATAGCCACTCTTCGGAGTGGCTATTTTTATCATCAACTTAAAACCAATATCTGAGCTTAGTCAAACAAACGCTAATAAACCCAGTTTGTGCATTTGGTTGCATATGACCTAGTGCATATAATCGATTACCAATATGTTATGCGGTCAAATGGAATCAATATCCAGAATAGCAGAAGCGAACCCCTACCGCAAGAGCTGAGATCACACTCAACACCGCCTCTGGAAGCCCTAAATATCTGAACATGTCTGCTTATGCTTGTCTTCTTAGAGAGATTAGTTATCTTATATATGGTAATATTGCTTTCTAATGTTTCATAAGTTATCATCCATGTGAGCCAGATCACTCAATTGCAATACTGAAAGTATGGTTTGGTCTCTTGATTGAAAAGTCCTTGAAAGTATGGTATTATGTAGCTGAAACCAATCCTATGCCATGCATAGTGGAAAAAAGTGAACACATAATCAGTAAAATATCTACCATATAGATAAAAAGCTATAGACAGATTGGTAGTAAAATCAAATAGTGCACCCATGGTGTTAATAAGTAATGAGGTAAGGAAATTATGTTTGAACTCACAACAATGAATCTAGTCACGGATTTCATAACACCCGAGCGTATCGGCCTGGCTGTACGCGTAATACTCATTCTCGGTATCGGAATACCGATAGTTAAGTTAGTCCTCAATCTCTTGAACCGGCTAATCAAAAATAAGTTGTCACTCCAATCAGAAGTATTGATCGTTCGCACTGTCAAGTACGTTTTTTACCTGATCCTGGTTGTGATGGTACTCAATGAATTTGGTTTCAAGATATCTGCTCTCCTGGGGGCTGCCGGAATATTCGGTTTAGCCATCGGTTTTGCATCTCAGACCTCTGTATCAAACATCATCAGCGGAATCTTCCTAATCTCAGAGCGGCCGTTTTTGATCGGTGACGTAGTAGAAGTGGCCGGAAAAATGGGGATCATTGATTCCATTGACCTGCTTTCGATCAAGCTCAAGACTTTTGATGGGCTCTATGTAAGAATTCCCAATGAGACTATGATCAAGAATGACGTTACGAATTTAACTCGTTTTGATATTCGAAGGGCGCAGTTTACGGTGGGAGTCGCTTACAAAGAGGACATCCGCAAAGTCCTTGAGATACTAAAAGATGTCGCAGCAAACATGCCGGAAGCTTTGGCGGAACCGGCACCATTGATTCAATTGAATGGTTTTGGAGATTCCAGTGTGGATATCAACTTTGGAGTATGGACAGTCACATCGAACGTCGTTAACATGAAGACCGAGCTGATGATAGCGGTTAAAGAACGTTTTGATAAGGAAGGAATAGAGATTCCGTTCCCGCATATCTCAATCTACGCTGGAGCAGCTTCTGATCCGATTAAGGTTAGTACGCTAACTAAGGAAGAACAAACTCATGAATAGTAATCCCCTGATTAAAGCAGTTATCTTTGATCTTGACGGCACCTTACTTGATACCCTCAGGGATATTGCTGGTGCGGTAAACAAGGGCTTGGCAGACATGGGGTATCCACAGCATCCCGTGGAGGAATTCCGTAACTTTGTGGGTCACGGCCAGACAGAGCTTATCACCAGGGCTCTACCGGAAAAACACCGTAACGCAAAGAATCTTCAAACACTGGCAAAGAAGTTCTGGGACTATTATGATATTGAATGGTATCTGAATACCAAGACTTATCCCGGCGTACTGTATATGATCCAACTAGCAGTGGGCAAGAAGATCAAGCTTTCTATACTCTCGAATAAAGCTCACTACTTCACCAAGAAGATGATCCGTCACTTCTTCCGTGGGGCTATGATTCGCCATACCAAGAACCCCTTTGGTATCTACAGCGGCGAGCAGCCCGGCAAGCCAACTAAGCCGGACCCCACCCTGGCCCTGGAACTTGCGGCAAAGCTAAAGATCCACCCTGAAAACATCGCCTTTTTGGGCGACATGGCAGTGGATATCCAAACAGCAAAAAATGCCGGGATGGTAGCAATCGGTGCTGCCTGGGGATTTTCCGGAAGGAAGGCTCTGGAAGCTGCAGGCGCCGATATGGTGTTTGACCAACCTACCGAGTTTGCCGCTTTCCTGGAAACCCAGCCGATCATCTGAAACAATGAAGAGCTATCGCAAAGAATTGTGGTTCAAAACCACTAAGCGGCGGGAGTATATAAACATAACCGCACAAGTTCAGGCTGTCCTGGAAGAATCAGGGGTCTGTGAAGGTTTGATCTTGGTGAACGCGATGCACATCACTGCGAGTGTCTTCATCAATGATGATGAACATGGGCTGCACTCTGATTTTGAGCACTGGCTGGAACAGCTGGCTCCGGAGAAGCCCCATAGTCAATATCGGCACAATGGGTATGAAGATAACGCTGATGCCCATCTGAAGAGACAAATCATGGGGCGAGAGGTTGTGATCGCCATCACAAATGGCAAGCTGGATCTCGGTCCCTGGGAGCAGGTGTTTTACGGCGAGTACGATGGCATGCGCAAGAAGCGGGCATTGGTAAAGATTATAGGTGAATGAAGTTAAAGCCCCGGAATCTCCCGGGGCTTTTCAATTTTGGCAACTATATGGGCATTATACCCTTATTTGAAGTAATAGTAAATCCCGCCGGCGGGCACTGTCATAGTGATATCGCCTTTGTTGTTCAACGTGATTGGAACTTCAACGCTCATATGGAATCTTTCCGAAAAAGCAAATTCGAATCCTGGCCCTATACCGAGGGTCCATTTGTCCGAGCGTTTCCAGGTGCCTTGATCCGCGGAAGTGTATCTGCGAATATCTCTGTAAGTATATGCTCCACCGATTAAAAAGTAAAAGTTGTGGCCACTTGTTTCCAGCAGTGGGGCGATATAATTCATGCCCATGGATATGGTTCGTCTTCCGTGCGTGCGAGGGTAACTGGTATAGTTGGAGAAATTCGGATCGCCGTTATCTGTAGTGTAAGCTCCAAAGGTTAGCTGATAGCTGAATGCATTGTTCCATTGGCGTAGGCTGTAGCCGTTTCCGGTGGAATTGCCAAAGTGCAGGCCCATGGCAGTATCATATTTATCAAATGCCATCAGCTGAGTGATCCCCAAAAGGATCGAAAAAAAAAGTATCTTCTTAAACATACAAGGCTCCTTGCGTAAAGCTTGTAACAAGCTATTGGATTCGAGAAAATTGTCAAGTTGTTTCGCAGTTGACATCGCCTCAAACGCTTAGCGGTTGGGTCAAGAGCTATCCTGGAGCAGCTCTTAGCGTTAGCACCGGATAAGAAAGAGCGCTTAATCTATTAGTCATATGTGCTCAGGATTTGTGTGTATGGTCAAGAAATCTCCTAAATAATTCGCAATCGTTCTGAATCCTCGTCAAGTCCGTATATATCTAGAGATATAGTCGTGATGCTGAAATAATTTCCATATTGGCTCATTATCTGCATGTGCAACTATCATGCGGAAAACCGCAAAGGAGGTTTTGATGAAGAAGCTAGTTTTGCTGATATGCTTGGCAGTTATGGCGCTACAGGCCTTAAACGCCGAAGAGCTACCCATTCGCAATGCGGACGATCTTCGGCTTGAGCCCTATAGCTTCAATACTGCCGATGGCTCGCAGATTGTATTTTGGAGCGATCTTAGTTCCGGTGACAGGGATATATACTGTCAAAAGATTGGGCAAGAGGCTCAGATTCTCTTCCCAGAAGCCATACCATTGGTTACTGCTTCGGGAGATCAGGAGCTCTTGAGCGTGAAGCCCACCTCGGATAACAACTTCATTCTGCTCTGGGCAGAAAAAGATATCGATGTTGTAACTGCAATCGGAGTCCAGAAAGTAAGCTCAAACGGTATGAATCTTTGGGGTAATGGGGTAGAAGTAAGCAATCTGCCCATAGATCACTTAACCATCGAGTTGGTTGCGAACGAGATCGGTGGCGCTTTCGTGATCTTCCAAACCGCGCTAAACCAGCAGATTCTGGGGCAAAACCTGGATAGCTTTGGCAATCGCCTGTGGCCCATTGAGGGAAGCGTTTTGCTGGCCAACGAAGTTCCCATCACACTCCGCGGAGCAGTTGTGGGCGATGCCGGAGGCATGATCCTCAATGTGGGGCACTGGATCAATTCTGCCTGGCAAACCAGGCTATTGGCTTATTCCGCCTCCGGATCTCCGCAAGGGGATGAAGCTCTCATTCCGCCAAACACATTTCCCGGCTCAAGCTTTAGCATCCTTCCACCCGTTGGTGGGCAATATATGCTTTTCAAAGTACCACCTCAAAACGGTCGTGTGGTATATCTGAACAAAATGGAGGCATCCGGCAATTTGCTCTTGGCAGAGAGCTTTGCCTATGAACTCAGTGGGGAAGCCTACGCCAGTTTCCGGGGGATAGCCAATACTCCCGATGGCGGTGTGGCGATCTGGTGGCTTGCTGGAGACTCTGTCCCAAACCAGCAGCTAAAGGTTCAAAGATTCTCTTCCTCACTTACAGAAGTATGGAGCCAGCCGGTAGCTGTCTACAGCAGTGACATGGATATTCTTAGTGTACAGCTCTATCCTGTTGCGAACGGCAAGCTTTTAATTAGCTGGAGTGGAAGGTATGATGATCCTTTCTACAGAGCCCAGTTGCTTGATTCCGACGGATCTCCCGTTTGGGCAGAAGGCGGAAAGTTAATCACCAGCAATGCCGCTGGATTCATCAGCTTAGGTGGTTCTGAGCAAAGTATCTTCCTTTGGAACACGACAGAATCCGGCTATAAGAAAATCAATATCCAGGCAGTGGGTCTCAACGGGGAATATGGCTATCCCACCGGAGGTTTCACGCTGACGCAGAGACTCAATTACAACTGTGAGATGCTGAATACATTCTCATTGGGAGAACGCTTCCTGAGCCTTTGGATCGATCATCGGGAAGGCTCCAACCTTTTCTTCCAGCTATTGAATCAGAATATGACACCGATCTTGGAAACCGATGGCAGGAAAATCTGCCCCGAGAATTCGGACTACATCAGTCTGGAAGCCAGCACTATTACGCCGGATGCCAAGCTGGCCATCATCTATTCCATCCATTACTACAATGATACTGAAATGGAACAAGCCACATATCTGCAGATCATTGATTCTGCGGGAGCAACCGAATTCTCCGGGATGGGCATGGAACTGGAAAGCAACGCGAACTACGCATTGAGTAGCGTTGATGACGCCATCTATATCGGCTGGTCTAAAGGCCTGTACAGCACCCCGGCCCGGTTATCGGCACAGAAGCTGGTAAATGGCCAGGCCATGTGGGGAGATGGTGGCAAGTTGATTCACAGCGTCCCGTTAAATAGTCTTCTTAGCATCAGTGCGCTGGTCGGGAACTACATCATCTGGCAACAAAGCGATCCTGGAATTGATGCTGTCAACATCAAGGTCTTGATGATTGATGCCAATGGGGATCCGGCTGCCGGCTGGGATGCCTCCGGAATGAACCTGATTACCAGTGCCGGTATTTCCCTGGAAGAATTTCAAGAAGGTAGTATCGTGGGCAACGATCTGGTGGCATTTATCAGTGTCCATAGCTCCGGAGAAAGTGGCATCAGTGTCCAAAGGCTGAGTCCCAGCGGTGAAAGGTTGTGGCAAGCAGGTGGCCAAGTTATAGGCGGGAATTCCACATGGATGTATCGAAATTCGGTAGTTTATGACGAAGAGATTTCCCTGCTAAGCTCGAATGCCAATGACGCTGTCGTCCTGCGCAGAATCAACGCTTTGGGAGTGGAGGTGACGCCACCGGAAGGATTAGTTGTGATCCCCAATATCAATAACTGCTACGATGCTGTCCTGAAGAAATATGCCGATGGCTCGATGCTCTGCGCGTATTCTGATAACGATGGTGCCTGGATCCAAAATCGTGATGTTTTCATCCGGCAGATCAGCCCCGAAGGGGTTCCCATGGGAGACGCGTCAAGTGTTCTAAGTGGAGCACGCTATAAACAGCATAATACTCGGGTAGCCGTGATTGGAAACCGGGCATTGCTTACCTGGGCTGATGACCGGGCAGGGATATTAAACAGCGAGGAGGCCTATACCGGGATCTGGGGAAACATAGTCATTAGCCAGTTCTCTTCCCTGCATGATCCTCAGCTCAACCCTCTAGTGCAGCCTACGATCAATAGAAACTATCCCAATCCCTTCAACCCCGAAACCAACATCAGCTTCAGCCTCCCCATCGCCGCGGTTGTGGCGCTGGAGGTCTATAACCTGAAAGGTCAGCTGGTAAAAAGGCTCCTCTCCGACGTCCCGCTGGAAGCCGGAACTCACGTCCGGGTATGGGATGGAACAGACGATAGAGCTAAGCCTGTGAGCAGTGGCATCTATTTCTGCCGACTCGCCACCGGCAGCACAAGGTCTGTACGTAAGATGTTGCTTGCCAAATAAGTATATGTTTGCGAGATAAGCAGAAGGTGAATGTTACATTCGCGTCAAGCTTGGGGTGGCAATCTCTGAACTGCCACCCCAAGCGAAATCTGTCCACGGCCAATTCGGAGATTGACCAACCATAAGCTGCATCGCAAGCAAAACCATCACGACATGAGATCGCGATAAATTTATAGATATCTGAGCTTTTCCAAAAGTAAGAGCTTGAGCGTATGTGTAGCCAAAGATCAACAAGATGGCAGAAGGATATTTAAATATTGCTTGACATGCTTTGAAGGCATGACATACTGACGCAGATCCATTCATAGGAGGTGATGTTATGAATAGACCGGCAAGATTGTTCATGCTGTTAATCTTTCCGCTATTGGCTTTGGTTGCTTGCCAAAGTCACAACCCATTGGGTCCACTTCAATCGGGAGCTCCCCAATTGAGCTTCAATGAAGAGATTTTTGATCTGAACAATGGAGAGTTCACTTACCAGCAAGGGATAAATGTGGATTGTGTATTGTCCGCCTCCCTGCAATTTGCTTTTCAGCCAATCTGTTTGCCCGGTAAAGTATTGCCCGGATATCAAACCAATAAGGATGGCTGGATTCTCTTCGGCAAGGATTTGATCTGGAGCTCGAAAAACGAGATCAGCTTCCACTTCGATTCCGTAGAAGGAAGCCTCAAAAACTTGGTTACAGAAGTATCGGTCAAGGTGAAGCATCCTGATGGCAGGATTGAAGAGCTGAATTCGCCCTTCAAGAGCAGCCGCCTGTTGGGCAGTCATCTGGAAAACACATTCGCGCCCGGTGCAGAGCTTTCTGCCGGGATCGAGTTTCAACTCCGGGAGAATACCGGAAACATATTCATAGAAGGGATGTATGCTGATCACTTCATGTATCGGCTGAACATTCTGGATGAAAACTTGCAGCCGATCACAAGCGGGGAGTGGTTCAACTCGCTCAATTGCCCCGATATCCGCAATATTCATCTATCTCTGAACTCTGAACCTGCGCTTAGCTACAACGCTCCCGTGACCTTCACTCAGTTTGAGTATTACTTGGTGAGCAGATTAGGCATGATCCAAGCAGATCCCGGTTCGATCCACTTTCGTGTGTTAGATGGCTTCAAACCAGTTGCCAAGATCTATCCCCAAACTCTTGTGGGATATGGAATGTACCACTA
Source organism: Cloacimonetes bacterium UBA5210 (assembly GCA_002412625.1). Classification (GTDB taxonomy): domain Bacteria; phylum Cloacimonadota; class Cloacimonadia; order Cloacimonadales; family Cloacimonadaceae; genus UBA5456. Next base: position 20,597 of record DHVK01000011.1, read on the forward strand.
TGGTTTCGATCCTGATCTGATGCTCGATAACGTCCAGTTAATCCCCGGCACTAGCGAACGCTACAACAGCAACCTCGGTGAAATAAACGGGATGAAGACGGCGATCAATTCCGCCGATTTCAAGCTTCATCTGCATTGGGGGCATTATGGTTTGTATTATGATAAGAACTACAATGTCCCTACGGACAACCCACTTTACGGGGTACAAACAAACGCAGTGCTGAATCCTGCCGGCACAAACTATGACAGTGCGATTGTGGCTTATTGGTTGCAGCTGGACAACAATGAGTTTCCGCTTAAACCCTATCAACTGATGGGGCACCAAGTGGTAACAGACGAGCTTGGGCAGGTCTGGACCAGAATCCTGAACCTCAATCATGGTTTTCGACACACTGTATTGAGCGGTCTGAGCAATGGTATCCACAGTTTCCGCGTTATGGCAGAAGATCTGCAGGGAGTTAAGAGTGACCCCGCGGAAATGACATTCCAGCTGATAGCATATACGCCGCCAAGTCAGCGCAATGGTATCCTGATCGTGGACAATGACCCCCATAGTGTTCAAGCCTCCCCGGAGGCATTTGTTGATGCGTTTTATCAAAACATTTCCTCGAGTTTTGGAGGGACTGTGGATCAAATCGATTTTGGAACCACTGGGTCTCTTAGCGCGGCACAATTGATGAACTATTCTGCAGTGTTAATCCACGCTGATAACCCGGGTTCTACTCCGGCCTTGTTCCGAATGTACGAAGGATTTGATCTCTATCTCGAACATCAAGGAAATCTGATCATCAGTGCTACCAACAAACTGAGATCCGCATTACAGGATGTTGCTACTTCCCCCGGCGGACAGAGTTTTCTGCAAAACAGGCTGGGGTTAAGCACTTTGGAAAACTTGGGCACGATATCAAATTCTATCGCTATCGACCCTTATTTTGTAAGCGCTCTCGGTATCCAGAGCTTTCCCGATATTCCACTCAATACAACGTCTCCATTCAGCTCCATAGTGAATATCCGGCAAGGAATCTCCAGCGTAACCTACTTTGAAGAAAACCCGGCTATGGATTATATCTACGCTCTGGGCTGCAAAGCGGTGGGGGCAGATGAATACTCTCCCACTCTAGAACAATACGACTACTATTCATCCAAATATGTGGCTCTGCGTCACGCCGCACAGGGCAGTAAAGTATATCTCTTTGGTTTTCCGCTTTCATATATGGAGCAGGATGCCGCCGTATCTTCCATGCAACAGATAGCCTCTGAGATATCGGGCACCACATATGCCAAAGGGAGGAACCAATGAAACAGATCGCAATATGTATCTTACTACTCTGTTCGATATCGGCTTACGCGCTACCGGATACAGCCCCCAACGCGGAAAAGGTGTTGAATGTCAAAGAGGTCGATAATGGCAGATTGTCTTTTGAAATCGGTAATTTTGGCACGATTAACAACCTTGTATATCAGAACCAGCACAAAATGATCTTTGGCAGTGGTGCTTGGATCTCCGGGAAGCGATATCGTCGGGATGAACTGGGCAGACTGTTGTATTGGGCAGATTATCCGCCCACGAATACCACTGCTTTAGTATATCAGGGTCATGAAAACTGGAATCCGTCGCTGATGGTGGTAATGGATTCTCTCACGACGGTAGCTTTTGATGGAGACAGGGATCTCTATGAGCTATTGCCAGCCTATAATCCTTTAAACTATTACAACACCAATATCCCAAATTATCAATACTATAGCTCCCTGGATAAGGTGCTGGAGAGTGTCGCCGGTGAGCCCGCGCCGCTGAACTTCAATCCCTTTGAGAGTGAGACCTTCTGCTTCAGCATAGCTCAACCCGGTAGCTTTGAAACACCCGGTTTTCAAACCTATAGTAGTTATTATTATGATTACTGTCCCTTCGACACACCCGGTCAGAGAGACTGGGGCATGTCTCGCGGGCAAAGCACGCATTATCCGCTGGGGATTGCGGTTCATCAGGAAAGCTATTGCTGGCCGGTGCAGGATCATGATTGGATGTTGATCAGCAAGTATAATATCTATAATGCGGATGTTCTTGATACTCTGAGGGACATAGCTGTTTCCCATTATGTGGACGCGGATGTAGGTCCTGCGCACTGGGGCGTTGAGTTGGCAGCCGACGATGTGAGCGGTTATGTAAAGGGCCCCGGCTATGAATTTGCCTACACGAGGGATTATGATGGTGATAATGGGCTTTCCCCATATTATCTGGGCTCCAAAGTAGTGATACCGAATTATGAGGGAATGTATCATACTTGGTTCTGGCGTGTTGGTCAGGGGCCGAATGATGTAAATTCCCAAAATCTGGCACCATACAATAGAACAGCCAACGAAAAGTATTGGCTCGCTACAGGCAGAAATCCCGATACGGCAAAATTCTCGCCTTTGCGCCCGGAAGACCCGGACATGATGGAGTACGAACAACCGGTAGCCAACGATACCCGGTTCTTGCATACCCTTTATGGCGCACAACCCGGAACTCCGGGCTATTGGGATACCGATGAGCAAGGCAACTACTATCAAAGGTTGGATTTGGCTCCCGGACAGTCTTTAAGCTATTACAATGTGAAGTTCATCGGGGATTCGCTGGATGATATGAAAGCAAAATCCCTCGCCATCGAGGCATTTATTGCCAATAATCTGATTATTGATGACACAGCCGGATTAACCAGCATACCCTTTCTGAGGGATCCGGTCAATCAAGCTCCGGATACTTTCGCGCTGAGATGGCATAATGCCACCACTCCCGCAGATTACGAATTAGCCTGGAAAGAGTATGGCGCTCCCGCCTCAGATTGGTATGTGATTCCGCTTTCGGGAACCACTACCAGCTACAATCTTCAGGGCATGAACCCGGATACATGGTATGAAATCAAAGTAGGCGCTGTGTTCTACAACCCTCAGGAAGTGTATCTGGAAAGCGAAACAAAACTCGTGAATCTAAGCTATACTGATGTGGAGGATGATGCTCTGGTGCCTTTGGCCAGAATCTCAAACTACCCCAATCCCTTCTTGGGAAACACCACGATTGAGTATGAACAGAAAGCTTCTGGCATCAGCGAATTGAGGATATACAACCTGAAAGGACAGCAGGTGCGGCTTTTGGACAGCTCACATAAAAGCCCCGGTAGCTATCAACTGCAATGGGATGGCAGAGACGATGGCGGCAGAGCTTGCGCAAGCGGCATCTACTATCTGCAAGTGAAAAACGGAAAGCATACCCAGACCCGGAAAATGCTGATGCTAAAATAACTTACTCTGCAAAGTGAATGAAGTGGACGGTCCTTAAGACCGTCCACTTTCTGTATTGTGAGCAAGAAAGGTTAGACAGCAAAAATCTTCGGCATTTATTTGCAATCTGCGAGAACTCAATCTGTGTTATCATGCCGGGTTTCTAAGGGGCTGGAGGCTTTCTTGTTCAGTTATAAAGCTGGCATTGAGGCGTTATCATCGGGTGGACATAGCACAATAATGGCTTTATATCAGCTTAAACCCGGCTAAAGAATAGCTGTCTGCCATCCGAGGGAGCCAAGCAGAAGCGATCAAAAACAGTCCTGTTAATCCCGGATCCAATATATCGGCTTTCATCGAAGAGCAATCGTCAATGTTGATCTCAAGAAAAAGTCCCGGGTGTGGCCCGGGACTGGATAAACAGATCAAATCCGCTTTATTATTCGTATCTCAGGGCATCAATCAGGTTCAGGTTGGCAGCCTTTTTAGCAGGATACCAGCCAAAGAATATGCCGATTGCCATGGAGAAACCTACGGATAGAACGATTGACCACATGGTTACCACGATGTTCCAATCCATGAGTTTGCTTACAACTCTGGCCGCGCCAAAACCGAGCAGGATGCCGAGGATGCCGCCCAGGATGCTGATGGCCATTGCTTCGATGATAAACTGCAACAGCACATCTCGTTTTCCCGCGCCAACTGCCATGCGGATCCCGATTTCTTTCACGCGTTCAGTAACGGAAACCAGCATGATGTTCATGAT
>DHVK01000008.1 GCA_002412625.1 Cloacimonetes bacterium UBA5210
TACACCAACCTTTGAGACACTACCGGAGTTGTGAGGTTCCGGCACGAAGGTCACAGGAGACAGGTTCTCTCAAACAATCCGTGTCAATCCGCCCAATCCCCCCGATCTGCGTTCTATTCTTATGTTGCCGCATCTACCCAAATCCGCAGTTACAAACCTGATCTCAAGCTAATATGAAGGCGTTATTATCCCATGCTCACAGCTTGATAACAGCTTAAAATCACGCTGATCGGAGCTTGAGCAGCTAAGCTGAAAAGCTGCTGGTCAGGATTTCAAACTATCAGGAAGCGCGGGATGAATGGCATCAACCGGGCAGCCCCGGAACTTCTCTGGGACTTCACCGGCGCATATTCCACAATTGATGCACTTTTCGGGATCGATGACGGCCTTGCCCTTAACCATGCTGATCGCGCCCACCGGGCAAACGCGTACGCATAATCTGCAAGAAATGCAAGCATTCGCATCTACTACATAGTGATCCTTAAATGCATCACTCTCAGTCTCCAAAGTGGCTTTGGCATTGCTATCCGCTGGCTTTGGTGCCAGAGCTTGCGGATTCTTGGGATTCTCTGTTTCCGCTTTGGGACTATCCCCTTCCCCGCTTTCCATGGTCTGTTCAGGTAGTAGTTCATCCGTGCTAATCACTGCGTCAACCGGAAGCTCCGGAGATGCAGGTATTGCCAAAAAACCATCAGCGCAACGGCCGCAACCGATACACTTATGCTCATCGATCTTGGCTTTGCCGTTTTCCATGTAGATCGCATTTACCGGACATACTTCCTGTCTATCTTTGCGCGCGAATGTTCCTTGCGCTGCTAACAATTGAAATGTGGCAATCCCCAGCAGCAAGGCTACTACCAAGATTTGTGAAATCCTTTTCATGATTCTCTTCCTTTACAGATGGTTCCTGATTTGGGGCATTTCTCACTGCAGCGCATACAATGGATGCAATCCGAAGACGAAACAAACTCCTCGCTGAGGATATCCAGGTTCATCGGGCAATTGATGCTGCAGATTCCGCAATCGATGCAGCGTTCCAGATTACGCCGGACCTTGATTCTCTTGATACCAAAGAGTGTTCCAAGTGCCTGCGAAATGTTCAGAAGTGCCGCATAGGGGCAAAGAAATCTGCACCAAAAGCGCTCCAAAAACATTCCGCTGATTACTATCGCTACCACGGTGAGCAATCCACCCAGAGCCAATGCCGGTAGCCGGGACAAAGCATAGATGGGACAGAAATTGATGTATATCCAGGAAAAGCCGGTTACGACCAATATCATAGTAATGCCCAAAACCCAATACTTGAGTTTGCTGAGTTTACGTTCGGCAAAATATGGAATCTGAGTCCGCTTCTTACGCCGTCTTTTTAACGAATAAAGAAACTCTTGCGCGCTGCCCAAAGGACAGATGAATCCACAAAACACTCTTCCCCAGAACATGGCGACCACCATGAACAAAATGCCCAAAAACCCGCCCAGGGCTGCAATACCCAAGCCGAGCGTCAGCAGATTACCCTTCAACGCGCCAAAGCAGACAATGGCATATGGGCAGATGTTATGGATCGATTTTTTCCCTGCTAGAACTACAAAGCCGAGGATCCCGATGCTAAGCAGAAAAAACAGTATTTGGTAAAGTAGGCGTTTCTTCATTGAAAGTCTTTCAAATATTGCTTTCTCTGGCTTGGGTTCATCACCGCTGTAGAGCTAAGGACTTCTTCGTGGTAAACCCGGTGTTGTTCTTCGCGGAAAACTCCCAGGTAATAGGTTTGAGGATCACGCGCGAGTTTTCTGGCGGTTTCCGTGTCGGCAGGTGTTTCAGGCAGCAGTGCCGTATGCTGGTTGAAAAGCTGATAGGTGTTGAGGTAGCTGACACAGGGCTGCAACACCTCCACAAAAGAGAAGCCCTTGTGCATGACCGCTTTGTGCAGGATGTCTGCCAGGTGATCTATCTTGGCGCTATATCCTCTGGCTACAAATGTGGCCCCGGCTTCCATCAGCAGAGTGACCGCGTTGAAAGGTTTCTCCACGTTCCCTTGGGGAGTAGAGAGGCCTTTGTAACCGAGGTTTGAGAGCGGAGAAGCCTGGCCGGTGGTGAGCCCGTAGTTACCGTTGTTGTGTAAAATAAGGGTGACATCCATGTTGCGTTTGGCGGCAAATAGAGTGTGTTCCAGCCCTTCACCAAGGCTATCACCATCTCCCCCAAAGGATATGACGCGTAGCTTGGGATTCGCCAGCTTGATGCCTTGTGCTGTAGCGACAGCTCTGCCATGCAGTCCGTAGAGTCCGGAGATATCCAGATAATCGAAGATCTTGCCATGGCAGCCAATCCCGGAAGTCATAACGATGTCTTCCAACGCGTGACCTTCTTCCACCATCTTTTGGAGGCATTTGCGCACGGCGCTGAAGATCCCGAAGTTGCCGCAACCCACGCACCATGTGTTTTCTTTTTTGCTGATCAGACTACGCATTTTCTGCCTCCCGAATTGCTTCCACAAGTTCATCGGCGGAATAGTGCCGTCCATCATAGCGCAGAATGTTGGCTTTTACTTTGATCTCCAGCTTTTCCTTCAGGAATCGGGCAAAATTGGGCTGAGAGGAGTGTTCCACGACAATTACCGATTTACCACGGTATTCTGCCAGTTCCTCTTCCGGAAAGGGTTCCAGATAGACCGGAACAACAAGCCGAAAGCTATGATACTTCATCGCTTCACGCAATTCCAGAGCGGTGGATCCATAGGCAAATATGATGCTTTCTCCGTTGCCATACACTTCCACGCGCTTGTACTTCTTGCTAAGTTCATTGATGGTGTGTTGTTTGCGGTTTCTCTTATCTTTCATGCGCACAATCGCGGCGGCGGCGTCCGTGCGCACTCCGCTTTCCAGATGCTCGTTTGTATTCCACTTGATTACATCCGAATCACTACAATTCCCTTTACCCGGGAATTTAAGTGGGGATACACCGGAATCCGTGATTTGATAGCGTTGGTAGTCCTCTGAATCCGATATTGGCGTAAAGAAGTCCTCGAGATCATCCACCGGGAGTTTCACATTGGTAGCGCTTTCGCTGAGATGCTTTTCGGTCAGCAGAATCGCCGGGCTCTGGCTTGCCCAGGCCAGGTTCAGCAGTTCGGAAGCCAGCGTAAAAGCTCGCTCAAAACAATCCGGGCTTGCCACAATCCGCGGAAACTCACCATGCCCCTGATTCAAGGCAAAATACAGATCTTCCTGCGCGGTGAATGTGGAAACGCCGGTTGCGGGACCCGGACGCGATGACAGGATGCAGAGCAAAGGTGCTTCAACCATACCCGCCATGCTAAAAGCTTCCTGCATCAGGGCAAAACCACCGCCACTGCTGCCCACTGCTGCCCGTTTGCCGGCAAAACAAGCTCCCACAGCCATGTTTATCGCTGCCAGTTCGCTTTCGGTGTGGACTGCGCTTACCGCGAGTTTATCCCGCTTCAGCGCCAGATAGTGCAAGATCGATGAAGCCGGAGTCATCGGGTAGCTGAAATAGCAATCCAGACCAGCAGCCCAGGCACCTAAGGCGATCAATTGGTTGCCGGTGTATAGCTTCGCGGGAATCTGTTGCTCAAGGCTCAGTTTAAACCCGAGTTCCAAACTCATGTTTGAAGTCAGACGATAGATTTCTACGGCAAAACTGACGTTTTCGTTCAGGTTGCGCTTGAACTCTCTGGATATGGTGTCCTTCATGTGCTGTTCGGGAATACGCATCAAAGCGCAGAAGATCGCAATGGAAGCCAGAGACATGTTTCCGCCTTCCGGGTAATGCTGTTTTACCAGCTTGGTTATCGGTAGCGGGATCTGCTTCTCGCTTTCGGCATCAGCTTCATCACAAAAGTGCAGGCCTCCCGGGGAAAGCTCCGCTTCATGGCGTTGAACACTACGTTTATCGAAACTGATGACCAGATCCGGGCTTTTATATGTATTGTGCAGACGCTGCTGCGACATGCTGACCACGCTGAAATTGTGCCCACCTTTGATCAGAGACTGATAGTCATCGGTTTGAAACACATGGTTATTGTGGATAATCGCCAAATGCGCAATCACCTGAGCAGCTTTTTTGATGCCCTCACCGGCTTTACCGCCGATGAGTACCGTATATATCTGTTTGGACAAAACTGTTATTCTCCTTGAAGACTTAAGATCGAACTGATATAGGGGTCCACATCGTATTGCAAACGCGATTTGACTCGTTGCAGGAGATCAATGATGCGGTCGTCGTAATCAGACTCTTGAGCAAAATAGACCATGATCTCGGCAAAGGTTTTCTCGGCGGGGAAACTGAGCAAGCCCTTCTCCAGGAAGGGGAATACGTGCTCCGGAGCTTCTTCCATCAGATCCGCCAGGATGAAGCTGATGTAGATTCTCCAACCCTGAGGATGCTTGAAGACTACTCGATCCACAAAGGCATCCAGGGCCTCCCAGTTCTGTGTTTTGGTGTAGATAGTGGTGTAGAACTCCGTCAGCTTGATCTCATCATCAATGAAGATCCTGCCGCGCTCAATATAGGAGTTGGCTTTTTCGGAATCGCCCATTTCAGCAAAATGCGTAGCGGCTCTCACGAAGCCTGAACCGTAGTTCAGCACCAGACGCCGCATGTTGTCATCTTTGAACACCTTATCATCATCAATGGAGCGGTATTCATAGACCGTGTCGATGTTGTTGATCAGGCGGGGGATGTTTACCTGTCCATCTTCTTTGTGAGCGACCACGCGGGCTACCATACCCTCATTTTGGGTGTAGTTCTCGAAACCGATGAAGCTTTCACAGGTGACGGCAAAGTATATCGGACGGTGGCCGAAGTTCTCCTGAATGATTCGCATTACAGCCTGGTCTGAAATCCTGTAGAAAGGCTCTTTGGGACGCCAGGAGGGCGTGGGATCCAGCTCTATGGTAAATGAACCACTGGCGGCAGTACCCGGAACCACCAGATTGGTGTTCAACCGGGAGATGCGCAAGGCGTCGATCTCTTCATCCGTCATGGTAAACAGGATACCCTCTTTGTCCCGCAGCTGTTTGAGGTACCAGGGGGTATTCAGCAGCGAGAGATTCGCCACCGAGATGTCCTTGCGGATGCCCTTCAGCGCGGAGTTCTTGAATTCCATCGCGGTCTTCATGGTAGCGAGGGATTCTGGGGAGGGCCGTACCGCTTCTGCGGGATAAACGTGTTCGGTAGCATGAGGATCTTCAACCGCCTGCGCGTACCACAGAGGGAAAGTATCGTTATCACCGTTTGTGAAGATGATGGCATTCTCTTCCAGGGAATTCAGGAAGTTCACCCCATAATCCAGAGCGATGTATTCATTGGATCTGTCGTGCACGTGGTATTGGGAAATCATGTTCCCGATCGGGAGCATCAGCAGCACCACCGCCATGATCTGCTTTACCCGGTCACTTTTGAACAGGCTTAACAGCCCCAAAGCGCCAATGCCCAACCAGACAGACCACATGTTGTAGGCGACCACAAAGAAGTAGTCACGATCGCGAACTTCCGCGTTGGAAAGGTTCATCACAAATACCATCACCACCGTGGTGAGGATAATCACACTGAAGAAGTAATTGAAGCTGTGCTTGTTTTGCCGACGATGAAACAGTGCTCCGCCAAAGCCCAGGAAGGCGATAAAGATGTTACCAACAGATTTACCGATCGCGGATGTAGTGCTCACCAAAGGAGCCAGGATGCCTTCCGGGAACCACTGCATGCCGAAGTAGCGCAGGAAGTGAAAACCCATTTGCTCCGTGAAGAAAGAAGCACGCCGCACCACAAAACTGGTGTTGCCATACTGCTTGCGTAAGACGTAATCCATAAACGCGGGAATGGTGCTGGGGTGACCTTCATTGATGAAGGGACGATCAGATGCCCGGATCATCAGGTATAAATGACTGGAGAGCCCTATAAGCACCAACAGGAAGGAAAGATTCCAGAAGCGCTTGCTAAAGACATCCCGCAATTCGTAGGCCAGGATCAGCAGGGTCACCACGGCGAAGCCCCATTTATCAAACTCATCCACAGACAAGCCTTTTCCAATGGCTCCAAAGATGAAATAACCGGCCAAAACAGCAAAGGTATAGCCCACCACCTTGAACCAGAAGTTCTCATTGCGCATTCCGGTTTGCAGCATCGGGTAAACCACGATAAACAGTACTGCCGGAGCTATCTGCAACGCGGTCTGATGCACGCAGAAACCCACGAAGAAGAGATAGACGATCAGCAGCAAGATATTCTGATGGTTGTAATCCTCGCTCTTCTCCAGCCAAACCAGCGTCAGCCACAGAATCAGGTTTATAAAGAAGACCAATCCGGAATAAACTTCCGCCTCGATCGCGTTCATCCAGAAGGTGAAGGAAAAGGCTGTGAACAATGCCGCAATGGTGCCCGCGAACATGGCTTCCCAGGCTTTTATCTTCATCATGCTAACCAGTTTCACCGTGAACAGATAAGTAAACATCACCGCAAACGCAGAGCTTAACCCGGAAATAAAGGCAGCAATCACTGCATGCGAGAAGATCCCGCCGAACATGGCGACAATTGCTCTTCCGAAAACGATATAGAATGGGTTTCCGGGGGGATGCGGCACGCCCAGGATGCTGATGCAGGTTGCGTATTCCCCGCTATCCCAGAAACTCATGGTCCGGGCCTGGGTACTCACGTAAACGATCAGAGTTACGGCAAAGATGATCCAGGCCAGCATTCTGTTTTGAAACACAGATACTATGGCCTGGGGCTTGATCGGAGAATCATCCACCAAACGCAGCGGTTCCGGCTTCCGATACTCTGCCGGCTTCTTTTGGTTCAGTCTGTTACGAATATCTTGGCTTTTGGGCATCAGAGCTCCTTATTAATCTTTCATGCCGCTGCGGGAATAGCTGGCGATGATTTGTTTCTGTGCAAAGAAGAACAGGATCAGGATCGGAATAATACTAAAGGTGGATGCCGCCATCAACAGAGTAGTCTGAGTAGAAGCTTCCTGATTGAAGTAACTCAATCCCACCTGCAACACTCGCAGTTCCGGACGGTTGATCATCACCAAGGGCCACATGAAGCTATTCCAGCTGGTAATCAGCGAGAAGATCGAGGCCGTGGCGATCACCGGCTTGGAGAGCGGCACGACAATCCTCCACAACATCCCAAAGGTAGAGCAACCATCGATCGACGCTGCATCAAAGAGCTCTTTGGGCAAGCCCTTGAAGTGCTGACGGAACAAGAAGATGGTGAAGATATTGGCCAACCACGGAATGATCAGCGCGTTGTATGTATCCAGCCAGTTCAGCTTGTCCAAAAGGACGTAGGACGAGATCATGTAGATCGGCTGAGGCACCATCATCATGGAGAGGAACAGATAGAAGAAGAAATCTCTGCCCTTAAACTCCATGCGCGCAAAGGCATAAGCCGAGAGCAGGGAAGTGAACAACACCCCGATCAGGCTGGCGATGGATACATATATAGTATTGTAGAAATACAGGCCAAAAGGCACTTTCTTGAATGCTTTGACATAATTGGATATCTGGAAACTCGGTTTCTTGCGCACCGTGCTCACTTGTGATGAAGGCACTTCTTTGTACTCATCGATGATCAACAGGTCCTCATCGAGCACGTGGATCACGCTGTTTTCACCCTTCTCCATCACCAGCAGGATGCGCTCTTCAACGCCTTTGTTATCCCACACATGGTATTCTTCTTTGGGAATAAACAGGGTCTCCTGTTTGTTGAACTCGGATTGGGTCATCAAAGAAGTAGAGATCATCCACAAGAACGGAACGACCATGGTAAGCCCGAATAAGATCAGGATCAGATAGGTTATGATGCTTCTTAGCTTGTCCATTGTCTCTCCCTTAGTAGTTCACGTGTTTTTCAATTCTGCGCTGGAAGATAGTAAGTCCAAGCACTAGAACAAACAAAGCCAATGATACGGCACTGGCATAACCCATTTCGAGCAAGTCGAAACCACGCTCGTAGATGTAGTAAACTATCAGCTTGGTAGTATTCAGCGGTCCGCCCTTATCGGTCATCAGATAAATCTGCGAGAAGGTTTGGAAGGTAGTGATAGTGGTCATGACAAGAACATAAAAAGTGGTGGGAGAGATCAAAGGAACCGTGATGTTCCAAAACTGTCTGGTCTTACCCGCGCCATCGATCTCGGCCGCTTCATAATACACCTTGGAGATGTTTTGCAAACCCGCCAGATAGATAATCGTGTTATAGCCCAGGCCTTTCCAGACTGTCATAATGATGATGGCAAACAGAGCCTGAGAAGGGCCATGGAAGAACTGTGGCAGTTTATCAAAGCCAAAGTTCTCGAACATCAACAGAAAGATCCCGCGTGATTCCGAGAGCCATGCCTGGGGAGAAATCCCCACATAGCCCAGGAAGGTATTCATCAAACCGGTCTGTTCGTTGAAGATCAGCTTCCAGACGATTGATACCGCCACTAGGGAAGTCACAAACGGCATAAAATAGATGATGCGGAACAAGCCCTTGAAATACTTGATCTTGTTCAGCATAACCGCAAAGAACAGCGATAACACTATAGTTGCCGGAACCAGGATGATCACCAGCCAAAAGGTGTTTCCCATAGATTGCCAAAACACCGGATCCTTCATCATCTTGGCATAGTTTGCCAAACCGATAAACTGACCTGTGCCCTGCAAACTCCAATCATAGAACGAGAGAATAAAGCTCATCACGATCGGAATCAAACGAAATGCCACCACAATAATCAAGGCGGGCAATAGGTAGAGGTATGGACTAATCTTCCATTTTGTTTTCATATCTCACCACCATTTTCGTACTCCCCGGGCTTGCGATACTCGCGCCAGTCTATGCCCAGTTTCGTACACTTTTTATAGAAGTTTTCGCGGGTGATCTCTGCCAGCGTCGCTGCCCGAAGAATATTCCCGCCAGTTTTAATAAGCAAATTGTGTATATAGTGCCGGCTGAAAGCGTCGCGCGCTTTTGCCCAGCTCGTATTGTCATTCTCGGAGTAGGAATCCGGATAATCCAGATCCCCACTGATATTCTCGGGGAGGTCTTCCGGCTGAATCACTTTATTTTCGGCCAGGATCACCGCGTGTTCCAAAGCGTTGCGCAGTTCCCGGATGTTCCCGTTCCACATGTGATTCAGTAGCAAAGACATCACTCCGGGGGAAATCTTCAATTCGGTCTTGCCGTACTTCGCGCAAAACTCTTGCACAAAGGAAGTGGCAAGCAGCCGGATGTCATCCCGTCGCTCTCTCAGCGGGGGAATATGCAAGTTGATCACATTGAGCCGGTAATAGAGGTCTTCCCTGAATTTTCCGGCGTTCACCATCTCCATAACATCCTTGTTCGTGGCGGCGATAATCCGGATATCGGTGCTGCTGTCGTTGTCCGAGCCTACCGCACGAAACACTCCGCTTTCCAGCACCTTCAGTAGTTTCACCTGAAACACCAGCGAGGTTTCGGTGATTTCATCCAAGAACAAGGTGCCGCCGTTTGCCTCTTGGAAATACCCCACCTTATCGCGGTTGGCGTCCGTAAACGCGCCCTTTCGATGCCCAAAAAGCAGGCTCTCCAGCAAAGTCTCGGTCAGGCTGCCGCAGTTCACGGAAACGAATTTCTTATTGCGCCTGGGGCTATTGCGGTGAATCAGCTCGGCAAAGACGCTCTTCCCCACTCCGGTTTCCCCGGTAATCAGCGCCAAAGTATCCAGCCCTGCAATCTTCTTCACTTTCTGGATGAGGGCTTGAATCGGTGGGGAATTACCAATGATCAGATTAGTATCCAGTTCCTTCTTGAGCATAGCGCTCAGACGCCGGTTTTCGGCGATCAGCCATTGCGCCTGTAAGGTTTTTTCCACCATGATATTGACCAGATCCGGATTGCGCAGAGGTTTGACCATAAATTCGCTGGCGCCCAGTTTCATCGCCATCACCGCGTTTTCGATGGAAGCTTGTCCGCTGATCGCAATTACTGCGGTGAAAGGATATTGCGCCGTAATCTCCCGGATCAGGTCCAGTCCGTTTTCTCCGGGTAGCACCAGATCCACAATCGCCACATGAAATCGGCCGGCAGCCAAAAGCTCCCGAGCCTGGCGCAGATTTGTTACCCCTGTGCTTTGATATTGGTCTGCCAGTTGAAGCTCAAGCAATTCCAGGCTTTCAACCGAATCATCCACGATCAGGATCCGCGGCTTCTCTTTCAAGCAATTACTCCCACCAGCATCCGATGTTCTGATAACCACAAGCTTGCAATGCCGGGATTTTCCCCCTGAGGAGAAGCGTTTTGCACAGAACTGATCAATTGCCCCGCCAGCTCCGGCTCCAGGGCGGTTTGCAGGCGGATATAGATGGCACACTTCCCTTCATGCTGCGTGACTCCGGTATAAAGCTGTGTTGGCTCCACCAGATCTTTCAGCTTCAACAGGGCAGTCTCGTACCACAGCGATAGTTCCGGCACACTGCAGAACACCTGCTCAAAATTGGCATTATCTTCCCGCACGAAGGTGAAGCTATGCTTGATCGGCAAATAGTGTTGCACTACGCCCAGCTCCGCATCCAGCCAGGAAGCAGGAGAGATCTCCTGGCTTTCGGCAAATGATCTCTCCAATATCCTGTTGTATAGTTCTTTTAGCGTTTCGTCGATCCTGATGCCGGCTTGATATATCTTTTCTGCTTCCTCGGATTCCGGTTGCGCTTTACGCAGGATGTGGCTATAGCCCAGAATCAGATTCAGCGGATTGTTCAGATTGTGAATCAATCCTTCCAAAATATGCCTCAACAGGATGCTATCTTTCATATATCTCAGTGAGTTCTACGGTATTCTTGCAGGCCTTCACGGAAGATCCGCATGGCTTTACTCAGGTCTTCTTTGTTCAATATATAGGCAAGGCGCAGTTCATCTTTTCCCAAACCCGGAGTGGCATAGAAGCCTTCCGCCGGGGCCGCCATCACGGTCTCGTTATCGATCTGAAACTCTTCCAGAAGCCAGATCACAAAATCCTCGGCATCGGCAATGGGCAGCTTGGCAACGATATAGAAGGCGCCTTCGGGTTTTTTGCAAACGATGCCTTCAATCGCGCTGAGTTCCTGATAAACCAGGTCGCGGCGGGATTGATATTCCCCAACCATGTGAGTGAAATACTCGTCCGGCAAATACACACAGGCGTTTGCTGCCAGTTGATCAATCGTGGGCGGGCACAGCCGGGCTTGCGCAAATTTGAGGGTTGCCGCCATCAGCGCATTGTTGCGGGATACGATGCAACCGATGCGCGCGCCGCAGGCAGAGTAACGCTTGGAGACGCTATCCACCATAATGGCGTGTTGTTCAAAACCGGGGATCTGCAGAACACTGGTATGGCTCAGACCATCGTAGATAAACTCTCTGTAAACTTCATCCGAGATCAGATACAAGCCGTGCTTCAGGCAGATTTCGGATACCCGAACGAGCTCTTCTTTGCTATATACCGCTCCGGTGGGGTTTCCGGGATTGCAGAGCATGATCGCCTTCGTTTTGGGACCGATCAAAGCCGCGATTGTGGCATCGTCCGGCAACGCAAAACCATTTTCGGCGTAAGTTGTTAGCGCTTTCAGATGAATCGAAGCCATGGTGGCAAAGCCATTG
Source organism: Cloacimonetes bacterium UBA5210 (assembly GCA_002412625.1). Taxonomy (GTDB): domain Bacteria; phylum Cloacimonadota; class Cloacimonadia; order Cloacimonadales; family Cloacimonadaceae; genus UBA5456. The sequence continues at coordinate 11,620 of DHVK01000008.1, forward strand.
TAGTTTGTATAAAACGGCTCCGGAACGATAATCTCGTCCCCCTCGTTGGCTACCACCATCATCGCAAAGGTGACGGCTTCGCTACCGGCGGTGGTTACGATGATATCCTTTGTTTCCAGTTCTATGCCCAGCTTTTGGTAATAATGCACCAGGCCATTTTGGTAAACTTCCAGCCCTTGAGACGGACCGTAGGCCAACACTTTTTCCGAAAACTCGTGATACACCTTCATCATCTCCGGCGGCGTGGGAATATCCGGCTGTCCAATATTGAGATGATACACTTTGATGCCCCTGTTCTTTGCATGAATTGCATGAGGCATAAGCTTCCGGATTGGGGAAGCCTGAATGTCCAAAGCTCGTTGCGATAACTTCATTTCACTAAAGTCCTTTGTGGTTTTTTCTTTGTGTCCTTTATTTAGAACATAGAAAAAAAGACAAGGAAAATCTTGGAACCGGGGTCAGATAATTATGCTTAAGCGCTATTGTTCAGATAAATAGCGGCAGAATTATTCTGCCTCCGGCTCCCCCCTGTGCGCAATTTCCGATCATCCCCCCCCCCNNATAAAGCTGAGATCAAGCTGTTATTCTCGTATGAACACAGCATAATAATGCCTTTAGATCAGCTTATCATCCGCTGAATCAAGCAGGCGAGGGCTAGCCTGAAACCCCGTGTCGAGAAAGAATGGTGCCCTCCCGATGAATATCCCCCAAACCGAACAGCCGGGTCGAAACTCAACCCGGCTGGATAGGGATTGTTTTTTTTAGTTTACTTTGAAGGTTTTGTCGCCTTTCTCGAAAAAGGCAATGATCTGTTTTGCGGCTGCTACGCCGGCATTGGTGTTTGCTTCTTCGGTTTGTGCTCCCATCTTTTTGGGTGTGCAATAGATGCGGTCCGCAAACTGCTCGGTGATAGCGGCCAGGTTATCCGGAGCCACATCACTCACGTAACGGAAGCCTTTCTTTTCGGCAAAAGCCTTGAGGAGCGCTTCTTCGTCCAACACTTCTTTGCGGGCGGTATTCACCAGAGTAGCACCCACAGGCAAGAGGGAAAGCAGATCCCAATTGATGGATTTCTTGGTTTCGGCATTGGCGGGAATATGCAAGGAAACATAGTCCCCGGTTTTGAAGATATCTTCCACCTTGGACAGAGGTTTCACTTCTTCCTTCAGCATCACTTCGTTCGCGATGTAAGGATCGTACGCGTACACTTCCATGCCGATGCCGCGAGCCATTCTGCCTACCAAACGGGCAATATAGCCAAAGCCGAAAAGCACGAGTTTCTTTCCTGCCAGCTCGGTTCCGCTCTTTCCGTTGAACTTTCCGCGAGCCATGTAGATCATCATGCCGATGGCCAATTCCGCAACCGCGTTCGAGTTTTGGCCGGGGGTATTCATCACCACCACTTCATGCGCGGTGCTAGCCTTGAGGTCCACGTTGTCATATCCGGCACCTGCGCGAACCACGATCTTCAGTTTGGTCGCGGCGTTCAATACCGCTTCATCCACTTTGTCGCTACGTATAATCAGCGCTTCAGCCTCTTTGACGGCAGCGTGGAACTCGCTGACATCGGTGTAGGATTCCAGAAAGCTGTAATCATATTTGGCAGCTTCCAGTTCAGCTTTGATCCTTGCAGCGGCTTCGGCTGCAAAGGGTTTTTCTGTGGCAATCAGGACTTTTGGCATTGTAGCCTCCATTTGTATATTTTTGTTTTCTTCTTACAGTATAAGCTTTGGGTTTGCCCAAAGCAAGCACAGAGCTTAATCACCCAGGGAGATTCCCAAACCACGCGCGGTTTTCACCAGATTCCCCTTGGGGTTTACCAGATTGTATTCTTTGATGGCGTCTTTGATGGGCACAGCGATGATGTTTGGATGCCGATAGGCAACCATGTGGCCCCATTGCTTGGCCAGCACGAGCTCGAAAGCCCGGACACCGAATTGTGAGGCGAGAATACGGTCAAAAGCGTTGGGAGTTCCGCCGCGCTGCAAATGCCCCAGGATGGTCTCCCGGATCTCGATCGGACACCCGGCGTCGCGCAGTTCTTCAGCCAAACGCATGGCCGCACCACCCAGGCGAATTTTCATTGCCCCGGGGCTATCGTTTTCGGTGTAGGACATTTCCCCGCCCACAGGTGTAGCGCCTTCGGCGATCACGATATTGGCAAAGCCTCTGCCATTGTCATAGCGCTGCATGATGGCTTCCATCACCGCATCTATGCTATAGGGAATCTCCGGAATCAAACACACCTCTGCCCCACCGGCAATGGCGGCGTGCAAGGCGATCCAGCCCGCGTAACGCCCCATTACTTCCAGGATCAATACCCGGTGATGGCTGGCAGCTGTGGTCACAAGTTTGTCCACGGCATCGGTGGCAACATCCACCGCGGTCTGAAAACCAAAGGTAAAATCTGTATCCGAGAGATCGTTGTCTATGGTTTTGGGCACTCCGATAATGGGACAACCCATCTCAAACAGGCCCTGGGATATCTTTTGCGAGCCGTCTCCGCCGATGTTGATGATGGCATCTATATTCTGGTAGCGAAGGCGTTGCAAGAACTCTTCGCTGCGGTCGGCAGTGGTCCAATTGCCTTGAGCATCTTTTACCGGCCAGGCAAAGGGTCCGCCCTTGTTTGTAGTGCCGATGATGGTGCCTCCGCGCACATGGATTCCCGCCACTTTCTCCGGAGTCAGTTCTATAAGATGCATCGGGTCCCTCAGAATGCCGTCAAATGCGTCAATAGAACCCAAAACTTCCCAGGTGCGCTCTTGCGAGGCCCTTTTCACTATTGCACGAATCACGGCATTCAGGCCCGGGCAATCCCCACCACCGGTAGCAATCAATAATCTCTTTCTCATATAAACTCCCCAGTTTTCATAGTGCCAGCCTATAATCCGGCGCTCTTTTAGTCAATACTTATTATGCTTTCAGCTCAACTGATGTAATGCAAATGTGGAACTTTATCAATCTATGATATCCACTTTCGTGTATCTCAAGCGCCGGTAGTCTCTGAAACTCATCAATGAGGCCAACCCGAGAAATCCCGCTGCCACAATAAACACAGATTCTATCCCGACCAGGCGCAACAAGGTAAAACCTAATACCGGGGCGATCAAGCCGCGCACTCCGGTGAGAGTGACGTGCACACTCTGATACATCGCCGCGTCTTCATCGCCGGCAAAGAAGATCGAGCTCATGTTCCACGCCATATTCACCCCGGTCATCGCCAAGCCGAATATCGTATATGCAATGAACACGATGATTACTGCTACCACGGATTCCCCTGCCCACAAAGAAGATAGCACAAATAACAGCGGAAACAACATCAACAAGGCAAAGCTAAAGCCTATATATTTGAATGGGTGCATCTTGTCGTGCAGACGGCCAAAGAGCGGTGCCAGGAATAGCATCCCCAACTGAGAGAGGATGCCCTTGGCCAGAAAATTGTTCGTATAGCTGAGCTGTAGTTTATCCACCATATAGATCGGAATGATCGGTTGCATCATGATGAAACCCATGCCGTAGATCGAGAAACTGCGCTCGAAACAGGCAAAAGGCCGGTTCTCCTTCATCAACGCCACACTCCGTTTGATGGGATCCAAGAGGGCTTCCGTGAATTTCAGTTTCTTTCTGTGCAGCGGAGGATCCACCACCGGCTCTTGAATCTTGATGCGGGAGAGCAGCATCGAACTGATGAATCCGGCAATACCGGTGATCACCAGAATCGCTCGGAAACTGGATTCATTGGTATCCAGCACTCTGCCGGCAATAAAGGTCAACACCACCGAGACCGTCATCCCAATACTGATGGTATAGCCATAAACTGCCGAGCGGCGCTGAGGGCGGATGTTCTTCTGGTAAATGCTGTTTTGCGCGGGGATCAGCATCGAATTTGCCGAATAGAGCAAGCCCATCACCACCAGAAACTGGTTCATCGTGGTGATCCAGATGGCAGAGATCAGCGTAAGCCTGCCAACCACTCCGCCCAGGATGAAGTAGCGTGATTTGTGACGTGATTGTTCAAACAATCTGCCCCACCAAATGGAGAGGAAGTTTGATATCGGCCAGATCATTGTCATCAACATCAGTTGCCAATCCATCGCGCGAAGGGCCTTGCGGGCAATAATATCCTGGGTTTGCCCCAGGGATTGCACGGCTCCGTTGAACACCGCGGCCATCATCAACAGATAGACGGTTTGTCTTACAAAGGGATTCAGTTCTTTAATCTTCATGTCTCAAGCGAGACCTCAAACAGGATGGCGCTTTTTTGTCAACCGGCAAACGCTTCAAAACCTATAAGCCCATAAACAAGCGCCTCCCCGCAAAGGAGGAGGCGCATTGCGATTTATAGTTTTCGGTTTAGTACATTCCGCCCATGCCGCCCATACCGGGGTTTGGCATAGATGCAGGAGCTTCGGGTTCAGGGATATCGGTGATGATGCATTCGGTAGTCAGGAACAAGGCTGCGATGGAGGCGGCGTTTTGCACGGCACTACGCACAACCTTGGCAGGGTCGATGATTCCGGCTTCAAAGAGATCTTCATACTTTCCGTTGGCGGCGTTGAAGCCCATATGGATATCTTTGAATCCTTTGATTTTTTCCACTACCACGGCACCTTCTTCGCCGGCATTGGCTGCGATCTGATAGACCGGTCTTTCCATAGCTTTGGCCATTATTTCCACAGCCATCTTTTCTTCATAGGAAAGGCCTTTCATAGCTTTCAGCGCTTTTGCGGCTTGGATCAGGGTTACTCCACCGCCGGGAACAATACCTTCTTCTACTGCGGCACGGGTGGCATGCAGAGCATCATCCACACGGGCTTTCTTTTCTTTCATCTCGGTTTCGGTGGCAGCGCCGATGCGCAGCACGGCAACACCGCTGGAAAGCTTGGCAAGACGTTCTTGCAGCTTTTCTTTGTCATAATCCGAAGTAGTTTCTTCGATCTGGGCTTTAATCTGCTTCACTCTGCCGTCGATGGCGTCCTGAGAGCCTGCGCCTTCACGGATGGTGGTGTTTTCTTTTTCTACCAGAACTTTCTTGGCACGGCCGAGGTCGGTCATAGTCGCGCTATCCAGTTTGCGGCCCATATCTTCAGAGATCAGGGTGGCGCCGGTAAGGATCGCGATGTCTTCCATCATGGCTTTGCGACGGTCGCCGAAGCCCGGAGCTTTCACGGCTACAATGTTCAGGATTCCGCGCAGTTTATTGACCACAAGGGTCGCCAAGGCTTCGCCTTCGATGTCTTCAGAGATAATCAACAGGGGTTTGCCGGTTTGAGCTACTTCCTGCAGAATCGGCAGAAGGTCTTTCATCACGCTGATCTTTTTGTCGAAAAGCAGGATGAAGGGATCTTCCATCTCGGCAATCATCTTGTCCGGATTGGTAACGAAATAAGGAGAGAGATAACCGCGGTCAAACTGCATGCCTTCCACTTTTTCCAGGCCGGTGTCGATGGATTTGGCTTCTTCGATATTGATGATGCCTTCTTTGCCAACGCTTTCCATGGCTTCGGCAATCAGTCTGCCGATTTCAGGATCGTTGTTGGCGCTGATGGTGGCGATCTGCGCTACTTCGCTGTTGCTTTTGATCGCTTTGGAATAGGCGTGAATCTGTTCCACGATTACTTTGGTGGCTTTTTCCAGACCGCGTTTCAGATACATCGGGTTTACGCCCGCGGTAACATGCTTCAAGCCTTCTTCGATGATGGCCTGAGCCAGGATCGTGGCTGTGGTGGTTCCGTCACCGGCGTTGTCATGAGTCTTCTCTGCCACTTCTTTGCAAAGCTGGGCACCCATGTTTTCGTAGGGATCCTCAAGCTCAATTTCTTTGGCGATGGTCACACCGTCGTTGGTGATCGTGGGTGAACCAAATTTCTTGTCCAATACTACATTTCTGCCCCTGGGTCCAAGGGTAACCTTAACGGCATCAGTCAGCTTGTCGACACCCTTCTTCAGTGAAGTGCGTGCGTCATGCGAATATTGCATTTGTTTTGCCATTGTTGTTTTCCTCCATATCCTTTTAATTTCAAAATCGTTTTTAGCAGTCAGTTCTAATGAGTGCTAATCTTATAATATCCCAATTCCTGTCAAGCGCAAATTTAATTTCTGCCTTTTTCACCTTTGTTTCTAATAAATGAGGGAATAAGAGTCAGCGACATCTGCAAACGTGCCAGTAAGCTGGATCAGATGAGAAGCACCAGTCAATTCTCATTTGTTATCTCTTTTAAATATCGATTGCTATGACGTGGCATAAACAATTCAAGCTTAATCTTAGGTGATACGAACTCCTTATAGTTAACATACACCAACCTTAATTGCAAAGTAATGTACAAAGCATTCTTTCTGGTTCTTTGAGCCACATAGGGCGAAATCCGATTGCGATGTGTTCGAAGCATTGCGCATAGCAATGCTGAAGACCCTCGAAGGGTTCATAAACACCTTTTAGCCCCTCAAGGGCGATACCATTATATTTCTACGTGGCATGGGTTTAGGCAAAAAAATGAGGTGTCGTCCTAAGGGGCTGGAGTAGTCCACCCCGCATTCAAATCTGTGTTACCCGTTGCACCTGTCCCATCCGTGTGACTATTAGTCCAACAAGAACCAACGGTAGGCGATCACCGGTACCGGTTCATCAAAGACCATCAGTATCTTCCGATCCACCTTTTCCCCGCCCATCCGCTCGTAGAAGTGCACGGTGGGATTCTTTTCCGCCACCCAGATCACCATTGAACGATATCCCTCTCTCTGCATCCGGTCGGTGAAGCGGTCAAACATCATCCGGCCGATCCCTCTACCATGAAAAGCTCGTAGCATATACATCGCTGCTAATTCTGCCTCACAACTGTCACCCATGCCGGTCTCGCAGTCCTCATTTTTCCGATTCTTGCCCCCACTGACGAAGCCCACCACCTCTCCACCGGCTATGACGACCAGGACATGGCTGCCTGCAGCAAGTGCATTTTCCCAGTTTCGCCGGCAACCGTCCATATTGAGCGAGGCAATCTTACGCTCCGGCATGATCCCCGGATAGGTCTCATGCCAGCTCTGGATATGTACCCTGGCGATCGCTTCGACATCGTCTGCCCCGGCAGGTCTGATGAGTATTTCCTGATTCACCTTTTCATCTGCTCCCTATGCTGTTACTTTTTCGCTACCAATCTATCATTACCCTGCAATACTGTCAATGAGAAAAGATTCTTGTAGATTCTTTATCATATTGAGTGGATAGGACTTGACCAAGGTTGCGAAAGGTGTACATTTGACCGATTAATTATCAGTCGGGTAACCGAGAAGGAGATCAAGATGACCAAGCAAATCAAGAATCGCAGAGAGCATGCAACGCTGGAGCAGATGGCAACATCCGGCAGCCAATCGAAGAGATTATCGAATCCCAGCCCGGATTATGCGATTACCCTTTTGATAAGGGCTTCCACTGGAGGCACCTATCACACATACTTCACACTCAGTGAAGTAAAGTCACACCGCATCCTGATACTGGACTTGGGTATCCATCGCAGCTTGATTGGCAAGCTCGGTGGCAGCATAGGCAAAGCCCAGACCAGCTACCGCTTCCACTACCAGTCCAATCACCCCAGCTACGGGATTGATCGCAATATTGAGGGCATGAAAGACAGCCGTAAGGATTTTCACAGCAGTGGTTGTTGGGTGCCGTTTTTGTTTCGAGTTGGGTGCTGTTTGACAGAAAAACGGCTCAGAGAGGCGTGTTCCGGTAAAGGTTCAGAGAGACGTGTTCCTATCGGATCTCGTTTCTCCCGAAACGTTTTTCTG
>DHVK01000016.1 GCA_002412625.1 Cloacimonetes bacterium UBA5210
CTACAACCTGCGCGGCCAAAGAGTAGCCCGCCTGATAAACGACAACTACAATAAAGGCTTACATAAAATTGTCTGGAACGGCACCGACCAAGCCGGTCGGCCTCAAGGTTCCGGACTGTATATCATAGAGCTTCAGGCAGGCGCTTATCGCAAGACTGCCAAAACGGTATTAGCTAAATAAAGAAGAGGATTATGCTATGAAAAAAACTGGATTGTTCTTACTAATGTTGATCCTGGGACTGAGTCTCTGCAACAACATCTTTGCCCAAACAACAGTAACCCTGGGAGAGGGAACCCAAGCCAACACTACTACCGGTGCCCCTACTCCTTATGGAACTTGGTACAAAAACTTCCGCCAACAATACCTTGTGCTCGCTACTGAGCTCAATGATATCGGCGGAGGACCCGGGAATATTAACTCCATCGCTTTTCATGTTCAGACCCTGAATACTTGTTCACCGATGCCTAACTTCAGAATTCGTGTAAAGACAACTAATTTTTCCGCTCTATCTACGACCTTTGAAGCCGGCACCTATACCCAAGTGTTTCAGGTTGCGGAGTTTATGCCTGTACAAGGTTGGAATATTCACACCTTCAGCACTCCCTTCAACTGGGATGGCGCATCCAACTTACTGATCGACATCGTAACAGATATTATCCCCGGAGACTACACGCAAAACGCTTCAGTCTCTTACACTCCCACCACTTTCAATAGCGCTCTGCGATACCAAAGTGACACCAGTCCCGCTATCGATGGTACTAGCGGTACCACTTCAATGTTCCGCGCAAACATGCAACTCAACATGGCTGCTTTGGACATCATGGACCTGAACGCTCTGGCCATCGTCGGCCCCACCACACCGAATGTGAACTCCACTGCGCACTATACGATTGCGGTGAAGAACTACAGCCCAAGCACTGTAAGCACCTTCACGGTGAAGCTGATGCAGGTGGGTGGGGTGGAACTTGGCAGCGTGCCCGGCACACCCATACTGCCTCAACATACAGAGGCTTTCTTCCTGCCCTGGACACCAACTGTCGAAGGCGAAACCCAGCTTTATGGCAAGGTTGTAATGGCCGGGGACCAAAACCCGGCTAATGACGAAACCAATATGCTTACCGTCAACGTGATGGAAGCAGGTCTGTTGGTCGTTGAGGTGGGTAACGATATAACCGCGAATACCACCACCAGCACTCCCACGCCCTATGGCACCTTCTACAAAAGCTTCCGTCAGCAGTACCTCTACACTGCCGCGGACATGTATGCCGCAGGTGCTGCCCCCGGCCTGATTAACGCTATGGCCTTCAACGTCGCAGCCATCAATGGCTGCTCCCCTATGCCGAACTACAAGATTCGGGTGAAACACACCGATCTGAGCACACTTGGCACCAGCTTCGAAACCGGAGAATACAGCCAGGTCTTCCACGCTGCTGAATTCCTGCCGACACAAGGTTGGAACATGCATGTGTTCAGCACCCCCTTCTTCTGGGATGGCGCGTCCAACCTGTTGATCGATATCGTAACCGATCTCATCCCCGGCAACTACACCGAGAATGCTTCGGTTTATCACTCCGCTACCTCTTATAACAGTGCTCTGCGTTTCCAGAGCGATACAGTTGCCGGCTCCACCGCCACCAACGGCACCACTGCTGCTTTGCGCGCTAACGCCCGCTTCTTCCTTATCGTGGACGACATGGGCAGCCTAAGCGGCACGGTGACTTCCGGAGCTTCTCCCTTGGCAGATGTCCTCATCGAAGTGGAAAACACTGTGTTCTCTACCATGACAGCTGCCAATGGGACATACTCCCTGCCTCATGTGCCGGTCGGTACTCAGACTGTTACCGCCAGCAAGCTCGGTTATGCCGATGTGACTTACACAGTGAATATCATAGAAAACCAAAACACAATCCGCAACTTTGCCCTCAATCTGTTGCCCCAAGTTACAGTTACCGGCAGAATCGTTGGTAGCGATGCCCCCACAGTGGGCATCTCCGGAGCGGCGATTACGCTCAATGGATATCAGTCCTATTCTGCCACAACGAATGCAACCGGACAGTTCTCCATCCCCAACGTGTTTGCCAACCAAAGCTACACCTACAGCGTATCCGCGGTGGGCTATGCCACCACTAGCGGCACGGTAACGGTTGGCAACACAAATCTGAACATGGGCAATGTCGTAGTAAACGAGGTTGCCTATCCTCCTCATTCGGTAACTGCTGTAGAAACTGCAAATTACCAAAGCGTGAACCTAAACTGGCAAGCGCCGGACCCCGCAGGAAACGGATTTCCCGATGACTTCGAAGCCTATGCTGATTTCTCTACTGCTTTTGGCGATTGGACCCTGGTTGATGTAGATCAATCCGATACCTATGGTTTCAGCGGAATCACCTTTCCGAACTCCGGAACCGCTATGTCTTACATCATCTTCAACCCCAGCACCACTGTTCCCCCGTTGGAAGATACTCCTGCCCACAGCGGCAGCAAGTTTGCCGCCAGCTTTGCCTCAACCACTCCTCCCAACAACGATTGGCTGATCACTCCCCAAGTCATGGGCGGTGGCCAGGTGAGATTCTGGGCAAGAAGTTACGTTGCGGATTACGGCTTGGAGCGCTTCAAAGTAGGCGTATCCACCAGCGGAACCGCTCCCGCGAACTTCACCATCATCAGCGGCGCCAGCTATATTCAAGCTCCAGTAACCTGGACCGAATACGTCTATGATCTCTCCGCTTATGCCGGACAGCAGATTCACGTGGGCGTTCAGTGCTTATCAGACGATGCCTTCATTTTCTTCGTGGATGATTTCTTCGTGGGCGATGCTATGCTTCGCACCGCTTCCAGTTCTGTCACGAACACTACAAGCGCTCCTGCCTTCAGAGACATCAATGCCGGTCGCAGCATAGTGCCGCCCAATCCGGTTACCATCGAAAATCCCAGAAACACTGATCGTGCGCTTTTGGGATACAGAGCCTATCGTTTGCTGGCCGCCAATCAAGATAATGAAGCGAGCTGGACGACTCTGACCCCAAACACGATCAGCCCCACCCAATACACTGACAACGCTTGGGGTCCGCTGCCTTCCGGAGTATATAAATACGCCGTGAAAGCTGTTTACACCAATAACGTGATATCCCCTGCAGCCTTCTCGGCTGAATTGCACAAAGGCATGATGGGAACGCTCGCCGGCATCGTAACAGAATCCGGCACCGGAACGCCCGTGCAAGGCGCAACCATCACTGCCGGAGACTACAGTGGCACCACAAATGCCAGTGGCGCATACAGCTTCCCTGTTTACACCGGAACATACACAGTGGTTGCTACCAAGCCCGGATACCAAACTTCCACACTAGATAACATCGTGATCAACGGGAACCAAACAACTACGCTAAACGTCTCTTTGATGGTAATAACTCTACCGCCAAGCGCTGTTGAGGCTGTTGAAGCCTACCCTAATCTATTCATCACCTGGATGGCTCCCGGCACTGCCGATGGCGAATGGCTTCACTACGATAATGGTGAAAACGATGATAGCATCGGAACCGGCGGCGTCGCAGATTTTGACGTTGCCATCCGCTTCCCGGCCAGCGCTCTCACGGACTATATCGGAATGAACCTGCAAGCCATCAAAGTATGGCCAATGCAATCCGGACAATTCTCTCTGCGTGTCTGGACCGGTGGCACTGCCAGCGCTCCCGGCACCATGGTGGTAGATCAGATGTTCTTCCCGAATTTGGAAACCTACGAAACAGTGCTCTTGAACAACCCTGTCCCCATCACCGGAACCGAAGAACTGTGGTTTGGCTATCGCTGCAATGTAAGCACCGGCTACCCTGCCGGGGTCGATGCAGGTCCTGCCACCGATGGCTTCGGTAATATGATACGCTTCCAGGGCGAGTGGTCTACTCTGCTTGCTCTTGCTCCCAGCTTGAACAAGAATTGGAACATCCAGGGCTATGTGGGCTACAGTGATCCAGATCGTGGCGGCATGATTGCGCTGAATACCAGGACCAATGCTCATAAGTCCTCTGCAGACAAAGCGCAAACTGAGCTAAGTACCAGTTTAAACCCCAGAAACTCCACAACTGACCGTGTCTTAACCGGCTACAAAGTGTGGCGTTTGACTGCAGGTCAGGAATCCAACGAAGCTACCTGGACTGCTCTGACGCCAAATCAGATTTCTGTAACCGCATACCAAGATCCAGGCTGGATATCAGTTCCTGATGGCACTTACAAATGGGCAGTGAAGGCTTTCTATCACGGGGGCGCTATGTCGAACTCTGCTTTCTCGAACTCGATTGTGAAGTTGACTCAGATCGGCAATGCCGCTGGCTTTGTGAGAGATGAAGCAAACCAAGCGATCATGGGTGCCACTGTTAGCTCCGGGATATATAGTACCACAACCAATGCCAGTGGCGCTTTTTCCTTGTCCCTGCCTGCCGGAGTTCACTCCATTACGGCAAGCAGCCCCGGCTACCTCGATGTCACTCAATCCGGAGTAGTAATCGTAACTGGCCTGACAACAACGGTTGTTTTCCATCTGCCCATCAGCATGGTGGTGCTTGAAGATGGTTTCGAAAGCTATACTGATTTCGCCCTCAGCTTTGCCCCCTGGACTTTGATTGACATTGATCAATCCTCAACTTACGGCCTCACTGGGATTACCTTCCCCAATAGCGGTAGTGCTATGGCATACATGATCTTCAATCCTGCAGCCACAACACCTCCCATGGGGGACGCTGCTCCTCACAGCGGAGTGAAGATGGCTGCCAGCTTTGCCTCATCAACACTTCCCAACAACGATTGGTTGATCACTCCACAAGTTCCCGGTGGTGGCGAACTGAAGTTCTGGGCAAAAAGCTATGTTGCCGATTACGGACTGGAACGCTTCAAAGTAGGTGTTTCCACCACCGGAACCGCTCCCGCAAACTTCAGTATCATCAGCTCCGGAAGCTATGTGCAGGCACCAATTGCCTGGACCGAATATACCTACGATCTTGCCGCGTATGCCGGGCAGAACATCCATATCGGGATTAATTGCGTTTCCAACGATGCCTTCATCTTCTTCGTGGATGACGTGACCATCACCGGAAGCGAGACTTCGGCGATCCAGGATATTGCTCTCGCGAGTGGTTGGAATCTGGTCTCCCTGAATGTAAGCCCTACAGATAACACCCTACCTGCCGTAGTGAATAACATTGCCACTTCGCTACTCCAGATCAAGGGCACCGATGGTGTTTACATACCCTACAACCCCTATTCCAGCCTAACTTCCCTGACCGACGGCAAAGCATATAGCATTAAAGTGAACAGCGCTGCCACCTGGAGCGTTACCGGTAACCAAATCCCGGCAAACACTCCGCTCCCTCTGGCCAGCGGCTGGAACATGTCGGCTTACCTGCCCCAAAGCGCAATGCTGGTAGCTACTGCTATGCAGAGCATCTCCCCCTGGCTGCAACAAGTGAAAGGGCAGGACGGAGTCTATATCCCCGATAATCCATACTCCTCGCTAAGCACCATGTATCCCGGGAAAGGCTATTGGATCCAGATCAACGGAGCGCATCAATTGGTATATCCTGCTGGCACGAGTCTGGCTAATGCGTCTGCCACAAAAGGACAGAAGAACATACCGGAACCAACGGTGCTACCCCAAAGCATGACGCTCCTGGCTCGTTGCGATTGGGCAGATGCCGGAGACATCCTGCTCGCCAAGGTGGGCGATGAACTGCGCGGAGCCGAAGAACTCATCGATTTGGAAGGCTTCCCTGCCGCATTGCTACAGATCTACTGCGATGATGCCGATGAAGCACTCAGCCTTTGGATCATGAAGCAGGATGGCGCGCTGATCCCCGTCACCAACCGCATCAGCAGCATGCCGCAGGCTAACTTGGGACACTATCCGGAGTTCATCCTCCTGCATGAACAAGCTGAAACCCCGGATAGCCCTGCTCTGAGCAATGCTTTGGTGGGCAGCTATCCCAACCCCTTCAATCCCAGCACCACTATCTCCTTCAGCATTGCTGAAGATGATACCCCGGTGAGCCTGAACATCTACAACCTGCGCGGCCAAAGAGTAAGCAGCCTGATCAACGACAACTACAATAAAGGCTTGCATAAAGTAGTCTGGAACGGTACCGACTACAATGGCAGAATACAAGGCTCGGGTTTATACATTGTGGAGCTGAAAGCAGGTACTTACTGGAGAACCGCCAAACTAATGCTGGCAAAGTAACAAGTGAGCAAGATTATGAATGCAAGATATCTATGCCTATTCGTACTACTGTGGATGATAAGCACAGCTCTGTTTGCCACCGACCCCTGGGGCGAGCGCATTATCCTGTCCGGGAGCATGACCGTGATGGCTCAGGTTAGCATCGATGATGCCCCTGCGGTCGCGGGTGATGTGTTGGGTGCTTTCGTGACCGTGGGCGGTGTACCGCAACTGAGGGGCAAAAGCACTGTGGTTGTAGTAAATGGTATTCCGGACTGTTTAAGATCACCTGGAACGGCAGGGGGAGCAAATGATGCCAAACTGCCCACCGGAGTCTATTTGCTGAAGTTCTCTGCCAAAGATGTCCAGAACACGCGCAGAGTGATATTGTGTTAAACACCAAATTGCGATGCCGGGGGAACCATTGGGTTTCCCCGGTTTTGCGTATCTGGCAATCTTCCTTCTGCCTGATCCTCTCAAGCTGGGACAAAGCAGATTTCAAGGCCTTATCAAGCTATGGTCACCCGAAGATCACAGCTTCACATCAGCTTGATATGAGCTTGAGTAATCGCGCATGATCGCAATGAGGAATGGAAAACCCGCTTTTGCGGAAGGTCAATACATGCCAAAGATTCTGGCCCAGCTCTGCAACCACCTGCTTGTGTGCTCTTGGATCATCTGGCCTGAGAGCTTATTGTTTACCAGCCAGGGGTTAATCGGCACTCTGCTGAAGCTGGGGGGTAACAATGTCTTGCGGTTTGCGGGAAAGAGGCCAAGCTTGTAGATCACCATTTTTTGGGATGAATCCCTCAGCACGAAGTCCATAAACGCGCCGCCAAGTGCCGAATCCGGGCTTTGCGTAGAGATTCCCATGCATTCGCTGTACAACAAGCTGCCTTCACTGAAGAGCTTGAAATCCAGCTTGCTTTCCTCGTGCTGCAGTTCATTTTGCCAAGCCGAAATGGTGATCAGTCCCGGCATCATGCTGCTTTCTCCGCTGTTTACGGAAGCCAGAGCCAGAGCTGAGTTTTCGTAGCTGCGGAAAACATTCTTGCGCAAAGCCCGCAGCATCTGCTCGAATCCTTCATTGCCAAATAATGCCAGACTCAGGTGTAGCATTGCTCTGCCGGAGCCACTGTGGGAGGGATCTACCAATGCCATTTGATTCAGGAATTTATCGTCCTGCAACTCTCCGAAAGAGGAGGGCGGATCCTTCAGAACTTCGCTATTGTACAGTAAACCAAGATACGAAAAACCATAGGGAATCAGGCGATAGCTTTTGTCCTGCACACTATCCCGATTCAGATCTTCCACCGCTTGGGGACTGTAGGGCTGAAGATACTGCTCCAGTGTGTCGGACTGCGCGAACACGAAAGGAATTCCAAAGACCACATCCACGCTATCCCCGGAAGTCTTCAATCCCAGGATCAGAGCAGCGGGATCCGGAAACAAACGGACATCGACCCGGCACTTGAATTCCTGCTCAAAATCCGCTAACAAAGTGCCTTCCAGGCCGGAATTGCGGAAATCATCCAAGGCAAAAAGCCGCAGGATTTTATCCGCACTATCTCCGGAAGACTGCTCCGGCGGATGCGCTGAACGTCCGCAGGAAAACTGGAGAAAGAACAAAAGCAGCAGCAGCCAATGCATTACATCGACCCAAACAGTATCCACGCCACGATGAAATCCATGATCAGGATCGCCACAGAGCTATAAACCACGGTCTGGGTGGTGGAGCGCCCCACACCCTCAGCCCCACCGTAGCTGCGATCCCCAAAATAGCAGGCCAGGGATGTGATGATAAAACCGAACACGGTGGATTTCACCAAGCCGCTCCAGAGATCAAAGGGTTCAAAATATGCCCGCATGCTGGTGAAAAAGGTGTGGTAATGCAAGCCGTAGCGCAAAAAGGAGAAATACCAGGCACAGATGATGCTGACCGCGTTGGCAAAGATGGTGATGAGCGGAAAGGCGATCACGCCCGCCAATATGCGCGGCATATAGAGAAACTCATGGGGATTGATGTTCATGCTGTGCAGGGCGTCGATTTGTTCGCTAACCTTCATAGATCCGATCTCGGCAGCCATTGCCGCGCCGACTTTCCCGGTCAAAACCAATCCGGTAAGCACCGGTGCCAGTTCCACCATGGTGGATTTTCCGATCAGCACACTCAGCAGATTTAGCGGGATGTAGCCCTTGGATTGATATACTGCTTGCAAGGCGGTCACCAGCCCGGTAAAAGCCGCGGTCAGCGTGATCAGAAACAGCGAGTCGTAACCGATGCGTTTGAACTGAATCAGGAATTCCAGCCGGCGGCGCGGCAGGGCAATAATCCCCCGCATACTCTTGCCGATGAAGATGCTGAATTCCCCAATGCCCGCAAACACATCCCCAAGCATATTAGTCTTCCTGATGGAGATCCAGGGATCTGAATAGGGTGTATTCTTTGTCAAAACCGAGATCTACTGAGCCGGTGGAGCCATGACGGTTTTTGCCGATGATGATCTCCGCGATGCCGGGCTTCTCGGTTTTTTCCGGATAGTAATATTCATCCCGATAGATAAACATCACCAGGTCAGCGTCCTGCTCGATGGCGCCGGATTCACGCAAGTCTGCCAGGCGGGGGCGTTTATCCTCACGGTTTTCCAACATCCGGTTGAGCTGAGAAAGCGCGATTACGGGGATTTTCATGTCCTTGGCCAGCACCTTCATCGCTCTGGAGATCTCGGAGATCTCTTGCTGGCGGTTGTCCCGATCTTTGGAAAGCCCCATCAGTTGCAGGTAGTCGATCAAGATCAGATCCAGGCCGCCCACTTCTGCTGCCAGCCGCCTGGTTTTGGCGCGAATATCCAGCGGTGTATTGGTGCCGGATTCATCGATGTAAATATGCTTGGTGCTGAGTACTTCAGAAGCTTGCATGATGCGGATCAGTTTCTCTTCGTTCATGCCATAGCCCTTCAGCATGCTGTCCATATTCACTTCCGAAGCCGAAGAGAACATCCTCATAATCACTTCGTCCGCCGCCATTTCCATCGTGAATACCGCTACTTTCTTCTTCAGATTCACCGCTGCGTGAGAGGCAATGTTTAGCGCCAGAGAGGTCTTACCCATCGCGGGACGAGCGGCGATGATGATGAATTGGCCCGGGCGGAACCCGCCGGTGAGGCGGTCCAGATCCCCAAACCCGCTTCCCACACCCGTTACCGGGGTCTTGGTAGAAGCGATTTGATCGATGTTGTGCAGCACTTCCGCCGAAATCTGGTCGATCTTGATAAAGCCCTGGTGTTGGGGAAGTTCCGCAATGGAGAAGATGGCTTGCTCGGCTTCATCCACGATCGCTTTGACCGGTGCCGTGGAGCTGTAGCAGGATTCGATGATGCCGTTGCAGGCGACGATCAAATGCCGCAGCAGGGCTTGTTCGGTTACGATGTTCAGGTGATAATCAAAATTGGCACTGGAGACCACGATATCCGCGATCTCGCTCAAATAGGCTCTGCCGCCCACTTTTTCGAGCTGGTTGTTGCGTTCCAGGCGGTTGATGAGGGTGAGGATATCCACCTCAATCCCGTCGTTGAAGAGCTCGCAGATATTGCGAAACATCAGCTTATGGGCACTGCGATAGAAATATGCTTCTTGAAGCTTCTCGATGCCTTTGCTGACCACATCGGCATCGATGATCATCGCGGAGAGTACTGCCGCTTCAGCGTTTATGTCGCTGGGCAGCTTGCGCTCAGAGATGCTGGTTTGCTCGGTATCTTCCTTCTTTCTGGCCATCACATATCCTTCATTTGAACTTGAGTTTCAAGGCTTCAGCAACCTGAGGCGGAACGAAATCGTGCAGATCGGCATTGAGTTCTGCCAATTGACGGATCATGGACGACGAAAGATACATGTAGCGCAGGCTGGGCACCAAAAAGATGGTCTCGATCTCCGGGCGCAGTTTGGTGTTTGTCAGAGCCAGGGACAGCTCATACTCAAAATCCGATACCGCTCTCAAGCCACGGATCATCACAATGCTTTCCTGCTCGGTGGTAAAATCCACTACCAGTCCGGAAAAGCTGAGCACCTTCACATTGGGCAGGTGCGAGCTGGTTTCGGTGCAGAGCTGCACCCGCTCTGCCAGGCTGAAGTAGTTTTGCTTGGCGGTATAATCCGCCACTGCCAGGATTACTTCATCAAACATCCGGGAAGCTTTTTCCAGAATGTTCAGGTGACCGAAGGTGATGGGGTCAAATGTGCCCGGGTAAACGGCCTTCATGCCCTTGCCTTCAGGATTTCTTCGATCTCGCTGATTTCCTTCGGGATGTTTTGGCTCAGCACGCAGTATCCTTCTTGGGTAACCAATACGTCGTCCTCGATGCGAACGCCCAAACGTTCTTCGGGAATGTAGATGCCGGGCTCCACGGTGATCACATTTCCCACTTCCAGGACCGCGTCGCGGCCGCCCACATCGTGGGTATCCATGCCCAGAAAGTGGCTCACACCGTGCATATAATATTTTGTGACCTCAGCTGAGTCCTGGATCAGGCCCAAGGCAATCAGTTCATCCGCGATCAGCTCGCGGGTCTTTGTCTGCATGTGCTGAAGCAGCACTCCGGGGCGGATCATGCTGATGATTTCCTTCTGCACTTTCAAAACCGCACTGTAAACCTGAGCCTGGCGCTGAGAGAAAGTCCCGCTGATCGGGAACGTGCGACTGATGTCCGCTGAGTAATTCATATATGAAGCGCCAACATCCAATAGGACGAGATCGCCGGCAGATATCTGGCATTCATTCTTTTCATAATGCAAAGTAGCGGCGTTGATGCCGGCGGCAACGATGGGGGCAAATCCCCAGTGTTTCAGGCCGCTCTTTTGAATGCGGTAAAACAGCATCGCCTCGAGTTCATACTCCATCATCCCCGCTTCCGCAGTTTCCCATATATCCATGATCCCTTTTCCGGTAACGTCGATGGCACGCTGCAGTTGCATTATCTCCCAATCACTCTTTACTTTGCGCAGGGGGGTAATGACTTCGGTGACGCACTGAATCGAGATCTGAGGATAGCGTTCGCGCACCGGCAGCAACCGGAACATGGCATAAGACAGCGGAGCATTCAGGGTCTGGTTGCCGATGTTTGAATAGATGCGGTTGATCGAGGGGCAATACGAGGAGAGCAGGCTTTCAAATTCGTCAAGATACGCCACATTGCCGATGCCGCTCTGAGCTTTGGCTTCTTCCGCAGTCATCTTCTTGCCTTCCCAAACTTCACGCTCGGGATCACCGCGTTGGATGAAGAGAAATTCGCTGTTCCCCCGAGATCCTTTGAAGCCGAAATAGATGGCGTTCGGGGTATTCAAGCCGGTGAGATACAAGAAGTTATTATCCTGCTTATACTTTTCAAGTTTGGCTTCCAAAGCGGCAAAGAGAATTACCGCGTCCATTTCCTTCAAGGAATTGAGCAGCTTTTCGCGAAGTGGGCTTGTGATCGCTTGATTCATTCTATACTCCAGTCTTCAAATTTTGTTTAGTTCAGGTATCCCATTTTTTGGATGCCTGCTGATGTGTCCAGCAAATTTCTTGCACTCATCCGCTGCCGAGCGGAATCCTGTGCTAAAAGAAAATCCTGTCCAAGCCTCCCTTGGTGCTTGAACAGGATTGCTCTATAGGTTTCTTAATTCACAAAAGCGTCAATACAAGACCACCGTTCTCTGGGAAGTGCCGCCGGCGCCGGAGTATCTGGCAAAATACAGTCCGGAGGGCAATCTGACACCCCGGGTATCCGTTCCGTTCCACTGCAGCTGAACTGTGGCCACAACGATTCCGGAAACGCGGTGCACGCACTGTCCCTTCAGATTGTAGATCTCAAAAACATATCTCTCCCCACGCTCTTTTCCTTCCAGAACAAAGGTGATTGTCTCCGTGAAGGGGTTTGGGTAAAGGGCAGAGATCCCCGTGGTTTCGGGACCCGCCTCGCTATCCTGATTCGCGGATGAGTATGTGTATTGCGCTGTGGCAACCGCGCTGGGTTCCCAGGTGTCCAGATAGGCTCGTGCTTTCACTGTGGTTGTCTGTGTAATCAGCAATGGTCCGGTATATAAAGCGGAATCCGGCGTGGGTTCAGAACTATCTAAAGTATAGTAGATCAGAGCCCCGGGCGTAGCGCAAAACATCTGCAAGACGAGGTGATACGCGTAGTGTCCGGAAGCCGGAGTGAAAACCGGAGTGGCGACCAAGCGGTCGAAACTGAAAACCGCGGTCGTTATTGGGCTCGGAGGCAAACCGTTCACAAAAGCTCTGGCTTGCACGGCGCAACTTGCGCTAATGCTAAAGGGACTGCCATACAATGCTGAAGCTTCCGTGGGCTCGCTGCCGTCCAAAGTGAAGCGGATCTGAGCCCCGACGGTAGCACAGGTCAGGCTTACCATCTGCGGCACCGTGAAGCTTCCCCCCGGTGGGTTTATCACCGGAGCGCTGACCTCGCCGCCTATCCCGTTGATTTGGAACAGATTTCCGGGATAGGAGCCCACCTCGCCATTGACCTCGGTTTGCAAAGTCTGAGGGGCGATAAACTCGGTCTGGCTGCTTTCCGCCCAGACCCGGAACTGGATGGCTTCACCATCGGTCTCGCAAAACAGCTGCAACAGACACCCGTGGATATTGCCCACTGCCATCACAGTTTCTTTGCCTCGCAATTGATACTCACCGTCCATGAGCACAAAAGCCCCCAGCATATCACCTACAGCGGCAGGTGAGCCGTTGATGCTCACCTGCGCCATAATGTACATACTGCCGGGGTATATGACCGGCTCTCCCCACGGATCGGAGGCATAAATAGCGCTTACTGCCAGCAGCATACTTAGTAGAATCAGCAATCTGTTGCGCATCCGCAGTTTCCCTTATTTAATCAACATCAGTTTGATGTTCTGTTTTGTATTACCGCTTTCCAGCCGGCAGAAATACAATCCGGAAGGTACCCGGCGACCGCCGGCATCCATACCATCCCAGACCAGGTTCATGGTTCCGGGTTCCTGCTTGCCGCTCAGCAAGGTGGCAATCTTCTGCCCACGCAGGTTGTAGATCCCCACTTTGAGCTCGCTGGCGTTTTTCGCGATATTCAGGGTGATATTAGCCTTAGTTTTGAAGGGATTGGGGTAGGCATTGCCAAACCCGGTCACCACTTCCGGAACAACCGTGAAGTCCTCACCCAGCATGTAGAAAGCTCCGCTGGCATAGTCTCCGGTGATGCTGCCGGGATTGGTGCTGAGCCCGGGCTGCAACATCAGGGTCCGGGAAGGGCTTTCCAGCTTGAAGGCTACCTGCTCCTCGGGGCTATCGGTAAAGATCTGCAACAATGCGCCCACGCGGCCTTCCACTTCTCTTACCACCGTGCTGCCACGCAGCTCATCGCCAACCCAGGCGCTGATAAGGTCTCCGGGACGGGCCAGCGAATTGAAGCCCAAAAGCACACTTTGGCTATCGGACTTGCGCACCAGGTTTGCGGAAGCCACAGGGTTTACGCTTCCGGCGCTTACGCCTCTGGTTCCGGAAGGATAGATCAGTTCGGCATGAGTGCTCATCTTCAGCCAGTAGGATTCTCCCGGTTTCATGATGTTTAGTGTGCTGAAGGGATTTCCGGGTTCATAGAGCCCTTCTTCACCTTTCAGCTGGATCAGTTGGGCGGCTACAGAGAGCGTTGCCTGATGCGCGGGTAGCGGAACCTGAGGGTAGTAAGACACCAGATTCCAGCCCGGGCTCAGACTAATCGGATTCTCGGTCGGAATCGCGTAACCGCGCACGATTAGCGTTGCCGGGGCAAGCATGTTTACATAGTAGCCTTCGCCATCGTTCAGAACATGCAGTGTGCTGAACGGATTTCCGGGCAAATGCACGCCATCCAGAGACTTCACCGCGCTTACATGAGCGTAGCTATCCCCGAAAATGCTGATCACGAAGTTATCAAAGGGATGCACGTTCAGGGAGAACATGTTCCAGCCGGTATGCAGCTCAATCACCTGCTCGATGCTTCCGATCGCGTGCAGGACAAAGGGATTGCTCAAGCTGCCCACGCTGCCGTTTACCGCGCTGTTGATGGTTTCCTGCACTTCAAAAACTTCGTTCTGATTCGCAGACCAGAGTTTGAAGTAAACCTGTTCGTTGTTCATTTCCGTGAAGATCTGCATCAATGCGCCGGTGATCCCGGAATGCGTGATCAGGCTAGCTTTACCGCGCAATTGAGGCTCGCCCTGGACGTTTACGAAAGCCGCCAGTACGTCGCCTTCAGAGGCAGGTTCGTCATCGATCATCACCGAAGTCATCAGCGACATACTGCTGCTGAGGATCAGGGGCATCCCAAAGGGATCGGTGGGCTCATACTCCGCTTCCGGAAATACTATCTCCAGCTCGGCAAACATCACCTGGCCGCCGTTATTGGTGGCGTGCGCGGGCGGTGTTAGGGCATTTGCGCCCCAGGTATAGTCGTTGTAGAACATCAATCCGATGCGCCCAACTTTGTTTTCCCCTTGCATGCCCATAAACTTCACCTTATCCGCGGGATACACCCACATCGGTTTGATATTGGTGAATTCCGGGGTTTCCACGCGGTTCAGCACGATGGGCTCGCTCCAGGTATCTCCCTGATTGGCAGATACGCTGATGAAGATCTCCGGAACCTGCACAAAAGGCAGATACTCCGTTCCCCCGCTTTCGTTTGCCCACTTGGCGCGTCGGCTATCCTGCCAGACCGATACCATCATGCCCTGTTCGTTCACTTCAGAGATCTTGATGTTGTTATACTGTTGCATCATGGTCAGCCCATGCAGGCTTTCATCCCAATGCGAGAAGGGGAAGATGCTCTCCGGTTTGATCTGATGAGGCCCGCCATCCACCGGGTAATATTCCGGAATACCCCACGGGGCTTGAGTATCCCAGGGTGTCCAGGCCTGGTTATAGGAATCGACGGGATTCTTCTGAGGATGAATCTCGGAGATGTTAAAACTGTTCAGGGCAGGGTTATAGATGATGGATTTCACTACCTGATGCTCCGGCCAGTAACCACCGGAGCTGTTTCTCAGTCCCCAAATACCGGGGATGATGATGCGCCCGTAGTTATCGGTCACGGCATTCAGATTGCTGGAATTGATCAGACCCCAAAACAGCTGATTGTTTTGATACGGAGTGCCGCTTTGATCCGTGAAATAGAGGCTTCCCGCCGGAGTTCCCTGAGGGTTCCAGGTGGGAATATGGCTGAATTCCGCTATCCGGGTCCAGGTGCCCTGACCATAGTTATCGCACATAAAGACGTCAAAATCCGGCTCCATGATCACCGCGTTAGTACCGAACTGCACCGCGCTGTGATATCCCGCGTAATACAGATTTCCCAGGTTGTCCACCGAAAGCGCAAGGTGTGGGCTGCGCCAATCCGCATCGTGATTCCATTGATCCAGCTCGGGAATACTGGTATATGCCCAGGCCAGCGGAGTACCGCTTTCGATCATGCTGCCATTGAAATCCGCGTAGGCAATCATCACGTTTGGGCTGGCTCCCACACTATGCGTAGTAGCATTGCGGGAAAGGACATAAGCCCTGCGCATGCCCGCCACCGGTGAGGGGCCGATCTGAACGGTCGGCTTGATAAAGCGGTTGTCAACTGACGGAGGTCCACCCGCCGGAGGATATACCGGCAAGGGGTTGTCGAACACCGTCTGCGCCGGGTTCAAGAGCCCGGAGATCCCGGTGATAAAGGCATCTGAAGTGAACAGCACTTCCTCATCAGCATCAGCATCGACATTCTTTTCCCAGGCATAAAGCGGTTTGCCGGATATCGGATCCACCGCCAGCGCCGGGAAGCCTTCCGTGGTGTTCGTGCCGGTTAATTCGCTGAAATCGCTCACGTTGCCCGCGGCATCGATATGAGCATAGAATACGCGGCGAGGGCCCACGGCACTCCGCTGACCCTGGTAGGCAAGGAAGTATCCCCCGCCCGCAGTATCCGGGATCACCCGCAGGGGATGATTGTGGAAGCTGCCGATCATGTAGTCATAATAGCTGGTCATCAGGCTCACGGGATTGGCGCTGAAGGTATAGCCGGGCACTTCCCGGGTTTGATGAACGCCGCGCCCATCGCTTGCGCCCTTCAGAGTTTGAAATACTACGTTGTTTTTTACTTCGTTGGCATAGCCCATAGAAACGATAATGCCAATACACACGAAAAGCAATAAAAGCTTTTTCATTGTTCCTCCAGAATGCTGGTTGTGCTGTTTCCGATTCAGCGAACATAAGCTCACCGAGTTTATCTATTTATTCATTTAGTATCTCCGTGCCACTCTGAACCCGTGTGAATCCGCCCCGAGCATCGGCGTGCTATAAAACCTTCGGCTAACGGTGCAATTTGTAGCATCATTGCCGAAGCTACCGCCACGCATTACTCTGGTATATCCGCTTTGAGGTCCGCTGGGATTCTGTGTCTCAGTAGCCGGATAGGCGTGATGATAGATGTCCCAACAGAACTCCCACAGGTTTCCGCTCATATCAAAAATCCCCAGTTCATTGGGCAGTTTTTGGCCCACAAGAGCCGGCTGGGAAGAGTTTCCGCTATACCACGCCACCTCGTCAATGGCGTTCGAACCGCTATAGGTGAAGCCGCTTGAATAGGGCCCGCCCTGCGCCGCGTACATCCATTCCATTTCGGTGGGCAGGCGATAGCCGTTGGCAGACCAATTGCAGCTGATCTGCGTGTGGTCGGTGTACCAGAAAGGTGGCCAGTTCAACGGGTTTGTCCCGCTGCCCCCGTAGCTGTAACAGGGCTCAAAGCCTTCCATAATGCTGCGATAATTGCAATATTCGATCGCCTGCACCCAGGTCAAACCACTTTTGGGTTTATCCGGCACAATCACCGTCGTATCCTGCATCACATACACCCATTCCAATTCGGTGATCTCTCTGCTGCCGATGTAAAAGGGAGAAAGCTGAACATTGGCAGTCCCGTTATGGAAACTGCCGCCCGGGACCAATTGCTCCGGCTGGGTCAAACTGATCGAATACAATGCCATCGCCACCTCGCTGGGTTGCCAGTTTTGCAGATAAGCTCTGGCCTTCAGCACGGTGCTGCTTACCACGTTGACCGGCGCAATATACTGCGTCGAACTCTCGTTCGGATCGCTGCCATCTGTGGTGTAGCGGATTATCGCTCCGGGATAAGGGTGGCTGATGCTCACCATCTGGGGTGAGCTAAAGATCCCCCCGTCCAGGCTAAACTCCGGCAGAGGCAGTTGAAAACTGAAAGACGCGGAGCTCACGATGCTGGAGATCATCCCCTCCACAAAGGCGCGGGCTTTCAGCGTCACCGAGTTGGAGATCAAAATCGGTCCCGTATAGGGGTATGAGTTCAGGTTGGGCTCGCTGCCATTCAGCGTGAAATAGATCTGCGCGTTGGCTGTGGGGCAAGATAGCGTAACTTGCTGCGCGCCGGCAAAAGCTCCGCCATTGGGAGAAATGACCACCGGCTCCACCGCGGTCGAGCTGAACTGATAGCTCTGGCTCACCACCGCGCTGGAGATATATCCGCTTTTAAACGCTCGCGCCTTCAGCTCAGTATTGCTGTTGATCTGAAGCAAAGCGGTAAACACAGGGGAGTTTGTGGTCGGAATGCTGCCATCGGTGGTATAGTGAATGGTGGCATCATAGGTCGGGCAATGGATCAGCACCGCGACGGGCTCATTATAGCTACCGCCGGTGGGGCTAATCTCCGGGTTGGCAATAGCTTCGGGATCTGCCTCAGTGGCTTTTTTCCCGCAGGAACTCAGCAGCAAAGCCGCGATCACCAATAGCGATATCAAAAGAATTTTGTTCATCTGTCTCACCCCCTTACAGCCTGCAGCCTACGCTAAGCATGATCGAGCGCAGCGTGAAAGCATCGCGGATGCCGCTATCGCCCAGATCATTCATCCCGATGGTATAGCGGAAATCAAAGACAAACTCGTCCTTCCCGATGCCAAATTGCAGGATGTCCTTCAACGTGAAGCCCACGCCTATCACCAGATCGGTCTTGGTGGAAACAAAAGCATCGCTGCCCACTTTCTGCCGCTGAGCACTGTAATATGTTGCCGGATCAGCATCGTTGAGGCTGTCCTGCACAAAGCTTTCCACCTGTTTATCCAAGGCGGCTATCCCGCCAAATGCTGCCCGTTCTTGATTCACCAGAAATGAAACAGAGGGCCCCAGATAGACAAAAGCGCCTTGATAGTGCTGAAGTTTTTTCTCCTCGGAGAGCTCCTGATGCAAGCTGATCAGCAGTGGAATGGTGATGTAATCCGCGCTGCCCTCGATTCTGCCCCGCAGGGTATCACCAAAGCTCTGCGCCAGAATCAAACTGCTGCTACCCGGAATGGCTTCTTTGAACTCGTGATTGTACACAAAGCGCTGCCACAACAATTCGGTATTCAGCCTCACCGAATCTGTCTTGCGTGCCAGCAGGATGGAGGCATAAGCCCCGGCGTTTTGGGAAAACCCGCCCGAGTTCTCTTTGGAACGAATCACAACGTAACCCGGGTTCATCGCTGTAGCGGTATGTTCAAAAATATCGTAACGCAGTTCATAGGCTTTATCGCTGCCATGCAAGCTGGAATTCCCGATGCCGTATTTGATGCCCCAGTTAAACTCAGTAGCGCCCAAAATCCCCAGTGATGCAAGCATCAAAATTGCGCTCAATCCCGCTCTAAACATTACTACTCCTTTGTTTCCAATGCACAGATGGCTTTGAAATCGGAACCCGAAAAATCTGCTTTGAAATCCTCGAACCATCCGTGTTGCATATAGCGGAGTTTTAGGAAATGAGTCAAGCTTTATTTTGCGCTCAGAGCTGCTTTTTTACCTGCCCAAACAAGCCCCCGAAATATACCGCTTTTGCAATTTCCATGCACATCCCACGGAATCTGCAATTCTGCGCCAAGACACTCCGCGCGGCACCTTCCGCATTGCATTTCGCAAAAAAAACTTTACAGATATGAATATCCCAAAAGTGTGTCTCAAACTATATTGTGGAGGTTATATGCCATTATTGAAGTCGATCAAGGACAAAAGTGTGAAAATCGGAGTAGTAGGGCTGGGCTACGTGGGCTTGCCCATGGCCGTTACTATCGCCAAAAAGGGCTTTGAAGTTCTGGGTTTTGAAGTTAGCGATTATGCCATCACCCACGTTAATGCCGGTAAAAACTACATCGGCGACGTTAATGATGAAGATCTTGCCAAAGTGGTGGCGGATAAGAAACTGAGCGCCACGTCAGATTATTCCCGCATGAGCGAGGTAGGCGTGATCCTGATCGCGGTGCCCACTCCTCTGGATCTCTACCATCAACCGGATACATCTTACATCGAGCAGAGCACCCGCGCCATGGCTGCCCACCTGAAACCCGGCTGCCTGATCGTCCTGGAAAGCACCACCTACCCCGGAACCACGCGCGAAATCATCGTCCCGGAATTGGAGAAAGTGGGCCTGATCGTTGGCGAAACCGTCTTCGTGGGCTTTTCCCCAGAACGCGTGGATCCCGGCAATGAAACCTACAAAACTCACAACACCCCCAAAGTCGTGGGCGGCATGACTCCCGCTTGCAACGAAGTCGCAAAGCTTTTCTACGAAAGCATTCTGGATGCCACCGTACATCTGGTGAGCTCCCCGGAAGTGGCAGAAATGGAAAAGATCTATGAAAACACCTTCCGCAATATCAACATCGCCCTTGCCAACGAAATGACCGTGCTCTGCGACAGAATGGGCATCAGCATCTGGGAAGTGATCGAAGCCGCCAAGACCAAACCCTATGGCTTCATGGCTTTCTTCCCCGGCCCCGGCGTCGGCGGACACTGCATCCCCATCGATCCCTTCTACCTCACCTGGAAAGCCCGGGAATACGACTTCCATACCCGCCTCATCGAGCTGGCCGGCGAAATCAACATCGCTATGCCGGAATTTGTGGTCCAACGCGCCATCCGCATCCTCAATAAACATGGCGTAGCCATCTCCAGAGCCAAAATCCTGCTCCTGGGCGCCGCTTACAAAAAGGATATCCGCGATATGCGCGAATCCCCCATCGAAGGCGTGATCACCCAATTGGAACAGTATGACGCGGATTTTGAAATCCACGATCCCTATGTGGATGAATTTCACCACGAGAAAAACGGCAAGACCTACAAAACCGTGCCGCTGGGCAACCTGAAGAAATATGACCTGATCATCGTGATCACCGACCACAGCAATGTGGATTATCAGAAGATCGCCGACAGCAACGTGGCAATCCTGGATACCCGCAACGCCATGAAAGACATCAAAGCAGAATACATCGAACTGCTCTAAAATAAGCTGAGCCTTTCGCAACTGATATAGCCGGCTTCCGCGTGAAGCCGGTTTTTTGTGACCGGAACTCGCCGCTCCCGGGGCGTTTTTCTGTCAATTATCCCCCAATAAACATATAGCCATTTATGGACGCAGCACGATGATCAAGCATATGCAAAACCCACTGTCCACATGCAGTACTCGGTTCTAAGCCACAGAAAAACGCCCCGGGAGAGGCGTGACTCCAATCTTCCCCGCACCGGAAAACCGACCCTCCCCGCTTTCATCACTCTGGGATCAAGCTGCCCTAATGCCCTTATTCTCCCATCCCCACAGCACAATTACAGCTTCATATCAGCGCTAACCCGGCATGATGGATCAAGGATACATGCCCCGGGCCGCACGTTAAGATAGCCCCATGCAGGCAACACCTGGCAAACAACTGCAGGCGAAACATCCTAGCCCCTTGTGGACGACAGATCATAGCGAGGGTGTGGAGCGAAGCGCAACCCCTCGTCAATGTGGCCATAAACACCAGATAAGCCCTTTATGGGCGACACATAACCCCTGGCATCTGCAATATTCCGGATCCATGCCGGGGATATTCCAAAGTGTCGCCCCTCCGGGGCTAAGCGATTGAAATGCAATGTTTAACGAGGGGTTCACACCACTCGCTATGCTATGTCGCCCTTCCAGGGCTCAGGGCGCTTGACTGCGAGCGCACCTACCGTACAGTCGGTCGCTGTACCGCCTAATCACGTATCAGCGGAATGCTACGATACGGTTCAACTCACCAGCCCCAATCAGCCCTAGGCTTCGCTATTCCTCAGCAATAGATAATTGATAAATGCGGAGCAGGCCACCAACATGAACTTGGCGTCGGTAAAATCCGGCGGATACTCATTTATCATTCATGAGTTCAGGGTATGACACATTCAATATTCTAGTAAGCAGTAGTTCTGATTAAGATCATAATATCAGCACCTTAGTTGAACTCACCAGTCTTTTCAAACCATTCTATCTCATCATTTGTCATATCGTACAACTGATATACGAGTTTATCGATCTCTTGCATTTGATGAGCAACGAACTCCCTAAAACTTGAATCTTCAGCATTATCCTTATAAGCACCTATGATGGATTTAACGATCTCCTCCACTGCCTTCCTATCATCTTGTGATGCGACAGGGATAGGGATGCGCTCAAAATTATATTTGTAATGACGATAGGCTATAGTTCCGACTTTGATGTCATTGGAGTTCACATATGCAGTGATTAGCTTTGAGTTAAGAAGTCCATACACAAAGAGATCTCCAATTGGGACGAAGTAGTTTGTATCTAAAAGCAGATAACCTGGAGGGATCATTGCGTACTCTGTCAAACCTACACTTGCCCAGACTATCTTCTCCTTCTCGAATTCGTCATAATAGGTACAATCGCGTAGTTCCCACCAATAATCCCCCTGGTCGTCACGACCCAAAAGACCTTTACCTCTGGTGTTTACATAAAATAACTGGGAGAAATGCTGATAAACAGCCGGATACATCGCCTTGAAATAAGTTTCAGCTTCTTCAGAACCTCGGTTAAGATTTGTCCAGCCAGATGGAATTACTATCACCCACTTCCCCGCCCATTTATAATGATAGCGATGGATATCTTTCCCTCTGAGGATGGGCTTGATGATTTCGCTGGATTTGGGGTCTTCGGCGCAGAGGCGCTCTTGGGTGGCGGTATCGATGATAAAGGCCTCATTGCAGCCGGTGAGAACCCCACGGTATATGTTTACATCCCAATCTTTCAGAGGCTTGCCTTTCGCCTCGATCTTGGCTTTCAGGTCCAGCACCAGTGAGTCCGCCAGGGTCCAACCCCTGTCTTCCAGCCTGTTTTGGACAAGGATGCTTTTATGTAAATTGAAGTAGTCGTTGAGATCGCTACCCTGATAGTTATCCGTAACATTCAGGAAGCCCAGCTTGTGTCCTGCCGGGGCTTTGCTGTTTTCATAGACCAGGATGTTGGTATCCACAGTGGCGCTTTCGAAGACCTGATATCCCCCAAAATCGATCAAGGAATGCAGGGTTGCTTTGTTTTTCAGATAAGTGCGGATCTTGGTGCCATATTTGGAGCGGAACCATTTATTGGAGGTTATGAAAGCAGCCACGCCCCCTTCTGCCAAAAGCATCAGGGAAAGCTCATAAAAGTAAGTATAGAGATCAGAGGTGGAATTATACACTTCGTAACCAGATGCTTGCAACCCAGATTTATTGGGGATATCCTCCTGGCGGATATAGGGAGGGTTGGCAATTACCACATTCATCTCTTTTTTTGCCAAACATCACCATCGGATCAAAGAATTCCGCATGTTCGTTGCTGGCATAGGGATTCCATTTGGCGATCTTCGCGGCAAGTTCGGCATCCGTGCCTTCGCTGATCAGGTCTTGGGCAAAGGCTTGGCGGATCCTGCATTCCTTCTGCCGGATCTCCAGCTTGTGCTTTCTGTTGCGGGCGGTAAAATACTGATTGTGGATATCCTTGATGTCATCGAGGAAATCATATAAAGCCTTACTGAATATATTCATCTGGGCGTCCAAGTTCAACCGGATCAGAGAATCCGCTGCCACCAGCTTTGTTTCCAGATTGGGCAAGGCCAGGATGCCCAGATTGGGGCGATGGGCGCGTTTTTGTTCATCCACCAATAGCGAGAGGAAGAAGCGCAACTTGGCGATCTGAATGGCGATGGGCTGGATGTCCGAGCCAAAGATGCAGCGTTCGATGAGGAATAGCTTGCGAGAATAGTCATGATCATAACCCTCAAAGGTGCTCTTCACATCTTGAATGCTTGCCACCAGCTTTTGCACAATATCGTTTCTCACCTGGAAATCTGTGATGGATCTTGCGCTTGTGATCTGCTCTTCCAGCCTGGCGATCTGTTGCGCTTTCCATTTGTCGTTTCCGGGATCTAATTTGTGCAAAAGATACACCATCTTGAGCAGCAAGCCCATCAGGAAGGCGCCGGAGCCGCAAGCGGGATCGATGGCTTTCATTTGGTCGATGGCAGCGATCAAGAGATCCGTTTCAGCATCTGTAAACAGATGCTCTTCGTCGCTGTAGGTGAGCAGCAGACGCAGACGCAGCTCGTTATCGTCCTTTTGTATGGCATCTTTTGCCGGAAGCGCTTTACAAAGATAAACTGTAAGGGCCTCATCAACCATGAAATCCACTACCTCCCTTGGGGTGTAGAAAGATCCGGTGTCGTGGCGGGCTGTGGCTTTTGTTTCGGGATTGTATGAGGCTAAAAGGTTTTCGAATACTCTGCCCAAGAGCTCCGGATCGAGGGCAACCTCTTCTTCGATGGGGGTGTTTTCTGCCACGGTAAACTTATAACTGTGCAGGATGCTAAGCAATCCTCTCACCTTGTAACGCTTATCTTTGGTGCCATAGATATCATTGAGATCAATCTCTTTATCTTTGTCCAAAAAGAATAGCTCATCGGAAACCTTAAGCACATTATCTTTCAGATCACTGAAACCATCGATGCGGATATAGGAATTTCGGTTGTTTACTTTAGTTTCGGTATCCAGGCACTCAAAGAGCCCGCCATTCAGAAATGGGATGGGCAATAGATAGTTTTGGATGAATCTCTCGGGATCTATGAAAAGATGTTTATAGCGATAGACGTTGTGATTGTTAAAATCTTTGTTTTCTTTACCCTTGATATCCTCACGGAACCTGCGGGTTTTTCCATCACTGGTATTCATCTCTGTATTCAGGGTGGCAAAAAAGAGGTTTTGCAGTATCGCTTTGTAATATGATGATCCTGCCGGATCGTTAAAGTATAGCATACCCTTGATCTTGGTCGGATCAAAAAGGGCTTCCGGGATAAGCTGCTTTTCCTTCATGAACCAAACAAAGAATATCCGGGTGATAAGCCGGATTACAGCAATGGAGTTACGCGTTTCATGCTGCTTCTCTTCCCCATCGGGAAACACAACATTGCTTACTGCCCAGAAATACCAGTTTGAGAGCTCTTTGTAGAAGCGCTTGTTCAGCTCTTTCAAATCTAGGGTTTTAGCCCAAGCTTTGTGCAGTTCATCAAATGTGTTTACCGGGTTTTTCTCTCTGAGGGCGGGAATGCTAAGCTCATACAGGATTTCCAGATGTGCCCGGTGAGGCTGGCTGAGCGATATATCCTTGATCAGGGTCACTTTTTCCAAGACATCTTTTTGCTTATCCAGCTTGTTTATTCTGCGGTCTACCACGGTAATGGTTAAGGAATCATTGTATTTGAAGCTAATGATCAGTGGGATGCTGAAGCAGCGATTGATCTGACGGGCAATATTTGCCAAATCACCGCGGCTGTAACTTTGTTCCTTTAGCTCCAATGCAGCAAAAAGGTAGGATTTGATCAGAGAATGATTCAGCCCGGCTTTGGAAAAAAGGTCGGTTTGACTGTTTCCACTTAGCTCCTCTGAGGTAATCTGAAACAGCAGGTTTAGCTTTACCCAATGCTCTGCTTTAACTTTATCTGGCTTGAGAGAAATCCCGGCGCCAAAGCTGTCACAAAAGCTTTGATAGCTGAATTCATGCTCTGTGGGCTGTCTGTCACTTTCGTAACCCAATAGGGTCCAGAGAGCAGAGATTGCAGTGTAAGCATCCTCTTTGCCGATCTTTGCCAAGCTGTCTATGATTTTACTTTGAGTTTCCTGCTTCAAGTTATCCATATCTCCTACTTTATCACCAGCCAGGTGATCAGTTCATATTCTACTTCTTCGTTTTTGCTGTTCTTGGGGATCAGGGCATCGCGCGAGCTTTGCAGTTGTTGCCCCACCTTCTTGCTCAGGCTGCTGCGGATATCGTTGAGAGTTTTTTTAATCAGCTCATTGTATATTGTCATATCCTTGCCATCATCCGTTTCGTCGTCAAAGATCTGGCAGAGTTCGTCAAAGGCTTGCTCCCGTTCCAGGCACAGCAGACGGTAGAGCTCCAGGATCTGCTTCACGTGGGTATAGCGATAGCGCACGGTGCCGTCCTCGCGGATATAGACCAGGAAGTAAGGGTGCAGGGGATTGATCTGTTCGTGTTCCTTGCCTTCGCTGAAGCTTCGGAAACAAAATACCACGCCGGGGCGCAGGATATCGCTGTGCTGGGGTAATGCTATCAGTTTTCTGCCTTTGTTCCAAAGTTTGTGCCCGGGAGAGGGAACCAGGGCATAGATGCCCAGGGGAGCTTCTCTGAGAGCTTGTTCGTTGATCTTGAGATAGTTCATCAGATCTATTCTAAAATCGTCCAAGGTAAAATCCGTTAGCGAGACGCCTCCATCCAGATCTTCCAGATCCAAGATATCTTCGCGCAGTTTCATAAGCTGTCTGCTGCGGAAGCTCAGCTCCTCATCAAACTCACTCTTCAAATCCTTGTCCAGCAAGTTATCTGCGCCGGTGGCAGTAACATCCACCAAGGCCATGCGGGTTTCCACTCTCAGCTTCAGCTTGATGTATTTATCCAAGTCTTTAGTAGGCCAAAAGTTTATCAACTGAATAATCCTGTTTGTGCTGTTGATGCGATCGATGCGCCCAAAGCGTTGGATGATGCGCACGGGATTCCAATGGATGTCATAATTTATCACGCAGTCACAATCCTGCAGGTTTTGCCCTTCGGAGATGCAATCTGTGGCAATCACAAGATCAATCTCGATGTCCTGAGGCAAAAAGCTATATTGCTCACGCTTCTTGGCCTTGGGAGCAAAGCAAGTGAGGATGGAATTGAAGTCATTGGCAGAGCCGGGGGGCATTTTCATGGTAGTTTTGTTGGCTGTACTGCCGGAGATAAGGGCGGAATATAGCCCCAGTTCGTCTTTTGCCCAGGTGGCGATATTGGCATAGAGATACTCTGCGGTATCGCTGAACGCGGTGAAGATCAGCACTTTCTTGTTTTGTTGGTTAATGGGGTTCTGCAGTTTTTGGCTGATCAATTCTTTTAGCTTGTGCAGTTTTGCATCCCGGGCAGGAGTAACGGACATCGCTGTGTTGTATAAAGAGAGCAGCTGATCCTTATCTTTTCGCAAAGCTGTCTTCCATTCATCCAGATTCAGGTGTTGCATATGATACTTCAGTTTTTTCCCTACTGTCCACTCATCCGGGAAATCGCTTCCCTCGTCATCAAACTGCTCTGCATAAGTATCCTCAATCTCAAGGCTCTCATCTATCGACACAAAAGATTCAAACTGCTCTATCTTGCTGCTGAGAGTATCAATCTTATCCAATGTTCTTTGCATGGTAAGGGCAAAGGCATAAATTGAGCTTTCCAGGCGTTTCATAAAGCCAACTTTCATCATGCCGATCAGACGCACTTCCCTTTCTTCCTGTGTGAAGGGCAGTTCCATCTGCAGATCTCCGTATAAGGCTTTGCATTCATCTTTCAAAAAAGCATGGGGATTGAACAAAGAGAGCCTGTATTTGAGGATTTCGTCACTAATCTTATCATAAGAATAGAAGTGACCCAAAAGATCAATCTCCGGATACAAGGAGATTGGTTTTAGCCGTTGCGGAAAGCCAAAAACCATCTCATCTTTATAGAAGCTGACGATGTGCTTTCTGCTGCGGGCTATCGTGATCTCATCCAAGAGCTTGAAGAACGAGCTATCGAGGTGAGACAGCAAGTCAGAAGTATTCCGTTGTCCCTGTTTATGGTTTTTCACCCAGTGGGTAAATTGCTTTTGGGCAGAATTCAGGGTTGCTTCAATGCTATCCAGCCCTGAGCTTTCTTTGAGGGCATCGTCTTTCTCCTCGGTGATGTAATAGATCTGATTGCGCAGGTCCTTCAAGGCAGTGTTCACCGGAGTGGCAGAGAGCATCAGGACCTTCGTTCGTCCCCCGCTTTTTATAACTTGTTCCATGAGAAATTTTGCCCGATTGAACACGATCTGGCCCTGTACTTCCTTCTCCCGGGGATTACCCCGCAGGTTGTGCGATTCATCGATCACGATCAGATGAAACTTGCTCCAGTTATAGGTGCTCAGGTTCACTCCGTCTGCATCGCTTCTTCCGCTGGTTCTGCCCAGATCGGTGTGATACATTACGCTATAGCCAAATCTGTCTTTTTCAAAAGGATTCAATTTGCTATGTTTATTAACTTGATAGATCGTCCAATTGTCCATCAGTTTCTTGGGACACAGCACCAGCACATCCTTGTTCAAGGATTCATAGTGTTTGATCACAGCCAGGGCTTCATAGGTCTTGCCCAAGCCTACACTATCGGCAAGAATGCAGCCCTGATGTCGCTCCAGCTTGTTGATGATTCCGGTAACGGCATCCTTTTGGAAGGAGTAAAGGGTGTTGTAAATCTGAGAGTCCAGGAGCCCCGCTTTGCCCGAAAGCATGGCGGAGGCATCTTGCTCTTGCAGGTAATCCTCAAAGAGATGATACAGGGTTTTGAAGTAAATGAACTCTGGGCTGTTATTTGCATACAGCTTTTCCAGATACTTCAGCACCTGCTCTTTCACATCCTCCACCAGGCCGCTTTTATCGTTCCATAGTTCATCAAACCACCTGAGGAGATCGCGTCTGTCCTTATCATCGGTAATTTCTATGTTTAGCTCGATATTGGGGCTGTTGCCCATGCCCAAACCGTTGACCGTGAAATTGGAGCTGCCCATGATGGCTTTTTCACTGCCGACGGTGGGCGTGATGTGATACATCTTGCCATGCAGGAAATTTGGCTTTACCATGGATTTGATCTCGGCTTTATTGCGAATCCAGCTGTGGCATTCTTTTGCCAATTTGCTTTGGCTCAAACGGTTTTGCAAGCTGATGCTTTGCCCGTTGTCTTCGATCCTAAACTGCTTTTTATCTGTCTTGGCGGGATCAATGGCAGAGATGAAACGCGGTTCTCCAAATAGAAAACGCAGATGATCGATCTCATTTAACCTGTTTTTCAGCTCACCAAAGGCATAGATCGTGAAATAAGCCGAGACTATTGCCAGCTTGCTGTCCGGCTGGATGTGTTCCGCCAAAAACTTGCCCACAGTGCCCCGCTGATGATTGTCCCTAAGTGAAGATTCCAGAGTGTATTTCATAACGATATCCCCTTACCAAATGCCGTGCTGCTTGGATTCACTGCTATTTCACAAAAGCAATGTAGCCAAAGATTTAGTTCATTTCCAAAGACGTTTATCCTGCTCAATTATCTTGCCTCTCAGCATGAGATTACTCCCAGTATTTGAGGTCAAAAAGACCTTGGTAACTATTGCAGGGATTGCCGCGGGGGAGTCAAGGATTTTGTTTGGATTTGCATGTTTTATCAGAAAATGCCCTTGCCGGATCGTGGTAACGGATTATTATATGTGGAGGGAAGAGAAGCGGTGTTTGCCTCGCAAAAAGCGGTTTGCTGCCGGTTCTCTCGGTGCTCCAGCGAGTGCCGAGACTGTACCCGCGGGAGCTGTCTGGTCATTGGGGCTGTCATGTCTGCTTATCTGATCTGGCTTCTTCCGGCATATCCGCGTCAATCAGTTCGCTCCCTTCAATCCGCGTTCTATTGCCTATCAGCCCACACCAGGTCTCCGGCAGGGTTCCGGGCTCGGCTACAGTCCGGTAAAGATGAATCCCCTGGTTTTATCCAGTTCGATGTGTTGCGCGCTCACGTAGAAATAGTTGTTGTGCTGATCGCGGATTCTGAGGTCATAATATCCGGCGGGGCGGCTGATGAACACAAAATCCCCGGTGCTCAGAAAAGTGGTAAGCAGATTCACCGACCAGTTGTTTTGTCCCGCGGGGCTGAAGCGCAATTCCCGCATTTCCCGGGGAGAGCTGTTGTGCACCCGCAATGCTCCGCAATTGGGTTGCAGACTCAGGTGATCGCCCCCGGCGATATTCATGTCCACGGCGATCTCTCCGGGCAGGATGTGGTGTCCCCAATAGCTGATATCCAGAGTACGCGGGGCGGAATAGCTGAGGCGGGTGCTGCCCAGGGGCCGGATGGCATAGAGGTCTTTGCCGTTCACTTCCACCCAGGCTTCTCCGGCGCTGTTGTTGCGGATCACCAGTTCGGATTCATTGAAACAAGCGCCGATGAAAAGCATCATCAGCGCCATAAGTGTCATGGATATTTTCTTCATGAAAGGATGCTATTTTTCGCCTGCTACTTTGGCTTTGGCGCGCACAGGCTTGATGTATGTGAATTCCGGTTCAGCGCTGCCCGCGACCACCTCTTTGGAGATCTGGCAGCCCTGGATATCGGCACGATCCGGGATGTCGTACATGATCTTCAGCATAAAGCGTTCCATGATGGAGCGCAGGCCACGGGCGCCGGTTTTTTGCGAGATTGCCACTTTGGCGATCTCCTTGAGGGCTTCGGTATCAAAGCCCAGCTGGACTCCATCCATCTCGAACAGCTTTTGATACTGTTTGCATATGGCGTTCTTGGGTTCGGTAAGGATGTCGATCAAGGCATCCTCGCTGAGTTCGTGCAGGGTGCAGATCACCGGCATGCGGCCGATAAGTTCCGGGATCAGGCCATAGCGCAAGAGATCCTGGGGCAGGGTGAAATCGAAGATATTGGTATCCTCGTGCTTCACGCCCAATTCCACATCGAAGCCGATGCCCTTTTTATCGGTGCGTTCTTTGATGATCTTTTCCAGGCCGAAGAAAGCTCCACCCGCTACAAACAGTATGTTCCGGGTATCCATTTCGATAAATTCCTGCTGGGGGTGTTTGCGTCCGCCTTTGGGGGGAACGTTCACTTTTGTGCCTTCCAGGATCTTCAGAAGCGCCTGTTGCACACCTTCGCCGGATACATCTCTGGTGATGGAGGGAGTTTCACTCTTGCGGGAGATTTTGTCGATTTCATCGATATAGACAATGCCTTTTTCTGCGCGTTCAACGTCGTAATCCGCATTTTGGAGCAGGCGCACGAGGATGTTTTCCACATCTTCGCCCACATAGCCGGCTTCCGTGAGGGTGGTGGCATCGCTGATGGCAAAAGGAACTTTCAGGAATCTGGCCAGCGTCTGGGCGATGAGGGTCTTGCCGCTGCCGGTGGGTCCGATCATCATGATATTGCTTTTTTCCAGCTCGATCTCGTCGTCTTTATTCTGCCGGAAGATCCGCTTGTAATGGTTGTAAACCGCCACCGCGATAATCTCTTTGGCTTTGTCCTGGCCGATCACATATTGATCCAGATAGCTTTTGATATGGCTGGGGAGGGGCAGTTGGAAGTCTTCCAGCTCTTCTTCGTGGTTGCCGCTGTCGATGATCGTGTGGCACATTTCGATGCATTCGTCGCAGATATTGCCGGCGATGCCCCGAATCAGGTTCTTCACATCCTCTTCGCCGCGTCCACAGAACGAACAGCTCAGGCTTTTATTCTTATCCATTTATTTTCCTGTCGTGAGTTCTCTGCGCACCAGGATTTCATCCACCAGACCATATTCGCGCGCTTCTTCCGCGCTCAGGAAATAATCGCGGTCGGTATCAAGGGCGATCTGATCGATGGACTTGCCGGTGTGCTGGTGGAGGATATCGTTCATTCTACCGCGAAGATACAGAATCTCCCTGGCTTGAATCTCGATATCGGCAGCCCGGCCCTGGGTTCCGCCCCAGGGTTGGTGAATCATCACCCGGCTGTTTGGCAGAGCAGTGCGTTTCCCTTTTGCTCCGGCTGCCAGAAGCACTGCCGCCATCGAGGCGGCCATGCCGATGCAGATGGTGGAAACTGCGGGTTTGATATATTGCATGGTGTCATATATTGCCAGGCCGCTGCTGATGCTGCCGCCGGGGCTATTGATATACATATAGATGTCTTTGGTGGCGTCTTCGCCTTCCAGATGCAGCAGCTGGGCTACAATCGTGTTTGCCATCGTATCATCGATCCCACCGCCCAAAAACACAATGCGGTCTTTCAACAGACGGCTGTATATGTCGTAAGCGCGTTCGCCGCGTCCTACTTGTTCTATTACCATTGGGATATAATTCATCTTGGCTCCCTTTTTTAGGATTCCTGGTCGCTTTCTTCGATGCTCACGGTTTCGGCTTCGGTGATCTCTTCCTGCTGCTCGGGCTCCGGAATGAAGTAATTGGCGGTTTCGGCCAGTTTCCGCAGGGTGTAGAAGTTGCGCACTCCGTCTTGATATTCAGCGGAAGCAATCTCTTCTTTGTGGGCTTCTTTATATGCTTCCACAGTATGATCTGCCAAGATCGCTTCGTGTTTGATGTATTCTTCAAACATCTCTTCCGTAATCTCGATCTCGACCTGATTGCGCAGTTGCTTCAGGATATACATGGTCACCATTTCCTGAGAGATCTGCATGCGGTATTGATATTCCAGATACTTGTGATACTCGCGGTTGGGGTGTTTCTGAGCTTCCTGTTCTGCCAGATAGCTGATGGTCTTCATCGGGAGATCGAAGTTGTTGTCCACAAATAGCTTGCCTACCAGGGCATAGTTCATCACATCCAGGTTTTTGTGCT
This sequence comes from Cloacimonetes bacterium UBA5210, assembly GCA_002412625.1. Taxonomy (GTDB): domain Bacteria; phylum Cloacimonadota; class Cloacimonadia; order Cloacimonadales; family Cloacimonadaceae; genus UBA5456. The sequence goes on from DHVK01000016.1 coordinate 31,969, forward strand.
CATTGGCCAGTCTCATGTCTTCCGCGATCTTGGCGCGCATGGCAGCCATATCGTCAAACTCCATATCTTTGGCAAAATCATCGTTGAGTTCCGGATACTGCATGCGTTCGATGGAATTGACCATGATCTTCACCGGATAAGTGTTGTCGTTGGCAAGATTCAGGGAGGCGTCCCGACTAACCAGCTTGATATCCGTGCCACTGATCTCTTTTTCGAGGGTCTCACCCACTTTCTTGCCGATCAGCTCTGGCAGCGCTCTGCGCTCGGGGTAGCTCCCGGCGAAGAAGGACGCGTTTTGCACAATATCGTTATCGCGGGTCATGATGGTCAGTTCCACGCTCACATGGTCGTTTTCCAGAGCTTCATCGGCGTCGATGATGGTGCCGCTGTTTTGCTTCAGTTCTTCCAGATATTTATCCACTTCACTGTCCAGAGTGATAGGGTTATAGGGCACATCCAGATGATCCAGCTGAGTGAACTCGAGCGTTGGTTCGTGTTCGATCTCGATCTTGATCAGCAGATCAGTGCCATTTTCCCATTGAACGTCTTTTACATCCGGGAACAGTAAATAATTGATGTCGTGCTCTTTGGCAGCAGCTTCAAAGAAGTCGCTCACGCTGTCTTTCAAAAAATGCTCCGTCAACAAAGCGCCGTGGCTTCTTTCGATGAGACTGAGGGGGGCTTTACCCTTTCTGAAACCGGGTACATCCACCTGCTTGGCAGCCTTGCGGAGATACTTCTCCCAGGCTTTGGTGGCTTCTTCAGCCGGAACGGTGATATTGATCTCTTTGCTTACTGCATTGATGGCATTGAATTCTACCTGCACTTTATTCTCCTTAGTATGAAATCCATTATTAATGGTGCGAAAGAGGGGACTCGAACCCCTACAGGAGTGAACCTACTGGATCCTAAGTCCAGCGCGTCTGCCAATTCCGCCACTTTCGCAACTGACGTTATAATACTTATTTATATACGAAATACCATGTTTTTTTACCCGCACTCATCTGTCAAGCTTTGCGTTTATCGGGTTTCTGAAATCCCCTGCCTGGATAGGCAAAACGGAGGCACCCGCACCTTGCCTCCGGGCTCTGCCCAAACAAACGGGGCGAAGTGATTTCGCCCCGAAGAGATTATGGGGAAAGCCGGATCAATCCCATTGCCGGGAAGGATCCGGATATCCTGGGGAAGATGAGCGCTATTTCATTAATACCGTTTTATGGTTGATCACCTTGCCTTCAGCCTGCATCCGGAAGTAATAAACACCGCTGCCCAGCTCTTTGCCATGGTCATTTTTGCCGTCCCAATCGATATGATGCCAACCGCTTTGACGATTTGTGTGAAGCAGATTGCGAACCTTCTGGCCCTTGGCATTGAACACAGTGATGTTCACCAGCCCTTCTTTTTCCACGCCATACACAAGCCTGGTGTGCGGATTGAAGGGGTTGGGGTAGTTTTTGCTGATGCCGGTAAGCACCGGGATGCCGGGAACACTGGTCCCCGCGCCTTCATAAAGCACCGAGAGCGGACCAAAGAGCTGATTGCTGCCGTCGAAATCCACGCTTTCCAGCCAGTAGAAATATGAGCCGGGGATGTGTAGCTCGCGATCATAATACACATAGTGCTGAGTCTGAGAGCTGTTGGCGGCATCGATGAACACATTGAGCACGATGGCATCCGCGAGCTGAGCGCTTGCTCCGCGATAGATCCGGTATCCGGAGACATTCGTTTCAGAATGGGTCTGCCAGCGCAGCATGACACTGTTTCCCTGATACATCATAGCCACAAAGCCGGAGAGTTCCACCGGCAGCGTGGGATCTGCATTTCCCAGGATGATGGGCATGCTCTGCTCTTGGCCGGCTGCCACGCTAAAGGCGATGATGCCGCCGGAGGTTTCCACGGAATTCCAGGCTCCATCTTTGTAATATGCAGCCCAGGGCGAATTACCGCTGATGCTGACGGTCCAGGGGCCTGCACCCAGGAAATCCAGAACCAGGCTTTGCTGGACTACAAAATCACCATTGTTAAACGGTGGGATCTCGGTATCCTCCGCGTTGTTTGCGGAGCCGAGGGAGATCGTGACGGTTATGGCATCTTCGCCTTCTCCGATGGTGATGGTTTGATCTTCCGGGAAGTCCGGGAGATCAAATCTCACGTTATCAACCATGAAATCGTTGTTTCCATTTCCGGTAACCCGGGATTCTCCGTAGAAGGCAAAATATTTCGTCCCGGTGATGCCGGCAAGCGTAAGCGCGTAATTCTCGCCACCGCAAGGGATGTTGTTGAACACCCATTCCGAGCCGCTGTTGTTCCATTCGCGGAGCAGGGTGGGGTTGCTCATATCGGCGCTGTCGCTCATCACAAGCAGAAATCTGTCGTCCGGCTGAAGCGTGGTGGGGGCGCTTGTGCTGTTGAACTCCAGTAACGCGGCATCAAATGATAGCCGGATGCCATCCACAGACAGCTTGATCGGAGGACTTACCAACCATCCATAGCGCATACTGCCATAGATATTGATCTTTGCGGCTTTGTTCACCGGGCTGGTTACATTCAACCAATCGTCCGCGTACCATTGGGTGCCGGACCACGGCAGATTGGGATATGGCCCCACTAACTGAGTCCAGTTTAACGCGGGCCAGGTGCTGAAATCTACCACATAGGGAAATTCCGAGACCGAAGCATCAAAGCCGGTGCCGCTAAGGTTTACCGTGGCGATTCCGCGCCGTCCGTCATTATAATTGATCGTGATGACTCCCGGATGCGCGCCGCTGGTGGTCGGCATGTAGCGCAGGGTGAAGGAGGTGCTTGCTCCGGGGGCCAGAGAACTGCCCGCCGGGGGAACCGGAACAGAGATGCTGTAATGAGCAGCGCCTTCGGTGATCTCCACACTGCTGATGCCCAAGCTGGCCTCGCCGTTGTTTCTGATATTGAAGATCTGGCTTACAGCTCTGTTCATCGCAATCGAGCCAAAAGCTTTGACTGTGGGATTTATGCTAAACTCACCATAGGAGGGCTGTTCGCTAACCAGCACGTTATCGATATCTACATAGTAATCCTTGTCCCAACTTCCTCTGCAGAAGAATCTTAAATGGATATAACCACTGGTATATGCACCCAGATTCACCGTTCGGGTGGCAAAGCTGTTGCTGGTCACATGATTATTCCAATCAACCGTGTGAACTGTATAGTAGGCTGCACCTTCATTTGTGGAAATCTGTACTTCGATTTTATCCTCAGAGCCCAGCGGGGTCGCGTAGGCGGGATATGAAAAGTAATTTACTACTCTGTAATCAAAACTTACTTTCACGCCATTTGTCATCGGCCCAATCGGCGGACTAGCTGCCCAGCCTGAAGGATTAGATGACCAGATGTTCTTGGTCAGCCCGTGTGAACCGGCAGTACCATGATTGGCGAGGATGTTCATGTCACCTTGCCATTCTATCGCGCCCAAGTGGCTTATACCGTTGAAATCCTGAGTATATGGCAAGGATTTTGCGGGGTTTTCCAAGGTGCTGAAGCTCAGCACCGGGCAGTTAACGGCGTCTCCAACCTCGTTGTAGGGTATGATTTGCCAATAATATGTAGTCCCGAAGGCTAAACCGCCGGGATTGTATAGCTGAGTATGGCCAAGATCAACATCATCCAAAATCACCGTATGGGGGTTTGTGGTCCACATGTTTATCCTGTATCCTGTGGGACTGCCACCCCCGGCAGACCAGATTAACGTGGTATCAAGATTCACGTTTGTACTGCCGTGGCTGGGGTTTGAAAGAAAGATCGGGTTCGGCACTACCGGTTCCGGGTGTGTCCATGTATAAGTAGTCCCGCTGGGGGGATACACGGTGCTGGAAATCACCACTATCGCGTCGTTGTAAGCACCGTCAACCGTTGGAGTCCAGCTGATGTTTGAGGCCAGGTTTTTCCAGTTCGAGGCGGGAGAAGCCGGTTCGGCCCGCAAACCAACCTGAGCGGTTGCTGATTGGGTGCCGTTCAACATCGTGCCATATACGAAAAGCACCTTGTTGCTACTTTCCTGCAAGCGCACCTGGAAGTTATAGCTGTCCCCGGTTGCGTTATATTTGCGGTAGTTTTTCCATTGAACCACCAATTCGCGGTTCGGTGCCGTTCCCACGGTTTCAATCCGCAGAGAAGCTACGCTCTGAGCCTGCAGGTCCATCCCCAGGGGGGATATCCTGCTTACCAGCTGATACGGGCTGCAAGCCAACGTAGAATTGATCGGACTCGAGGTGGAGGGAACATTCACCGAGGGGTTTAATGCCGATTGACCAAGGCTGATCCAGCCATCGGCATGGATTCCCACTCTGTCGTAGATCATCTGAGCATATAGAAAGTCAAATCCGATCGGGAAACCCGGACCGGTATTGGAGTAATCACCCTGGGGCACAGCGGGATTTACAAAACGCTGAAAATTTGTGCTGCTGTTACCCAGCTCCATTCCACCGGTGATTTCGGTGTAAGTGCCGGCTGAATAGGTCCAGGTGTATCCGCTTACGGGAACCTGAGCAAAGACCAGGCTGCACAAAGCCAGCAGCATGGCGAAAATTAGGGCTTTCTTCATAATTCGTTCTCCATTATGAGATCTGTGTTGTTCCGTGGCTGTAGCGCGTGCCCAGCCAAAGAGTTTGGGACTTTTGGGTTTATGGAACGTAGTTCCGCTATTTATCTTCATGATTTATCCAGGGAGAAGCCCCTTTCCAACAAGCGCCGGCATTGCCAAAGGAGGAATCCGCACAGGGCAGGATTCTCCGCAAGCTCCGAAGCTGTTTGGTTTTATATCTTCTTAGTTGGGGGCTGTAGTGTATAACAAATCCATCGCTTTGTGTGACAATAAAGGCTTAATTTATCTACTAGCATTTCGTTGGCATTCACTGCGCAAAAAGCCAGATTACGCAGAAATTACCTTCAATGTTGACATGCAAATTGCACAGTATGGAATAGCAATTAAAATGATATTTCACGGCTAATTGTTCACACAAAACTGTCAAGACCTTTCTGCATTTGGGGGCAAAAAGCGCTTGGCCACGAGCTTATATTTCTTCTCCTATGGGGCCAGTAAGCGCTGCAGGGCGAGCCAGGAAGATAAAGTTCAGTTTACTTGGATTTATGCAGATTCGTGCTTACCTCAAGGACACTTAAGCCCAGTTTGTGCCACAAATCCCCAGTATATCTGACAGCATTACCCGGAAGATCCTTAACATGATCTTGCCACCGAGTTACCATTGAGTTTGTTTTACCATTGAGTGCGTTAAACCGGGTTTATGCAGTTGGACTTCCTCTTTGCTTCAACCAAGGAATGTGAAGCAACCTTGCCGCAATGACGCCCCGACCACGCCGCATTGTGGCAGATTCACGGCGTGGTCTCGGCGTTGTACCGTTGCAATCCTTGGTTCGGCAAGAGAGGCAGGAACGTCCGGAACACGCCTCTCTGAGCCGTTTTGCTGTCGATTACCCGCCAAAGTCCACTTTGCCGGAGGATTCAGATGAACGGATATTTCGGTTGAGAGGTGCTTTTGTTTTGGAGCTTAGTGCTGTTGTTGAATCTAGTTTGGTGTGGTTTGGTGGTGCTTTCAGTTGGCTGCTGTTTTTGTTTCGAGCTGGAGATTGTTATTGTTTCGAGCTAGGTGCTGTTTTTGTTTCGGGCTCGGTGCTGTCTGACAGAAAAACGCCCCAGGAGCGGCGTGTTCCGATAAACGGCTCAGAGAGACGAGTTCCGGGCTTATCCCCGGAACGCTAGGTTCGGCAATTTTCTGCTTGACATATTCTCAATCTGGGAGGCATAGATTTACTACGGATTTTAATAGTTGCCAAAGTGATTTGAGAAACTGATTGCGTGGAAAAACCATTGCACATGAAATGCCGAGTCAACTTTGGCGCAATACATAGTTCTTGATGGCCAGGATGTTGGCCACAAGCTGCAGTTTAGGAGATGATTATGAAAGCTTTTGCAATTCTGTTTGCATTATTTCTCTCTAGCCCCGTCTTGATCGGTCAGATAGCGATAGCTCCGGAGTTTGGTGATGGCACCGCGGAAAACCCCTATCAGATCAACACATTGGAAAACTTGTATTGGCTGGCTGCCGAAGATGATGAAGTTTCGGATCCGGACATCGCTAGCCGATGGTCTGCGCATTACATGCAAACTGCGGATATAGATGCTGCATCCACCGCCGACTGGTTCGATGGCGCGGGGTGGATTCCCATTGGCAAATTCTACGGATTCCCCAGTGCGGAAAATGTAAGCTTCGGCGGACACTATGAAGGCCAAGGTCACGAGATTCAAAACCTATCCATAAATCGCGATATAGATTCAGGGTGCGGCCTGTTTGGTTATGCCAATTCGGCTACTATTGTAAATCTGATAGTAAGTCAAGCAAATGTCCAGGGAGGAAAAAACACAGGGCTGATTTTTGGGGTAGTCATGGGAAGTACGATTACTGATTGCTTCGCTACGGGAATTGTGGCTGGCACCAACATCGTAGGTGGCATTGCGGGTTTGGCATACTTTGGTACTGCAGCTTTGGAACGATGTAGTTTTAGCGGAACTATTCAGTCTGTCGGGCCATCTACCGGTGCCCTCGTGGGAAGCCGGGAATCTGGAGGCATCAGAAACAGCTTCTACAATTTAGCTGCGGTAACGATTAACGGAAGCTCACAGATCACTATCGGAGCTCTTGATCCAGATAACTTTACCGCCTGGCAGAACTCCGGCATGAATTTGAATATCAACGATTATCTTAACCTTGAAAATGGAGAATATCAGATAAATTCTGCATCCAATTTTTTGAGTTTGATGATTTGGGGGCAGTTTTCTGAATATGTATTCAAGTTAAATGCAGATGTAGATTTAGCAGAGTTCCCTAACCACTATATACCATATTTTTCGGGCTACCTCAAAGGGAATGGCAAAAAAGTTAGCAGCTTTCTACTGGAAAGAAATCTATCCCATCTGGGATTGTTTGGCTCAGTTTTTCGCGCTACGATTGAACATATGTCTGTATCTGGCAGCATTACATCTTCAGGGTCGAGACTTGGGCTTTTAGTCGGCATTGGTGGCGATGTGAATATTATTGGCTGTTATGGAACAGGCAGCATTAGTGGAGAGGGCTCTGATGTAGGGGGTTTGATCGGTGTTCATCAATATGGCCGGATTGAGAATTGCTTTAGCAGAGTAAATGTGACTGGAGAAGATATGGTTGGAGGTTTTGTCGGCTCAGTATGGTCAACAGGAAGGATCACAAATTGCTATAGCACCGGATATGTGAACTGCCAGATATATAGTGGAGGCTTCGCAGGAACAACTTTTGGCTTAACTTCAATACTCAACTGCTATTGGGATGTTGAAAGAAGCGGACATCAAACTTCACCTGTAGCTGAGGGCAGAACTACCGCTGAGATGACCTACCCCTATGATGCAAACACATATGTTGATTGGAGTTTTTCTTCCATTTGGGCAGAGGATATAGGCAGTTCTCAAAATGATGGCTACCCTGTTTTAAGATGGATCAATCAAAGTTTTATCACACCACAAGCTGTAGCGCCAATGTTCGGGGGTGGCTCGGAGGCAAATCCATTTCAAATCAGCACGTTGGAGAATCTACTCTGGATTTCACAGGATCAAAATCGATTTGGATATCACTATCAGCAAACAAGTAACATTGACGCATCATCCACATCCCGATGGTATGATGGCAAAGGTTTTATACCAATAGGCCGCAGTATTCACCCTTTTACAGGGTCTTACAACGGTTCTAACTACGAGATCTATGGACTTGCCATCAATCGCCCCGATTCCAGTTGGGTTGGCTTGTTTGGGGAAGCGGAATATGCCAGTTTCCAGAACATCAAATTAACGAATCTTTTTGTTGCAGGACAATACATTACTGGAGGACTGGCAGGACGGATGAGTCAGTGCTTCGTTGAACACTGTTCGATAAACGGTATCGTTTCTGCCAGAGGAGTTGTGGGTGGTTTGATTGGCTCTGCCTATGCGTGCTCTATTACGAATTCACGCAACCTTGCGGCAGTAAGAGGCCTTCGTGTTCAGGGAATGTCCGACTCGGCTGTTTACATCGGTGGATTAGTAGGCTTGTTAGAAACAGGCACCATTACAAGTAGTTATAATCATGGCTCAGTTACAGGGTTGGTCAGAGTTGGAGGCTTGATTGGCAGTTTGGAATTTGGAACTGTAAGCAATAGCTATAGCAAAGCGGATTTGTTTGCACTGGGAGCAACGGCCAGCTCATTTGGTGGCTTTATCGGCTTTCAAAGTAATTCTACAATAGAGAATTGCTTCTTTGTAGGCTATCTTCATGATACTTCTCCTTGGGGCTTCGTTGGCGAATTCGTTGGTGCTGAAAACAGCTTCTTAAACTGCTATGTAGATGTAGATGTCAGTGGAGGCAATAGTCATCCAAACTTCATCTTTTCCCGCACCAGCAGTGAAATGACCAGCCCCTATGCGACAAATACCTACGAAAACTGGGATTTTGACACTATATGGGCAGAAGATGCTGATCATTCAGTAAACTCCGGCTATCCATATTTGCAAGATAACAGTACTGTAAGCATCGAAGACGCAGTTGTTCCGATACGAAAAGCAAGAATCTATGGCTACCCCAACCCGTTCAAAGAAACTGCTACTTTAGAGTATTTTGTCCCCGAGTTTTCATCAGTTACCGAAATAGAAGTTTTCAACATCAGGGGACAGCTGGTAAAGTGTTTTACCGGGATGCCCGAGCATAAAGCAGGCCATTACCGGATTCAATGGGAAGGTAAGGATCAAACAGGGAGACAGTTATCCTCCGGTATTTATATCATTCGGCTAAAGACAGATAAACTTACAACAACTGCTAGAATCATCTTGCTGAAATAGCGAAACTCAGCTCGGCGATAAAGATTCACATAAACCTGCTAACTGCGATCACTTGGAAAAAAAAAGGTGATTCGATGAGAGCAAAGAATATCTGAAAAGCATATGCAGAAAACCAATGGGACTTTTCATAATTTCACTGGTTTGATCATCAAAACCTGCAAATCGGGTACTTTTTGTCCAAAAGCTTGTCGCCATAGTCAGCAATACAATCAAGATCGAAAAATTCTATCCATTTTAATTGTCTATCCAGTCTTCTTTCACAATCGACAAGAGAATTAATGTCCTGCATCATTGTGTTCATTCATCCTCCTTATTCTGGAGCTTAGGTCAACCCAGACTTGCCCTGCGTACTTCATAGCGTTTGACCAGCTTTCTTCCATGCTTCTACTCCATGCATCGGCATTTAAGCTCAGCTTCGCAGAAAGAGCTGATGAACCGAAGAATGCTGTTTCAGCTAAGATAAACTCACAGCTTGATTCCTAGAATTACTTGCGGTTCAAATACTGCCCCGTCACCCTTACCTTTTTCAGGCCATGGGTTCTCTCGAGCAACACCGAATCCAAGGCCTGGCTGGGTCAGAATAAAGATATCATTGCCGGCTAGCTGAAAATCAAATCTGTAGCCTATACGAAGACTCATCCATAATTCAAAACCAGCATATGTTTTGCCATCAATTGAGGAAAGAAATGGGTTGTAAGCAGGCCATAGCTCCATTTCGGTATGTAAGCCACGCCAGACATACTGCCGGTAGCCTAGAAGAACAGTATATGCGCTTGCCCGGCCTTGGTCATTCTTCCAGTTTTGATATGCTGCGCCACCTAGAATCTCGCCGGATCCCCACGGAGAATACGAAGCCTGCATCATGTAGATCTCTGCCAAAGGATATGTGATACTTGTCCCGATACCCCAGGGCTTGTCCCTTTGAGCTATACTTTTTTCCACTGCTTGGCCATAAGCAGTATTTGAAACAAGCAGAAACAAGGCAAAAAAAGTAACTGCTCTCATACTGATTTTGAAGAAGAGCTGAATGGCGGTTTTACGCATGATTTCATCCTCTCGTTATAGTTTATTTCTAACTCACTAATGACATAGTAAGCATCAACTTGACTATGACATCTTCAGCAGATAGCCATAATCATTGTTCAATCCATTTTATCTACCATTTGTTGCCTTTCTTGTTAGGGCGAGGCAGCGTGAGGATCAGATCCGTTCACTCCACGATCACCAGGGAAACTAAGGCACTTATATGCTGTATTTGTATATCCGGGTTTGGGCTCCGGTAGGTTCAAATGCGTCATCAATCCTTTCCCACCCATATTTTTCATAGTATCCGTCGTGGTCCGTGCTAAGATACACGTGGTTAAAACCCGCGTTTGTGGCCAAATTGATCCCATGATCCAAAAGCAGCGTTCCCAAGGCTTTTCCCCGACATTCTGCTTCGATGTAATGGCAAGCGTACCATGGCCAAAGATCATGACGACTGGTGAAGTCACTGATGATTAATGCCCCACAGCCGATAATTATTGACCTATCGCATAGCAGAAAGAAGCGGGGTAGCTTCTCTCCGTAGTGGATTATCGCATCGCGATAAAAGTTCAGGTTGCGTTCAGATCCCCATTTACTATGGATATAGCTGATAGCGGCGTCAATTCCGCCTTCATAGTCATGAGCGTCTATGATCTGTAATCTATTGGTATTCATTATAAATATCTCCTTTTTTCAATGGATAGGGTTTAGGCCCTTTTCTATCTGTAGTCTTTTTCGCTACAGCCGGTGTGTTGCTCCAAAAAGATTGCCGTCAATCCAGCTATAGCCGGGATTGACGGCTCTCAATCCAATATTACTTTAATGTTCGTAGGCTGCCGAAGCATTCCTGTTTTTCTGTAGTATATCGCATACATATTCAGGGCACTGGGCGCAATCAATAATCCCTTTTGCCTGGGCACAGGGTTTAATCTCGCAGAGATCGCGGCAATAGATCCCCAATCTGCCCCCACTTAAGCATCCGTCACAATTGATATCCTCTTTTTGGAAGGGATAAGCAAAGAGACGAGACCACTTTTCCGCTATTTTTTGGCGCAAATCGTCATCATCGGCAGTGGTGGCAAGATACATATCGCAGAGGGCGCAGTTTAATCCACAAGGGGCATGTAAATGTTCAGACATGATAATTCCTTATCTATGGTACATAGTTATGAAAGGGTTTAGCGGCTTTATCATTTCAATAAACCGGCAATTATAGCAAGGTATGTTAAGCGTAATATACATTAACACTGCAGATTATGCATTGCTCATTACGCTGTTCTGATACGGGATAGCAGGCTGATTCTGCTCCTTACTTATTGTCCGGCATTGGATCTTCCTCGTGAAATTTTTGACCAAAATTTGGCAATATGCGAGTTTAGTCAAGTACTTTTTGGAATCTTGGATATAGAAGAGAGATCAAGCTACTGAAGAACAAATCGCTTGACAGGCTATTGCATTCATGGATAGTTTACCCAGCTTAAAAATGGGAGCTTTAATGAAGAAAGTGGCACTTTTGTGTGTGATGATATTAATGCTGTCTCTGGGGCTTATGGCATATCCCGCTCCACTGTGGCGTTTGAGCGGAAACAAAGCCAAACCTCTGGACCCGGTGGCGATGCACATTGATGGAATGCAGATCTACATCATGGACCGGGCAAGCAATCAGGTGATGCTCTTTGATGGAGAGCAGGGTAAAATAACGCAAAGCCTCTTGCGCCTGGGCAAAACCGCCGCGATTGCGGATATATATGTGCGCGATAAACAGATTTATCTTCTGGATGCAAAACGCAGCGGAGTTCTGGTGTTCGATGCCAGGGGAAAATTCCTGCGGGATTTTTTTACGGCAGGTAATTCCTCCCTGAAGTTCAAAAACCCCAAACGAATCGCAGTGAATTATCAAGGTTTTATCTATGTATTGGATGATTTTGGAATCCGCGCCTTCACCATGGAAGGAGTGCCATTTGGCAGTGTCAGCGTGGACTCCCCCATATCCATGAGCCTGGGCGAAGACCAATTGCTGCGGGTCTTGCGCAACAGCGCGCGGGGCCTGGTGGTGGACTATTTGGATCAGAGCCTGAACAACGTTTCCGCGTCTGTAGTAAAGGTATATGAAAACCGGCGGAGCAGGATCGCGGATCTTGCGGTGAACCAATGGGGCGAGATGCATGTGATCAACAACGACGGCACCAACATCGGCAAGCTGGGACCGAACGGCGCGATGCTCGCCAACACCATCTTCGGAGCATTTGACACCGGCAATCAGATCGGGGTGTTTCAGAAACCAAACTATATCAAATGCGGAGCTGATGGTGAAAGCTCCGTTATCGGCATCCTGGATGCCAAACAAAAAGCAATCCACTTTTTCCGAGATTCGGAATCCTTCACCGGGCAGCTTCTACGTCGTCCGGCATATACGATGCGGCCGTCTCTGGTGGAATCCTCCTTTCCCTCCAGCACGGATTATCTGGTGGCAAACCGCAAACAATATATGATCAGCAATGTGGCAAAAAGTGCTGGCGCGAAAGCTCTTCCGGCAGTTTGGGCCGCTGATGATGCGGGCAACACCATGTTCATCATGCAGATCCGGGATTTTGGTTCAAAGAGGGTAAAAGGCTTTGATGCCCTGGCCATCAACCGGGATAAACTCTATGTGCTGGATACCAAAGCCGCCATGGTGCACATCTTGCACAGTGAAACAGGTGAGTACCTGGAAAGCTTTGCCCAGAAAGGCAAGCGGGAAAATAACCTGATGACCCCCGTCGATATCGCGATCGGAGAAAATGGCCTGATCTACATCGCCGACAGCGGTCACGGCAGAATCTCTATCTTCAACGAACACAATGTTTTCATCAACAATATCAGCATGCCCTATCCCAAACAAAAGCCGCTGATGTTAAAGGCGATAGATGGCAAACTCTATTATCTGACCTCGGACAACACCATCTTCCTGGCACAGACCTCACGACCGAATTATCCCAGTATGTATGTTGCAGACAAAGGATTGAGCGCCTTTGAGATCATCTATGACGGCAAATTTGCCTTGCTGGACGGTAAAAATCAAGTACTGAAGATCGTGAGCAGCGCCGGCAAGGAACATGAACTTTTGGCCTATGACAAAAACGCCCGCTTCCCGTTCTTTGCCGGCATCCACAAGCTACGCTATATCCCCTCCGAACGCAAGCTGGCGATCCTGGACAAGAAGGCGTCCAAGCTGCGCTTTCTGTATTTCTATGCCGCGCCGGATCGCCCGGATGTGATCTCCCTGGCTTTGAATGATGCCTTGCAGGCTGAGCTTGCCTGGGAACGGATGCCCGGCATTGAAGCTTGGGTGGTGCATCAGATAACTGATTCTGATACACTTACCTTCAATGTAAAAGAACCGCGCTTCACCATCACCGAGCCCCAATCCACCATAAACACATATCGGGTATCTTCGATAGCGGCGGACGGCAAACGCGGGGATTTGAGCCTGCCGATTGAAGACGCCTATTCCTATGCCAGACACTTGAGCAAAAACGGAAATTATAGCGCTGCCATCTACGCGCTTTATCGGAGCAACAAAAACATTGCTGATGCCAGAATCGATGAAATGATCGTGCTCAATCACCTTCTGGAAACGGAGTTCTTCCGGCTTTCCGGGCAATATGAAAAGGCTCTGGCAAGCCTGGAAGCTGCCACCAGAGTGAGTGGGCCCAGCACCGAAATCGGCCTGCGCACTGTGGAAATCTACAAATTGCTGGGCGATTATCGCGGTGGGATAGAATATCTGAACCGCTTCGGGGCGCAGAGCAATGCTGAGATCATGGAGCAATACATCTTGCTGCATGATCTTATGAAGGACTACGCCGGCCTGCTGCCTCAAACCCGTATCTACCGACAAAAATTCGGATTCAACGAGAACGTGATGCGCCGGGAAGTGGATGCCTATACTGCCACGAAGCAATATGCTCTGGCACTTTCCACCCTGAACGAACTGGTCGAAGCACGTCCCAGCTTCGCCGATAAACTCAGCATCGCGAGTCTGCAGATCAAACTGGGCAATCTGAGCTCGGCAAATTCCTATCTGCAAAGAATGCTGACAGATCACCGCAACGAGAAGCTGGATCAGGTTTACGCGCTTCTGGGAGAGTGTAACTACCTGATGAGCCAATATGGTAATGCATCGGATTACTATATCAACGCGATCCGCATTGATGACAGGATTGCCAGATATTACTACGGTCTGGCAGAAGCAAACTTCTATAACCGCGAGCGGGTGGAAGCTTTGAAAAACTATCAAAGCGCTCATGAATTGGAACCGGACAACTCCACATATGGCATCGCCTATGCCCGCGCCTTGGAACGTGAAAACCGCTTCGCGGACGCGCTAAGGATATTGGACACGATCGCTGTACATACCGAAGACGACGATAACCCAGCCAATTTCCATCGGTTTTACGCTGAACTCCTCACCCGGGAGGGACGCTATGACGATGCTTATCGGGAAATTCTGATCGTACAGGACTTTTTCCCGGAGGATGAAGAGATCGTCCGGCTTGTGGATGAGGCCCACAGAGCCCGGGAATACTACAATCAGCACAAAGCGCCGGTGGAAATCAAAGGGGTGGAATTTGATCCCATCTTCCCCTCTTTGCAGGAGTATTACAAAAATAACCCGATCGGTGCGGTGATGCTCTTCAACAATCGCAGTATGCCCATCACCAATATCGAGCTGAAAGTATTTATCCCGCAGATCATGGATTCCGAAGCCAAAGTGCAAATCCCCTCACTGATCGCCAACGAAAACTATGAACAACAGATCATTGTAAATTTGAATCGCCGGGTATTTGAATATAGCCGGGAACTGAACCCCCTGATCAGTATTTCCTACAGCCTGGATGACAGCCTCTATACTGTAAACTTCAATACAGCCAGGCTGCAGGTGTTGCAGGATAAAGCGATGAACTGGGGGAACAGAAGGCAGTTGGCAGCATTTGTGAATCCCGCGGATGACATCCTGCGCACCTTTGTGAGTTCGGTGGTCATGCAAAGCTATGATGCCACAACGGCCAAGGAGCTGAATTCCAATATCATCAAAGCTCTGCAGCTGTATAGCTTCTACCGTGCTAATTCCGTGCGCTATACCCTGGACCCCAGCTCCGCAAACCGAGAAGACACCAAAATCGACTTTGTGCAATATCCCTTCCAAACTCTGAATGCCAAAGGCGGAGACTGTGAAGACCTGCTGGTGCTGCTGGCTGCGAGTCTGGAAGTTATCGGAGTCGAAACCGGTTACATTGATGTCCCGGGGCATGTGATGCTGGCAATCGATACCAAGATGAACATTGATGACATCCTGAACAGCGGACTGGCAGTAGATAACTTCATCCATCACAACGACATCTATTGGCTACCCCTGGAAACCACCTTGCTGAGTTCTGCCGATTTCATCAGCAGTTGGCTGGCTGCCCGTAAACGCTTTGAAGAAGTGGTAGATTCCGGGATCTTCCCCGAGATCTTCAAATTCAGCCAAATCCATCGCCAATATCCTCCGGCTCAATATTTTGCAGCCATCGATGCAGCCTTGTTTCGGGACGCCGCTAAGGCACGGGGACATTTCAAAGATGACCTCGGACGCATCCTGCAAATGAGTCAGATCCGCCAGGAACAGGAGTTTCAGGAAACCCTGCGCCGCTATCCGAACAACATGACCGTGAAAAACCAGTATGCCCGGTGGAGCCTGACCAAAGGCAAAACCCAACAAGCCGAACGCTTGTGGCTGGAGATTCTGCAAAAAGAACCCACGAACTTCCCGGCACAGGTGAATCTGGGCAATCTCTATTATTACGGCAATCGCTTTGACCAAGCCCGCACACAATTTTTGGCAGCTCTGAAGCACAACAAAGATGTGGATGAAATCAGACGCAATCTCTGTCTGCTGGAGTATAAAGCGGGTAACAAAGAAAAGGCATATGAATACTTCCGCGCCATCCAAAACAAGGATTTGGTGAAAAACGCGGATTTTTCCATATATTCGGAACTCATCAGAAAAGGAGACTAAGATGAAAAGGCTATGTATTTTGTTTGTATTGGCTCTGATGACAGGTCTGCTCTGCGCCGAGCAGGTGGGCAGCATCAGCCACGTGATTGGGGATGTGCGTTACAAGGACGCCCCAGGATCTCCATTTGTGAAAATTTCCAGCAATTCGCCCGTTACGCTGAACGGGGAGCTTCGCACCGCGCCGAATTCTTCCGCCGAAATTTTGTGGAAGAGCGGGGGCCGCACCACCATCAGTGCCGGAAGAACGGTTAGCATCCGCAGTCTGCATGAGGAAGCCAGCAAATCCCTGAGCTGGGATGCCAAGCTGAAACGGCAGATCTCAAACCTGCTCTCACCCAAAAAGACAGAGCAATCCACTGTGGCGGGAATTCGCCGGGATGAGGTGAAGCTAAATCAAGCCACCGAGCTATATTGGAGCGATGTGGATGGGGCTGATCTGCAGGAAGCTTATGAGTACTTTGAAAACAACGAGTTTGAACAAGCAATCCCCATCCTGGAACAGGTAATCGAACAGGGACCCTTGAAAAAGGAATCAGAAATCAGCCACGCCTTACTGATCTTGATCTATGACCAATTGGGAGACTCCGCCAAGAGAAAACAACACGAGGATTTCTTGAAGGCAGACTTCCCCAAGAGCACTCTGCTCCAACAGATTTCCGGAGAAATGTAATGCAGCGGAACCGGAGGTCGCGGCTGATCTTTCTGGTTCTGATTGCATTGGTCATCGCAGCGTATTATCTGCCGGTTAGCGGGAATGTGTACCGCGTATTGCAGCTGAAACTCTATGATGTCTTTTGGCATAGCGCAAGCGCTTTGGGAGATTGGGATAAGCTGCCGCTCATCGAAGAGGTTTGCATTGTGGATATCGGCGAACAGAGCATCGCCGAGCTGGGACAATTCTCTTCCTGGCCCAGTCTCTTTTTTGCCGATCTGGTGGACATTGTGGCGCAGGACAGCCCAAAATTGATCGCCTTTGATATCTTTTTCTCTGAAAGCGACTCCCTGAGCGAGTTTAGCAGACAGCGCCTGGCACAACACTTTCAGCGGCAAGGCATCGAGGACGGCAAATTGATCCCCGCCTTGAGCACAGATTCCGAGCTGGAGCGCGCGCTGCGGCAGGCAGGCAACGTTTACCTGCCGATGTTTGGCACCAATCAGCAAGCAGACCATCTGGTACTCCTGCCCCAAACTTTGAAGACTTGGGATGTTCAACCGGATAATTACAAAGAGCTGAATCACCTCTATCCTCCGGTTCACTATCTGGCAAATGCCGCCAAAGGCATCGGCCTGGCGCATATCAGCGTGGATGAAAGCGGATCCATTCACGACTTTCCGCTCTTCTTCAGTTATGAGAAACAATATTTGGTGAACTTCAGCTTTCAAGCTTGCCTGGATCTTCTGGAAGTGGACCAAATCCAAACCGGAGCAAACATCAGCCTGCTCCGCGCCGGGAAAACCTTACGCACCATGCCTCTGGACGATCGTGGCAGATTCCATTTCCGCCATTATGGCGCCGCTGAACGATTCCGCTACATCCAGATCTCGGACGTCCTCAAGGGCAATGTGGAACCCGGTTTCTTCCGCGACAAAATCGTGCTGATCGGTGCTTCAGCGGCAGGCTTAAGAGACACCAAGCCAAGCCCGCTGAGCATGGATATCCCGGGGGTCGAGCTTCACGCAACCTTCATATATAACCTGCTGCACGAAGAATACGTGCATTGGTTACCCTCCTGGCTGGGCTGGGTGCTTGCATTGATTCTGCTCTTCCTGGCGAGTAAACTGCTCAAACGCTGCAAGCCGGTATCCGGATTGCTCGTCTTTTTGCTCACTACCTACGGACTGCTGCTGGGGCTGTATCTGCTTTTCGCTACTTCTTTTTATGCAATGCCCTACAGCACTCTGTTTTTCCCCTGGGTGATCGGCTTTTCTGCCCTCATGATCGGCGAATCCCAGAGACAGCATCACGAAAAACAGAAAGTGAAGCACGCCTTTGAACACTATGTGTCCAAGGCCGTGATTCGGGAAGTAATGCAAACCCCGCAAGCCCTCAAAGTGGGCGGGGTCAAGCGCCATGCGTGCATCATGTTTGCCGATATCCGAGATTTCAGCACGATGTGTGAGAGTATGAGCCCGGACGCAGTGAGCGGATTTTTGCACGATTACTTCAACCGCAGCACCGCGCTCATCACACGCCATAACGGTATGTTGGATAAATATATCGGTGATGCCATACTGGCCCTGTTCAATGTCCCGGTGGACCAAAAAGACTACCAGTATCAGGCATGTCTTTGCGCCCTGGAACTGATCAGCGAAGTCCAAAGCATCAGACGCCAAAACATTGGGCATCAATTGTTAGCAAATCTGCGCGTCGGGATCGGGCTGGCCAGCGGTTCCATCATCGCCGGAAACTTGGGCTCTGACGAGATCTTCAACTACTCCGGAATCGGTGACCGGATGAACCTTGCCTCCCGCCTGGAAAGCCTGAACAAGTTCTATCTGACCCAGATCATCGTGGACAACGAGACTTGGCTGGTCACCCGCGAGCATTTCCACTATCGTTGGCTGGATCGCGTCTGCGTGAAGGGCAAGCAGGAAGCCGTGGATATCTACGAACTACTGGGCAGCAAGAATGATCCCCTGCCCCATCCGGATGCGATCAAGCTCTATGAAGAAGCTCTTGCAGCACTCTGTAAACCGGATCCGGATCATGCTGAACAGCTATTCCTCAAGGCAAGTGAGCTGGCTCCGGACGATCCTCCTACCCTCATCATGCTGCAAAGGCTGAAGGAACTGAACCGAACCGCTTGGGATGGAGTATATCGCCACATTCTGAAGTGACCGGGATGCAGATCTTTCTATAAGCCCCAGAACAGGCACAAGCCCGATTTTGAGGGCAGAGTACTAAAAGCTGGTTTATCCAGCAACGGTCTTTGATTTATCCCGCCTGTTTGCGGCTGATATTAAGCCCTTATCAAGCCATGACCATGGCACAATAAGAGCTTGATAAGGGCTTGATAACACGGAAGTGCCAAGCGGGTGAAGGAGGGAATGTTTGAACCAAAATCATGCACTGGAGTTCAAGCCTTGTACTGCTTTATCACAAACTGGGTGCTGTCTGACAGAAAAACGTTT
>DHVK01000019.1 GCA_002412625.1 Cloacimonetes bacterium UBA5210
AATGGAAAACTCCCCTACCCTATCGGGGATTTCGCAGCTTCTGAAAGCTACGTTACAGAGGTTCCGCCTCCGCGTATCTGCCCTGATCGGTGTACATGCTTCCCATACTGACCAGTGAAAACGACATGAATAAATGCTCTTTCCCCAAGGCTTTCTCTATCAGCTTTTGCCCAGCTGAGAATCAAAAGTTTTCTTTTTCAATTTTGTAAACTCATGCAGTTTTGCTGGCAATCCACGGGCTTTAACCATGATTTGGTGTTCGTAATCAAGTCCGGTACCTGTATTGTTGAATACATCCATAAGCTGAGCCCTTGCTTCTTCAAACAGACCGTGGTCAATACAGAGACTAGCTTTGGACTTATTCCCAAAGAGATCGATACAATAGGTAGCTTCAAATCCTTGCCTGATTTGAGTTCAATTGCTCCGGCGGCACAAAATAAACTCGTTTGTGGAACGCTTATTGAATAACATATCAATAGACTATAATTTTACGACATTAAGGACCGAAGATGTTGATACAAATAAGTGATGGCGCAAAGCGCTATCTGGACAAAAAAATCGCCTTTTACCACTCGATGCGTCGCGTTCCCCGCATCATCATCGCCGAACGCAGCTGCAGCGGCGCGGTGTTTCGTCTGTTGTTTGACGCACCTCACCCCGAAGATACTGAAGTCGAAGTGGGTGGTTTGCGGTTTTTTACACCACACACTCTATTAGACGAATTTGGCGGCTTTGCCCTGGATGTGGAGCAATTCTTTTTTGCCACACGCCTGAAAGTGAGCCCCATCAAGCAAAGTTTTCGCTGCAATTGCGATGCAAAGTGCTCCCAAGCGGCTGCAAAACCCATTGATGATAAAGGATTATGAACATGAGAAAGATATTCTTAAGCACCCTGATAGCCCTGTATGGCCTGCTGCTGATGGCAGCTCCGCACAGCTTTTTGCCTCTGGACGTTTCACAACCGGACGGCAGCCAAATCCGCATTTACGCTTCCGGAGATGAGTTTCATAACTGGCTGCATGATGAAGATAATTACACGATAGTGAAAGACGACGCCGGCAGATATGTTTACGCTGCCCAGGATGGCGAGAAGGTAGCCGCCACCGCCCTCGTGGTGGGAGTAGCCAACCCCGCTCAGCGCTCTCTCGCCAAAGGCATAAATCTCTCTGAACGGCTGATTGAAGCCAAATACGAACACCTTGCGTCGATGAGGGATTACTCCAACGCAAGATCGCCCCATACCGGAGATTTTGACAATCTGGTGGTTTATATTCGCTTCAGCGACAGCCCGAATTTTATGTATCCGAACTCTTATTACGACAATATCTTCAACAATACCGCGCCAAACGCCAATTCCATGAAAAACTACTTTCTGGCAGCTTCTTACGACCAATTGAGTGTGGATTCATATTTCTTCCCTGCACCGAACGGTGATGTGATCGTGAGCTATATCGACAGCCATCCCCGCAGCTATTACCAACCCCTCAGCCCCAGCAACCCCAATGGATATGATGAAGAGGACTATTGGGCAAGAACCGACCGCGAACACACTCTCTTGGCCAATGCCTCCGCTCATGTGGCAAGCCTGATTCCCGGTTCGATCAACGTG
This sequence comes from Cloacimonetes bacterium UBA5210, assembly GCA_002412625.1. Lineage (GTDB taxonomy): Bacteria > Cloacimonadota > Cloacimonadia > Cloacimonadales > Cloacimonadaceae > UBA5456. The sequence continues at coordinate 1,610 of DHVK01000019.1, forward strand.
GATGGAGATGGAGATGGCTATGTGGATAACGTCTGCTTCATTATCCAAGGATCTCCGGACGGCTGGGCACAGCTGCTTTGGCCCCACCGCTGGGTCCTGTATGGCGCGGATGCCTATATTCAGGGCGCGCGGGTGTGGGATTTTAACTTCCAGCTCGAAAGCTCTTTGGGCAGCAGCGGCGCAAGCGTGCTTGCTCACGAGATGTTCCACTCTTTGGGCGCTCCCGATCTGTACCGCTACAACACTACCAATATCACCCCTATCGGAAGCTGGGATTTGATGGCGAGCAATACAAATCCTCCCCAGCACATGAGCGCCTGGATGAAACACCGCTACGGTGAATGGCTGCCCACTCCGCCCATGATCACAGAATCCGGCACATACACACTGCATCCTGTAGCCAGTTCTGCAACCAACAATGCTTACCGCATCCAATCCTGGCGCAGCACGGATAGCTATGTGCTGGAATACCGCAAGCCTCACGGACTCTACGATACCACTTTGCCGGGCCAAGGGCTCTTGGTGTACCGCTTGAATACCGGGGTTGAGGGCAATGCCGATGGTCCTCCGGATGAACTATATATCTACCGCCCCAATGGGGTCAATAACAACACCAACGGGATGCTTTCCCGAGCCGCGATGTCTGTGCAAAACAACCGGACAATGATGACCGAATCCACCAATCCCAGTGGCTTTACCACCCAGGATTATCCCGGAGGCTTGTATCTCTACGACGTGGGTCACGCCGGTGAGACCATCACTTTCAGCGTGCGCATCACCGATATTCAGCTTAGCAGTCCGATCGGCGGAGAAACCTGGTTTGCCGGTACTACCAAGCCCATCACTTGGGTCGCGCGCAACAGCACCGGAACGGTAAACATCGAATTCAGCAGCGATGGCGGAAACAATTGGCAAACGATTGCTACCGGCGCGCACAACAACGGATCCTACAACTGGACAAACCTTCCTGCCGTGACTTCGGCGCAATGCTATATCCGCATCACCCACAATGCCTCCGGACACACGGACACCAGCCTCCAAGCCTTTGAAATCATCAGCGAACTGGCGATTCCGGAAGTACTCTATCCCGCAAACGGTGAACTGAATGTGCCGACAAACCCGCTCTTCGATTGGAGCGCGGTCGCGGGAGCGGATTCGTATCACTTCCAGCTTAGCACAGATCCGGAGTTTAGCAGCACGGTGATGAGCTTGGTCAATCACGGCGCCAACAGTTATCAAGCTACCGGGCTCAGTCCCTTCAGCACCTATTATTGGCGCATTGCTGCCGCGGGTGAGATCGGCTCCAGCCTGTATTCCGAAGCTTACGAATTCACCACCGGCCCTTTGAGTGAAACCCCCCATGTGCCGCAATTGCTCAACCCGGTAAACTATGCCTCAAATCAGCCCCGAAATGCAATGCTGAACTGGCAGGCGAGTTATCTGGCAGAAAGCTATTGGGTGCAGGTGAGCAGCAATCCCTTCTTTTCCAGCATTGTCTTTGAGGCCGAAGGCATCTCCAATACTTTTGTGGAAACCGCATTGTTGCCGGGAGGATCTGGTTTCTATTGGCGTGTGGCAGCCCAAAATGGTTTTGCCAACAGCAATTTCTCCGGAGCTTTCCGCTTTTCCACCGGCGATTGGGTGGACAGCGAGGATCTGCTGAACCCGGTTGCCATCACGGCACTTAAGCAGAACCGTCCTAACCCCTTCAACCCGCAGACCACGATCAACTTCAGCCTGAAGAATCCGAATTCTCACGCCAGCCTGAAGATCTTCAACACCAAAGGCCAGATGGTGCGCAATCTCTATAGCGGCATCCCCGGCAGCACAGAGCTGAATCTGGTCTGGGACGGTCGCGATGATGAGGGACAAGCTTTAAGCAGCGGCATTTATCTCTACAGACTGGAGAATGAATCTAAGCAATTGACGCGCAAGATGATCCTCAGCAAGTAAAGCAAGCGCCCGAGTATTATTGGCAGTCTCCTCGTGTGACTGCTAATTTTTTGCTTGCCTTCAGGCGATTTCCGCTTATACTATATTCAGAATACTTAAATATGGAGGTTACCATGAAACTCGTACCGTATCGCAGAATGAATGAAGTCAGGCCCATGAGCAACATGCTCAGCATGTTTGACGATTTCTTCAACCAAGTGTTTGAAGAAGAGAGTTCCGAGGAAAACTTCCGGGCCATGGCGATGGATATCACCGAACATGACAAAGAATTTACCATTCTGGCAAATCTGCCCGGATTCAGAAAAGAGAATATAAAGATCTCTGTGCACGACAATCAGCTATTGATCGAGGCGGCATGCAACGACAAAAAAGAAGAAACCAAAGGCACCGTTTATCGCTGCGAACGCTATAGCGGCAGTTACCGGCGCAACCTGACGCTGCCCGAAAACGCCGATGTCTCTGCCATCAAAGCCAAAATGGAAGATGGCGTGCTGACCTTGAACATCCCCAAGAAAGAACCGACACCCATGAAAGAGATCACGATCAACTAATTTAACCAGACACAGCACAGCCCACCCGATTCCCGGAGTGGGCTTTACTTTTTTTGCGGTGTTTGAGGCAGATCTCCCAGCGCACAAGCCACCCGGCTGGGTTCACTATTGGATCAAACTGCCATTGAGCTGATCTTAAGCCCTTATCATGCTATGGGCATGGGAGAATAACAGCTTAAAATCGGCTTGCGCAGACCTTGATGCATGCGGGATGGAAGAGGGCATAAACTCCAAAGGGAAAATCAACAGCAAGATCGTCAATCTGTAGTAAAGCTCACCGAGCCGTTGTATGTAAAGTGTAACCGGACATCATGATTCCGCAGGCGTGCGATGGTTTCCGGATGCGGGAAGCCATAGATATTATGTTTCGTTGTGGTGAAGACAGCTTCCGAGGGCTTCACCTGCCGCAGAAAGAGATCCGTGGAGGAACTGCGGGAGCCGTGATGCGCCACTTTCAGGATGTCTGCCTTCAGTTCTTGGGGATAGCAGTTCACCAGCCAGGTTTCTGCCTCTTGCTCGATATCTCCCGTGAAGAGAAAGCTGAGTTCGCCAGCATCATAGCGACACACAATCGAGTGGTTATTCATCCGGGAGTCGCGATACTGGGTTGTGGGATGCAGGATCTTCAGCCGGTGTGTGCCCAGGACTATGCTCATGGTGTCCGTGAGGGCAATGATCCTCGTTCTTTCAAGGTTCAGGCCTGCTTCGATGGCGCGCCAGATTTCGCTTTGCAGATCGTTTTGGCTGATGATCAGATTGCTCACATTAGTGCTTTGTAACAGGCTCCTCAGCCCTCCGGCGTGATCGCTGTGCAGGTGGGTCAGCAAGAGGTAATCCAAGTGCCGGATCTTGTTTCGGCCAAGCCAGATTTGCAGCTTTTGGCGCATCCAGGAATCCTCCGCAGTTTGCTCTTGCAAGTCCGTTTCTGCCCGATGGCCGGGGATTCCGCCAGTATCGATCATCAAGGAACTGCCATCATCCGCAAAGATCAAGCTGCAGTCTGCCACTCCGGCATTGAAGATATGCACTTCAGCCTTACGCTGAACGGGCAGGAAGAGCAGGATTGCGATGGTTGGGACCACCGGGATCGCCGCTTTCCAGAGTAGGCGAAATCTGCCTTTGAGAGCCAGCAGGATCAGCCACACAGTCAGTCCCAGGGCAAAGGCCTGCGCCAAAGACAGCCAAGAGGAATCTACATACAAAGGAAGCCCTGAACATAGCAGCAGCCACCATTTCCAGAGATCTGCCACCGCCTGGAAGCTGAGGATAAACACCGGAATGGGAAAGAACAAACAGAGCAAAGAGAGCCCCAACAGGATGGTCATCAGCGGAAGCCCGAGCAGATTGCCCAGGATGCCGTTCAGGGAAGCCGAACCGAAGTAATACAGGCTGAAGGGCGCGATCCCCAACCCTACAACCAGGCAGATCAACATGTAATGCCCCACCTGCTTCAGTGTTCGCTGCACAAATGCCCCGGTTTCTTGCTGAGAGCGGTGAGGTAAGGCAAAGATGATGAGCCCTACGCTGATAAACGATAGTTGCAAACCGAGTTCGAAGAGCTCTCCGGGATTCACCAGAGTAATGATAAACAGAGCTACCGACAGACTCTGAGCCGCACTCAGCGGTCGGGATAGCCAGCGGGCAAGAATCAATAGGTCGATCATCAGCATCGCCCGCAGGATGGGCGGGGCCCAGTTGTTCAGCGCGGCAAAGAAGAATAGGAAAGCCATAAACAGCATTTCAGCCATCCGCATGGGCAAAAAGAAGCGTAAAATAAGCATCACCAGCAGACTCAGCATTACCACATGCAAGCCGCTGACCACTATCAAGTGCGTGATCCCGGCGCGGCTCAACTCCATGCGGTTCTCCCGCTTGAATCCAGTGTCACTGAGCAAAAACGCTTTTGCCAGCGGAGAGTAGGGACCAAGGCTTTTGTCCAGCCTGCTTTGCACCCAGGTGCGGGCTTGATAGATATAGCCGCGCTGCTGCCGAAGCAGGTCTATGGGGGGCAAGACCGGACGCAGAAAGGCATTGAAGCGTTTGGGATAGATATCCAGCACGGGATCTTGAACCAGGGCTTGCAACAAAGCCAGCGAGGCGTAGCTATGTCCCGGCTTAAGTTCTTGATCGCTAAACAGCAGTATCTTTTCCCGCACATCCACGCCCGCGATGTTGTGGAGCTCTGCCTGAAACACACTGTCCGCCAGCTTGGTTTCCACCCTGTATTGCATTTGCTGCTGAACTGAGCCCTTTTCCTGCAGAATGCGGATCAGTTCAGAATCTGCCTTTTGATCGTTCAGATAGCGCAATGCTCCGACACTGAAGAAGATCAGCAGGATCAGCAGCACCCGCCCCCGCTTCAGCAGTATGGCAGCAAGCAGCGCCGCAAAGCCCAAAATCAGATATGATCCAGCGGGTATAGCGCAGTATCTGCCACATAGAATTCCAGCCACCCAGAGCAATACCGGCAAAAGCATCGGCCTGGGTGGCTGGTTCTTTATATAGGCTTTGTCATTTGCGGTTGTTGAATCCAAGGATTAGTCCCAATGCCACAGACCACACTGCTGCCAGCCCGATGCGGAGATCATCCGGCATCATGAAGGTAACGGTGTGCGCGGGAATCCAGAACCAGAGCAGGCTATACATGCTCTTATCCAGGTTCTTCCAATTCTTGACCTTCTCCGGGATGTTATCCAGCACCCGGTGCAAGATCACCAGAGTAAGGCCAAATTGCAGGTTCATCAATGCGGAAAGTGAGAAGGCGAAGCCGAAGCTCCCTTCTTTGAACCCAGGCCACATCCCGGCTTCGATCAGATAAGTCAGGAATCCCCCAAAACCTTTGAAGGCGTACTTTATACCTATCGCGAGGGTTGCCCAGACCAGCATCTTCCACAGTGTGGCAGCAATGCCGAAAGGATATTTGAAGTTCTTCTGAATCATCCATTTGGATGCTATCTCGCCCAGTGTGCCTAATATGGCGAACTGGATCATCGCGCTCAATATGGGCCAACTGTGGACCCAATCAATATAAGTTTGCATGTGGTCTCCTCTATTCTTCCGTAGTCTTACATTCCATTACTTCGGCAAACTTTTTGTGCTCCTTGAATCTGGTCAAGCCAAGTTTTCCGAAGAAGGAATCCACGATCGAATAGATCACCGGAATGATGAACAAAGTCAGCAAGCTGGCAAAGAGCAAACCAAAGGTGAAACTGACCGCCAGCGGTCGCCAGGCTTGGGACGAGGGATCGCTGGAAAAGACCAGCGGCAGCATTCCCGCCACGGTGGTGGTGGTGGTCAAGATGATCGGGCGCAAGCGCACAGAACCGCTGTTGATGATAGCGTGCCAGCGATCTATCCCCTTGTCCCGTTCCTGATTGATGAAGTCGATCAGGATGATGGCGTTGTTTACCACCACGCCTGCCAGCGCTACTACCGAGATCAGGGTGTTCAGCGAGAAGGGCAAGCCGGTTACCAAAAGCCCAAAGATCACTCCGATGAAGGCAAAGGGAATGGTCATCATCACCACGATCGGCTGCACATAGCTGCGGAACTGACTGGCGAGGATGGTATAGATCAAGAGCAGGGCAAGCACAAACAAGCGTGCCAGGGAAGCGTAGCTTTTGCGCTGTTCCTCCTGCACCCCGCCAAATTCGTAGCTGTAGCCGGGGAACCTGGAAGAGAAGTTTGCCAATAGCCCTTCATCGGCTCCAAACCGGCTTCCGGTCAGGATACTCTGGACTTCCGCGGGAGTGCGGCGCTTGCTTTTGCCATCTTGCTCGTAGCTGCTCACGCTGGCGGTGATGCTCAGTACCCGGTCACCATCTCTGTGTTCAATGCGGGAGATGGAGGAGGCGATCTCGAACTCTGCCAGCTCTCTGAGGGCGATCAAATCCCCGCTGCGGGTGCGGATCTTCAGATCCTTCAGGTTCTCGATGTCTTGGGTATAGATGTCCTGCATCTTCAGGATCAAAGGATACTCTTCCACGCCATCACCGCGATATTGGCTCACTTCGGAACCGGTGGATGCGGTGCGGATGGTGCTTGCGATCTGCGCTACGGTAAGTCCGTGAATCGCCAGACGGTCATGATAGGGCAGAATGCGCACTTCTTTCTTGCCGGCATCATAGCTGTCGTCGATATCCGTAACTCCGGGGATTTCACGCAGGTAGCCCTTAATGATGTCGCTGATGAAGGCTAAGCGTTCCAGGCTGGCGCCCTTGATGCGGATATCCACGTCGTTGCCCACCGGGGGACCACTTCTGCCTTGGGAAAAGCGGTAAGAATAGAGCCCGGGGAGATCCTCGCAGAACTTTCTGAGGCTGTTCTGGATTTCATCATGACTGTAGGTCATATCTTTGATATCCACAAGGTCGATATTGATCTGAGCCGCGTTAGTCGCGAAGTTCCGCTGAGTCTCTCCACCCATCGCGCCCACGTTTGCTACCACATAGACCACATCGTCCTTCTGCGGCATGGTGCGGATGTATTCTTCAACCTGTTCTACAATCGCCTTGGTTTCATCCAAAGTCGAGCCGATCGGGGTCTGCACTTGCAGCCTGATGGTTTGCGACAGTGTGGTGGGAAAGAACTCGAACTGGATAGCCCCCGAGCCCAGAACCCCAAAGGATACCAGGAGCAGGGCAAAGGTGCCCCAGATGGTGATTTGTCGGTGCTTCAATGCCCACTTTACCCCTTTCTGATAGCGGCTGATCAAAGGTTGAATCATGCGGGTGCTGCGATCCTCTTTGCGAGGTTCCTTGCGGGCAAACTGGAACACGTTGTTGGGCAAAACCACCATGCTCTGCAGCCAGCTGCCAAACAGCGCCAGCGACACCACGATAGGGAACACCCCGAGGAACTGCCCCATCACACCTTCCAGCAAGAGCAGCGGCATAAAGGCAGCCAGAGTGGTAAGGGTGGAGGAAAACACGGGCCAGATCACCTGGTCCACGCCCATGATGATGGAATCCCGGTGGCAGAAGCCTTCTTCCCGATAGCGGTGGATGTTTTCCAGCACGACGATAGAGTTATCCACTACCATGCCCACCACGATAATAAAGCCAAAGATCGTCAGGTTGTTCAGGGTGATATCAAAATAGGGGATCACCACAAAGGCGATTAGAATCGATAGCGGAATCCCGAAGGATGCCAGCAGCGCGTTGCGCCAACCCAGGAAGAAAAACAGCGCGGTAAACACCAGCAGGATGCCGATCAAAGCGCTCTTGCCCAAAGCGTTAATGCCGTTTTTCACGTCGATTGAACCGTCATTGCGCAAGCTTAGTTCCACTCCCGGAACAGATCTCTGAAACTCTGCCAGATAGGCTTTCACATTGTCCACGATCGAAATGATGTTTCCGCTGCCTTTCTTATACAGGAAGATAGAAACGGACTCCTCGCCGTTCAGCTTCGCGATAGACACCGGTTTTTCCAGAGTGTCGCGCACGGTTGCCACATCTTTGATCATGATCGACCTGCCGCTGGCGTCCGACACCAGAATCAGGTCCTTCACTTCTTCGATGTTATTGAATTCTCCCAGTGTGCGCACCAGAAACTCCAGCTTGCCAAAGCGCGCGGTGCCGCCCGGAATATTCAGGTTTCTGCCCCCCATCGCGGCGGAGAGGTCGTTCAGGCTAAGCCCATAGGCATCCAGCCTGGCTTGATCCACATCCACCCAGATCTGGCGCTCCCGGGCACCGATGGTCTCCACCTTGGAGATATCGGTGATCTCCAGAAGCCCGTCCTCAAGCCGCTCTGCGATTTCCCGCAAAGCCTTGGGGCTCATTCCTTTGCCGCTAACTGCCACCTGCGCGATCGGGTTCACTTCACGCATATTGAGCCGGATGACGATGGGTGCAAGCGCGTCTGTGGGCAGATCCGTAACCTTTGCAACTTCGCGGCTGACCCGGTCGAAAGCCTCATCCGGGGAAACTCCGGTATTGAAGACCACCTGGATCGTTGCGCGTCCTTCCTGAGCGGTAGCACCGATGTAATCCAGATCATCCAGATCGCTCAGTTCCACTTCCAGTTTGCGCACAATCAATTGTTCAATCTCTGCGGGAGAAACCCCAGGATACATCACCACCACCAGAGTGGTACCAAAATCTACTGCGGGGAACTCTTCCCGGGGCAGGTTCACCATGGCGATCACGCCAAAGATCAACACCGCCAGGGTGAGCATATTCACCAAAATGGAATATGTGAGAGCTGTTTTTGCTACAGAAAACATCGCTTATTCCCTGATCTTGACGATGGAGCCGTCTTCCAGGTTTTCGCTGCCGGAGATCACGATCGTCTCCCCAGCTTCCACTCCGGAAAGAATCTCCACAAATTCCGAGACACTGCGTCCCAGCTGCACATCTCTTTGCCGGGCGATCTGTTTCTCGCCTTCCTGAACCACCACATACACAAAGTTGCGGTCATACTCTTTTTGCACATTCGTAATCGATGTGTAAAGCAGATTTCTGAAGGTATTGGTTTTGATGCGCGCGGAAACCACCATCCCGGGCATCAAAGCGCTGCCCCCCTGCATGGTTAGTTCCACCGGATAGTTCGCGCTGCCCGGCAAGGGACGGATGCCAAAGCCGCGCACGGTAGCCCGGTAAGTATTGCCCATGTGCGTCACGATGGCGTTCTGCCCCACTTTCAGCTTGGCTATCTGGCTTTCGCCCACGCCTGTCTTCAGGAGCAGGGTGCTCGCATCAGTGATGGCGGCAATCGGCATACCCATGTTTACATATTGCCCCACTGCCACATTGAGCTGGGAAATGCGCCCTTTTTCAGGGGCGATCAGGTAGGAATTATCATATGCCATGCGTGCTGCTTCCAGCCCGGCTTTGGCACCGTCAAAAGCTGCTTTGGCAGAGTTGAAGCCGGCACTTGCCATATTGAACTCCGCTTCCGAGATCAGATTGCGCTCCCGGGAACTGGTGGCATAATTCAGGTTCTGCTGCGCGTTTTGCAGAGAAGTCTCTGCTGCCCGGAATCCTGCTTCTGCGGATTCAAACCGGATCTTCAGCACATCATTTTCCAGCTTGCCGATGCGCTCGCCTTGCTGAACAAAGTCACCCAGTTTTTTGTTTAGAGCCAGGATTCTGCCGGAGCCTTCAGCGCTCATGGTGATATCCGTGATTCCTTCCAGCTTGCCGGAGACCGTAACGATTTCATCGATGTCTCTCAGCACCAGCTCTTCCACCATCACTGCCTGGCTACCGTCATCTCTGCCGCCACGTTGGGGGGCTGCAGTATCTTTTTTCCCGCAAGCACTTAGCAGCACCAGCAGTGAGATAGTCATCATTATATATTTCATCAAGTGTCCTCCCACTATTCCGCGAGAATAGCGTTTAATATGCTGTAATCGTCTGTGCCCACCAAGCTCAAAAGAGCCAGCCGGGCTTTGAAAAACTCGTAATAGGCATTTGCGTATGCCAAGCGTGAAGCAGAAAGCATCAGTTCCGCATCCATCAGTTCCAGGGTGGATATCATATTCAGCCGGAAGCGCTCGGAGAGCTGGGCATACATATCTTCGGTGATATCCAGAGACAGCTTGGCGGTCTTCACCTGACGCGCGCTGCTGACCATCCTGATCACCGCAGCGTCGATCCCCAGGAGAATCCCGTCGGAAGCTTGTTTGGCTTCCATGCCGGCTTTTTGTGCTTCATAATATGCCTTGCGGGAAGCGGCGTAGTTTCCTACCTGGGGCAACAAAGGAATCGAGAGATTCAGCATGATCTGGTTTGAAGCTTCAAACTCGTAGCGGTCTATGCCGTTTTCGTCGTAAGATCTGCTCCCGACCAGGTTCAGACTTGGCAAAAAGCTGCCCTTGCTCATCTTGTAGGCTCTTTCGGAGATCTCGACCCCGCCATCGATAAGCTTTAGCTGAAGGTTATTGTTCTTGCCCAATTTCGTCAGTGCTTTGCCGATTCGTTGCAAGCCCGCGCTATCCAACTGTGCCAAAGGGAGGATCTCCGCGTCGCTCAACGCAAGCGGCATCGGGCTAAGCAGTTCAGAGCTGCCCAGATAGTTGGCAAAATCCCTTTGGGCGAGGTCATACGCGGTTTGGCTCTGCAACACCGCAATGTCTTTGTTGGCAAGATTTGCTTGAAACCGCAGCAGATCAGCGCGCGCGATCAGTCCGTTTTGCAGTTTGATCTCTGCCAGTTCAAGATTCGTTTGCGCCTGGCTATGTTCTGCCACGGCGATATCCAGAACTTCTTTCAGCTGCAATAGAGCGTAATACTTGCTCTCGACTTCACTGAGCAGTTCAAGCCTTTTCGCCTGTAGATTCAGTTCCGCCATTTCCGCGGAGGTAGAAGCCATTTTGTAGGATTGATACAGCTTTCCGCCCAGAAATAAGGGTTGGCTGAGGTTCAGGGAGATTGAGCGTTGGTCTTTGTTCAACGTAGTATTCTGCACAGTGCGCGCGGGATCCATGTAGAGCAGAGTTCCGCTAAGGCTAAGATTTGGCAAAAACGCCGAAAGCGCGCTCGTCTTCTGCCATTCAGCCGCGCTCAGAGCTGCTGCCCCGGCTCGGTAACCATAGTTTTGCTCCAGGGCGATCGACTTTGCCTCTTCCAGAGAAAGCGCTCTTTGAGCCGGTAAGGCTATGACCAAAAGTATCATGCCGATGATCAATAGATATTTATGCATCAAAAATCTCCTGATATTCTCCGCCTGTTTGCCAGTTCCCACGCAACACTCAGGCTAATTCTTCTTGATTGAGGGATACTATAAAGATAAGTAAAATAGTACCGATTAACAAACCAATTTTCAATAAATCCAAAACGGAATTGTTCACCGTTGATGATGGCTGCTGGTTTTTCGGTTGGATCGAACTATCTCACCGAACAAGCTAAGTAGCGAAGACAAATCCTGATGAATCCTGAGTGGGTAATTTAAAGATAACAGGCCAAAGAATTGGACTTTTTGGGAGAGTACCGATTGCGACACACTCCAATCGGCTGATGCAAGCATTATCGGGATTTGCCGGATATATCTTACCCACCTCTTGCCCCGTTCACTCTCGCGGGATGAGCCTGATATGAAGCTCTTATTCTCCTATGCCCACAGCTTGATAAGAGCTTAATGCTAGCATAACGACAAGCAAAGCAATCCGGCAGGCACCATGGCTTCAATCTTTGATGTGGAATCAAGTCTCCTGCCAGGAAATACAGCCACTCCCAATGGCATTGCCGGGGAACCCGATGCCCCCTAAAGCTCTTTCAAATAACCGATTAACTTCTCTATGATCTCTTCCTTAGTCTTTTGGAAGAATGCCATGGCATCGGGATGATCGGTATATGGCGCTGGATCTTCGATGCCGATATGCACTTGCGGTATGGGTTTGAAGAACACCGGGCAACTCTCTTTGGCATGGTCGCAGACCGTGATCACAAGATCGAGATCGTCCCGGTTGAGAAACTCCGAAACGTTCTTGGATCTGAAACCGGAGGTCTCTATGCCCAGCTCTTGCAATACTTTGATGGCAAAGGGATTGACAGCTGAGTGTGCCACGCCGGCGGAATAGGCGGTGTAGCGATCGCCCAGATAGTGGTTAATCAGCGCCTCAGCCATGATGCTGCGGCAGGAATTGCCGGTGCAGAGGATCAGTATCTTCTTCATGCTTAGTCCAATGTTGCCAGATATTTATCCAGCATCGCCTTCATTTGATCCTTGGGGTAAAAACCTTCATGGCGGAAAAACTCACGTCCTGAGGCATCCAAAAAGACTTGGGTAGGCATTACTCTAATCCGGTATTTCTGTCCGATTTCCCGATCTTCGTATAGATCATGGAAGATGACTTCCACTACTCCGGGATATTCTTCGGCAATTTCTTTCATGATGGGCTGCATCATACGGCAGGGGATGCAGCTTTCGGCACCGATCTCTAAAAAGGTAACTTTGTAGCCCTCTTTTCCCTGTTTGGGCTGGGGGGAGTCCGTCTTTGGCGCGGGGCTGGGGTTTGCGGCTACTTGTCTGGTCTGCGCGGCGGCAGGTTCCGGGCTAGCGTTTTGGGCTTCAGCACTTTGGTCTGCTTCGGCGATCACCGTATTCTCGACAAGCGGGGCGACTCCTTGCTCGCTTGCGTTTGTCTCTGCCGGCTTGTCGGTGCCGGCTCCACAGGCAGCCAGTGCCAAGATCAAGATGAATGTGATCAGAACTTTCTGCATAATTATGCCCTCACTTGATCAGAGCTTTGATATCAGAGGCAGAAAGCAGCTTGCCACTGGCTACCACTTTTTCATCGATTACCAGAGCGGGAGTCATCATCACGCCATAATCCATGATTTGGTCCAAGTCTGTTACTTTCTCGACCGATGCTTCAATGCCGGCTTCAGCGATCGCCTGCCGGGCGTTTTCTTCCAGTTTCTTGCATTTGGGGCAGCCAGTGCCTAAAATCTTGATAATCATCTTGTTCTCCTTCTTGTGTTAACTGAAAATCAGATACAAACCCGCCAGCAAGACCAGCGCGGCACAAATGTACCTGACTAATTTGGTTCCTTTTGATTTTGCAGACCAGTTCAGATAAGCCTGCACCTTTGCTGCGAATGTTCCTGCCAGGATTATCACCAGGCAATGCCCGATGATATAGGCCAAAAGCAGCCCCAAAGCAAAGATAAACTTTGAGCCCGCGGATGTAAAAACGATGCCCAGGATCGGTGCCATGAAGGCAAATGAGCAGGGTCCCAGAGCAATTCCCATCAGGAAGCCCAGGCTGAGGGCAGCCCAGGCACCTTTGCCCTTGCCGGAGACATTCGCCCCCAGATTCGGCAGTTTGATAATATCGGCAATGAAGAAGGCTACGATGATGAAGACCACGCCCATGGCGGGCTCTACCCAGCTTCCCACATCGCCCATCAGGCGTCCCATCAAGCCGGTGATCAGCCCGATCAGCCCCATCATCGCCAAGATACCCAGCGTGAAGCAGGTGGAGAGCCAAAAGGCACGCTTGGTGCTCATGTCCTTTTGTCCGCCCAAAAAGCCGATGATCAGAGGTATACTCGCCAGATGGCAGGGGCTGAGCAGGATGCTGAGGATACCCCACAAAAAGGCGGCTGAAAATGCGAGCGCGGGACTGGCATATAGCGCCGCGCTCAATTGATTGAAGATCTGCATAATCATGCGAAAAATACTCCGAAGAAGTATCCGGTGATGGTAGACATGATGACCACCAAAAAGATGAAGGCGGCAGTCTTCTTGAAGCCTAAAACGGTGTTGATGACCAACATGCTGGGTAGAGAAAGTGCGGGGCCCGAAAGTAGCAATGCCAGAGCTGGTCCCTTGCCCATACCGCTGCCCAAAAGCCCTTGCAGGATGGGCACTTCGGTAAGCGTGGCAAAATACATGAAGGCACCGGAAATGGAGGCAAAGAAATTTGCCAATAGTGAGTTTCCGCCCACTGCCACTTCGATCCAGCGCGAAGGAATCCAAGCTTCAAAGCCCGGACGTCCCAGGAGCGCGCCGGCGATCATTACGCCCAAAAAGAGCAAGGGGATGATCAACTTGGCAAAATCCCAGGTGGAGCCCAGCCAATCCTTCAGTTCGCCTTTTTCTGTAGCAAGGAAGAAACTGAACAGAACGATGGCAGTTACAAAGGGAATCAGCGGTTGCAGCGGGAAGGCAAAACCGGCGATCACAACGGCGATGGTCGTGATCAACACCTTCCACATGTTGAAGCCATAGAAGAGATGCAGGGTCAAGCCCATCAAAAAAGCAAGGACAGCCGAGATGATCCACTTCATCGAATATGCCCAGACCACGAATCCCGAAGCGGTGGCACTGTTTGGCTTTGCCCAGTTCAGGAAGATCAGGATCAGGATCATCAGGGCGAAATAAACCAGAGTCTGCCACATCGGAAGCGCTTCTTCTCCGCCTTCGAAGCCGGCAGCCTTTTTCTGGCGTTCACCTTCTTCTTTGCGGAACCAAACATGCATGATGAGCCCGATGATAACGCTGAAGAATACTGCTCCCACGGCTCTGGCAATGCCGATCTGCAAGCCCAGGATGCGGGCGGTCATCACGATGGCAAGGACGTTGATTGCCGGGCCAGAATAGAGAAAGGCAATTGCTGGGCCCAAGCCGGCACCCCGTTTATAAATCCCGCTGAAGAGCGGTAATATGGTGCAGGAACACACCGCTAAAATCGCTCCGGAGACCGAAGCCACGGCATAGGCGACCGCTTTTTTGGCGGCTGGACCCAGATACTTCATTACGCTGGCACTGCTAACAAAGACGCTCACTGCTCCGGCAATGAACAGGGCAGGGATCAGGCAGAGCAATACATGCAGACGCGCGTAATCCTGCAGCATGTAAAAGGCTTCCAGCACTCCGCCTTTGAACCGGCTTGCCTCGAAGGGCACGAAGTATGCCGCCAGAAAAACGGCTAACATGATGCCTAGGATTTTGAGTTCTTTCCAGTTTGCTTTCATTTAGTCCTCTTGTTCTTTAATCTTTAAAACACATTTATACATATCCAATACACAGGGGCAGAGCAGGCGATAGATCATTTGGTTGTTATTCTTGGTGGCTGCGATGATGCCGGCGTGCCTTAGAATAGACAGATGGCGGGATATGGTAGACATATCGATGCCGACCATTGCGGTGAGTTCACCGACATTCTTGGGTCCCTTATCCAGCTCGTCCACAATGAACAATCTGGTGGGATGCGCCATCGCCTTCATCACTGACGCCATGTATGTGTATCTTTCATTATCAAGCATACATTCCTCTCTGTTTGGCTATTTGTCCCTTTTGCCAAATACCTGTGTTGGCGTCAAGACTTTTCTTTGCATTGTCCGGCATTTGTGTTGCCCGTGCCAGGTGTCAGGTTCCGGAAAGCGGGATATTCACCAAGGGCAATGGCAGCGGGGAAAAGAAGTTGACACAAACCATGGATACAGATATGGAGGAATTTAGATAGATATTAGGCCAAATATAGGAGACAACATGGCAAAACAGATTTCGGCAGCGCAAGCTGCAGCGATGATCGAACCCGGCAGCAGGCTGGCAATTGGTGGATTTTTGGCAGTGGGTGCTCCCGAGCGTATAATTGATGCAATCGTGGAGAAACAGATCAACAACCTGCATATGATCGTGATCGCGTCCGACTGGGAAGACCGCGGTGTAGGCAAGCTGGTGGTGGCAAACCTGGTGAAAAGCGCGCAGGTTTCGCACCTCGGTACGAACAAAGCAATTCAGGCCCAGATGAACTCCGGACAAATGACCATTGAGCTGGTCCCGCAAGGCACGCTGATGGAACGCGTCCGCGCCGCAGGAGCCGGCTTGGGCGGCATCCTGACCCCCACCGGACTTGGCACGGTTGTCGAAGAGGGCAAGCAAGTGTTGAATGTGAATGGATTGGACTACATTCTGGAGCCCGCCATCGAAGCAGATGTGGCTATCGTAAAAGCATATAAAGCTGATAAGATGGGTAACCTGATCTTCCGCAAAACCGCCCGCAACAGCAACCCCATCATGGCAATGGCCGGCAAGATCACCATCGCAGAAGTGGAAGAGATTGTAGAGATCGGCGAGCTGGACCCGGAATTGATTGCCTGCCCCGGAGTCTTTGTGAACTACATCGTGAACAGCACGGAGGTGACCAATGGATAAAAGAGCAATGATCGGCAGCAGAATCGCCCGGGAATTCAAAGACGGCGACTATGTGAACCTCGGCATTGGCCTGCCCACCCTGGCAGTGAACTACATTCCCGCCGGCGTGCACGTAATATTCCAGAGCGAAAACGGTATGCTGGGCGTCGGCCCGAGTCCTGCTCCCGGAGAAGAAGACAAAGATATGATCAATGCCGGAGGTGGTTTCATCACAGCCTTGAAAGGAGCCTCTTTCTTCGATAGTGCGCTCAGTTTTGCCATCATCCGCGGAGGGCACATCGATGCCACGGTTTTGGGTGCTCTGCAGGTGGATCAACACGGAAACCTGGCAAACTGGATGATCCCCGGCAAGATGATCCCCGGTATGGGCGGTGCGATGGACCTCGTAACCGGAGCCCGCAAGGTGATTGTGGCGATGGAACATTGCGATAAGCACGGAAACTCCAAGATATTGAAAGAGTGTAACCTGCCCCTCACCGCCAAAGGCAAAGTAAGCCTGATTATCACCGATATGGCTGTGCTTGAAGTTACAACCCAGGGTTTGGTGCTGCGCGAATTGGCCTTGGGCACCAGCGTGGAAGACGTGGTGAAAGCCACCGAAGCCGAGTTGATTATTCCCGCTCAGGTAGGAACTTTCGGCTTGGACTAACAAAATCGCTCATCTATAATAAACCCGGGAGAGCATCCCGGGTTTTTCCGTTTGCCCAGAATGCTTTC
>DHVK01000058.1 GCA_002412625.1 Cloacimonetes bacterium UBA5210
AGATAGACTTTATCTGAACATAAAACTGATTCGAGTCCTGTAGGGACGACATATTCTAAACTGACCAAACAAAAAGATGTTATGCCGTCCCTACAGGACTCTATTTAATATATATAACAATGCATTATCTATCTAAAATGCCATCCCTACGGGATTCAGCAATCAATGACGCAGATGTTTGAATCTTGTGATTATGGGCTTTGTCAACAGTCTGCGTCCCGATGGGACTCAAGCATCAATTCTTGTTTCACAAGGCTATCTGAAATGTCTTCCCGCTGGGACTTCTTTAAAAGCCGAGGGGATAGGATTGCAGACGTTCCCGTCTGCACGGAAGAGTGGAAGCGATCTGCGGCCTCGCTCGACACGAGGACGTGTCGAATCCTATTGAAAAGGGCGGAGACCGAAATCTCCGCCCTTCATTAATCAGTAACTATCAGATCAAGCCATCACGCTTGAGCAGAGCCAGCGGATCCAGAGGGCGTCCTCTGAAAGCCTCAAAGAGCTCTTGCGGATGGAAAGAATTACCTCTGGAAAGGATGTATGTGCGGAACTTTTCCGCTGTTTGCTGGTCGAATATCCCGTTTTCTTCAAACATACTCCAGGCATCCGCTTCCAGCGCTTCCGCCCATTTGTATGAATAATATCCCGCGGCGTAACCACCGGCGAAGATGTGCGCGAAAGAACAGGAACCATTGGTGCCATCCACTACCGGGAGCAGGGCAAAGCGCGCGGTTACTTCTCTCTCGAAGGCTGCGACATCGGTGATTGTGGCGGGGTCTGCCAGGTGCCAGTCAAAATCCATGTTGGCATAGCGCAATTGGGTGATGTTTGCGGTTGCCGCATTGTAGTTCTTGGCGGCAATTACTTTGTCCAGCAGCTCTTTGGGCAGGGCTTCGCCGGTTTCGTAGTGCCGGGCAAAGAGATTCAGCGCTTCCTCTTCCAAAAGCCAGTTTTCCATGATCTGGCTGGGTAATTCCACAAAATCCCAAAGCACGGATGTGCCGGAAAGTGAAGTGTAATATCCGTCTGCCAGTAGCGAATGAATGGCATGACCAAATTCGTGGAAGATGGTGCGGGCTTCGTCCAGACGCAGTAAAGACGGGCTTTTGTCTGTGGACGGGGTGAGGCTGCCCACGATCATGACCTGGGGACGGCGCATGCCATCGTGATGGAGGCCCTGGCCTTGCAGGCTGCTTTTCCAGGCTCCGCCGCGCTTGGTATCCCGCGGGAAGAGATCGATGTAGAGCAAACCGAGGTAGCAGCCATCGGCATCATGGGCTTCCCAAGTGGTAACATCTTCGTGATAGACAGGCACATCGTGCACTTGCTTCATGGTGATGCCGTAGATCTTGTTCGCCACGGTGAAGAGACCGTCGATCACGTTTTCCACTTTGAACCAGGGGCGCAGTTCTTCGGGATCATAGGCATAGAGCTTTTCTTTCAGTTTGTTGCTGTAATATGTCCAATCCCAGCTTTGCAGGGAATCGATGTTATCCATATCTTTGGCCAGGGTTGCCACGGCATCGCGTTCTTTTTGGGCGGCGGGATAGGCGATATCATAGATCTTGTCCATGAAGCTGCGCGCGTTTTCCACGCTGGCTGCCATGCGGTCTTCCAGCACGTATTCGGCGTGGTTTGCATAGCCCAAAAGCTTGGCGCGCTCTTTGCGCAGGGTCAGGGTGCGTTTGATGATGTCCTGATTGTCAAACTGGTCGTTGAAGGCGCGGGAGCTGTAGGCGCGGGAGATCTGCTCGCGGATGGCGCGGTTTTTGCAGTAGGTGAGCAGCGGCATCACGCTGGAGGGTTGCAGAGTGAAGAGCCAGCCACCGTCTTTGCCCTTTTGCTTTGCGGTAAATTCCGCGGCATCCAGCACGCCCTGCGGCATTCCTTCCATATCTTTGGAGTCGGTGATGTGCAGTTCAAAGGTGTTGGTGGCGTTCAGCACGTTGTCGCTGAATTTTGGGGAAAGCTGGGAAAGCTCCATGGCGATCTCGGTGAAGCGCTTTTTGTCCTCGTCGCTCAAGAGTGCACCACCGCGGATGAAGCCTTTGTAGCTACGTTCAATCATGCGGTAGCGTTCCGCGGCGCGGAGGGCGGTTTTGTCACTCATGTCTTTGGGCAGGGTGGGTTTTGCTTTTCCGGCTACTTCCTGATCATAGACCGCTTTCACACGGGCGAAGATCTTGGGGTCGGTGTTGATGCTGGCGCCGAATTCTGCCAGCATGGGGGAAATCTTTTGTGCCAAAGCCTTGAATTCTGCGTCGGAATGAGCTCCTAAGAGGTTGTAGTAAACCGTCGATGCATATTCCAGTTCTACCCCACCAAGACTCATGGCGAGGATGGTGTTTTCAAAAGTTGGGGCTTCGGGATTGTTCTTCAGCGCGTCGATCTCGGTGCGGGCGATCTTTAGCGCTTCTTCAAAAGCGGGCATAAAGTGTTCAAGCTTGATTTCATCGAATGGGATGGCTTTCAGCCGATGAGAGTTCTCTTTGTGTAGTAAGGGATTGCTTGGCATATCCACTCCTTGTTTATATATATATTCTTGTAAGGGCATAATCTTGAGCTTCAATAATCAGTCAACCCTTTTCCTGTGAACTCGCCCCCGGGCGGAGCAATCGCAGGATTGGAAGATTTCTCTTTACGTGCAAGCAAGATTCAGAAAGATGGTACATACATGAGATTGCTGAAAAAATAAACAATAAGGATATATGAAGAAATGGAGAAACTAAGCCCTCTCGACAAGCTGAGAGTACGGCGGCAGAAGGCAATGCTGGGCGGCGGAGAAAAACGCATCGCCGAACAGCACGAAAAAGGAAAGCTGACTGCCCGTGAACGCATTGCGCATCTGGTAGATCCGGATAGTTTTGAAGAGTTTGACCTCTTTGTGAGGCATCAGTGTACCAATTTCGGAATGGAAGAAACGATCTTTGACGGCGACGGCGTGGTGACCGGCAGCGCGACCATCAGCGGCCGCGTGGTCTATATCTTCGCGCAGGATTTCACTGTGTTTGGCGGTTCGTTATCCAAGACCTATGCCGAGAAGATCTGTAAGATCATGGATATGGCACTGAGGAACGGCTGCCCCTTGATCGGGATCAACGATTCCGGCGGCGCGCGCATCCAGGAAGGGGTGGACGCTCTGGCGGGCTATGCCGAGATCTTCTGGAGAAACGTGATGTCCAGCGGAGTGATTCCCCAGATCTCCGCCATCCTCGGACCATGTGCCGGTGGCGCGGTCTATTCGCCTGCCATCACGGACTTTGTGGTGATGGAAAAACATAATAGCTATATGTTTGTGACCGGGCCCAAGGTGGTGAAAACCGTGCTCAATGAGACCGTCAGCATCCAGGACCTGGGCGGGGCTAAAATGCACTCCAGTAAAAGCGGCGTGGCACACTTTATGACCAATAGCGAAGAAGAAACTCTGATGTTGATCAAAAAGCTGCTCTCGTATCTGCCCAGCAACAATATGGAAGACCCGCCGGTTTACCCCAGCCCGGATCCGGTTACGCGCGCTTGCGCAGAACTGAATGACGTGATTCCGGACAACCCGAATAAACCTTATGACATCCTGGATGTGATCTACCCCATCATGGACGATGGCGAGTTTCTGCAGGTAATGAGCAACTTCGCGCAGAACATCGTGGTCGGCTTTGGGCGCCTGAATGGCCATTCCGTGGGCGTGGTGGCAAATCAGCCCAAGATCCTGGCCGGGGTGCTGGATATCGATGCTTCGATCAAGGCCGCGCGCTTTGTGCGCTTCTGTGATGCCTTCAATATTCCGCTGGTGGTGCTTGAAGACGTCCCCGGTTTCCTGCCCGGAACCTCTCAGGAACACAACGGCATCATCCGCAATGGTGCCAAACTGCTCTATTCTTTCGCGGAAGCTACGGTACCCAAGATCACCGTGATCATCCGCAAAGCCTATGGTGGCGCTTACTGCGTGATGAACAGCCGTCATATGCGGGCGGATCTGGTCTATGCCTGGCCGACCGCGGAAATCGCTGTGATGGGCCCCAAAGGCGCCGTGGAAGTGATCTTCCGCAAAGAAGCCAAGGATAGCGAGAACCCCAAACAAGTGCTCAAAGACCGGGAAGAAGAATACCGCGATAAGTTCTCGAATCCCTATCGCGCTGCAGAACGGGGCTTTGTGGACGATATCATCGAGCCCGCGCAGACTCGCTTCCGCCTCATCCGCGCGCTGGAAATGCTGGCCAACAAAAAGGAAAGCATTCCACCCCGTAAACACGGAAACATCCCGCTTTAGGAACCCTGAAATGCATAAGATATTAATAATGATCCTTCTGCTGCTGCCTTTGGCGCTGGTTGCTCAAATTGAAGCACCGGCAAGCTCGCAGGCTGCGGCAGACTCTCTGGTGCTCTCTCGCGAGCAGGAAATCCTTTCCGAATACGGATTCCGGGATAGCAACTCGCTGACGGACGTGGCACTGAAACTGGATATCTCCGATATCAAGAAATGGAAAGCCGCGCTTGGTCTGGAGCCTGCCAACCAGGTGCTGGACGCGATGACTCTGCGAAAACTGGGCATCACGCCATACCGCGCCCTGCTGGCTCAGCAAACCGTGGTGTATCGCTACAACGAGCTTAGCACGCTGGCGGAAGTAGCTGCCACCCTGAATATCCCGCTCAAGAAGTTCAAATCCATGCTGGGTAACAGCGACCCGCTCGACAAGAGCTGGGACAACCTCTCCTTGCAGGCTTTGGAGATTAACCTTGATACTATCCGGGAAGTGGAAGCAGACTTCAATGAGAACATCACTTCATATGGCAGTTCCGTGATGATGGTGGGCATGCTGGTGGTGTTTTCCGCGCTCATCCTCACCAGCTTGATCATCAGACAATTGGTACATCTGAACCGGGAGAAGAAGTCCGGCTCCACCATCAAGCTGAATAGCTCCGGCCAACTGAAATCAGCACCCAAATCCATGAACCACAATGTTATCGTGGCCGCTGTAACCGCTCTACACATGCACAAGATGGATATTGAAGAGCGCCGCAAGATGGTGCTCACCTTCCGTCGTACCCCTACCAATCAGTGGCGGGCAAGTGCTGTGCTGAGCATGCCCAACCGTGAAATGACTTCTGTAAGGAGACCCCGATGAAAAGCTATAAATTATTGATCAACGGCGAGCGCTATGATGCACGCATTGTGGAATATACCAGCAGCCATGCCAAGATAAACATCAACGGTCACGACTACCTGGTGCAGATCGAAGAAGACCACAGTTCGGATGTTCCGCGCCTGGAAGGGCAACAAAAAGCGGTTCCGATGGCGCCGCACTTTGATAGCGGCTTTGATCTGGGCTCGGGCGAGATGCGCGCGCCTCTGCCCGGAGTGATCGTCTCCATCCCCGTCAAAGAAGGCGATGAAGTGAAGGCCGGGCAGCCGATCATGATCATCGAAGCGATGAAGATGGAATCCGAGATCGCCTCTCCCATTGATGCCAAAGTGGCAAAGATCATGGTGAAAGAACGTGCCCTGGTGCAAGAGGGAGATACCCTGATGATCCTTGAAGGAGAACAGGTGAAGCCCGCCGCAAAACCCCCGCGCCGCCCGAACCGGCCCCAGGCTGAACCGGTATATCAATCCGGCAATGCCCCTAGCCCCACCTCCGGAAGTGGTGATAAGATCCTCAGAGCTCCAATTCCCGGAACCATCGTGGAAGTGAAAGCAAGCTCCGGACAGATGGTCAAAGAGGGCGATGTCGCCCTGGTTTTGGAAGCAATGAAGATGGAATCCGACATCCATTTCAGCCACAGCGGAAGAATCAGCAAGATTCATGTCAACAAAGGTGACAGCGTTCAGGAAGGTGACCCCCTGATAGAGCTGGAGGGATAAGCATGCAGGAACTGATGCAATTTATCCAGACCACCGGTTTCATGAATATCGAATTGGGCAACATCATCATGATGGCTGCCGGCTTACTCTTTGTCTTTCTGGGTATCAGCAAGGAGTTTGAACCCTTACTTTTGGTGCCCATCGGCTTTGGCATGATCGTGGGGAACATCCCCGGTGTATCCGCCCAGGGCCTGGGAGTAGAGACCGAAGGCTCTGTGCTCTCCTATCTTTATTTCGGAGTCAGCAAGGGCATCTATCCTTCGCTGATCTTCCTGGGTGTGGGCGCGATGACGGATTTCTCTGCTCTGATTGCCAATCCGCGGCTGATCCTCCTGGGAGCGGCAGCGCAGTTTGGCATCTTTGCCACCTTCATGGGCTCCATCCTATTGGGCTTCAACATTCTGGAAGCGGCTTCGATCGGCATCATCGGTGGCGCGGACGGCCCCACTTCGATCTTTTTGGCATCCAAAATGGCGCCGCACTTGCTGGGCTCGATCGCCCTTGCCGCCTATTCATACATGGCGCTGGTGCCGGTTTTACAGCCTCCGATTATGCGGCTGCTAACCACCAAGAAAGAGCGCGTGATCCGCATGAAAGCCCTCAGGGTAGTTTCCAAAAAGGAAAAGATATTCTTCCCGATCGTTGCCTTCATCGTCACCTCTTTTATCGCGCCCGGTTCCGCGATTCTCTTGGCAATGCTGTTTTTGGGCAATTTGCTGAAGGAAAGCGGAGTCACAGACCGCCTGGCAGGCAGTGCAAAGACTGTTTTGATCGACGTGGTTACGGTGCTCATCGGCCTCACGGTTGGTGCCAAGACCACCGCTGATGTGTTCCTGACCCCTGCCACCATCAAGATATTTATCCTCGGTGCCGCCAGCTTCTGCGTTGCCACCGCTGCCGGAGTGATCTTTGCGAAGATCCTGAATCTGTTTTCCAAGAACAAGATCAACCCCCTGGTCGGAGCTGCCGGAGTCTCTGCCGTGCCTGCTTCTGCCCGCGTGGTACAGACCGTGGGGCAGCAATATGATCGCGCAAACTATCTGTTGATGCACGCCATGGCTCCCAATGTATCGGGAGTAGTGGGTTCCGCGGTTGCCGCCGGCGTGTTGCTGGGCATCTTCGGCTCCTAAACCCCTTTTCTCTATAAAGAAAAGAACCCCCGCATCTGTCGGGGGTTCTTTTATGCTCTGAATCTATGAAAGCCTATTCGGCGTTATCTACTTGTTTGTGGTCCAACATGATTCTGCCGCAGTTTTCGCAATAAACGATCTTCTTGCGCAGCTGCAGCTCGATGCGCATTTGCTGGCGGATCACGAAGCCACAGCCCCCGCAGGAGCCTTCGTGGGTATAGGCAACAGCCATGTTGTCTTTGTTGCGGATTAGATTGCCATAGCGTTTGAGCAAGGCCTGTGGCAGTTTGACCGCCAATTCGTTGCGTTCCGCCAGGGTGGCTTGGATATGGGTATCCAGAGCGTCGATTTGCGCCTTCAGATCCCCTTCTTTTTCTCTTTTATAAGCTTCCGCTTCTTGCAGGGCAGCTTTATATTCATCGATTTTCGCTTTGATCTCGTTTTCTTGCTCCATCAGCTCCAGCAATTGGGATTCGACCTCGGAGACTTTCTCGTTCAGATAAGCGATTTCGCTATTCAAGGCTTTGTATTCTTTGTTTGTCTTGATCTCGGCGAGCTGGCTCTGGTACTTGCGAATATGGTCGTGATGGGTCTTGATGTCTGTTTCCATGGTGCGTTGTTTCTTGTTGATTTCGGCTTTCTCGGTCTCACCAGCCAGGAGGTCAGCCATGGCTTGTTCAACCCGCTCGTTGATCTCGGTTAATTGTTTGGGTAATTCCTTTTGCAGAGCCAGATACTTCCCTTTCTTGTTGTCCAACAATTGCATCTGCTCAAGGATTCTTAGCTGTGATTCCATATCTTTACTCCTTAAATAACAAACTGATATCCAGCGATTTATAGGAATGAGTGAGCGCTCCGCTGGAGATATAATGCACGCCGGTTTTGGCATATTGCATGATGTTGTCTTCGTTCACTCCGCCGGATATTTCCAGCTCCACTTTTTTGCCAAAGCGTTTCACCGCGGCTTTGATATCTTTGATGCTCATGTTGTCCAGCATCACCCGGTCCACCTTGCCTGCCACCGCTTCTTCAAGCTCAGAGAGGTTGGTTACTTCCACCTCCACTTTGTAGCTGGCATTTTGTTGCTGAATCCTGGTGATCGCCTTGGTGATGCCTCCGGCAGCCCGGATATGGTTTTCTTTCAACATGATCATGTCGTACAAACCATGCCGGTGATTGAGCCCGCCACCAACGCGCACGGCGTATTTCTCCAGGCTTCGCAGCAGAGGAGTGGTTTTGCGGGTATCCAGAAGTTTGGTGCTCGTGCCGCTCATGGCGTCTGCCATGCGGCGGGTTTGAGAGGCGATGCCTGACAGACGTTGCAAGAAGTTCAGCGCGGTGCGTTCTGCCTGCAGGATGCTGGCAGGTTTGCCTTCGATGCGCATGATCTCTTCCTGGGGCAACACCCGGTCTCCATCTTTGCGATACAGAGTTACTTTCAGCTCCGGATCAACCGTCTTGAAGACCTGTTTAGCGATCTCCGTGCCAGCCAGGATACCTTCCGCTTTGGCGATCATGTAGGCGGTATTGATGATGGGATCCAGATCCAGATAGCGTGTGGTGATATCTCCGGAACCGAGGTCTTCTTCCAAACTTTTGCGAATTATCTCATCCAAGAGCATCTACCCTCCAAAGCAAAAAAAAAGCACTTGCGCTTGCAAATGCTTAAACTCGATGCTTAAGTTGTCTTGTTCTATAGTTTTCTTGGTTCGTAAACACATATTTTCTCTAAAACCTCTCTAAGGTGCCATGATTTTGACAGTCAAGAATTTGTCAAGCTAAACAATTAGCCGCAAACGTAGAAACCGCGTGAGATGCGTCCCACGCGGTTCTTGGTTCAAGAGGAATAGAATCTATTCGAGATATGGGTTTTTACTTCATGCGGCTCACCATGCGCGCCACGTGTTGCCCCTGGAAGAAGGCACCGTCAAGCTCAAACTTGTTTGGAACTTTACCGCCATCAGGGCCTGCCACGACGCTGGCGCCGTAGGGAGATCCACCGCTGATTTCTTCCATTGTGGATTGTCCGGCAAAGCTATAAGGTAGCCCGGCAATCAGCATTCCTTGGTGCAGGAGTACGGTATGGAAACTGAGAATTGTGGATTCCTGCCCACCGTGTTGGGTGCCTGTGGAGGTGAATACACTGCCGATTTTGCCGATCAAAGCGCCTTTTGCCCAGAGCCCTCCGGTAGAATCCAGAAAGGCCTTCATCTGAGCCGGCATCATACCGAAGCGGGTAGGCACACCGAAGATGATGGCGTCATAATCCGCCAATTCCATGGGGTCTGCCACCGGGATGTGCTTAAACGCCTGCCGGGCTTCCAAGGCACCAATCTTTGCCAAAAGGTCATCACTCAGGGTTTCAGGTACCTGTTTGATTACCACATCAATATTATCTATGCTTTTAGCACCTTCCGCGACAGCCTCAGCCATCTTGTATATGTGCCCGTAGGTCGAGTAAAACAGTACGAGTAGTTTCATTGTTGTCTCCGTTATATTGTTCGTTACAAACAAATTAAATGAAAATACCCATTGCGCAAGTAGGAAATTCCCCGCTTAGCTTCCGGCAAGCTCGCGAATGCTGGCAACAAGCTCCTCAATATGCTCTTCCAGGGTATTGAAAGAGCACATCAGGCGGACTTCGTTGCGCGCTTCATCCCAGGTGTAAAACATATATTTTTCTTGCAACGGCGCCATCCAGGCTTTGGGCATGGTCACAAAAACGGCATTGACAAATACCTTTTGGCTGATCTTGATCTGTTTGAACTCGCCTAAGCGTTTTGCCAGAAGCTGCGCCATCGCATTGGCGTGCTTGGCGTTTGTCAGCCAAAGATCATTGTCCAGATACGCCTCGTATTGAGCGGAGATAAAGCGCATTTTGGAGAAGAGCTGATTGCACTGTTTGCGGTAGAAACGCATATTGGAAGTGAGTTCCAGATGGAAACTGATGATGGCTTCACCAAAGAGCAGTCCGTTTTTGGTACCGCCAAAACTGAGAATATCCACTCCGGCATCCCGGGTCATGGTTTTCAGATCAACCTGCAGCGCGGCAGCCGCGTTGGCCAGTCTGGCGCCGTCGATATGCAAGAGCATATTGTGAGCATGCGCGAAATCCGCCAATGCCCGGATTTCATCAACGCTATAGAGAGTCCCGTATTCGGTGCTTTGAGAGATTGAGACGATTCTGAACTGCGAGTGATGCTGATCCCGGTCGCCCATCAAGCGCGGCGCAATCAGCTTTGGTGTCAGCTTGCCATCAGGAGTCTTGATCGGGCTAAGTCTGGCCTGAGTGCATTTTTGCACCGCGCCGCATTCATCCACATTGATGTGCGCGCTTTCGGCACAGAGCACGGCATTGAAAGAGCTGATCAGGGATTGCAAGGCCAACACGTTGGCGCCGGTTCCGGTCATCACCAGAAAAGCCTCACAATCTCCGCCAAACAGTGCCTCCAGCTGGTGCAAAACATCCTGAGTAAGAGGATCATCACCATAGGCGGGGCAAAATCCCGTGTTTGCTTTTTGCAGAGCGGATAACACGGTAAAATGGATTCCGCTGTGATTGTCGCTGCCAAAACTGATCGGAAACATCACTATTCTCCCATTATTTCTTTGATTCCAGATTTAAATCCTGCGCCCTTTGTGTCAAGAGGGATTCCCGACGTGAATAGCAAAAGGCCGAAAAGCAATGTTTTCGGCCAGATCAAATTGGTTCAGCAGTTTAGAAATTCACGCCCAAAGTGCGATCCAGAAGATACAACTGCCAGGGATTGCTGCTGGAAGCTACCTGGCGCACATCCTTGATGTTGAACACAAATTCATATTGCGCGGTCAAACCGTCCACCGTGAAGGGAACGATCAGGCTGAAGTTCTTGTTTTTATAACGCTGGGCTTCGCTGAATTCCACTGGGAAGAGCGGACGTTTTGCCCAAACTCCGGTTGCAGATTGATACACGTGATCTTTGGAAAACAGGGATTCGGACACATTGCCGCGGCGCGGGATCACAGTGGGGGTTTGCGGTTTGTTGCGATCGGCATATTTGGTTCCGGATACCAGGACTCCGCGACCGATGCGATCGACATCCAGATATTGCGCTTCATCCCAATCAACGGTCAGGGTTTGTTCGCTTTTGTTATACAGGGTAAGGTTCCAGCCGGCTTCGGTGGCGCTCCAGATGCCGCGGAAGAGATCATCTTCATAGGCATAGCGGACCACATCCATGGTGTCGGCAACGGGCGCGCGGTAGCGTTGGTTAATGTCGCTGGCTTTGCGCACCATAGCAAGTTCGATGTCGTATTTCACGATCATTTTCTCGGTTTTGGTGGTGCCGGAGCAGCCGAACAAACCGAGCAGGATAATGACTAATAGCATAAATAAAATGGATTTCCTCATGGTATCTCCTTGGGCTTTTGTTTATGTTTACAGTTTGATGTTTATGCCCTTTGCTGTCAATGAAAATCTGCTTTGGGTGCCGGGAAAACGCTTTACCGAGAGTGATAATGACCTCCTCGATCTGTGGTAATTGTTGCTCTTTTCTGCCCTGTTTGATCAGCTTGAGTTTCTGCTGATTTTGTGCTGTTATCAAGCTGTGAATACTGGAGAATAAGGGCTTGAGATGAGCTTGATATTATCTTGATAGATGCGGAGAGTGCCACTCGTGGAGTTCAATACGGTTCTCGTGGGAGAGGTTCGGAACTCAGCCAGACCTCGGGCGGGGGGAATGCACAAAGAGGCAAGAGACAAGAGTACGCAAAGAGAAAAAAGAGTATTTTGGAACACAGAGGAAAAGAAAGTGCTTTATCGAAGATTAGGGATTAGGCTACCGGGTGCCGATAGGCAATGTATCTTAACTCGTAACAGAGAAGAGGAATCGTTTCCATCCGTTCCATCCGTTCCATCCGTTCAATCTGCGTTCTATTGTTCTTAGCTCGAAGCGCGTGTTTGCTTGGTGCAGCGGTCGGTGCCTCGCCCATCCTCGCGCAAGCTAAAACATTGCGTCAATCAGCTCATTCAGGTCTGCTTCACCAAAGAAATCCTTGTATGCGGCTTTTTCAAATGCTTCCCGCACGCTTTCGCGGTTGTGCGAAATGCCGCTGAAGCATTGTTCCAGCTCTTTGAGGTTTCTGGAGGCAAAGAAATCGCCAAACACGCGCAAGCTGGTGATGATGCCGTTTGCGACATCCAGATAAAACTCGATGGTTCCGCCGGTGATTCGGATGGCGTTTGCCAGGTTGTATTGGGGGCTCTTGCCGAAGTTCCAGTCCCAGGTGCCATAGCGGGAATCCACCAATTTTTGCACAGCCTCCCGGTCGTCGATGGACAGCGCGTAATCGCGCGCTTCAGGATACAGGCTGTGAACCTTGGCGCGCACCATCGGGATAAATTCTCCCAGTTTCATGGGCTGCGCCAGGTGGTCTGCTACGTTTGTCACTCTTGATCGAACAGATTTTACCGCTTTGTCCGAAAACTTCAGCGGATTCACCTTCAGCGCCTGCGTGAGAGAGTCCACATGGGAATTGAAGAGGATTGTGCCATGTTGCAGAGTCTTTCCGTTTTGCACCAGCTTGGCATTTCCGGAAAACTTCATGCCTTTGATGGTGAGGTCGTTTCTGCCCTGCAGTTCGGCGGGAACACCAAGCTCGTTCAGCACTTCCAGAACCGGAGCGGTGTAGCGGACAAAATTCACCGTGTCCGAATCCGCGCCGTTCATCAAAAAGCTGAAATTCAGGTTTCCCAGATCATGAAAAACCGTGCCTCCTCCGGTCAATCTGCGCACTACCGGAATGCTGTTCTGCTGCACCCATTGATAGTTGATTTCGGCGAGGGTGTTCTGGAACCTGCCCACAATGATACACGGTTCATTGATGTATAGCAGAAAGCAATCTTCATTGAAGGTGGAGAGGATGTATTCTTCCAGGGCGATATTGAACGGGGCATAATTTGAAGGGCTGAAAATGCTTAGCATGGTAAGTCCTTTTTGGGGTAGGGAGTTGCTGGAATTGAAGATAATCGGGCGACTTGTGGCATAAATTAACGCTTTCGCCGCAGTTTATAGAGTTTGAGCAGTAAGACGCTGATGATGCCGAAGGCAGTGAAGATTTCGCGCATTGAGACTACAGGATAGAATCTCACCCTGTCCTCTTTGATCACGTAGATGCCCACGGGTTCGGTTTTCACGCTTCCGCCGCCGCCACCGCCAAAGCTATCTTCGGCTGCATCGGGAGCTTCAGTTTCATGATTCTCTTTCTTGCTCTTCTTCTTGTTAGCAGGGCCTTGTCCGCCGCCTCCGCCAAATCCGAAAATCACCCGGGCTACAGGTATCACGGAGATTTTGCCGATGCTGCTGGGGCTTCCGATACTGAGGTTAACCCCTGCGCCAGTGTGAATCACTTCTTTGATCTGTGCAATCATTTTATCGAGTTTCATAATAGACTCCTTTGAATTGCTCTGCGTCTCAAAGAGCATATTTGAGCTATCCTGTCAAGCAAAAATGGGAAACTCATGCAAATTATGGCAATATCACTTGTTTGAAGGTATGCACCTGATTCTGTTGCATGATCCTCAGCAAATACATTCCGGGGGCAAGATGGATGCCTTCCGAGCTGAACTCCTTCACCGCTCTGCGGCTTGCCAGATGCTGCCCGCGAAGGTTGTATAGCGAAACATCAAAGTTGTCTTCGCTGCTCAGTTTGAAGCTCTTTCTGCCGGGGTTGGGAAAGGGCTTGGGCAGAGCCGCTACCAGGTCTTCGCGATCCAGATGTCCGCCCTCTCCGCTTACTTGCAGATCATCCACAAACAGGGCAAAAGCGTCCATAGACACGCAGTTTAGCGCCAGATGCAGATCCTGAGCGGCATAGGAGTTCAGGTCAAACTCATAGAGCGTCCAGGTGGCTGGAACTCCGATCCAAGCTTCTCCGGAGAGAGGAGTAAAGGATTGCGGCAGAGCATCAGAGGTGGAGATCATTACCCGCAAACGCTCCAGCCCGAAGGCACTGGTGAAGCTACGTGCCCAAAAGCTGAGCCGGCTGTTTGTTCCGGGGCGCAGGTTTGGCAAGATCAGCCAATCGTTGTTGGGCGGGTTGACTGCACTCATCGAGACCAGCATTTGTGAGCCGCTGTGGGCAGGCACATTGCTCAGGGGCGGCTGGGTCTGAGCAGGGGCAAAGACCATCCAGCCCATCGGGCTTTCCTCGCCGGGAAAATCCACGTTGTTCCATGCCCAGGTGGCAGACATATCCAGATCCAGGATGCTGTAGCCGGGGATGCTTTGGCTGAATGCGGGTAAGGCTTCAAAGCTTTCAAAGAGAAAGATCTCTGGACCCCCTGCCGGTACTTCTACCTGAATGTGGTTTGAGTGGGGGGATAATTCATTGCCCGGGAATCTGGCTCGCACGCTGTACAGATAGGTGTTGCCGGATGCTGCTTCAGCGTCGCTGTACGCGTTCGCGGCGGTTTCGGCAATGCTGATGCTATTCCGGTGGATGAGATAGGCATCCGGAATGCCGGATTGGGGAGGGTCCCAGAACAAGCGGACGGCGCCGTCTGAATAGTATCCATAGAGGTTTTGCGGCGCGGTGGGGGTGTTTCCGGAGCCGAAGTGCAGGCGGATGTTGCTGAGGTGGGTCTTGGGGTTGATGGTTGCGGGAGGGTCCGCGGGGTCGGGGTTGATGCTGGGGCTTTGGAAGTTCAGCGCGCGGATGGTGCTCATTTGCGTGCAAAAGAAGTCGTCGCTGGTGGAACCCGCGCCATCGGTGTTTTCATCCACAGCCACGATTAGGTTGCTGCTGCCGTCGTAATAAAAGGGCTGGTGCAGGGGAATCGTGAGCCAGCCGCTGCCGGGGAGGCCTCCGCCGAAGTTATCCTGCGGGAGAATGCCCTCGAATACCGGGCTGAGCTGCGTAATCGGCACCCAATCCTGCATCTGGGAAAGAGAGCTGTGCCCCAGATATATGCTCCACTCTTTGTTGCCGTTGTAGAAGAGATTGCTCTGCACGTGGTATTGAAAGCTGATTTGGGTGATATCTCCGGAGATGCCGATCTGAGAAGCGTGAAAGAGCTGCTGGGTGTAGCTGAACCGGGCAACGGGCTCGATGGGTAAGCCCTGATGCAACACTGTGCCGGCACCGATGGTCAGCACCTGAGCTTCAAGATTCAACAATACCCAGAGCAAAACAGAGATGAGAATAATGCGGGGAATGATCCCGGCTGGAACCTGCAAAGGTAAAGAACAACTGCTCATCGTTTCCTCCCGAAAGATACTTGATGCAGAATTAACCTTGGCGGCATGTTCTTGATTAAAAGAGATTTGTCAAGCTCAAACTACTGAGCCGGGGATGCAAAAAACCCCGAATCCGAAGATCCGGGGTTTATCTTTATCGAGCTACTGAGGCTCTTATTCCATTAGCATCATCTTGCGGGTGCTGGTGTATTCGCCGGCACGCAGACGATAGAGGTATACGCCGCTGGAAAGCGGGTTGCCTCGGCTGTCGCGAGCGTTGAAGACCAGGCGGTATCTACCCGCGGACTGGTTGTCGTCCACCAAGGTCCGCACAAGCTGACCCTTCAGATTGTAAATGTCCAGGCGGACTTTACCGGCTTCTTTGAGGTCGTAGCTGATTACGGTTTCCGGGTTGAACGGATTCGGATAGTTACCCTTCAAGGCGGTAACTGTTACAGGTACCATCTCGTCTTCGTTGGAAGTGGGTGCGAGCACGAAGTTCTGAGTGGTGTTTGTGTTCGGAGAGACTTGGATTGCATCGTAGGTGAGGGGAGTGAAGCCGGTGGCACTGGCGGTAACAGCGTATGTTCCCACCGGTACTGTGAGGCTATATGCTCCGGCACTGTTTGTGGTGGCAGTATGACCACCATTGGTGGATACTGTCGCACCGGCAATGCCCTGGTTGTTGGATCTGCGTACGAAGCCCACGATTTGTCCGGAAAGCTGCTGCTTCACCAGAGGATTCGAGAAGGCGGGTACAGAGAGCACATTGTTTGTATAAACTGCTTTCACGGCCCATTTGTAGGTGCCGTTGGGCAGCGCGCCCCAACCTTCGTCTTCGAGGTTGGTATTGTTGATCACTTCATCAGTGAGGCTGGTCCAGCTTGCTTCGTTCTGTTCCTGTCCGCTGATCAGGCGCCAGGCTTTGTAGCCCACAAGGGCTCTGTCGCTGGTGCGGATGCGGGCAGAAGGAGTGGAACTGCGCAGTGTGTCGTTTGTATTCCGGATGGAGGCGGTGCCGCGGAGATCTCTGTAGAGATTGTCCTGAGCTGCGCCAACGCTGGCTCTGCCGGGGTTGCTGAGGCTACGGGAAGTCATACCGGTAGGCTCGAAGCGTACGGTATCGATGAAGTTGCCAATATAGATATTGTCGATGAACCAAACGTACCAGATACCGTCATTGGAGGGCGGATCTTCGGCATGGAAAGCCAGGCTGATCTGCTGTCCGCCGAACTGGGCAAGGTCCACGGTGATCGGGTAATCATAGATGTTTTCACCCGCGGCTTGAGTAGAGGCATCCCAGAGCACGTCCCAGGTGCTTCCGCCGTCCACAGAGGCTTTCACGTAGTAGTGATCGCCATTGGTGGAGCCCATGGTCGCGAAGGTATCGAAACGCAGGAATCCGTCAGGCGGGCAGTTGAAGGCGGGGGTCATCAGCCATTCGTCCTGGTGATCATAGCTCCACCAGAGACCGGCTTGTTTCGCGCCGTCTGTGGGGGAAATGAGTCCGGCAGGAGATAC
This sequence comes from Cloacimonetes bacterium UBA5210, assembly GCA_002412625.1. Lineage (GTDB taxonomy): Bacteria > Cloacimonadota > Cloacimonadia > Cloacimonadales > Cloacimonadaceae > UBA5456. Next base: position 16,728 of record DHVK01000058.1, read on the forward strand.
TGTGATTTCGCCGAAGTTGCCCCAGGTGGGGAATACGCCGTTGGCGTTGGCAGGACCGGTATTGGTGATGGCTTGAGACCAGTCTGCGGGCGGGAAGGTGGCGGCTTCGAAGCTCTCGGTGATCTCCAGAGCGTTGGGATCCGGAGCACTCCAGCTAAGTTCAACCGCGCTGAAAGAAGTGTTAAGCTCTGCTTCCACAGAGTTTGGTGCATAGGCTACTTCACTGAGGGTGATGTTGCCCATGGCATGGTTGGTAGTGCCCACATTGATAGTTCCGGTGGCGGTGGTATAACCGGCAGCGGTAATGGTGTAGGCGTAGTTTTGATTTGCATATACTTCAGCCGTGGACTGGAATACGCCCGTGGCATTGGTTGTGAAGGTGTAGTTTGCATATCCGGTAAGGCGCACGCTGGCACCGGCAATACCGGAAGCGGTATCGCTGGCCAGGACGGTTCCGGAAACGCTTACTTTCGGCATCGGCTGCATGGTGATGTTCATCACTTCGGTTTCATCTTCTTCCAGAGTGAAGTTCAGGTTCTGGCTGATGTAACCGTAGCGGCTGAAACTGGCCACATAGTCGCCGGGTAAGACGTTCGCGATATTGAACTGACCGTTTTGATCGGTGGTGGCACTGTAAGGGCGTCCATCAACCATGACCTGCACACCTGGTAGCGGGGTAGAGTTTTCACCCAAGACGGTACCGGTGATGTGGCCTACTCCGCCGGGGATCACCACAAAGGTGGTCTTGGGGAATTGTCCGCTCAGGGTTCCGCCGGTGGGGGCGGTGGGATCGTAGTCGTTGCTGTCGTTCTGCAGTTTACGGCTGCGGTTGGTACCCACAGTCTGGGCTTTGAAGTAGTCATCGGAACTATACCACACGGCGTCCAGCGGGCGTTGGACCATCATTGCCAGGTTCCCGCCATCAAGATACATGAAGGGTTCCGGGAATTCAACGCTGATGGTGTTTTCACCGCTGGGGTAGTTCACGCTGCCGTCATAGACCAGAGTGAGATCGGTGGAGGGGATCCAGCCATCTGCAAGGTTGGCCTGAGTGGTGCTGCCCAACCAGATCTTGGTGGGCATATTGGGCAGGTCGGTCACGAAGTTGTTATAGAACCTGAGCCCAGTGATCATACCGACGAAGTTGTTCAGCTCATCTGCCGTATAGATCGTCTCAAACAAGGAAGCCTTATAGTAGAAATCCAGCGGGATGCGGACGTTTTCGCTGCCGTCGCCGATAGTCAGGTCATTCACGCCGCTACCGGTGAGGGCAATGGTGTGAACCACACGAGTATTCGCAGAGCGGTTGGCATTGCTGCTTCTGCCCAGGTTGTTTTCCAGCACATAGCGGGTGCCCAGGTTATCCGTGATAGTAATGGTTGCGCTTGCTTCGCCCAGAGAGTTCGGAGTGAAGCTTGCGGTGAAGGTGATTGCTTGTTCGTTGGTCAAGCTGGTGGGGAAGGTGGGCAATCCGGAAAGCGCAAAAGTGGTGCTTCCGGCAATGGTAATGCTTTGGATGCCCAGGGTTCCGCCGCCGATATTGGTGATGGTGAAGGTCTTATTGCTGCTGCCGCCAAGGTTTACATCACCGAAGTTCCACGCGTTATCGCTGATGGAGATCTCCGGATTGCCGACCATGACGAAGTTCTGGGTAGTCTGTTGATCTGCCACGATTGTCACTGAGTGAGTCATCGGGGTGTATCCGGGTTTGGAAGCAGTTACAGAGTGCGTTCCCACCGGGGCATGGCTGAAGTTATAGACTCCGCTGTTGTTGGTAGTGGTAGAGAACACGGTTTCCCCGATGCTGATGACTACGTTGCGCAAAGGTGTGCCGTTTTCGGTAACGGTTCCGGTCAGGCTGCCCATATCTTCCACGTTCAGGTAGAAGCGGGTGTTGGAACGGTTGCTGGCAGTTGTTCCGGTGGTCGCGGTATCAGCGGCAACGCTATCGCTTTGATAGCGCAGCGCGCTCACGTATGCGGTCGGAGTGAAATACACCCCGGCATTCTGGGTATAAGCTCCGGGGATCAGATCGGTCAAGATGTCCACGATCACGTTCGAAGTGCCATCCCAGAAGAAGGGCGCGCTGAATACATGTAGGTTCCAGCCCACTTCAGGCAGGAAGTTCGGATGATGCCAGACCTGAGTATATTCACCTACTTCAAAAGTGGTGGTAAGCGCGGTCTGGGCGGTATTCTTCATGCGGATGCGATAGTTCGGCATTTCTACGCAGGTGTTCAAGCCCTGCACGTTGAAGGCCAGCGCATACATCGCGCCGGGTACCGCGCCGTGAGCCATCAAATCCGCAGCAGTATAGAGGAACTGCTGACGGAAGTTCTTGTAGAAGGTTCCGTAGGGCGTGGGAGTTCCGGAAGTATCGGTTACATCCGTGCCATCGCCGACTTCCACGATAAACACATCCGCTGCAGTCACGTTGATATTCATGCTGTTGGTGGTATCATTTGCCGGGTTGGCATCACCGGCCAGGATTACTTTGCCATAGATGGTGGCAAGGCCTTCTTCGGTGGGGGTCCAGGTAAGAGGAATCTGCACAGTTTCACCGGGTGCTACTGCGGTTCCGGCCACTGAGGCAAGCTCGACGTCGCTGGAGTTGAACAGTTTCACCTGATAGGTATTCTGGGCCTGGGTGCCATTGTTGAACACGCTTACCAGATACTGAGCTTCGGAGTTCACCGGAGGAGTGGTATTGCCGGTGATGCCCACTGCCGCGAGATCATTCGGAGCGATCGGCTCAAAGGTGACATCATCGATATACATCGTACGGTAAGTACCGCCCAGACCGTGTCTGAAGGCGATGAAACGACCGGCTGCAGTATGAGCGGTAAGGTTCACTACATACTCGTTCCAGTTTGCCACAACCGTGAGTTCCTGCGCTTGTGAGAAGGTCGTGGGATCGGCAGGATTGCTCATTGTGCCCACTTGCAGGAGATAACCTGCTGAACCCTTGGCCATCATTCTGATGCGGATAGAACTCATGTCGATAGCCTGCGCGATAGGCGGGGAGATCAGATAGAGCTGCGCGTTGGCATCAGCAGAGTTTGCCATTTGCACCGAGTTCGGAGCACTGAAGGGCAAGGAGGTGTTGGTCTGCACATAGGCTGTGGTGGAAGTGGAGTTCACGATTTTACTCCAGCCCAGAGGCAGGGCAGGAGCGGTAACTGCGTCCCAAGTCTGGCTTGAGGGCAGTGTAGCAATCGTAGCATCAAAGCCATTGCCGCTAAGCTCTACGGTATGAGTGAGTCTGCGGTTATCGG
>DHVK01000004.1 GCA_002412625.1 Cloacimonetes bacterium UBA5210
TACACCAACCTTTGAGACACTACCTTTTTGTTTGTCAGTTTAGAAAATGTAGTCCCCACGAAAATCTTATGTGCTTGCAGGACATGTGTGTAAACTCTCTTGGTGGTAAATTTGGGTTAAAATCACATTCCTTTGAGCAGCTAATCTGTTTCATTGGCTTGGTCTGTTTTCTGCCGCATATTCTGTTAGTTTATCTTGAGTTCAAGCTGATATCAAGCCGTTATTATCGGGTGAGCATGGCTTGATAAGGGCAGGATATTGGGGAGATGGCGAGATGGCCAGGTGGGGAGGTGGGGAGGTGGGGAGGTGGCCAGGTGGGGAGATGGGTTATAAATCGGAGAGGATTTCTTGAATGCTGCGCACACTGATGCTGTGCATGCATTTGAAGTGTCCCAACGGACATTTTGCCGCACCATGTAACGAGCAGGGCTGACAGTCCAGATCGGCACAAAGGATATGCGCATTGGGGTTTTGCGGGGCAAAACCGAGGCGCGGATGCGTGGCTCCGAAGATGGCGATTTGCGGCTTCTGTAAAGCAGCGGCAAGGTGCATGGGCCCGCTGTCGGAGCTAATTACCCAATCGCAAGTCTCCAACAAGGACATTAGTTGTGCAAAGCTAAGCCTGGCACAAAGGTTTATGGCTTCGGTATCAATGCTCAGGCTTTGGCAAAGCGCAGCCTCAGAGGGAGCACCTAATATTATATATTGATAGCTATTAGGGCTTCCCTTGATAAGTTCTTTATAATATTCAGCCGGATAACGCTTTGTGTTGTGCGTAGCTCCAGGAAATAGGGCTATCCTTTTCTCGGCTGACGGAAGAGCAGGAATATCGGGTTGAGAGGGCGGATACAGGCGGGGAGCTTCCAGTTTCACTCGCGGTTCGATTTTCTCCAGTGCGGTTTTATAAAGGTCCAGGGTGCTGCTGATCCTTAGGTGCCTGTCTCCCCCCACTATCCGTTTCCGGATGGAGCGGGCTTTATGATACCCGAAGCTTTGTTTACCCCTGGCGGCGATCCTAAGTAAGAATGTTGAGAGTTTGGCATGCAGATCGATAACGATATCGTATCGGGAGTTAAACAGCGCCAGATGCGCTTTAACACTCTTTTCGTAGATAATGGGATTGAGCCCGCAACCCATCAGGGTTACGAGCTCTTCAAACTGGGGTTTTACTACAAAGTCGATCTGAGCCTGGGGGTTACGAGCTCTCAACCAAGCCGCAATCGGCTGGGTGAGAACGATATCGCCCAATGAACTAAGGCGCAGGATCAGGATTTTCATAGCTGGCTTTTGATTATCTCCGGAACGCGCAGGATGAGCTGCGCCAGATCTCCGGGATCGTCACAACCGGCCTGAGCACTATCCGGGCGTCCGCCACCTTTACCGCCCAAGAGAGACGCAATGGCAGATACCAGTTTGCCGGCATTGAACTTGGGCAATAGAACTTTACCTACTACAACAAGTATGGCAAGCTTACCGCTTTTTTTGCAGAATATTACGGCGATTTCATCACTCAGTTTTTCCCGCAGACTATCCGAAAAGGCTTTCAGGTCGCTGCCCTCGGGGAGCTCTTGGATGAAAAGCTTAAAATCCTGATAATCGATCGCGGTAGTCAGCATATCCCCGATCATGGCAAGGCTGCGTTCTGCCAGCAATTGTTTGACCCGGTGCTCCAGGTCACTGATATGCTGTTTTTGCGCTTCAAGTTTTTGTTGCACCATGTTTACCGGGCAGGAAAGCAGTTCCGCGGCCGCGGCCAGGGAGCTCTGCAATTCGGCAACATAAGCCAGTGCGGCGCGTCCGGTGACCGCTTCGATTCTGCGGATACCGGCAGCAGTGGAGCCTTCTGAGCTGATCTTGAAGATACCCAGATCTCCGGTAGCAGAGGCATGAGTGCCACCACAGAGCTCTTTGGAGAACTTGTCGATAGAGATCACGCGCACTTCATCGCTGTACTTTTCACCAAACAGTGCGGTGGCGCCGGCGGCTTTGGCTTCATCGATGCTTTGGATGGCAGTAGTTACCTGCATGTTATCGCGAATAGCTTTGTTGACGATGGACTCCACGGTATCCCACTGCGAGCGGGAAAGGGCTTGGAAGTGGGTGAAATCGAAGCGCATATAGTCCGCATGCACCAGTGAGCCTTTCTGCTGCACGTGGTCGCCCAAAACAGAGCGCAATGCTTTATGCAGCAAGTGAGTAGCAGTGTGATTGCGGGCAATATCCCCACGGCGGGAGCTATCGATTTCAGCGGTCAGCATTTGGGACGAAACGGTTCCGCTGTTCAGCGTCGCATAGTGGATATAGGCATCATCGATTTTCTTGACATCGTGGACGATCAGTTCGCACTCGTCGTTATAAATTCTGCCGGTATCTGCCACCTGTCCCCCGCTTTCAGCATAGAAAGGGGTTTGGGAAAGCTGCAATGCCACCACCTGGTCGTCACTGATGCTGTAACGCTGGATATAAGCGCTATCCTGGTGTTTATCGTAGCCGGTGAAGAGGGTGGGTAACGCGGGACGGAATTCAATCCAGTCCTGATCCACGCCGCTACCGCCGAATTTTGAGGCTTTGCGGGCGCGCATGCGTTGGGCTTCCATCTCGTCTTCAAAGCCGCGATGATCTATCTTGAAGCCTTTTTCTTCTGCCAGCATCATGGTCAGATCCAGGGGGAAACCGTATGTATCATAGAGCATGAAGGCGTCTTTACCACCGATCAGATTGCCGTCCAGACGGGCGCAAATCTCATCGAACTTCGTCAGCCCCGTATCCAGGGTCTTGTTAAACCGATCTTCTTCAGCCTTGATCACCATCTTGATATAGGCTTCCTTGCCGGCGAGTTCCGAGAAATGGTGCCCCATAATACTGACCACAGTATCCACCAGGCTGAAAAGGAAAGGCTCGGCAAAGCCCAAAATGCGGCCATGACGAGCGGCGCGGCGCAGGATGCGGCGCAATACGTAACCCCGGCCTTCGTTTGAGGGGAATCCGCCATCCGCCAGAGCAAAACACAAACAGCGGATGTGGTCGGCAATCACCCGGTGACTCATGCCGCTTTCCTGAGTGTAAGGAACTTTGGAGAGCTCGGCAATGCGCTCGATGATGGGCATAAACAAGTCTGTTTCGTAGTTGCTGTCCTTATCCTGTAACACCTGAGCAATGCGTTCCAAGCCGGCACCGGTATCCACAAAGCGGTTTTTCAGGGGGCTGAGGGAGCGGTCTTCTTCACGGTTGTATTGGATAAATACCAGATTCCAGAGCTCGATGTAGCGGCTGCAGTCGCCATTCACGGCGCAAATGTGGCCTTCCACGCCCTGTTTCTCACAGTGGGCAGGACCGCGGTCGATATGTATCTCGGAGCAGGGACCGCAGGGGCCGGTATCCCCCATCTCCCAGAAATTGTCCTTATCGCCATGATAAGTGATGTGTTCGGGCTTGATATCCGTAAGCTGCTGCCAGAGCTGCATCGCTTCGTGGTCGCTATCGTGAACCGTGGCATGCAGCAAAGTTTTATCCAGCTTCCAGGTTTCTGTCAGCAGTTCCCAAGCCCAGGTGATGGCATCCCGCTTGTAGTAATCTCCAAAGCTCCAATTGCCCAGCATTTCGAAGAAAGTGTGATGATAGCCGTCCTTGCCCACTTCTTCCAGATCGTTGTGCTTGCCGCCGGCGCGGATGCACTTCTGAGAGTTCACGGCACGCAATACTTCCGCTTCTTTATTGCCCAGAAAGATGCTTTTGAACTGGTTCATGCCGGCATTGGCGAACAGCAGTGTAGCATCGTTTTGAGGAACCACGGGTGAAGAATGGACAAAGCTGTGGGCGCGAGCTTTGAAAAACTCAATAAACTGACTGCGAATTTCTTTACTGTTTAGCACTTTCCACCTCAAAGGAATCGTAGTTTTCGATGATCCATTTCTCCGCGCTCCAGGCGGCAATTGCTCCGTCTGAGGTGGCGGTAACCACTTGTCTGAGCACGGTATGGCGGATATCTCCGGCAGCGTAAACACCCGGGACATTGGTGTGCATATATTCATCGGTGAGCACGAAGCCGGCGCTATCCAGCTCAATGCGGGATTCCAGCAGTTCGTTATTCGGCAGAATGCCCACATAGATAAAGACTCCATCGACCGGCAACATGCTGATTTCCTTGGTCTGGCGGTTGACCAGTTCCAATTCCGAAACTCTGGTATCGCCGTGGATTTCCTGAATCACAGTGTGCCAGATAAACTCCATCTTGGGGTTACGGAAAGCGCGTTCCTGGATGATCTTCTGGGCTCGGAGTTCGTCTCTGCGGTGAATCACATAAACCTTCTTGGCAAAGCGGGTAAGGAAGATGCCTTCTTCGATGGCACTATCACCTCCGCCAACAACTGCAACCACTTTATCACGATACAAAGCTCCATCGCATGTGGCACAATATGATACACCGCGTCCGGTAAGCCGTTCTTCGCCGGGGACATTCAAGCGGCGGGGATGCGCTCCGGTGCAGATAATCACGCTTTTCGCGCGGTACTTTCCACTATCGGTTTCGATTACTTTGCACAAGCCTTCCATGCCCAGAGCGGTGATCTCTTCTTCCTTGATTTCCACACCAAAGCGTTCCGCCTGAGCCTGCATCTTGGCGGTTAGTTCAAAGCCGGATAGCGGTTCTTCGAAGCCCGGATAGTTTTCCACTTCGTCGGTGACGGTGATCTGGCCACCAATCATGCCTTTTTCAAAAAGAGCGGTCTTCAGCCCGCCACGGGCACTGTATATCGCGGCACTAAGCCCCGCGGGACCCCCGCCGATGATGATTACGTCGTATTTCATTGATACCTCTAAAACATTTTGTATGGTGCAATCTCTGAAAGACGCGCTCTTTCGTCAAGCACAATCGCCGCTTTGTGCTTGACATAAAAGGCATTCGCTTTATCCTTGGGAAAAGAAAAAGATCGGGATGCAAGATGATACGAGCCATAGTATTACTCAGCGGAGGAATGGATTCTCTGGTTACCACGGCCATTGCGGCACAGGAGTGTGAAGAATTGTATTTTCTGCACTTCTCTTACGGGCAGCGCACCCAGGCAAAAGAACAATGGTGTTTTTCCCAAATCGCCAAGCATTACAACGCGCAGGCGGCAAAGACGGTAGATTACCATTGGCTGGCCGATATCGGGGGTTCCGCGCTTACAGACCCGGACATTCGGCTTGATGAGCACCGCGAAGTGCCAAACACCTATGTGCCCTTCCGTAACGCGACCATGCTCTGCGCGGCAGTGGCTTGGGCCGAAGTGCTGGACGCCAAGAGCATCTATATCGGCGCGGTGGAAGAGGATAGCTCCGGTTATCCGGATTGCCGGGACAGCTTTTTTGGCGCAATGCAAGACTTGATCAGGCAAGGCACCGTTGCCGGCGATATCCGGGTTAAGACTCCGGTTCTGCATTTCAACAAAGCCCAAATTGTGCAGCGGGGGATCGCGCTGAACGCTCCCTTCCACTATTCCTGGAGCTGCTATTTTGCCGAAGACGAAGCCTGCGGCGAGTGCCCCAGCTGTAAACTGCGGCAAAAGGCATTTCTGAACGCGGGGATCAAAGATCCGATCTTGTATAAGGGGCAAAAATGAAGAACATCCTGCTGATTATGACTGGGGGAACCATCTCGATGAAGAGCGTGGGAAACCTGGGCGTCGTCCCCACTTCCGAACTCGCTGATTTCCTGGTCCAGTTTCCCCAACTGGAGGGTGAGGCAAATGTGGATGTGATGGACTATTTGAATGTTCCCAGCCCATATATGACACCTGACATGATGTTTAGCCTGGCAAAGCTAATTGACACAAAGATTTTGGCCTATGACGGCATCGTGGTTACCCACGGCACGGACACCCTGGAAGAAAGCGCTTTTATGGCGGATCTGGTGCTTACCACGCGCAAACCGGTGGTGTTCACGGCAGCCATGCGCAGCGGCAGCGATCTGGGTTTGGACGGCCCGCGTAACATTATCGGCAGCGTGCGGGTGGCAGGCAATCACGAGAGTTTCGATAAGGGCGTTCTGGTGGTGATGAACGACGAAATCCACACCGCGCGGGATGTCGTGAAGACCGATTCCGGCAAGGTTGATGCTTTCACCAGCCCGGGCTTGGGTCCGCTGGGCATCGTGGATCCGGATTGTATCGTATATCACCGGGCAAGCTTATACCGCGAAAATGTGTGGACAGAAATCTTGGATACCAGGGTGGATCTGATCAAAGCCGTGAGTGGCATGGACGGCAAGTTCATTGATTGCAGCATCGCGAGCGGTGCCCGGGCGATCGTTATCGAGGCCTTTGGCCGAGGAAATCTGCCCAAAGACATCCTGCCCCACATTCAACGCGCAATTCTGAAGGATATCATCGTGGTAATCGCCTCCCGCACCCACACTGGCAGAGTGTTGCCGGAATATGGCTACGATGGCGGAGGCAAGCACCTGAAGGACATGGGCGCCATTTTAGCCGGAGATCTGAAAGGCATCAAAGTGCGCTTGAAACTGATGACACTATTTGGCAAATACCATGATCCGGAACTGGTGCGCAGGTTCTTTTCTCAATCTCAAAATCTGGAGTAAGTATGAAGATCGCTTTTTTGGGACCAGCCCCTCCCTTCCGGGGAGGGATATCGCTTTTTGCCAGTCATTTGGCAAACGAAATGGCCAGACAGGGTCACGAGATCTGCTTTTTCAACTTTCACCGGCAATATCCCGCCTTGCTCTTCCCTGCAGGGAAACAGGTGGATGATATTGAGGCGCGGCATCCAAATCTGCGCATTCTGACCCCATATCTGCCTCACACCTGGGCTAAAACGACACATGCCATCAACGACTTCAAGCCGGATATCACCATCGTTTCCTGGTGGTTACCATTCTTTGCGCCGGCGTATGGAAGCATTTTACGCAAGCTGAAACATGGCCGAAAGGTAATTCTGGCGCACAACATCGAACCGCATGAAGACTGGTTTGCCGCTCGCAGCCTGCTGCACTATGTGTTTGCCAAAGCAGATGAGATTCTGGTGCTTAGCAATTCCTGCCTTTTGGATCTGAAGCGCAATCTGCCCAGCAAGATTGTCCGCAAAGCTACGCTGGGCTTTCACCCCATCTACGATACCTATGGCGGAGATACTTCCAAGACCAACGCTTTACCCCGCATCCTGTTCTTTGGCATGATCAAAGATTACAAGGGGCTGGATGTGCTGTTGGAGGCAATGCCCATCATTAGGGTGGCAATTCCGGATATCCGGTTGGTGATCGCGGGAACGGTGTATAAAGACAAAGCTGCTTACGAAGAAAAGATCCGGCTCTTGGATCTTGAAGCCAGCGTGGAGACTCATTTTCGCTATATCAGCGATGAAGAAGTGGCGGGATTCTTCCGGCAATCGGATCTCTGCATCCTGCCCTACACCAGCGCCACGCAAAGCGGAGTGATATCTACTTCTTACAGTTACGATACCCCGGTGGTGGCCTCGGATGTGGGTGGTCTGAGTGAATACATCGAATCCGGACAATCCGGTTTCCTGGTGCCCCCAAACAACCCTCCTGCTCTGGCTGCCGCGATTATCCGCTTCTATGGCAATGATCTGTTGAAACCGATGCAAGAGAACATTCGGGCGTACAAGAAGAAGAACACCTGGTTCGAGCTGGCCAGAATCATCTTGCGCTGATGCGGATACTTTTAATCACCTACTACTTCCCTCCCTGCGGGGGAGCACCGGTACAACGCTGGCTACGCTTTTTGCCCCAACTGATTCAGCGTGGATACGAAGTGAGCGTGCTCTGCTCCGAGGATGGGGATTATCCCTTTCTGGACAAAGCATTGCTGCAGAAGATTCCCCCGAAAGTGAAGGTGATCCGTGCCAAAGCACCCGGACTCCAGAAACGCTGGGGAAGCCTGTTTGGCAAAGGAAAGAGCCTACCCTACGGCAGAATCCCCACCGATGGCGGCTTGCTGACCAGATGCCTGGTCTGGATGCGCCTGAACCTGATTGTGCCGGACCTGCGCGTGTTCTGGAACCCTTCCGCCTGGCGGGCGGCAAAACGCGAACTGAATAAAGTGCCCTACGACATGGTGATCACAACCGGTCCTCCCCACAGCAGCCATCTGCTCGGAATCAAACTACGCAAGAAGTTCGGTTTATTATGGTTCGCGGACTTTCGGGATCCCTGGAGCGGGATTCACTATCTGCAGCTTTCTCCCCCTTCAAAGCTGAGTATGTGGCTGCACAGAAGGCTGGAAGCCAAAGTTTTGAGGGACACTGACGCTGCCCTCGTGGTCTCTCAGGCCATAGCCGACGGTCTGCCCCCCGGAGTGAAGCACGTAATCCTAAACGGCTACAACCCCAAGGACTTCTCTGGATTACGGTATCGACCGGCAGATCGCTTCCGCATCAAATATGTGGGGCAAGTCACTGCGGGACAGGATCCGGGCATCATCGTCGGACTGTGCAAGGCTCTCAGGCGGGATTTCCGCTTCAGCCTGATCGGCACGAACCTGAACCCGGAGGAAGCGACGGCCTTGCGTCAAAGCTGCGGCAATCTGCTGCAAATAAAACCTTTCATGAACCATCGGGAAGCTCTGCGCGAAATGGTGGAAGCCGAATTGCTGGTGCTGCTGGTCAACGATTATGAGGGCAATAGCGGGATGCTGACCACCAAGCTGTTTGAGTATTTAGCCTCCGGCACCCCGATTTTATGCTTCTCCCCCGGCACGAGCGCGGCTGCCCGGATTTTGCAGACAATTGATGGCGCCAAGGTATTTGCCTATCACGATATAGCGGCCGCCGCTACGTGGGTGGACAGCCTGGTAAGCGGAAGCAGAACAAAGGGCAATATAGATTCCTATAGTATAGATATACAAGCAGATAAGCTGGACAACGCATTACGCGGCCAAATTTGCCATTGACAAATAAGCGGCTTTAAACATTGTGGCAAAAACTACTAAGGAAATAAAGAGGAATCAATGCCACAACACAAATCTCCCCTGAAACGCATGGGAACAGACAAGAAAAGAGCTGCCCGGAACAATTTCGTGAAACGTACCATCCGTACCCTCACCAAAGATCTTCAACAGAAATCCGAAAACCGTGAAGATCAGCTGAACAAACTCTATTCCCAGCTGGATAAAGCTGCCAAAAAGGGTGTGATCCACAAACGCACCGCCAGCCGCCGCAAAGCCCGTCTTGCCGCCTTCGTGAATAAACAGGATAAATAAGTAGCGCTTTAGGATTTGGCTATGGCCAAAAGCAAAAAGAAGCAACGAAGTATCTTAGCCAAGATACTTCGTGGCATTCTTTTGATACATCTCTGGTTTTGGGGCATCATCGCCGCGCTCTCACTACTCTACAACTTTGTTAATCCCCCGGTTACACCCCTGATGGTGCAGCGCTATATCATGCGCGGACACCCTATCTACAAACGCGAATACATCAAGCTGGAGAAGATTCCCCAACGCACCCAGGAGATGCTGGTCGCGCTGGAAGACGGGAATTACTATAAGCACTTCGGATTCGAACTGCCCATGATCAAAGAAGCATATCAGCGCAACAAAAAAGCGGGCAAGATCCGCTTCGGCGCATCCACCCTGAGCAACCAACTGGCCCGCACCCTGTATCTCACCACAGATCGCAACTATCTGCGAAAATACCTGGAGGTTCAGGCTACGCTGATCATGGAAATCACCATGAGCAAAAAGCGCATGCTGGAGCTTTACTTCAACTACGTGGAATGGGGCAAGGGCGTGTATGGCATCGAAACCGCGTCCCGCGCCTATTACGACAAAAGCGCTGCCAAACTGAACAAAAACCAATCCATGCGCATGATCTCGATCCTTTCTAACCCCATCAAATACACTCCCCATACATACGCGAAGTCGGCTTCGGCGAGAGAACGGATGCAGTTTCTGGAACGCTATTTCTGAGGCCATTAACGGTGTAACAAGCCTGCATGGAAGAGCGATTCTTATACCACATCTGGGATGAAGGGCATCTGATACCGGATCCCCGCACAATCAGCGGAAAAACCATCCGAATCGTCTATCAGGGACAATACAATACCGGGCGCGGACCGGACTTCAAGAATGCGATCATCGAGCTGGACGGGCATCAGAGCCGCGGAGACGTGGAGATTCACCTCAAGAGTACAGACTGGCAAGCTCATAACCACCACGAGGACGTCTATTACAACCGCGTGATCCTGCATGTGGTGCTGAAACACAATTCCCCCTATGAACTCACGATCTGTGAGGATGGCAAGGGAGTGGAAATCCTGGCCTTGGAACATCAGCTGAGTGAAGACATCCTCAAACTCACTCAGGAGCAGGATATCCCCGCCTCTCCGGCAGTTTTTTGTGACCTGCTTTCCGCGGTGGATAAGGACCGCTTGCTCAGCATTCTGCATAGCGCCGGGATCCGTCGCTTTGAAAGCAAGATCAAGCGCTTTAATACCGCTCTGGCACTCAGCAGTTTCGACCAAATCTTCTATGAAGGCATCTTTGAAGCGCTGGGTTACGACAAAAACAAGCTGAACACCATGCAAATAGCCCAAAGCCTGCCTATCCCGCTGTTGCGGGAATTTCTGGCGGATGGGATGAGCGCAGGGGAGCTGGCGGCCATCTTTCTGGGAGCTTCTGGATTGCTGCGCAAAGGCTCTGCCCTCTTGCCCAAAGCGGAATTGCAGGCTCTGCTTGAATCCTGGGAAAGCCAACCCTTTTTTGCCCGTCGGCTGGATATTGATTGGCAGCTGTTCCGCATTCGCCCGCAAAATCATCCGCTGAAACGCTTGCTTTACATCTCCCCCATTATCCATGCGTCACTGTCGCAGGGAATCTTCCACCACTTCCTGCAGCAGACCCAAGACGCCAATGACCTCTACAAGGCATTCAGAGCCATCTGGCAGCCACAAACCGGGGCCGGGAATCAACTACCCCAGAGCCTGGGTAACACGGTGCAAAACAATATCTATCTGAATATCTTCCTGCCGGTTTTGTGCCTGTGGCAGCGTAAAATGGCGCGGGAGAGCAGCAGTGTCATTGATGCCTACCGCAAGTTCCCCGCTTTGCAGCCCAACCACATCACCCGCTTTATGGAACGCTATCTGAACCCTTCCCAGATCAAGCTCGCCCAGAGCAAAGCTATCTACCAGCAAGGGCTGATGGATATCTATCACCGCTATTGCAACTGGCATCTCTGCGCGGAGTGCAAACAGCGCGCGACTAACGCGGAGCTTATCTAAAACAGTCTGAACGACTTCCGGTGTACGGGGCTCGATCCATAAACACCCAACGCACTATAATGCGCTTTGGTCCCATAGCCCTTGTGTTGCGCAAATCCATATTCCGGATATAGCGGAGCCAAGCCTTCCATCACTCTGTCCCGATGCACTTTTGCCAGGATTGATGCCGCCGCGATGCAGGCATGGCAAGAATCCCCTTTCACCACAGCCATACCGGATACTCCTGCCGGAAGATCTCTGCCATCCACCAAGGCATAATCGGCAAGCCCTTTCACAGCGGCATAGGCCTTCTGAAACCCGCGGAATGTAGCCTGCAGAATATTGATTTCGTCGATCACGGATTCCGGAATCTCCACGATACGAAAGGCCAGAGCGCTGGCGACGATCTGCATATAAAGTGTTTCCCGGCGGGCAGCACTCAGCAGTTTGGAATCGTTCAGCAGCGGAAGATCTACCTTATAGTCCAAGACCACAGCCGCTATCACCACTGGTCCGGCAAGGGCCCCCCGCCCCGCTTCATCCAGACCTACAGCATGCTTCAGCCCATGTTTTGCCAGGAAACTGAGGTCATTAATCAGAAGAGGATTCATTTCTTGCTCAGCACAAAGAACAGGCGGTAATAGCGGTGGTCGATACCCTGCATCTTCTTGGGATACATGTTGTTCTTGTTTTCGGTAGAGTGAACCGCTTTCAGTTTTAAGTCGCTGCCCTGAATCAGTTCTACCAGCTCTTTTACCATATACACTCTCTGGGTGTGCGTTTCGCTTTGATGCACAAAGCCGGCGCCACACTCTATGAAAAGCTCCAGCTGGGAGACCTGCCGCCGCTTGCCGGGTTCATAATAGGCCTCGTGCGCCATCAGTGTTTCACGATCCCGGCTGATGCTGCATACTTCACTGAAATTCTCCATGCTGTTAAGCAGGGTGGAGATATCAAAGATGAACAAGCCTTTGGGTGCGAGCGCGAGTGATACTTCCCGCAAGCACTGTTTGATCTCGTTGACATGCTGCAGATAATTGATGCTATCGAACATACAGATAATGAGATCAAGGTCTTTATGCGGTATCGGATCGGTTAATGATGCCTGATACAAAATTGGTTTCAGCTCCCGTTTTTCGGCGTTTTCCAGCATTTGGGGCGACAGATCGCAAGCAAACACCTCACAATTGGCATGCACAAAGCGGGAAGCCACCGCGGCAGTTCCGCAGGCCAGCTCCAAAACCCTCTTACACTTTGTTCCGCCATAAGCATTTTGCCAGCCCAGTAGCAGCGAAAACCACTTGTCGTAATCCACGTGCGCCATATAGCGGTCATAGCGATCCGCGAAGAAGCTGTAGGATGATCCCGGATTTTGAGCCAAACTACCCTGTACGACCATAAAAGGCAGAAAGTGCTTATCGGGCAAGGACAGGCAGATTCGCTCGGAACTTGCCAACGCCGCACGCAGGGAGCTCCCGCGGTATTGGCGCAGCTCCGCGCCCAAACTCATCTGAAAGCCGCCCGGCGTGTAATAGAAATGGATAAAGGCATCCGGCGCACTGCCGAGAATCGTGTTTACCATTTCTTCCCGGCCGCAAACCAAGATCTTTGCCCAGGCCTTTTCGGCATAAAACTCGTGTAGCCAGGAGATCGTTTGCAGAGCTTGCCCTGCCATTTTCTGCAGTGCGGGCTTGTCAGTTTTGAAAGCATAGAGGGGCACCGTCCCAATCGACTTGAGCAGATCCGGCGGAAAGTCCTTGGGCAGAAACAGCACCGCGAACTGTTTACAGATATGCAAAACCGGAGCTTCGGGAAACTGAGCTTGCACCTGGGCAAAGCTCAGATGCAGGTCCATGGTATCCGCAAGAGGCTCTGCTTCAGCCCCAAGCTGCCGGCTAACGTGCACGGAGGGCTTCACATAGCGCAGAAAAGCGGCTTGTTCCTGCCTCTCATAGAGCAAACGCAGCTTCATCTATTTTTTATCGCTGCTCCCTGGCTTGATGAGCGGAACTTCCAGTTTGCACAGCTCGCACTCCTCAGGTCTCCAAAGCGGAATATCCATACTCAACAGGCTTTCCACCGGCACTCCCGGATCCAGCTTGCCACCGCTGCGATCCACCAAAAGACCCACAGCTACTACTTCGATACCCCTTTGGGACGCGCAGCTAAGCACTTCTGCCAAACTTCCGCCGGTGGATACGATATCTTCGATGACCACCGCTTTTTGGGTGTCTTGCAAATCAAAGCCGCTTCTAAATACCATGCTGCCTTCATTGCGCTGAGTGAAAACAAAGCGCTTGCCCAAAATGCGGGCAACTTCAAAGGCCAGCACGATCGCTCCGTATGCAGGACCGATCACAGTATCAAAGTCATATTCACTCAAGCGCTGGGCTAATCTCTTGCAAAGAGTATGCGTTGCTTCAGGGTTTTGCAGCACACGGATTTTTTCGATGTATTGATTGCTGTGATTGCCGCTGGTGAGCTGGAAGTGTCCTTCCAGAAGAGCCTTCTCTTTCTTCAGAATCCGGCTTGCCAGATAGCTGTCATCCAGATCATTCAACAATCCGGTTGCCTCATCTTCAAATTCCGCAAACACCTGCAGCTCTATCTGATACATATCTCCAGCAATGGACGCATACATGCTTTGGAAGCGCTCGTTTTGCAGATACACTTCAAAGCCTGCTTCTTCCAGAAAGGTCTTTGCCATTTCTGCTTCGAAGACACCGGTAAAGGTGGCGATGGTTACAAGTTCCTGGGTCATCAGAATCTCCTTTTCAAAAACACATCGGGGACAGCATTGCGCCCCCGATGTGATAATTTTGGGCAGAATAAAGATCAGCCTTGAGCTATCTGTATTCCCCGTTTGATGGCTTTCAGATTCAGCTCCAGCAATTCAGGATTCTTGGCTTTCATGAAGCTGGTCAGATCTTCTTCCATTGTTTCATATTTGATAATTCTGGTTTTTCCGATGATGACACCGATGGCCAGCATGTTCAACACCATGGGATTACCAATCTCTTTGGCGATATCCACCATGGGCGCCGAAATCTGGACGATATCCTCTCGTTTGCATCCATGGGGGCACATATTGGTGTTATAGATCAGGATGCCGCCGGGACGGATGGAAGGGGCAAATTTATCGATGGATGGTTGATTGAGCGCTACCAGAATATTGGGAAAGCTCACGATCGGAGACGCGATCGCATCGTCCGAAATCACGGTTGATACATTTGCCGTACCGCCTCGCATTTCCGGGCCGTAAGATGGTAACCAGGAAACGTTTTTACCCTCTGTCATTCCGGCTTTGGCCAGGAACTTTCCGATGGTGAGTACGCCTTGTCCGCCAAATCCTGCGCAGATCAATTCTGTAGTCATTATTCCACTCCTTCGCCTTTGTCTCTCAGGCAACCCAATTTGAAGAAGGGCAGCATGTTTTCTTTTGCCCAATCGCGGGATTTGATCGGGTCGATGCCCCAGTTTGTGGGACAAGTGGAGATGAACTCCACAAAGGTGAATCCCCGACCCTCTTTGTTATACTGAATCGCCTTGGATACCGCTTTCTTGGCTTTGATAATATCAGCCGGAGTCAGCAAAGACACCCGCTCGATGTAATAAGGCGCGATCAGAGTCGCGATCAGTTCACTTACCCGGATCGGGAAGCCGATGTCATCGGTATTGCGGCCATAGGGACTGGTGGTGGTCTTCATTTCCGGCAAGGTGGTGGGGGCCATCTGCCCTCCGGTCATGCCATAAATCGCGTTGTTGACAAAGAACACGGACATATGTTCGCCACGGTTAGCGGCATGCACGATTTCGGCAGTGCCGATCGCAGCAAGATCTCCATCTCCCTGATAGGTAAACACATGCATATCAGGGCGAGCACGCTTGATCCCGGTGGCTACGGCAGGAGCTCTGCCATGAGCAGCTTGGGCCATATCGAAATTGAAGAATTTATAGGCAAACACAGAGCAGCCCACAGGGGCTACACCGGTCATTTGGTTGATCAAACCTTGTTCATCAATTGCTTCCGCGATGAGGCGATGTGCCACACCATGAAGGCAGCCGGGACAGTAGGTAAAGGGGGTTGAGGTTAATGATTCTGGTCTGTATGCTATCTTTTCCATGTTCTACTCCTTAAAAGCATTCTTCAAGCTTGGCTTGGATTTCAGCAGGGGTAAACACGATGCCGCCCACTTTGCCCCAGAAATCAACCGGGACTTTTCCGCTTACGGCAATCTTCACATCATCCAGCATCTGACCGGTATTTAACTCGAAGACATACACTTTCTTCACTTTGGGACCAATCGCTTTGGCCACTGCTTCATAGGGATAGGGCCAGACGTTGATCGGACGGATCATTCCCACGCTCTTACCTGCAGCTTTCAGCTCGTTGATGGCAGATTTTACGATGCGGGAAGCAGTTCCCCAAGCCACGCAGAGAATTTCGTTGTCATCATAGACGTTAAAAGACTCGTAGCGAAGCTCTTTCTGCTCGATCACGGCATATTTTTCATAGAGCTCATTGACGTGCTTTTCCAGCACCAGGGGATCTATCTCCAGAGAATTAATCTCGTTGTGATGCTTTTTATCGCCATCTTCATTGGGATGTATGCACCAGGAATGATGCTGTTTGCCCAGTTCTTCGATCTCGGCATCAGTTTTGGCGGGCTTAAACTCCACCGGCTCCATCATCTGACCCAGCATGCCGTCGGCGAGAATCATCACGGGGTTGCGATATTTATCTGCCAGCTCAAAGGCTTCGGAAGCCATATCAGCAAATTCTTGCACAGAACCGGGAGCCATCACGATCAGGCGGTAATCGCCATGTCCGCCACCTTTGGTAGCCTGGAAATAATCGCCTTGTGCGGGCTGGATATCGCCCAAACCGGGACCACCACGCTGCACGTTTACGATCACGCAGGGCAGTTCTGCACCGGCGATGTAAGAGATACCTTCCATCTTCAGCGATATTCCGGGGGAAGAAGAAGAGGTCATTACCCTTTTGCCGCATCCGGCAGCGCCGTAAACCATATTGATAGCAGCCACTTCACTTTCGGCCTGCAAAAATGTACCATTAACTTTTGGCATCATGCGCGCCATATACTCGATCAGTTCGCTTTGAGGGGTGATGGGATAGGCAAAATACAATCTGCAGCCGCTGCGAATGGCAGCTTCCGCTACTGCTTCGTTTCCTTTCATCAAGATCTTCGCCATTATTTCCTCACTTCTCAACCGTTATTGCCACATCCGGGCAGGTTATATAGCACATCTTGCAAGCGATGCACTTTTCTTGCTCAAAACATTCTGCATAGTGGTAGCCTTTGGCATTGATGTTTTCCGAAAATCTGATGATCTTTTTCGGGCAGGCAGCAATGCATAAGCCACAGCCTTTGCAGTAGCTTGGGTCAACCGTCATTCTTGGCATGGTTGTACTCCTTATACGTAATTTTTCACTAAAGTGATATAGCGGCAAACGGCAGGAATCTGTCAACACTTTTCCCCGATCCGGCATCCCCTTTCCCGCTTTTTTTGCCGAATCGGGAAGTGACCAAGTAGGGTGATTAGGATTGCCACAGCTTACGATAAAGGTTCAGTGATTCTTGAGTGGCATTGGATGCTAGATTGGCATTGGGTGCTAGATTGGCATTGGGTGCTAGATTGGCATTGGGTGCTAGGCTTGGGAGTTTCTGGCTTTGAAGAAATCTAGAGCCGGTGAAATCTGCACTTCTACTCCCCAAAAACTGCAAATGCCGGGAACCGATTCGCTACAAGGATAGGGTAGGGGAGTTTTCCATT